>NZ_WQNH01000072.1 GCF_009812055.1 Chelativorans xinjiangensis | reverse complement strand
ATCGCCATGGAGGAGCGGCTGCGCTTCGCCATCCGCGAGGGCGGCCGCACCGTCGGCGCCGGCATCGTCGCGGCAATCACTGAGTAACTGTCGGCGATTGCCTGCGACCAGCGAACAAGGGGCGGCTTCGGCCGCCCTTTTTGTTTGACTGGCGGTGAGGCAACCACCACATTTGCGCTAGGCTGGGGGATCCTCGGAAGGAAGACGCGATGAAGAAGGACGTGCCGAGCCTTTATGACTGGGCGGGCGGCGGCGAAGCCCTCAATCGGCTGACGGAGGTCTTTTACGCAAGGGTGCTGCAGGACCCGCTTCTTGAGCCGGTGTTTCGCAACATGTCCGACGATCACCCGCAGCATGTGGCTGCCTTCATCGGCGAGGTCTTCGGCGGTCCGACGTCCTATAGCGACAATCTCGGCGGCCACCGTGAAATGATCGCGCATCATCTGAACCGGCACTTGACGGAGGAGCAGCGTCGCCGCTGGATCGATCTGCTCCAGGACGCGGCCGATGCGGTCGACCTGCCGGATGATCCGGAGTTCCGCTCCGCCTTCATGGCTTATGTCGAGTGGGGCACCCGATTGGCGAAATTCAACTCCAACCGGAAGCCGGGCTTCGAGCCCGCCGAGGAACCCATGCCCCAATGGGGCTGGGGCGTGCCGGGCCGCCCATATCAGCCGCAGTCCGGTTCCTGAAAGCAGATTTGCGCACCGCTGGGGCAAAGAACGCGGACTTTGCCTGAGTTGGGGCCCAAATTGGTGCAAAGATACTTTACAGATAGGATGGAAATCCTTAGGAAGCGCCTGCCCGTAGCGCGCTGAGCGCAGGCGGGAAGGGGTATAGCTCAGTTGGTAGAGCGGCGGTCTCCAAAACCGCAGGTCGCAGGTTCGAGCCCTGCTGCCCCTGCCACCTTCGTTTCAGGTTCCACGATTGCCGAGAAAGGCCCTTGCGTAGGGGGAAGATTGGCACTATGTAGGAAACGGACACGGTGCGTGGAGCCGGGGAACGGCTTTACGCGCCTTTGTCGCGTGTCTGGAGCAAGGTGGCGATTCGCAGGGCCGGCTTCGCATCGCGTCCGGGTTTCCACGTGGGCGCGACACGCGGCGAGAGAACCGGGATTTCCCGGCGCTTCAAAATATAGAGCGATAGATGGCGTCTAAGACCACGAACCCTTTCACGTTTCTGCAGCAGGTACGGGCCGAAACGGCGAAGGTGACATGGCCGTCGCGGAGGGAGACACTGATTTCCACCGTCATGGTGCTCGCATTCGCCGCCTTGGCCGCGCTCTTCTTTTTTGCCGCTGACCAGGTGATGTCGTGGGTAATCGAACTGATTCTGCAGATCGGCTCTTGAGCGACGGCGGCATAGGGAGAGTTTTTTGAAATGACTGCGCGGTGGTACATCGTCCACGCTTACTCGAATTTCGAGAAGAAGGTTGCCGAATCGATCGAGGAGCAGGCGCGCCAGAAGGGGTTGAGCAACGCGATCGAAGAGGTCGTGGTGCCGACGGAAAAGGTCGTCGAGGTGCGTCGTGGCCGCAAGGTCGATGCCGAGCGCAAATTCTTCCCGGGCTACGTGCTGGTGAAGGCCGATCTGACGGACGCAGTGTTCAGCCTCATCAAGAATACGCCCAAGGTGACCGGTTTTCTGGGCGATTCCAGGCCGGTGCCGATTACGCAGGCGGAGGCCGAGCGCATCTTGCACCAGGTCCAGGAGGGCGTCGAGCGGCCGAAGCCTTCGGTGACCTTCGAGATCGGCGAGCAAGTGCGTGTTTCCGATGGTCCCTTCGCTTCTTTCAACGGAGCCGTCCAGGAGGTCGACGAGGAGCGTTCGCGCCTCAAGGTGGAGGTTTCGATCTTCGGGCGCGCCGTGCCCGTCGATCTGGAGTTCGGTCAGGTCGAGAAGAGCTGATCGGCGGTTCCGGCTTCCCGGAACGATAATGGTGGAAGGATAAGGCGGCGTAGCCGGCCGCCGGTGTCCGCACCACCGAACTGCAACCGTCGGCCGAGGCCGGCATGAAACGAGGCAGATGAGAGATGGCTAAGAAGATTGCAGGCCAGCTCAAGCTTCAGGTTCCCGCGGGGTCGGCGACGCCGTCGCCGCCGATCGGACCTGCGCTTGGTCAGCGTGGCATCAATATCATGGAGTTCTGCAAGGCGTTCAACGCGCAGAGCCAGGAAATGGAGAAGGGCTCGCCCATCCCGGTGGTCATCACCTACTACCAGGACAAGTCGTTCACCTTCACCATGAAGACCCCGCCGGTGAGCTACTTCCTCAAGAAGGAGGCGAAGCTGAAGTCGGGCGCCAAGGAGCCGGGCAAACAGACGGTCGGTCAGATTTCGCGCGACAAGGTGCGCAAGATCGCCGAAGCCAAGATGGCGGACCTGAACGCGAACGACGTGAACGCGGCTATGCGCATGGTGGAGGGCTCGGCCCGCTCCATGGGCCTGGAAGTGGTGGGCTGAAGAGATGGCTGTGAAACTTTCCAAGCGTGTGGCCAAGAGCCGCGAGGGCGTCGACCGCAACAAGCACTATTCGCTTGAGGAGGCGGTAAAGCTTCTGAAGGAGCGGGCGACGGCCAAGTTCGACGAGACCATCGAAGTGGCGATGAACCTCGGCGTCGATCCGCGCCATGCCGACCAGATGGTGCGTGGCGTCGTCAACCTGCCGAACGGCACCGGCCGCTCGGTGCGTGTGGCCGTCTTCGCCAAGGGCGACAAGGCGGATGAAGCCAAGGCCGCCGGCGCCGACATCGTCGGTGCGGAAGACCTGGTGGAAAGCGTGCAGAAGGGCGAGATCGATTTCGACCGCTGCATTGCCACGCCCGACATGATGCCGCTGGTCGGCCGGCTCGGCAAGGTGCTGGGTCCGCGCGGCCTGATGCCGAACCCGAAGGTGGGTACGGTGACGGCTGACGTTGCGGCCGCCGTCGAGGCCTCCAAGGGCGGCGCTGTCGAGTTTCGGGTCGAGAAGGCGGGCATCGTGCATGCCGGCGTCGGCAAGGCGTCTTTCGACGCCAATGCGATTGCCGAGAATGTGCGCGCGTTCGCCGATGCCGTAACCAAGGCCAAGCCGTCGGGCGCCAAGGGCAACTACGTCAAGCGCGTGGCCCTGACGTCGACCATGGGCCCCGGTCTCAAGATCGACCCGTCAACCTTGAGCGCATCGTAAAGTTCCTGCCGGGAGGGGGCATCCTTTCCGGCGCATCCATTCCGGGGCGGCAACGGCCCGGAAGCTGGGGGTATCCCCCGGCAATCCTGTCCGAGACTGCAGGCGGCTCGCCTTAATTCTTCGAAAGAGCCTGCATGAGACGGGTAAGAACCAACTTAAGGTTTTGCGCAAGCAGGCCGACGGAAGGTTCGAACCGTGTTGGCCTTTTGCCCGATTGCCGGTTCTGCCGGCGCGGCGAAAGGGGGCAGGATCCTCGAGCGTCGTTCGGGTGATCCGGAAGGAAAGCCCGGTCGGCAAAAGGCAACCCGGCGGCAAACCTATAGAAAAGGGGCGCCGTCAACTGGAGAAAGGCTGTGGACAGAGCGGAAAAACGCGAGTTCGTCACGGGCCTGAACCAGGTGTTCGAGAACACCGGTTCTCTCGTCGTGGCACACTACACCGGTCTGACCGTCGCGCAGATGAACGACCTTCGGTCGAAGATGCGCGAGGCAGGCGGGACCGTCAAGGTCGCGAAGAACCGTCTCGCCAAGATCGCTCTTCAGGGTACCAAGTCCGAAGGCATTCAGGCCCTCTTCGAGGGGCAGACCCTGATTGCTTACTCGGACGATCCGGTTGTCGCTCCGAAGGTCGCCAGCGATTTCGCCAAGGGCAATGACAATCTTGTCATCCTCGGCGGCGCGATGGGCGCGACCACGCTCGACGCCGACGGCGTGAAGGCACTTGCCTCGCTGCCGTCGCTGGACGAGCTCAGAGCGAAGATCGTCGGCATGATCTCAACGCCGGCAACCCGGATCGCCCAGGTCGTCAATGCACCGGCAGGCAAGCTTGCCCGTGTCTTTGGCGCCTATGCCCGGAAGGACGAGGCGGCATGAGGCCGTTCCTCACACCTGCAACACAGTTCGAACTTTTACGAAGGAAATGAACAATGGCTGATCTTGCGAAGATCGTTGATGACCTTTCCAGCCTGACCGTCATCGAGGCGGCCGAGCTGTCGAAGATGCTGGAAGAGAAGTGGGGCGTCTCCGCGGCGGCTCCGGTGGCCGTGGCGGCTGCCGGCGGTGCCGGTGCGCCTGCCGAGACCGCGGAAGAGAAGACCGAGTTCGACGTCGTTCTCGCCGAGGCCGGTGCGCAGAAGATCAACGTGATCAAGGAAGTGCGCGCCATCACCGGCCTGGGCCTGAAGGAGGCCAAGGATCTGGTCGAGGCGGCACCGAAGCCGGTCAAAGAGGCCGTGTCGAAGGACGAGGCCGAGAAGATCAAAGCGCAGCTCGAAGGGGCCGGCGCCAAGGTCGAACTGAAGTAAGTGCTTGCCGCCGGCCCGCGGGCAGTCGTCCGCGGGCCGGCAGCGAGACGTAATTGAAGCGAAAACCTTTTTCCTGACGGCCTCCGAGGCGGCCTTCAGGAAACGGGTTTTCATCCGTTTGGATTGGTCGCCCTTCGACAGGCTCAGGGCGGCCCGAAGTGGCAGGCAAGCGGCAGGCAAGGAGCGACGATGGCCCAGACCCAGACTTTCAACGGTCGCAGGCGCGTACGCAAGTTTTTCGGGAAGATTCCGGAAGTTGCGGAGATGCCGAACCTCATCGAGGTTCAAAAAGCATCCTATGACCAGTTCCTGATGGTCGAGGAGCCCGAGGGTGGGCGTCCCGACGAGGGGCTGCAGGCAGTTTTCAAGTCGGTGTTTCCGATCCAGGATTTCGCCGGCACGGCGATGCTCGAATTCGTCAAGTACGAGTTCGAGCCCCCGAAGTTCGATACCGAGGAGTGCCGCCAGCGCGACCTCACCTATGCGGCACCGCTCAAGGTGACGCTGCGCCTCATCGTGTTCGACATCGATGAGGACACGCAGGCCAAGTCCATCAAGGACATCAAGGAGCAGGACGTCTACATGGGCGACATGCCGCTCATGACGTCGAACGGCACCTTCATCGTCAACGGCACCGAGCGCGTGATCGTCTCGCAGATGCACCGCTCGCCGGGTGTCTTCTTCGACCATGACAAGGGCAAGTCGCACTCGTCCGGCAAGCTGCTTTTCGCCGCGCGCGTCATTCCGTATCGCGGTTCCTGGCTCGACATCGAGTTCGACGCCAAGGACGTCGTCTACGCGCGCATCGATCGCCGGCGCAAGATCCCAGCCACGTCGCTGCTGATGGCACTCGGCATGGACAGTGAGGAGATCCTTTCGACCTTCTATAACCAGCTGACCTATATCCGCGACGGCGAGAACTGGCGCGTGCCGTTCTCCGCCGAGCGCTTCCGCGGCATGAAGGCCACGGCCGATATCATCGACGCCGATTCAGGCGAGGTGGTGCTGGAAGCCGGCAAGAAGATGACGGCGCGCCAGGCTCGGCAGCTTGCCGAGAAGGGCCTGAAGGCCGTTCGCGCCAGCGAGGACGACCTGATCGGCAACTACCTTGCCGAAGACATCGTCAACCTGGAGACGGGCGAGATCTTCCTCGAGGCGGGCGACGAGATCGACGAGAAGACGCTCAAGGTTCTGCTCGACGCAGGCGCCGGGGAGGTGCATTTCCTCGACATCGACCATGTCAATATCGGCGGCTATATCCGCAACACGCTGGTTGCCGACAAGAACGAGACCCGCCAGGACGCGCTGTTCGACATCTATCGGGTCATGCGCCCGGGCGAGCCGCCGACGCTGGAGACGGCGGAGGCGATGTTCCACTCGCTGTTCTTCGATCCCGAGCGCTACGACCTTTCGGCCGTGGGCCGGGTGAAGATGAACATGCGCCTGGAGCTGGATGCCGAGGATTCCGTGCGCGTCCTGCGCAAGGAAGACATCGTCGCCGTGGTCAAGACCCTGGTCGAGCTGCGCGACGGCAAGGGCGAGATCGACGACATCGACAATCTCGGCAACCGCCGCGTGCGTTCGGTCGGCGAACTCATGGAGAACCAGTACCGCGTCGGCCTCTTGCGCATGGAGCGCGCCATCAAGGAGCGCATGTCGTCGATCGAGATCGACACGGTCATGCCGCAGGACCTGATCAACGCCAAGCCCGCGGCTGCCGCGGTACGCGAGTTTTTCGGCTCCTCGCAGCTCTCGCAGTTCATGGACCAGACGAACCCGCTGTCGGAGATCACCCACAAGCGGCGCCTGTCGGCGCTTGGCCCGGGCGGTCTGACCCGCGAGCGGGCGGGCTTCGAGGTGCGCGACGTGCACCCGACGCACTATGGCCGCATCTGCCCGATCGAGACGCCGGAAGGCCCGAATATCGGTCTTATCAACTCGTTGGCGACCTTCGCCCGTGTCAACAAGTACGGCTTCATCGAGACGCCGTACCGCAGGATCATCGATGGTAAGGTGAGCGAGGACGTCGTCTACCTGTCGGCGATGGAAGAGGCCAAGCACTACGTTGCTCAGGCCAACGCCGAGATCGACAAGGACGGCCGCTTCGCCGACGAGTTCGTGGTCTGCCGCCACGCCGGCGAGGTGATGATGGCGCCGCGCGAGAACGTCGACCTGATGGACGTCTCGCCGAAGCAGCTTGTTTCGGTTGCCGCCGCGCTCATTCCGTTCCTGGAGAATGACGACGCCAACCGCGCGCTCATGGGCTCGAACATGCAGCGTCAGGCCGTGCCGCTGGTGCGTGCCGAGGCCCCGTTCGTGGGCACCGGCATGGAGCCGGTGGTGGCGCGCGATTCGGGCGCGGCGATTGCCGCCCGCCGCACGGGCGTGGTCGACCAGGTGGACGCGACGCGTATCGTTATCCGTGCCACGGAGGACGTGGACGCCTCGCAGTCCGGTGTCGACATCTACCGGCTGCAGAAGTTCCAGCGCTCCAACCAGAACACCTGCATCAACCAGCGTCCGCTGGTGCGGGTGGGCGATGAGATCAACAAAGGCGACATCATCGCCGATGGCCCGTCGACGGACCTGGGCGACCTGGCGCTCGGCCGTAACGTCCTCGTCGCCTTCATGCCATGGAACGGCTACAACTACGAGGACTCCATCCTGCTCTCCGAGCGCATCGTGCGCGACGATGTCTTCACCTCGATCCACATCGAGGAGTTCGAGATCATGGCGCGCGACACCAAGCTCGGGCCGGAGGAGATCACGCGCGACATTCCGAACGTTTCGGAAGAGGCGCTGAAGAACCTCGATGAGGCGGGCATTGTCTATATCGGCGCCGAAGTCCAGCCGGGCGACATCCTGGTCGGCAAGATCACGCCGAAGGGCGAAAGCCCGATGACGCCGGAGGAAAAGCTCCTGCGCGCCATCTTCGGCGAGAAGGCGTCCGACGTCCGCGACACCTCCATGCGCATGCCGCCCGGCACCTACGGCACGGTGGTCGAGGTGCGCGTCTTCAACCGCCACGGCGTGGAGAAGGACGAGCGCGCCATGGCGATCGAGCGCGAGGAGATCGAGCGGCTCGCCAAGGACCGCGATGACGAGCAGTCGATCCTCGACCGCAACGTCTATGCGCGTCTTTCCGATATGCTTATCGGAAAGACGGCGATCGCAGGGCCCAAGGGCTTTAAGAAGGGCACCAAGCTGACTTCGGAACTGCTTGACGAGTATCCGCGTTCGCAGTGGTGGCAGTTCGCCGTCGAGAACGAGAAGCAGCAGACCGGACTCGAAGCGTTGCGCGCCCAGTACGACGAGTCCAAGAGCGCGCTGGAGCAGCGCTTCATGGACAAGGTCGAGAAGGTGCAGCGCGGCGACGAGATGCCCCCCGGCGTCATGAAGATGGTCAAGGTCTTCGTCGCCGTGAAGCGTAAGATGCAGCCCGGAGACAAGATGGCCGGCCGGCACGGCAACAAGGGTGTCGTCTCAAGGATCGTGCCCATCGAGGACATGCCGTTCCTCGATGACGGTACCCACGTAGACATCGTCTTGAACCCGCTCGGCGTGCCGAGCCGCATGAATGTCGGCCAGATCCTGGAGACGCATCTTGGCTGGGCCTGCGCGGGCATGGGCCGGCAGATCGGCGAATTGATCGACGCCTACAAGGAGAAGGGCGATATCAAGCCGCTCCGCAAGACGATCGAGAAGCTGATCCCGGACAACGACCGCAACGAACCGGTGCGTGCGTATGACGACGATAGCGTCATACGGCTCGGCGAGCAGATGCGCCGCGGTGTTTCCATCGCCACGCCTGTTTTCGACGGAGCGCACGAATCCGACATCAACGAGGTGTTGGAGGAAGCGGGGCTCAACTCGAGCGGTCAGGTGACGCTGTATGACGGCCGCACGGGTGAAGCGTTCGATCGTCAGGTAACGGTGGGCTACATCTACATGCTGAAGCTGCACCACCTGGTGGACGACAAGATCCACGCCCGCTCCATCGGTCCGTATTCGCTCGTCACCCAGCAGCCGCTGGGCGGCAAGGCGCAGTTCGGCGGACAGCGCTTCGGCGAGATGGAGGTGTGGGCGCTGGAAGCCTATGGCGCCGCCTACACGCTGCAGGAGATGCTCACCGTCAAGTCGGACGACGTGGCCGGCCGCACCAAGGTCTACGAGGCCATCGTGCGCGGCGACGACACCTTCGAGGCGGGCATCCCCGAGAGCTTCAACGTGCTGGTCAAGGAGATGCGCTCTCTGGGCCTCAATGTGGAGCTCGAGAACTCGCGCTTGGAGGAGCCGCCGGCGCAGTTGCCCGACGCAGCGGAGTGAATTGCGTATGCGCCGCGGTCTTGGATCGCGGCGCACCGCCCGTATCGACGGCGATGCGGCGACCAGCAGGAACGGGACAAGAGCCGCTGGACGCCCGCGACGACCGCAGAATGACCAAGGGACTTAATGTCCCGCAAAGGAGATCGGCATGAACCAAGAGGTCATGAACCTGTTCAACCCTCAGGCGCCGGCACAGACCTTCGATTCCATCCGGATTTCGCTGGCGAGCCCGGAGAAGATCCTGTCCTGGTCCTACGGCGAGATCAAGAAGCCGGAGACCATCAACTACCGCACCTTCAAGCCGGAGCGTGACGGCCTGTTCTGCGCGCGCATTTTCGGTCCCATCAAGGACTACGAGTGCCTGTGCGGCAAATATAAGCGCATGAAGTACAAGGGCGTCATCTGCGAGAAGTGCGGTGTCGAGGTCACGCTTTCCCGCGTGCGCCGCGAGCGCATGGGGCACATCGAACTGGCCGCGCCCGTTGCCCACATCTGGTTCCTGAAGTCGCTGCCCTCACGCATCGGCACGCTGCTCGACATGACGCTCAAGGACATCGAGCGGGTTCTCTACTTCGAGAACTACATCGTGACCGAGCCCGGCCTGACGTCTCTCAAGGAGAACCAGCTTCTCTCCGAAGAGGAGTACATGATCGCCGTCGACGAGTTCGGCGAGGACTCCTTTACGGCCATGATCGGCGCGGAAGCGATCCATCACCTTCTGGCCGGCATGGACCTGGAGAAGATCGCCGGCGACCTGCGCTCCGAGCTTGCCTCCACCACGTCGGAGCTCAAGCAGAAGAAGCTTCTGAAGCGGCTCAAGGTCGTGGAAAACTTCCTGGAGTCCGGCAACCGGCCGGAATGGATGATCATGAAGATCGTCCCGGTCATCCCGCCGGACCTGCGCCCGCTGGTGCCGCTCGACGGCGGCCGGTTTGCGACGTCGGATCTCAACGATCTCTACCGCCGCGTCATCAACCGTAACAACCGTCTGAAGCGGCTGATCGAACTCAGGGCGCCCGGCATCATCATCCGTAACGAAAAGCGCATGCTGCAGGAGGCCGTCGACGCACTGTTCGACAACGGCCGCCGTGGCCGCGTCATCACGGGCGCCAACAAGCGGCCGCTGAAGTCGCTGTCCGACATGCTGAAGGGCAAGCAGGGCCGCTTCCGGCAGAACCTGCTCGGCAAGCGCGTCGACTATTCCGGCCGCTCCGTCATCGTGACGGGTCCCGAGCTGAAGCTGCACCAGTGCGGCCTGCCGAAGAAGATGGCGCTGGAGCTCTTCAAGCCCTTCATCTACGCGCGTCTCGACGCCAAGGGCTTTTCGTCCACCGTCAAGCAGGCGAAGAAGCTGGTGGAGAAGGAGCGTCCGGAGGTCTGGGATATCCTCGACGAGGTGATCCGCGAGCATCCGGTGCTCTTGAACCGGGCGCCCACGCTGCACCGCCTCGGCATCCAGGCCTTCGAGCCGGTGCTCATCGAAGGCAAGGCGATCCAGCTTCACCCGTTGGTCTGCACCGCCTTCAACGCCGACTTCGACGGTGACCAGATGGCCGTCCACGTGCCGCTGTCGCTGGAAGCGCAGCTCGAAGCGCGCGTGCTCATGATGTCGACCAACAACATCCTGCACCCGGCCTCCGGCGCACCGATCATCGTGCCCTCGCAGGACATGGTTCTGGGACTCTACTACCTGTCCATCATGAACCAGAACGAGCCGGGCGAGGGGATGGTGTTCGCCGATATGGGCGAATTGCATCATGCGCTCGAGACCAAGGTCGTCACGCTGCACACCAAGATCAAAGGCCGCTTCAAGACCGTCGATCATGACGGCAATCAGGTCTCGCAGATCCATGAGACGACGCCCGGCCGCATGATCATCGGTGAGCTTCTGCCGAAGAACGCGAACGTGCCCTTCGACATCTGCAATCAGGAGATGACTAAGAAGAACATCTCCAAGATGATCGATTTGGTCTACCGCCACTGCGGCCAGAAGGAGACGGTGATCTTCTGCGACCGGATCATGTCGCTCGGATTTACCCGCGCCTGCACGGCGGGCATTTCCTTCGGCAAGGACGACATGCTGATCCCCGACACCAAGGTGAACCTGGTCGCGGAGACCGAGGCGCTCGCCAAGGAGTACGAGCAGCAGTACAACGACGGCCTGATCACCCAGGGCGAGAAGTACAACAAGGTCGTCGATGCCTGGGCCAAGTGCTCGGAGAAGGTCGCCGACGAGATGATGAAGCGCATCAAGGCGATCGAGTTCGGCGAGGACAAGCGCCAGAAGCCGATGAACTCGATCTACATGATGTCGCACTCCGGCGCCCGCGGTTCGCCGGCGCAGATGCGCCAGCTTGCCGGCATGCGCGGCCTGATGGCACGTCCGGACGGCTCCATCATCGAGACGCCGATCATCTCGAACTTCAAGGAAGGCCTGACCGTGATGGAGTACTTCAACTCCACCCACGGCGCGCGCAAGGGCCTCGCCGATACGGCGCTCAAGACCGCGAATTCGGGCTACCTGACGCGGCGTCTCGTCGACGTGGCGCAGGATTGCATCGTGGTCACGCCCGATTGCGGTACCGACAAGGGCCTCACCATGCAGCCCATCGTCGACGCGGGGCAGGTGGTTGCCTCCATCGGCCAGCGCGTGCTTGGCCGCACCGCACTCGATGATGTGGTCAACCCTGCGACCGACGAGGTCATAGTGCCGGCCGGTCGCCTCATCGACGAGCGCGATGTCGAGGCCATCGAGGCCGCCGGCATCCAGACCGTGCGCATCCGCTCCGCACTCACCTGTGAGATGAGGAGCGGTGTCTGTGCCGTCTGCTACGGCCGCGATCTGGCGCGCGGCACGCCGGTCAATATCGGCGAGGCAGTCGGCGTCATCGCGGCGCAGTCGATCGGCGAGCCGGGCACTCAGCTCACCATGCGTACCTTCCACATGGGCGGCACCGCTCAGGTGGTGGACCAGTCCTTCCTCGAGGCTTCCTTCGAGGGCACGGTGGCGATCCGCAACCGCAACGTGGTGCGTAACTCCGACGGCCATCTGGTCGTCATGGGCCGCAACATGGCGGTGCTGATCCTCGACGAGGGTGGCGCCGAGCGTGCCTCGCATCGCATCGCGTACGGTTCACGGATTTACGTGGATGACGGCGACAAGGTGAAGCGCGGCCAGCGCATTGCCGAGTGGGATCCGTACACACGGCCGATGCTGACGGAAGTCGAGGGCACCGTGGCCTTCGAGGACCTGGTGGACGGCATCTCGGTGCAGGAGACGACGGACGAATCGACCGGCATCACCAAGCGCGAGGTCGTCGACTGGCGGTCGACGCCGCGCGGCTCGGACCTCAAGCCGGCGATCACCATCCTCGACTCCAAGGGCAAGGTGGCCAAGCTCGCCCGCGGCGGCGAGGCGCGCTTCCTGCTTTCGGTGGAGGCGGTGCTGTCGACCGAGCCCGGTGCAAAGGTGCAGCCCGGCGACGTGCTTGCGCGTATTCCGATGGAAAGCGCGAAGACCAAGGACATCACCGGCGGTCTGCCGCGGGTGGCGGAGCTGTTCGAGGCACGGCGTCCGAAGGATCATGCCATCATCGCCGAGATCGACGGCACGGTGCGCTTCGGCCGCGACTACAAGAACAAGCGCCGCATCGTCATCGAGCCGCACGATTCGACCATGGAGCCGGTGGAGTACCTCATCCCGAAGGGCAAGCCGTTCCATCTGCAGGACGGCGACGTCATCGAGAAGGGCGACTTCATCCTTGACGGCAATCCGGCGCCGCACGACATCCTGGCGATCAAGGGCGTGGAGGCGCTGGCCTCCTACCTCGTCAACGAGATCCAGGAGGTCTACCGGTTGCAGGGCGTGATGATCAACGACAAGCACATCGAGGTGATCGTTCGCCAGATGCTGCAGAAGGTTGAGATCACGGCGCAGGGCGACTCGACCTACATCCCCGGCGATCACGTGGACCAGGTCGAGTTCGACGAGGTCAACGACCGGTTGGTCGAGGAAGGCAAGAAGCCGGCCGAGGGCCAGCCGGTGCTGCTCGGCATCACCAAGGCCTCGCTGCAGACGCCGTCCTTCATCTCCGCCGCCTCCTTCCAGGAGACGACGCGGGTGCTGACGGAGGCTTCGGTCGCCGGCAAGATCGACACGCTGCAGGGGCTCAAGGAGAACGTCATCGTCGGCCGCCTCATTCCGGCCGGTACCGGCGGCGCTATGAGCCAGATCCGGCGCATCGCCCGTTCGCGCGACGAGCTCATCCTCGACGAGCGGCGCAAGGAGTCGGGCGCGGAGACGGCCGAGGCCGCGCTGGCCGATATGACGGGTGCAGCCGAGTAGGTAGAAACCGTCCATCGCTTCACTTTATGAGAAGCCGCCGGATAGTCCGGCGGCTTCTTTTTTGTTTCAGGATGAATTGTTGAATTAACGCTGTTTTAAGCGGCATGTTGACGGGTAGTATTTATTTTCATAATAAAACTACAAGTTGTTGTTTGATTCAAGGAAGAGAAAAAATACTTACTTTATTTAAATTTTTAATGTCTGGCGCATTCAGGCGCTTGCCTTTGTTTTCAGGCACGCAGTTTCTTCCGCCGGAGGCAGTAGTCCATCAATTGAAAAGCCAGATTCGACTTTGGGGGCTGCGGCAATGTACGTCGCCGCGGGCATCAGAGGAGAAGGGAATTATGAAGACCTTTTTCAGGTACGCTATTTTCCCGATTATTACGGTTTGCGCCGCCTGCACGGGCACGCAAGGCGAACTTCTTCTAGGTAGGCCGGAATCCTCCGCCTGGCTGCAGACCGCTGCGCCTGCAACTGTCGCCACCCATTTCTCGGCGCGCTGCTCCGCCTACGGCTACAAGAGCGGCGACAAGGAGATGGCGGATTGCATTCGGCGGGAGGTCGAGTCGGTTCGAGCCAAGAATGCGGCCGTCGAGGCCGCGGCGGAGATGAACCGTCCGAAGATGATATACTGCCATGACGACTGGTCCGATCGGCACCATTGGCGCCATCGGCATTTCCGGCGCGCCTGGGGCTATTGCTTCTGACGGAGGCAGCACCTTCCCTCTCCGCAAGACAGCGCGACTGCACAGCCATGAGGAGAGGGGAGGCGCTATGCCGGCTCATCGAACGTGACGATGGCGATCTCGCCTTCGGTGGCGCCCTGCCAGGCCGACAGGTGCGGCTCTTCGTCGGGGGCGCCTTCCATCTCGCCGATCTGGTCAAGTTCGGCCTCCGCATAGCCTTCTTGCGCCAGCGCTTCCAGTGCAAGGCGCACCGCCGTGTCGTCGTCTGGCGCCATGAGCATGACGTGCACGCCCTCGCTGTCTCCGCCCGCTTCGCGCCAGACCCGGCCGGTAATGATGGTTACGGGCGGCTGCTCATTGTCGTTCATGGGGCTGATTCCTTTTGCGTTCTGCCGATCACGGCACGATGTCGCGCGAATTGTCGCATTTCCGGTACATGGGCAACAGGGCGAGGGTGGAAATTTCCCCTTCCTCACCTCATATTGAGGGGCGGATAATCGTTCGCGGTGCCTGATCGCTCACACCGGTCCAATTGCGCAAGATAATTGCCGGAGCGGGGTTGACGGTGGCTCGCGTTGCGCGTATTACCCGCCGCGTCTGAGCCGATGTGAGGCCTTTCTTTTCGGGGCGACGCGCCCTGAAGCAAAGCCTCAAACAGGGTTCGTTTATACGAGCGACAGACTTCCGGCGCATGAAGCGGGTTGCCGCTTCCTCTGCTTTTGTTCGGGCAGGACCGCAGTCAGGCGGTTTGATGCCTGAATTTGCATATGGGGCACTGTCCTCGTCTTAACGCGACTCCGTCGACTTGAGACACGAGATTGAAACAAGGGAAGGTTTGATGCCGACCGTAAACCAGCTGATCAACAAGCCGCGCAAGGCGCCGGTGAAGCGCAACAAGGTGCCGGCCATGCAGGCCAACCCGCAGAAGCGGGGAGTGTGCACGCGCGTCTATACGACTTCGCCGAAAAAGCCGAACTCGGCCATGCGCAAGGTGGCGAAGATTCGGCTTGCCAACGGCTTCGAGGTGATCGGCTACATCCCGGGTGAGGGTCATAACCTGCAGGAGCACTCCGTGGTGATGATCCGCGGCGGCCGCGTGAAGGACCTTCCCGGCGTACGCTATCACATCATCCGCGGCGTGCTCGACACGCAGGGTGTGAAAAGCCGCAAGCAGCGCCGCTCCAAATATGGCGCAAAGCGTCCGAAGTAGGGTTTCCCGGCTTCGGCGCTTTTGTTTTGCGCCGGGCCATGAAGGTGAGAGACGAAAAAGATGTCCCGACGTCACCGTGCAGAGAAGCGCGAAATCAACCCGGATCCGAAGTTCGGCGATCAGGTTGTGACCAAGTTCATGAATGCCATCATGCTGGACGGCAAGAAGTCCGTCGCCGAGCAGATCGTCTATGGCGCGCTCGACCAGGTGCAGGAAAAGACCAGGCAGGAGCCGGTGGCTATCTTCCACCAGGCGCTGGACAACGTCGCGCCGCATGTCGAGGTGCGCTCCAGGCGTGTCGGCGGTGCCACCTACCAGGTCCCGGTTGATGTGCGCCCGGAACGCCGTCAGGCGCTCGCCATCCGCTGGCTGATCACGGCTGCTCGCAACCGTAACGAGACCACCATGATCGAGCGCCTGTCGGGCGAGCTCATGGATGCGTCCAACAATCGCGGCACTGCCGTCAAGAAGCGCGAAGATACGCACAAGATGGCCGAGGCCAACCGTGCGTTCTCGCATTACCGCTGGTAGTGCGAGAGGAAGGAAGAGGTACCCACGATGGCCCGCGAGTATAAGATCGAAGATTACCGAAACTTCGGTATCATGGCGCACATCGACGCCGGCAAGACGACAACGACCGAGCGCGTCCTGTTTTACACCGGCAAGTCGCACAAGATCGGCGAAGTCCATGACGGCGCGGCCACCATGGACTGGATGGAGCAGGAGCAGGAGCGAGGTATCACCATTACCTCTGCTGCCACGACCACTTTCTGGGAAGGTCGCGACGGCAAGAAGCGCCGCTTCAACATCATCGACACGCCCGGCCACGTGGACTTCACCATCGAGGTAGAGCGTTCGCTGCGCGTGCTCGACGGCGCCATTGCGCTGCTCGACGCCAATGCCGGCGTGGAGCCGCAGACGGAGACCGTGTGGCGCCAGGCCGACAAGTACGGCGTGCCGCGCATGATCTTCTGCAACAAGATGGACAAGATCGGCGCCGACTTCTACCGCTCGGCCGAGATGGTCAAGACGCGGCTTGGCGCTGCGCCTGTCATCATGCAGCTTCCTATCGGCGCCGAGAGCGATTTTGCCGGCGTCGTCGACCTCATCGAGATGAAGGCGCTTATCTGGCAGTCGGAGAACCTCGGTGCGGCGTGGGACGTTCTGGATATCCCGGCCGACATGCAGGCGCAGGCCGAGGAATACCGTGAGAAGCTGATCGAGACCGCCGTCGAGATGGATGAGGCGGCGATGGAGCGTTATCTCGAGGGCGAGATGCCGTCCAACGACGAGATCCGCAAGCTGATCCGCAAGGGCACCATCGAGGTGAAGTTCTTCCCGATGTTCTGCGGCTCGGCCTTCAAGAACAAGGGCGTGCAGCCGCTGCTCGACGGCGTCGTCGACTTCCTGCCCTCGCCGGTGGAGGTGCCGTCGATCAGGGGCATCGATCCGAAGACCGAGGGTGAGGTGACGCGCAAGTCGTCGGACGACGAGCCGCTGTCGATGCTTGCTTTCAAGATCATGAACGATCCCTTCGTCGGCTCGCTCACTTTCTGCCGCATCTATTCCGGCGTCCTCACCAAGGGCGTGTCACTCGCCAATACGGTGAAGGACAAGCGTGAGCGTATCGGGCGTATGCTGCAGATGCACTCCAACTCGCGTTCCGACCTGGAGGTGGCGTATGCCGGCGACATCGTGGCGCTGGCCGGCCTGAAGGAGACGACCACGGGCGACACGCTGTGTGACCCGGTGAAGCCGGTCATCCTGGAGCGCATGGAGTTCCCCGAGCCGGTCATCCAGATCGCAATCGAGCCGAAGACCAAGGGCGACCAGGAGAAGATGGGTTTGGCGCTCAACCGTCTGGCGGCGGAGGATCCGTCCTTCCGCGTCAAGTCCGACGAGGAGTCCGGCCAGACGATCATCGCCGGCATGGGCGAGCTTCACCTCGACATCATCGTCGACCGCATGAAGCGCGAGTTCAAGGTCGAGGCCAATGTCGGTGCGCCGCAGGTGGCCTACCGCGAGACCATCACGCGGCAAGCAGAGATCGACTACACGCACAAGAAGCAGACCGGCGGCTCGGGCCAGTTCGCCCGCGTCAAGATCGTCTTCGAGCCCAACCCGGAAGGCGAGGATTTCGTCTTCGAATCCAAGGTTGTTGGCGGTTCCGTGCCGAAGGAGTACATCCCCGGCGTGCAGAAGGGCATCGAGAGCGTCATGTCCTCCGGCCCGGTGGCTGGGTTCCCGATGCTCGGCGTGAAGGCGACGCTCATCGACGGTGCCTATCACGACGTCGACTCGTCCGTTTTGGCCTTCGAGATCGCCGCACGTGCGGCTTTCCGCGAAGGCGCCCAGAAGGCTGGTGCCCAGCTTCTCGAGCCGATCATGAAGGTCGAGGTGGTGACGCCGGAGGATTACGTGGGCGACGTCATCGGCGATCTGAACTCCCGCCGCGGGCAGATCCAGGGCACGGAGGCGCGCGGTGTCGCGACCGTCGTCAATGCCATGGTGCCGCTCGCCAACATGTTCAAATATGTCGACAATCTGCGCTCGATGTCCCAGGGCCGTGCCCAGTACACGATGCAGTTCGACCACTATGAGCCGGTCCCCAGCGCTGTGGCGCAGGAGATCCAGAAGAAGTTCGCGTGATCGCCCGAGCGGGCTCACTGAAGCAAGGCCTGAATAGGCAGAGAATAACGGAGACCTCACATGGCCAAAGGTAAATTTGAGCGCACGAAGCCGCATGTGAACATCGGGACGATTGGTCACGTCGACCATGGCAAGACGTCACTGACGG
>NZ_WQNH01000071.1 GCF_009812055.1 Chelativorans xinjiangensis | reverse complement strand
CAGTCGCATTGGCCATCGACTCGCTCCTTCTTCAGTCGCGAGCACAATCCTATAATGAAATGAACTTCAGTTCCAGGTGACTAGACCAATTCATCGTTTCATGGAATTGATGAACTGGTCTAACTCTTTGTTTTGTCGCAATTCCGAACTCCACTTTTCCTGGAATTGCTCTACGCGGAAATATCCACCACCCCGCATTCCCCCGTCTCGCAGCCGAAGGCGAGGCGGCGGCCTTCCGGGTCCCAGCCCATGGCGGTGACGGCGCCCTTGCCGGGGCGGCGCAGGAGCACTTCCTTCTGGTCGGCAAAGCGGGCGGCGAGCACCATGCCGTCGGCGTAGCCGATCGCCACGATCTCCTCGACGGGGTGGCAGCAGACGTGGGTCACCATCGTGTCGCCGCGCGTGCCGAGCTCCAGCGGTGTCTTGCCCATGGGGCCGTCCTTGGCCTGGAAGGGCCAGACGATGGCCGCGGGCGCGCCGGATGTGGCGAGCCATCTGCCTTTGGCGCTCCATGAAAAGCTCTTCACCTTGACGGGGTAGCCGGCCATGCGCATGTGCTTGCCGTCGGCGAGCTTCCAGCCGTGCAGGGCGTTTTCCTGCATGGTGGTGACGAGAAACCTGCCGTCGGGGGAAAAGGTGATGCCCATATGGGCGCCCGCCCATTCGAGTTCGGCCGGTTTACCCTCGGTGGCGGGGAAGTGCAGCGTGGCGCCGTTGTAGCGCGCCACCGCAAGCCGCATGCCCTTGGGCGCGAAGGCGAGGCCTTCGACCGAGCGCGGGTGCTGGAATTCGCGCAGGCGCCCATCCGCGAAGCGCACATAGGCGATACGGCCGCTGGCGAAGGCCACCGCACCCTGCGGCCCGGCGGCGACGCTGGTGATCCACTTGCGGCCGATCTCTGCCAGAATCTCGATCGAGCCGTCGGGTGAGACTGCCGCGACCTTGCCGTCCTCGCCACCGGTCACGAGCCGAGCGCCGTCGGGGGTCGCGGCCAGGAGGCCGTCATGCGCCTCCGCCCATTTGTGGCCATGGTCGAGCCGGTGCACGCCGCCGTCGGCGAGCGCGAAATGGGGGATGTCGTTGAGCCAGGCGGCGGCGACGCAGTGGGCGTCGAGGTCGAGCGGGGCGACGGTGGGCATGCTTCAGGCCTGCACTGGAGAAGAGACAGGAAGGCGCCCCTTCGCGCCCCCCTCTGTCCTGAGCTTTGTCGAAGGGCCGGACATCTCCCCCGCAAGGGGGGAGATTATGCCGGCCGCTTGCTCCGGCGTCTGTTCTGCGAAGTGGGCGATTGGCGAAGCCAACCGCCGCCGCTGATCTCCCCCCTTGTGGGGGAGGTGTCCGGCCCTTCGACAAAGCTCAGGATAGAGGGGGGCAACGTAGGGTGAAAGCATAGAAGACAACCCCGCGCCCTAAACCTGACAAGCCTCAAACGCCTGCTTCAACCGTTCGGCATCGAGCTCCCGGCCGATGAAGACGAGTCGGCTTTCGCGCTTCTCGCCTTCCTTCCAGGGGCGCTGATGATCGCCTTCGACGATCATGTGCACGCCCTGCACCACATAGCGCTCGGGATCGTCGGAAAAGGCGACGATGCCCTTGAGGCGGAGGATGTTCGGGCCGTCGACCTGGGTGGTCTGCTCGATCCAGGGGAAGAACTTCTTCGGGTCCATCTCGCCGCCGCGCAGCGAGATCGAGGTCACGCCGACATCGTGAATGGCGGAGAGAGCGCCGTGGTGGTGATGATGGTCGTGGTCATGATCATGGTCATGATGATCGTGGTCGCAGTCCGGCCCGCAGACATGGTCGGGGTCGTCGTGGTCGAGGAAATGCGGATCATTGTCGAGCGCGCGGGAAAGGTCGAAGGCGCCTCGGTCGAGCACATCTGAAAGCGCCACGCCAGCGCGCTCGGTCTTGTGGATGCGGGCCGACGGGTTGATGGCGCGGATGGCCGCTTCCACCGCCGCCAGTTCCTCCACGCTGACGAGGTCCGTCTTGTTGAGCACCACGACGTCGGCGAAGGCGATCTGGTCCTGCGCTTCTTTGGAATCCTTGAGCCGGAGCGGAAGGTGCTTGGCGTCGACCAGCGCCACCACGGCGTCGAGCTTGGTCTTGGCGCGCACGTCGTCGTCCATGAAGAAGGTCTGCGCCACGGGCGCCGGGTCGGCCAGACCGGTGGTCTCGACGATAATGGCGTCGAAGCGGCCGGGCCGCCGCGTCAGCCCTTCGACCACGCGCACGAGGTCGCCGCGCACGGTGCAGCACACGCAGCCATTGTTCATCTCGTAGATTTCCTCGTCGGACTCCACGATCAGATCGTTGTCGATGCCGATCTCGCCGAACTCGTTGACGATGACGGCGTAGCGCTTGCCGTGATCTTCCGAGAGGATGCGGTTCAAAAGCGTGGTCTTGCCAGAGCCGAGATAGCCGGTAAGCACCGTGACCGGGATTTGCGAAAGCTGTTCGGACATGAATTCCCCTCGCGGGCGATGAATGGTCGTAGCCGCCCATATAAGACCATGCGGCGCGTTTTGCACGTGCCGGATCAGGCATGAACTGTTCATCTGCGTCATCCCGGAAAGCCGAAGGCTTATCCGGGACCCATTCCGTGACATCGACGTTCCGGAATGGGTCCCGGACAGCCTCCGCTTCGCTCCCGCTTCCGGGATGACGCGCGCGGGTGGGGCCGCAAGAAACCGTCGGCCACGCGATTTCGCCCCGCACCTTACGAAGAGTTCATTCGTCTTCGCCGTGCCCCACAGCTATTGTCGATAATCGGAGGCGGGCGGCTCGCAGGCAGCAAATGGGATGGCGACCATGACGACGATAACCAGACGAAAGGCCTTCGCCCTTCTTGCCGTCACGGCCGGCGGCGGCACGTTCCTCTCCGCCGATCTGTTCCTCCGCTCGCGCCCGGCGGCGGCCGCCCAGCCGCTGATCACCGGCGCCGGCGTCTGCTCGATCATGCCCGAGACGACGGAGGGGCCTTTCTATTTCGATCCCGAGCTGGAGCGGGCGGAGGTTACCGAGGGCCGCGAGGGCCTGCCGCTTACAGTGCGGCTGCAGGTGGTCAATGCTTCCTGCACGCCCATTCCCGGCGCGCGCGTCGACATCTGGCATTGCGACGCCGAGGGCGCCTATTCGGGCTATCCGCGCCAGCCGGGCGGCCGCGATACGACGGGCGAGACCTTCCTGCGCGGCACGCAGTTTGCCGACGAACAGGGCATCGCCGCCTTCTCGACCATCTATCCCGGCTGGTATCCGGGGCGCACGCCGCACATCCACTTCAAGGCGTTTCCGGACGAGCGCAGCGTGCTGACGGGACAGATGTTCTTTCCCGATGATTTCAGCCGCGCCGTCTATGGCGAACTTGCGCCCTACAACGCCCGCCCCCTCGACGGGGCAACCTTCAACGACCGCGACGGCATCGCCCGCCGCGCCGGGCCGTCGGCGCTCGCCGAGATGGCGCGGTCGGGCGGGACGGCGGAGGCCGCGCTCGTGGTCGCGGTGGCGGCGTGAGGCAAGGCTATTTCAGGAGTGTCATATCGAAGCGGTCGACATCGGCGATGAGCTCAAGAAAGCCCGACACCGCATGATCGAGCATCTTCTCGCCGGCCTCCGCGCTTGCCGCCGCCGCATTGCCGACCGTGCCTTCCGGCGAGAGATCGCGCATCATCCAGCCGAAAGCGTGCGGGCCGTAGGCGCGCAGGTGGGTGAAGTCGCGCTGGAAGCGGGCCTGCGCGGAAGGAAAATCCGCCGCCTTCTCCATCGCCACGAGGTCGGGTCTGAGCGCCAGCATGACGGAGGTCTCGATGAAGCCGCCATGGATACCCAGCGCCCGCTCCTCCTCCGGAACGAGGCCCGGCGGGTAACCGAAACGCGTCCAGCTTGTGGCGACCGCCAGCATGCGGCAGCGCGCGCGAAGCTCGGTCGCCACGACCGTCATCAGCGGCGAATTGCCGCCATGGGCATTGAGCATGACGAATTTGCGCGTTCCCGCCTGGGCGAGCTTTTCCCCAATGCCGACCCAGCGCCGCACGGCCTCCGCAAAGCCGAGCGAGACGGTGCGCGGGTCCTCCGCATGCTCGATGGAATAGCCGACTTTCTCCACCGGCAGGAAATCGACCGGCAGGCTGCCGAGCCGCGCCCCGGCGCGCGCGGCAACCGCCTCGGCGATTATCCAGTCGGTCTCCGGCGGCAGGTGCGGGCCGTGCTGCTCGGTCGCACCCACCGGCAGGACGGCTATTCTCTCACGCTTGGGCAGAGCGCATCTCCCTCTGTCATAAGATTGATACGCCAGTTTGGCATTAGCCCGGAAACGACTTGGCGAGTGGACCAAAACTACCGCGCCCCGGGCGATGCGACAAGACGAGCACCTGTTGTCAAGATCGTTTGCCGGACTATCTTCCTGTAGAAGGGGGCGGGCCTTCTGTGGAGGGGATGGGGCCGGTGCGGTAAAAGCGTGCCGGCTAAGGGCATAGGAAAAAGCAGATGGCGAAATCTTCGAAAGGTTCGATCATCGGTCGGCTGCAGGCTGCGGCGCGCCTGTCGCGCACCGTCCTCGCCGAACGGCTTCTCGACCAGGGTCTTTACGCCGGACAGGACAAGATCATGCTCGCGCTCAGCCGCGAGAACGGCCAGACGCCGAGCCAGCTCGCCGAGAAGCTGGGCGTTCGCCCACCGACCATTACCAAGACCATCAACCGGCTGGCGGCGCAGGGCTTTCTTGAAAAGCGCGCTTCGGAGGAAGACGCCCGGCGCGCCCATGTCTTCCTCACCGCAACTGGCGAGCAGGCGATCCGCGCCATTGAGAAGTCGGTGCGCAGGACGGAAAAGCAGGCCCTGAAGACCCTCGACAAGAAGGAGCAGAAGGCGCTCCAGAAGCTTCTGGCGCGCATCGAGGCGAACCTATCGAAAAACGGCCTCCCTGTGGAGGAGGAAGATGTCGAGGAAGACGCGTAGCGCCCTTCTTCCATGACGCTCTCCCGCGGCGGTACCAAAAAAGCTTTGACCTTGGCGGCGGCGATGGCATAAGCGGTTCTTAAACAGTTTAAAGAGCCGTGACTGGGACATTTCCCAGGGCCGGGAGGGGTGCGCTGGCGCAGAAAATCAAGCTTTCGACGATTGCCGACGCCCTGGGTGTTTCGACGGCAACCGTCTCCCTGGCATTGCGGGACAGCCCGCTTGTGGCGGACGCGACGCGCCAGCGCATCAAGGAGCATGCGCGCGCCATCGGCTATATCTACAACCGGCGCGCGGCAAGCCTCAGAACCTCGCGGTCCGGCATTGTCGGCGTTGTCGTGCACGACATCATGAACCCCTTCTTCGCCGAGATCCTGCGCTCCATCGAGAGCGAGCTGGACCGCTCGCGCCAGACCTTTCTTCTTTCGAACCATTACGACCAGCTGGAAAAGCAGCGCACCTTCATCGACACGCTGCTGCAGCTCGGCGCCGACGGCGTCATCATGTCGCCGGCGATCGGCACGCCGCACGAGGACATCATGCTGGCCGAGGAGAATGGCCTGCCCGCCGTGCTGATCGCCCGTTCGGTGGAGGGCGCGCGGGTGCCGGTGTTCCGCGGCGACGACGCCTACGGCATCGGGCTCGCCACCAACCACCTCATCTCGCTCGGCCACACGCGCATCGCCATGGTCGGCGGCACGGACCACACCTCGACCGGCCGCGACCGCTATCGCGGCTATGTGGTGGCGATGCAGAAGGCGGGGCTCGAGGTGAAGCCGGAATGGCGCTTTCCCGGTCCGCGCACAAAACAGGCGGGCTTCGAGATGACGGGCGCCTTCCTGGCGCTCAAGGACAAGCCGACGGCGGCCGTGTGCTGGAACGACCTCGTGGCCATCGGCCTGATGAACGGCATCGCCCGTGCCGGGCTGATGCCCGGCGTCGACATCTCGGTGACCGGTTACGACGACCTGGAGGAAGCCGCCATCGCCACGCCGGCGCTCACCACGGTATGGAACGGCCAGCGCGAGGTGGGGCGCCGGGCAGCGCGCGTGCTGCTCGACCGGCTGAACGGCGCCGAGGTGAATCCGGTCCAGGAGCTCATCAAACCGGAGCTGCACGTGCGCCAGTCGACGGCGCGGCCGGCGGAGCGGTAGGCGCGGCGCCCTTCTCCCCTTGAGGCAGGGCTATCGCATATGGATTTTGAGTCCTTGATCGGGCCCTCACCCCTCACCCCTCCCCATCCTGAGCTCGTCGAAGGGATGGGGGGTGGGGGTCCCGGCGAAGCTGAACAAAGAGTGCGTCCATATGCGATAACCCTGACTCAAGGAGAAAGGGACTACTGGTGCGCGGCCAGGCTTGGCCGGGCTACCTCGAGCGGTAGCGGCACGCGCGCGAGCTCGTCCTTCAGAAGCTCGAAGATGTCGAGCGCGGTGCGCAGGTTGAAGCGGCGTTCGTCGAAGAACATGCCGTAGCGCGCCTCCAGTTGCCCCGGCAGGATCTGCGCGCAGCCGTTGAGGTCCACCGACGGACTGTCGCGCACATAGGCCGGCAGCGGCGATAGCGCGATCCCGCTGGAGACGAGGCGGATGGCCGTCATGATGTCGTCGACCTCGCCGACCACGTCGTAGACCACCTCCTGCCGGCGCAGCCACTCGCGCGCCACAGCACCAAGCGGCGAATGCGGCGAGGGAAGGACGAGCGGCAGACCCTGCCCGTCATGTGTCATGAAATCGAGCAGGTGCTTTTCACCCACCCACTTCATGGAGAACTCGGTGGTGAGGTCCGGCGCGATCTCCGACGGGTAGAGGGCACGGAACACGGCGTCGAGCTCGCCCTGCTCGTACATCTCCTCCAGCCGCCGCGAATCGGCGATGCGCAAGGTCAGGCTCTCCCTCATCTTGCCGAGTGTGTTGCGGCGCTCCACCAGGAGCGGCGCGCAGTAGGTGCAGATGCCCACCTTGAGCTTTGAGATGTTCCTCTCGTAGCCGACGGTCTTCAGGCGTCTTTCCAGATCGAGCACCTGGCGGATGAGGCGCGAGATCTCCTCCTTGACGATGATCTTGTTGCCGACTTTCTTGATGAGCGAGGTGCCGATCGCCCGTTCGAGCCGTCCGAGATGCATGCTGATGGCGGGCTGGCTGATGCCCAGCTTCAGCGCCGCGCCGGTGAGGCTCTTGGTCTCGATCACCGCCTCGGCAGCGCGCAGTGTTGCAAACGACAATCCATCCTGTCTGTGGCCGCTCATTTCCCGCCTCTCTTTCCAATGGGAGCGAAGAACTCCCTCGTTGCGCCTGTGCTCTTGATTCCCTGTTTCACGCCTTTTCCTCTTAGTTGACGATGCCCGCGGCATGCGCGGTCCCTTCCCGCGGGCGCCGAGCGCCCGAAGGTGCGAATTCCAACTGTCGTTACCGTTTAACTGCACCGCCGATACGGACGCCGGCGATCCCCTCGTCTTTCCCGCCTGGCAGCGGACACACAACTATTAGTAGAATTCGAGGCTCAGCATTCCGCCTCACTCAGAAATGTCTCACACCCAAGCGCCCCCTTCTGTTCACCCACCGGAATACACAGAAAATTAACGCAAGAGTTGTGTAATTACAACCTAAACGAGCGACGTTTGCGAAGCAAGCTGGATGAGGACGATCAAAATCCGGTCAAGCGCTTGACCTAATTGAAAAAACTACCTGTGGAAACAGGTTGCAGAAGGCGCCTCCCGGAAGGTAACCAGCGTCAAAGCCGGGAGCGGTAAATACAACTTTTACGTTTGATATACGTGCTCGGGAGAAGCATCGTCAGGATATGATTCGCACCCCCGCGGAGACGCCCGGCACCACAACTTAATGGGTGTCGCTTCGGCATTTTCCGTGATCGGCCAACACGTGGATGACCTGGCACTCGCATACCTTGCCGTGGCCGCATTCCTCCACCATGCGCCGCAATTCGCCGCTGAGCGCCTGCAGCTTGGCGATGCGCATCTCGATCTCGCGCAGGTGGCGTGCGGCGATGCTGTCGGCTTCGTGGCAGGAGCGCTGCGGCTGCTCCGTCAATGCGAGGAGCTCGCGGATGTCGTCCATCTCGAAGCCCAGCTCCCGCGCATGGCGGATGAAGCTGAGGCGGCTCAGATCCTTCTCGTCGAACTGACGGCGGTTGCCCTCGCTGCGCGGCGGCGCGGGCATGAGGCCGATCTGCTCGTAGAAACGGATCGTCGGCACCTTCACACCGCTCTGCCGGGCGGCCTCACCGATGGAAATCGCACCCACTGTCATTTTTCCGCTTGCTCCTATAGTCGCTAGAGGAAGTAAGGCTTTGCCTGGATGCAATCAAGGATCTCGCAAGGACCAGGTGAATGGCCGAAATTTCGAGCAGGAGCCGCTATCGGGTCGACGGCATGGATTGCGCCGGCTGCGCGCGCAAGATCGACACCGCCGTGCGCCGCATCAGCGGCGTCGAGGACGTAGCGGTCTCCGCCACGACCGGCACGATGACGGTGGATCATGCTGACCTCGCCGAGGTGCGCCCGGCGATCGAAAGGCAGGTGACGCGTCTTGGCTACGGGCTTCGGCCGGTGGCCGGGAGCGACGGCGCGGGCGCCTCTGGCACATGCTGCGGCGGCTCGGCCCAGACCGTCTCTACCGCCCGCCCCGACGATGGCACTGAGGCGCCCTGGTGGGATCAGCCGCGCGTCCGGCTGACGGCTTCCTGCGGCCTTGCGCTGGTCGCCGCCTTTGCCGCCGCGCGCTTCTTCCCCGAATTCAACGGCTGGCTCTATGCGGCGGCCATGCTGGTGGGCCTGGTGCCGATCGCCCGCCGCGCTTTCACCGCCGCAATCGCCGGCACGCCCTTTTCCATCGAGACGTTGATGACGATTGCCGCCGTCGGCGCTGTCATCATCGGCGCGGCGGAGGAAGCCGCCGTGGTCATCTTCCTGTTCCTCGTCGGCGAGCTTCTGGAAGGCATTGCGGCGGGCCGCGCACGCGCCAGCATCCACGCCCTGAGCGCCCTCGTGCCGAAGACGGCGCGCCTGGAGCGGGCGGGCGGGCGCACCGAGGAGGTGGAGGCCGACAGCCTCGCCATCGGCGATGTGATCGTGGCGCGGCCGGGCGACCGCATTGCTGCCGACGGCGCAGTGCTTTCCGGCGCGAGCGCGGTGAACGAGGCGCCGGTGACGGGCGAGAGCACGCCGGCCGGCAAGGAGCCGGGCGATGCCGTTTATGCGGGAACGGTGAACGGCGACGGTGTGCTGCGCATCCGCGTGGCTGCTGCGGCCGAGGACAACACCATCGCCCGCGTCGTCAAGCTCGTCGAAGAGGCGCAGGAGAAGAAGGCGCCGACCGAGCGCTTCATCGACCGTTTCTCGCGTTACTACACACCGGGCGTGGTGCTGCTTGCCCTGCTCGTGGCCACCGTGCCGCCGCTTGCGGCAGGCGAACCCTGGCTTGAATGGGTCTATAAGGGCCTCACCATCCTCATCATCGGCTGCCCCTGCGCGCTGGTGATCTCCACGCCGGCGGCCATCGCCGCCGCGCTTTCGGCGGGCGCGCGGCGCGGGCTGCTGATGAAGGGCGGCGCCGTGCTGGAGGAGGTCGGCCGCCTGCAGGCCATCGCCTTCGACAAGACGGGCACGCTGACGGAAGGCCGGCCGCAGGTGACGGACGTCGTGGCCTTCGGGGAAGATGCGGCGGAGGTGCTGCGCCTGGCGGCGGCGCTGGAGTGGGATTCCAGCCATCCACTGGCGCTCGCCGTCCTCGAGCGGGCGATGACTGACAGCATCGACGTTCCTCCCGCCACGGAAGCTTCGGCGCTTGGCGGCAAAGGCGTGACCGGCTCCGTGGAGGGCAAGGCGCTCTTCTTCGGATCTCCCAAAGCCGTGGGCGAAAGGCGCGCGCTGTCGGCGGAACAGAGACGGGCGATCGCCGCGCTGAACGACGAGGGCAAGACGGTTTCCGTCCTTCTGGCGGACGGCAGGGTCGCCGGCGCCATCGCCATGCGCGACGAGCCGCGCGAGGATGCCCGCTCCGGCCTCGCCCTGCTCAAGGCGGCCGGTATCCGCACAATCATGCTGACCGGCGACAACCGCCGCACCGCCGAAGCCATCGGTCGCGACCTCGGCGTCGAGGTGCATGCGGAGCTGATGCCCGAGGACAAGAGCCGCATCGTCGAGGCGCTAAAGGACGAGGGCTTGAAGGTCGGCAAGGTGGGGGACGGCATCAACGACGCGCCGGCGCTTGCCACCGCCGATATCGGCATCGCCATGGGCGGCGGCACGGACGTGGCGCTGGAGACGGCGGACGCGGCGATCCTGCACGGACGGCTGCACGACGTCTGGGCGATGGTTGCCCTCTCCAGGCGGGCGATGGCCAATATCTGGCAGAACATCTCCATCGCCATCGGGCTGAAGCTGGTGTTCCTTATCACGACGGTGCTCGGCATCACCGGGCTATGGCCGGCCATCCTGGCCGACACCGGCGCGACGGTGCTGGTGACGGCGAATGCCATGCGGCTGCTTGGGTGGAAGGGGCGCTAAGAAGGGTTGAGGCGGCGAACTGGGTGTTGGCGCGTCTGTTCAAGCCCCTCTCGGCGCCCCGATCCGCGCGCGGTGCGGCGCGAACAGGCAGGCTAGCGCCAGGATGAGGCCGGAGACGGTGGCGATCATGCCAGCGGCGCTGACGGCGTTGTCGGCGCCAAGCCATAAGGGGCCGTAGCCGGCGAGTACATAGCCGAGGACAGCGGAAAGCGTGGCAAAGACGACGCTCCACAACACCTGGATTTCCAGCCGGTTCGTCATCAGCCTGGCCGCGGCGGGCGGGCAGATGAACATGGCGATGACGATGATGGAGCCCACGGCATCGAATGCGGCGACGGCCGCCACGGCGGCGGTGATGACAAGGCCGAGGCTGAGTGCGGCCGTGGGGATGCCGACCGCGCCGGCGAAGCCCTCGTCGAAGGTGGAGAGCTTCAGGGGGCGCCAGAAGATGACGGTGAGAGCCAGGATCAGGACGGCGGCGGCGGCCATGCGGAAGAGTTCCGGCGGCAGCGCGGCGAGCGCTGCCGGATCCGCGAGCGAGCCCCAGCCTTCGGCCGAGAACCAGATGAGGCTTTCCAGATTGCCGTAGAGCGCATGCTCCACGTCGAGATGGACGCCGCTGGTGTCGCTCTGCTCCAGGAGCAGCACGCCGGCGGCGAAGAGCGACGTGAAGACGACGCCCATGGCCGCCCCCGGCTCGATGCGCCCGACACGCCTGATGGCCTCGATGAGGACGACGGCGACCACCGCGGCGCCCGCCGCCCCGAGAAGCATGGGCCATGTGGAGATGATGCCCGTGAGGAGGAAGGCGACGACGATGCCCGGCAGAACCACATGGCTGATGGCGTCGCCGATCAGCGCCTGCCGCCTGAGAATGAGGAAATTGCCCGGCAATGCGCAGGCGATCGCCGCAAGGATGCCGATCAGGAGCGGCGTGAGGCTGAGCTGTACGAATTCCGCGCCCATTGCGATGCTCCTCAGGCGACCGGCGCCGGCGGGCCGAGCTGCCGGTCGATCTCGGCGATCTCGTCGCGCGTCAAAACGGATTCGATGGGGGTGAGCCCGTCGTAGCGGCCCGACACCGCCTCGTCCTGGTAGACCTGGCGGGCGAGTGCCCAGCGCTTCTCGTCGCGCAGGGTCTTGGCGGCAAGCGCCCTGCCCTCCTCCGTCGCCACGGCGTCCTGCCGGATGAGGCGCTCGCGGCGCAGCACGGTGAGCGTCAGCGGATCGAATATGGCCTCGCCATGGGCAAGCGCCAGGAGACCCTGCCGCCGGTGCACGCGCAACTGGAACCGGCGGTGGCGGACCAGCGCCGCCAGCACCCCGCGCCCAGGCGCGAAGAGAAGCGACAGGAGGAAGAGAGCAAAGCTCACCAAAACGATGATGGGGCCCGTCGGCAGGTTGGGGGCCGATGCCGAGAGCGCCGCCCCGAGATAGCCCGAAAACCCGCCGACGGCGCCGGCGATCAGGAGCACGCGGTCCGTCCGCTCCGTCCAGAGGCGGGCGGTGACCGGCGGGATGATGAGCATGGCCACGACGAGGATGAGGCCGACAAGCTTCAGCCCGATGACGGTGACCGCCATCACAAGCCCCATCATGGCGAGATCCATACGCCGCACGTCTATGCCGGAAGCCGTTGCGAACCCGGCGTCGAAGGCGACCAGCGTCATCGGCCGCCTCAGGAGCAGCACGAAGGCGACGGCGAGCGCGCCGCCCAGCGCGATGACCACGGCATCCTGGAAGAGCATGCCCGCCGTCGAGCCGAGCAGGAAGCTTTCCAACCCCGCCTGATAGCCGCTGGACATGGTCTGGATGATGGTGAGAAGCACGATGCCGAAACCGAAGAAGACGGACAGCACCGCGCCGATGGCCGCGTCCTCGGCAAGCCGTGTGCGGCTGGCGATCCACTCGACGGCGAGGAGGCCGAGGCCGGCGGAGACGGCGGAGCCGAGAAGAAGGCCCGGAAGATTGCGGCCGTCGCCGCCGAATGCCACCATCGCCATGAAGGCGATGCCGACGCCCGGCAGCGTTGCATGCGCCACGGCATCGCTCACCAGCGCCCGCTTGCGCAGGAAGAGGAAAGTGCCGCCGGAGCCGGCGGCCATGCCGAGAAGTGCCGCGCCCAGCGCCACCAGGGCGGCATTATAGCCGGCCTGTAGGAGGAGCGCGTCAAGGAGGAGGCCGGGCATGGGTCAGGGCCTCGGGTGCGGGAGGGAGGCGTTCCCTCTCTTGAAGCGTGGCGGATTTGGATGATGGAGAGGCGAGGTCAGCGCCCTTTCGCGCCCCCCTCTGTCCTGCCGGACATCTCCCCCACGAGGGGGGAGATCGGCCGTCGCGGATGATTTCGCCAATCGGCAACGTTGTAGAATAGGCGCCGGAGCAGGCGGCCGGTGCAATCTCCCCCCTTGTGGGGGAGATGTCCGGCAGGACAGAGGGGGGCGCGAAGGGACGCCAACTTCCCCGACCGGCCAGGCGACACGCGTTGGAAACCGCATCTCAATCGCCCCTAAGCCGCCGGCAGCTTCAGCTGGTCGATATGCGCCGTCGCCAGCCGCCCGCCGTAGGTCTTCTGCAGGTTTTCGGCGGTGAAGGTGGTGGCGACGGGGCCTTCGGCGATCTTGCGCACGTTGATGAGGAGCACGTGGTCGAAATAGTCGGTCACGGTCGCCAGATCGTGGTGCACGCAGACGACGGTGCGGTTTTCCGCCTTGAGGGATTTGAGCACGTCGATGATGGCCTTCTCGGTAGCCGCGTCAACGCCGGCGAAGGGCTCGTCGAGCAGGTAGAGCTCAGCGTTCTGCGCCAGCGCGCGGGCGAGGAAGATGCGCTGCTGCTGGCCGCCGGAGAGCTGGCCGATCTGGCGGTCGGCGAAATCGGCCATGCCGACACGCTCCAGGCAGGCGACCGCCCGCTCGCGGTGGTGGCGGCGCACGAGGTGAAGCAGGCCGAGCTCACGGTAGAGCCCCATCAAGACGACGTCGATGACGCGGGTCGGGAAATCCCAGTCCACGGAGGCGCGCTGCGGCACGTAGGCGATGCGGTGCATGACGTGCGCCAGCGGCGCGCCGAACACCATGACACGGCCGGAAAGGCGCGGCACGATGCCGAGCGCGGCCTTCAGAAGCGTCGATTTGCCGGCACCGTTGGGACCGATGATGGCGGTCATGGATTCGGCCGGCACCGTGGCGTCGATGGAGAAGACCGCCGGCTTCTCTCCGTAGGAGACCGTCAGCTCCTGCATGGCGAGGGGGCTGTCGGTGGGGGCCGGGTGGGAGACGCGTTCTCCCGCCTCGCTGGCCAGTTCGAGCGCCGCGTTGTTCATCTTCGCCTCGTTCCTCAACTGTCGACCGCCCTCAACTGCCGACCGCCAAGCGGCTGAGCATGCCGCGCTCCGGCGCTTCTCCGCCGAGCGCGCGGGTGATCGTCGTCACGTTGTGATCGATCATGCCGATGTAGGTGCCCTCGTAGGTGCCGTCGCGGCCCATGGCGTCGGAGAAGAGCTGGCCGCCGACCGTGACGTCCTGGCCCTTGGCCGCCGCCCCCTCGATGAGGGCGCGCATGTTGCGGTCCGAGACGGAGGATTCGACGAAGACGGCGCCGATCCTGCGCTTCACAAGCGTGTCGACCAGCTCCGAGACGCGGTTGAGCCCGGCCTCGCTCTGCGTGGAGATGCCCTGGATGCCGAGGACCTCGAAATCATAGGCGCGGCCGAAATAGTTGAAGGCGTCGTGCGCCGTCACCAGGACGCGGGTTTCCTCCGGCACGGTGGCGAGCACCTGCTTCGCATAGTCGGAAAGGGCGGCCACGTCATCGAGGTGGCTTTCGGCATTGGCGCGGAAAAGCGCTTCGCCCTCGGGACGCGCAGCGATCAGCGCATCACGCACGGAAACGACCACCTTCGACCACAGGTCGGGGTCCATCCACACGTGCGGGTCGTAGCGGTTCTCGTAATCGTCATGGGCGAGCAGCACGTTTCGCGGCAGTTCCTCGGCGACGGCGACCACCGTTCGCCGCGCCCCGAGCGAATGCATGAAGTCCTCCATCTGGGCTTCCAGATAGAGGCCGTGCCACAGCACCAGGTCGGCGCGCGTCATGGCGAGGATGTCGGTGCGGGTCTGGCGGTAGGCATGCGGGTCGACGCCCGGCCCCATCAGCGCCCGCACCTCGACCAGGTCGCCGCCTATCTGGCGTGCCGCATCGGCGATCATACCGGTGGTGGCGACCACCTTGAGCGGGCTCTGCGCCCCCGCCACCGAAACCGGCAACGCCGCCGCAAAAAACGCGGCCAACCCCGCCAGCATCGAACGCCTGATCCAGTCCGCCATATTCATCCTTTCGGGATTTCTTCCGCAGGTGCGAATTATTCGCAAAACCCGCCTCGGCCCTCTCATGTTCCACAATTAATGCAATTGCGAATGATTTGCAAGAAGGGAAAATCAGCTTTGCCTTGGCGACGGATAAGGCTGTGCTTTGGGCCGGGGTTTCAAGGCACAGAACGCCGTTCGATGCGTATACCTACATAACGGAAAGATTACGGTTCCACAAAAATCGTGAAATTCCGCCTATCGACAGGGCGTCGATTTTGCTTCAGGGGAAATCCGTACTCTGGAAATTTACGGTAAACATATTATATAACTATCTGATCACGTATACATTTTTCAGCTTCGCCAAACGAAGAGGCCGCCCGAGCTTGCATATTCTCCTCCCCTCTGGACGGCTGCCGACACGGCTGGCGAGATTGAGCAAGCAGGTACGCCGCATCGGGCGCTATCGGTTTGCACCATCAATAACGATAATCTGGTGATTCGTTTTTAGAACCAGTGGATTGCTCAACTGTCAGGGGCTGCGGCGGCGTCGATGCTTCCGCAGCCCCTTTTTTCTTCCCAGTTGCTCCCGGTAGCCTTCATGAACGCCCGTAGACGTCGTCGAAGCGCACGATGTCGTCCTCACCCAGATAGTCGCCCGTCTGCACCTCGATCAGCACAAGCGTCATGATGCCCGGGTTTTCCAGGCGGTGTTTGGCGCCGCACGGGATATAGGTGGACTGGTCGGTGGCAAGCATCATCTCCTTGTCGCCGTTGACGATGCGCGCCGTCCCCGACACCACCACCCAGTGCTCCGCGCGATGGTGGTGCATCTGCAGGCTGAGGCGGGCGCCGGGCTTCACCTCAATGCGCTTGATCTTGAAACGCGGCCCCTCCTCCAGCACCGTGTAGGCACCCCAGGGGCGGTAAACGGTGCGGTGGACGCGGTGGGTCTCATTGCCCTCCTCCTTGAGCCGGTTGTAGAGCAGCTTCACATCCTGCGCCCGCTCCCGCGTGGTCACCAGGAGGGCGTCCGGCGTGTCGGCAATGATCAGGTTCTCGACGCCGACGACGCCGATCAGCCGGTCGCTGCCGTGGATGACATTGCCGCTGGAGCCGATCGCCATGACGGGACCGAGGGTGCGGTTGCCCTCCTCGTCGCCCGCATATTGCGCGCCGAGAGCGGCCCACGAGCCGATGTCGTTCCAGCCGATGTCGCAGGGCACCACCGAGGTGTTCGGCGCCTTCTCCAGGACCGCATAATCGATCGAGTTGGCGGGCACCTGGGCAAAAAGCGCGGCGTCGAGCTCGATCCGCTCGACGTTTTCGCCGTCGATACGTATGGCGGCGTCCAGGCTTTCCCGGCAGCCTGCGAGGATATCCGGGCACAGCGTCTCCATCAGCCCGATCATGGTCTGCGCCTGGAAACAGAACATGCCGGAGTTCCACGAGAAGCGGCCGCTTTCCAAGTATTTCTGTGCCGTCTTCACATCGGGCTTTTCCACGAAGCGCAGCACATCCGTGCCGTCGGCCTCGATGTAGCCGTAGCCGGTTTCCGGCCTGTCCGGCTTTATGCCGAACGTGACGACGCGGCCCTCGCGGGCAAGCTTTTCCGCCCTGCGCACCGCCTCGGTGAGCGCCGGCACGTCGCCGATCACGTGATCGGCCGGCAAAACGCACAGCGCCGTCTCGCCGCCCAGCGCGTCGGCCGCCTCGAGACAGGCGGCGGCGATGGCGGCCGCCGTGTTGCGGCCTTCCGGCTCGAGCAGGAAACGGCCATGGCCGAAATCGACGCCGATCTGGCGGTACTCATCCTCGATGGCGAAGAAGAGCTCGCGATTGGTCACCGTGATGAGATCGCCGGCCCCCGGCAAGGCCATTGCGCGCAAAAGCGCGTGCTGGATGAGCGAACGGCCGTCGGCCAACCGGATGAGCGGCTTCGGATGGTTCTCCCGCGACAGCGGCCACAGACGGGAACCCGCCCCGCCGCAGATGATAACCGGTACGATGCCCATCCCGCTCTCCGCCTCGTCTCTTCGGCCTGCTTACGTGTTCTTTAGACCAGTTCATCGTTTCACGGAATCGATGAACTGGTCTAACTCGTTGTTTTGTCGCAATTCCGGACGGAAAAACGGTTTCCACTTTTCCTGGAATTGCTCTAGCGCCACCAATAGCACAACGGGCCGGGGTTAGGGCATTGTACTTGCGGTAGGACTAACACGTGAAAAATGACTAACCCCTCCGCGCGAGGGCCCCGCGTGCTTCACTCAATCCAGCTTCAACCGGGCGACGAGATTGCGCGCGGCCGAGAAGAACTCGCGATAAAGGATGACGAGGAAGATCAGCACCGTCACGGCGATGGAGGCGGCGGGCGAGACGAACCAGGCGAGCATGCCGAGCGCAAAGTAATAGGCGCGGATACCCTGGTTGAAGTTGCGCGCGCCGAGCGTGTTCAGCGCCGCGATCACGAACACCTCCTCCGGATCGCTTTCCTCCGCATGGTCGGCCGCGCCCAGCATGATGCAGAAATGGTTGAACTGCCTGAGCGAGAGGGTGAAGGAGAGAAAGGCCAGGACGAACATCAGGAGCAGGACTGCCAGATGCAATTCCACGTCCTGTTTGGTCAACGCCTGGTCGGGCTGGATGGCGCTGACGGCCTCCACCACCGAGCTGATCTGGCCGAAGACGGCGAACAGCGCCAGGATGATCAGCACCGTCGTCGAGGCGAAGAAGGCGACCGCGCTCATCAGGTTGCCGGACAGGATGGCGTCGAGCGGCGTCTCCCGGCGCACAGCGTTCTCGACCCAGCGGCGGCGTTGCGCGCCCATGATGATCGAAAGCGACGGCCGCACGACCTCGATGCGGCCGGCAAGCAAAGTGTAGAAGATCCAGCACAGAAGCGGGAACAGGGAGCCGGCCAGCGTCACGTCGCTTCACCCCTAAGAGGTTGAGTTTTCCCTTTTCTATGCGCGCGCAGCGGCGAGCGCAAATGGGACGCTTCGCATGAAACAGTCGCGTGAAAAGTGGAGCATTCGAGGCGGTTGTCGAGGACCGGCGCCGACCGGTTTCGGAGCGGGTTGCGCGCAATTCGGGAGATGACGGCGCCCCGTCGCGCCCCCCTCTGTCCTGCCGGACATCTCCCCCACGAGTGGGGAGATCGGTCGTCCGCTTGCTCCGGCACCTGTTCTGCAACGTAGAGCGAAAGCAGTCGCGATAGCCAATCTCCCCCTTGTGGGCAGGGGAATCGCATATCAGTATTTTCTTTATTGCCAAGAAGGTTTGGATGGATTCTTGAGAGGCTTT
>NZ_WQNH01000070.1 GCF_009812055.1 Chelativorans xinjiangensis | reverse complement strand
TATCATCGACCTCTTCACGCCGGCCGAATGCGCCAACTACTTCAGGGCCGCAGGATATGACCCGGATTAAACAGGACGTGCTCTAGCGCATCGGCCCGAAGATCGGAATCGATTTTCGGAAGGCACGATGCGTAGCTTCAACAGCGTACAGCGTCCTTGTGTAGCGTCCTAAAGGACGCACGGCGCTGTAGCGACACCGCATCGGCGCGTCAAAGAATTGTCACTTCGGCGCTTGCTTTTGACGTTTTCAATCGTTAGGTAAGCGGCGTCCGGTCGCCGGGCAATCCGCCCGCGACCCCGCTGCCGCCCCGGCAGCCAGCGCGCCCGTAGCTCAGCTGGATAGAGCACCAGACTACGAATCTGGGGGTCAGGAGTTCGAATCTCTTCGGGCGCGCCAAATCTGCCATTCTCCCCACAATAGCGCCGGAAATTGCCGCCGATCTCCGCCGGGAATACGCCTGTGTAAAGAGCAGGAAATAACCAAGAGGCAAAAAAGCGTAGTAACGGCGGTAATCGGCGGTGAAAAGTTCGAATCGCTTGCGGTCGAATGACGTGTTTTGCCCAAGCAGAGTTCGCACCTTCGTTATTGGCGACGGCTATGCGCTTGATCTCGGACGTCAAAGGCGCGCTGACTAACTTCCAAGTCCTGCTCCAGCATCTCTTCATGCGGGTGCTGACGCTGGACTGGCTGACACCGAGCACATTGGCCGCGTGGCGGAAGTTTAAGTGCTCCGCCACAGCCAAGGCCTGGATCAATGATGCCAAAGGGATGCGCGAACCGAGAGGTGAGCGCATCCCATTCCCCCATGGAGGGTTAGTTTCTTTGACCGGATGAGAGGAAAGTCGGCGCATCGTCCTGCAGCCAATGGCTCACCAAGGCAGAGCCCTATCGGCGCTGAAATAGCCGCCAGTAGGGCCGGCGTCTTCAAGAAGCGCCAGTTTGACGGGTGCGGCAGCACCCTGCTCGACGGCCTGAACCCCCTGATGCCCATTCAGGTCCGTCGCGGTGAACCCCGGATCGGCGGAATTGACCAGAATGCCTGATGGCTTGAGTTGTGCGGCCAACTGCACCGTCAACATGTTCAGCGCCGCCTTGGAAGCATTGTAGCCCATCAGCTTGTGGGCCGCGAAAGGCCATGCGGGATCACCGTTGTTCGTCAGGGAACCCAATTCGCTGGAGACGTTGACGATGCGGCCGGACGACGACTTCTTCAGGAGCGGCAGGAAGGCTTGCGTGACCGCGAGCGTGCCAAAGACATTGGTCTCGAACGTCGCGCGCACGGCCTCGACGCTCGCGGTTTCCGGTGGGCCGTCCTCGTGACAAGCAATCCCTGCATTGTTGACGAGAATGTCGAGTCCGCCGAATCTCGTCTCGAAATCGGCTGCTGTTTCAGCGAGATCCGCGATCTTGCAGAGGTCGATGCGAATGCTGTCCACATCGAGACCTTCTCCGCGCAGCGTCCGGGCCGCATCCTCGCCCTTCTCTGGATCCCGGGCACCCAGGACGACGTGAACCCCTGCTTTGGCCAGTTGCCGGGAAATCTCCAAGCCGATCCCCTTGTTGGCGCCTGTAACGAGCGCGACTCGGCGGTGTGGCGTGGATGTTTCGGGAGAAGTGGCCATGATCTTTCCTTCTGTTGCGAAATCGACTATCCATTCAAAATATGAGGAAACCTTCAGATTTTGAATTCGCATATGTCCCTGCAACGTGAAGCCCCCGCAAGGCCCCGGAAAATACCAGTTCAGTCGCGCTCCCAAGCGACTGTGGACGCTATTTACGAGGGAGCCATTCAGGTTCTGGTAGAGGCCGGTCCACGGCATCTGACGACGACCAGAGTGGCCGAACGCGCCGGCGTGTCGGTCGGCACGCTTTACCAGTATTTCGCCAACATCGACGGCTTGATGGCGGCAATCCTCGAGCACCACCTCGGCAAGGTCATCGACACGGTTGTCGTCATCTGCGCTGGACAGCGCGGGCGGCCGCTTCACGCGATGGCTCAGGCGCTGACCGATGGGTTCATTGACGCCAAGTCGGAGCGGCTGGACGTGACGAAGGCCTTATACGCGGTCGCCTATGACTTGAAGGGACTTGAGCTGATCGAGCGAATGTCCGAGCGTTCCGTCAAAGCCATCCGGGACATGCTGACGACAGCGCCCGACGTGGTGATCGACGCGCCAGATCAGGTTGCTGCCGTCATCCATGAGGCAATGGCCGGCGCAGTGCAGATCGTTCTGAGCAAAGCAACCAATTCGACGGACTTGCTCGAATTGCGCTACCATATGCGCCATCTTGTGATGGGCTATCTTGGCTCCCTCGGCACAGACTCGCGATAGCTAATATTTTTGATCGCGAGTACGACGCTAGCGTTCTTCTTTCTGCGCGTTGTCAGCCGTGCTCAAATTGTAATTCTTCTTGGTCGCCCAAGCTGCCAGTACGCCGATCCGCCTGGACGACGCCCATGATCTCCCGGCCGAGCTGACGGTCGATGACGGGGCGCCAAGGGACAATAGCGAACTCGTGTCTCTTCTCCACAATGGCGAACTTGCCGCTCGATAGCTGGACGGTGCCGGTGAACTTGCCGCTGACGGTCTCGCCGTCGCTGGCCGCTTGAAACGGCATGAGTTTTGGACGCGGCCATCTCCGCCCCGGCATGGGCGACCTCCTGCTCTCGCAGGGTAGCGAGAAGATTGTGGCGATATAACACTCGGACGTTCGCTGGCGGGTGGCGTCGCCCTGGTCGATATGATGCTCGCGCCGACGGTCCATGGCGGCGCGGACCTCTTGTCCGAAACCGGCCGGAGCGAGATCCGATACCTCGGTAGAAACCAGCCGCCGGCGGAGCCAGGTCGCGCCGTCCTCGGACGAGACGATGAAGCGGAACTGATGCCGATCCTCCTTGCCGCGATCAATGAAGGCATCGCCATCGGCGCGGTCTTCCGTCCCCAAGTGAACAGATAAGGCCACGCATTAGCTTCAGGGTCACAGACCAGGTGGTTTCTGACCCTGTCGGCGTCTCGAACGGCAGGAGAGGCATTTTGCCCTTGGAGGACGATGTCGCCTTAGGCTTCGTCACTGGCGGTAGAGGATCATCCCCCCATGATGCAGAACATCGTTGATGAAATCGCCATCCGCGGTAAACCCCGTGTCATCCCAATATTCGATATGGGTACCGGTAACTTGGTAACGACCTTCATAGGCGCGCTCACGCGTCCCACGCGCTTCGACATACCTATTATTCGGCAGAAGCTCGTGACGGACACGACCGTCCTGCGTGACCCAGAGGCCAACATAAGGATGAGTATTTTGCAAGTTTAGCTCCTCTTCTTGCACGGGTTGGGTCAACAGGGCTGCGGCAATCAAGGCGGCAAATGCGCGCTGCATGGTCTCACTCCTGGTTGCCGTTTTTGTTTTAAGGCGTGGACAGAGCCGGATAGATGGCGCCCCTCAGGTCGAGCTCCCCGGCTCGCTCGAACGAGTGGCAATCGCGGCCGAGGTTTCGCGGTCTACTGCTCGTGCGGAGCGTCGTTGTCGACAACTTCCTGATAGGTCACGAGATCAAGGAAGGCTTCGGCCTCGCCAATTCCGCTAGACGCTCTGGTTATCAAGACTGTTTCCCTCATGCTTCGCTCCTCTGGAGAATTCAGTTGCGTGACTGCATGGATAAAGTGGACGCTTTGATTGTTCTCGTGTAGCCATCTAATCATTGACTGGATGATTAGCAGAGATGGACAATGAAGATCGACCTAAACCTCCTGCCGCTCTTTCTCGCTGTTGCGGACGAGCACAATTTCCGCGCTGCAGCAGACCGCCTTGGCGTGACCCGGTCAGCGGTCAGTCAGGGGATTCGTCGCCTGGAGGATGCTCATGGTACGGCGCTTGTCATGCGAACGACCCGATCCGTTCGTCTGACAGAGGCAGGGGAAAGGCTGCGAGAAGCGTTATCCAAGCCGCTGTCAGATATTGAAATAGCATTCGAGGAAATGGGGGCGGAAAGCAGGCCAAGTGGGATACTGAGAATTGCTGCCACCTCGATTGCCGAGCGTTTCCTATCGGGTCCGCTTCTTGCTTCGTTTGCAGCGGAAAATCCTGCCGTGACCCTCGATGTCACCGTGACAGATGAGGAGTGCGACATCGTTGCTGGCGGCTACGATGCCGGGGTCAGGCTGGGAGAAGTGATCGAGCAGGATATGATTACAATCTCCCTGACCGGCGATCAACGCGAGGCGGTGGCAGCTGCGCCGTCCTATCTCGCAGCGCATGGAACCCCAAAGCATCCCCGTGAACTTGCTCACCATCGATGCATAGGTTGGCGCCCTGCACCGAACGTCGCGCCTTATCGATGGGAATTCGAAGAGAACGGGATCCCGTTTGACGTCGCAATCGAACCTCAGATCACCACCAACGATCTCCGTCTGATGTTGCGCACTGCGCTCGCTGGTGGCGGCATCACCTTGGCACTAGAGGAGAATTTCCGGCCGTATGTGGAGTCCGGCGAGCTCATACCTCTGCTCGGCGACTTTCTCGCCCCCTTTCCAGGCTTCTACCTGTACTTTCCGCAGCGCCGCAACATGGCGACTAAAATGAGGGCTCTTGTCGATCATGTAAGACGATGGAGATGATCATTGATGGCAAATTCGATACCTTGAGGTAATCACCTCATGCTCAACAAGGCAGCAAGCCCGCACAAGCCGACTGAAATCCTCGAAATCTGCAGAACCAGCGGAAAAAGCGGGGCGGTTACAAGGACCGCCCCGCATGCCACGTTTTTGTTGTTTCTATCTGCGGCAAAGCTCGCCCGAAAATGGCGTTTGCTGTTACCCACATACCATTTTGGGGATCACCGGCGCCTCAGCGCTTACGGCTGCAAACGCTTCCCGAGGATTGGCTCGATGCCTTCCGGCTCGACGATCCAGGCATAATTCAGCTCATGCTTGATCTTCCAAACGCCCTCGACGCAGGTCCAGCCGAGTTGGGAGCGCGTATCGAAGGCAACCACCTCGCCCTCAAGTGGTTCAATCCGGCCAACAAAGCCGATAGCGGACGATGCAGTATCTCGCCCAACCACGGCATGGTTTACGTCAGTCATGCCGTGCCGGATTGATCGAGAGGCGTTCACGTGGCCTTCCCAATTGGCCCCATAAACGGAGGCATCGGTGAACAGTTGAGTGTCGCCGGGAGCGAAGTTGTCCCAATATACACCTAGAGGGTTTTTCAGGTCGTAAAACTTAGCCATCTCTTCGGCAAACACAAACGCTGGGTCGCCTTCGTGCCGCTCCCACCCTTGCATTATCCACTCCTCATGTAGCGCTAGCGGCGCTTCGGCACCTTCCTGCGGGCAAACTGCTTCCTCCTGCGCCAGCGCTGGAGTGGCGAGGCTTCCAACGGTGATGGCGGCGAAAACAAATCTGGTGATGTTCATGTGACGTTTCCTTTGTTGTCTCGATGACAATCAAAAGCTAGGCGCGGGCATTGGTTCGCGGTAGCCCAGCAATTCTCGCCAGGGCGGTTAGCTGGGCTGGACAATAAGGCTGAACAATTCAATCCCGATGTCACGATCTTGCGGTGGTGGTGCCGGCCGCACGCACCGCCTGCAGCAAAGCCTTCGAACCGGGAGACCGTCCATGACCCGGTATGATCCGATTGTCCGCACGACCGTGCTACCCCCGCACCGGCCGTCAGGATCGGCTGCGCCCAGCGCCGCAGCGACCGCCAGCATGCCCTCCAATCCCGTGGCAATCGTCGCCCCAGGGGCCCAAACTTGGCCTGGACGTCGTCTATGCCGCCCGTTCACCATGCGATACGCCGCTGTTCGCGGCAGGCGCTCGACCGCCCCAAAACGGAAAAACCCATAGCGCAACGCCTGCGGACCGCAAGTTGCTGCATGAGAGGCTTTCGTACGCCAAGCGGCACCGAAACCCTTCACCACATCGGTCGTCCAATACCATTAGCTTAGATGGCTGTTCGTGACTTTTGCGGGAACCCATGAGGCAAGGCATCGACCGGGGCGGTCCTTTAGGGTGGTGGGACCGACTCCATCGCCATATGGTCTAGCGAGACTCGACCGGACAAACTGCGGCATAATGCAAGCCAACATGCCTTAGGTCGGATTCCTGCTGTTATTTCAGCGGTTTATGACAGTTTTGCCGGTTTTATTTTAGAGAGCTATAGCGTAGACGTAGTTCTCATCATCACCCGGCGCGGTGCGCCATTTCTTTTTTCCTGCACCAGAGAGCCTCAGCGACCACTGCCGCCATGCGAGCAGACTGCCGCAAATCCACCAAAAACCATGCCCGATCACAGGCCGATCAAGACTAGGTGAGAAGCGTTCGCATCTCCTGTTGAGTGTGCTGAATAGGCAACAAATCGGCACATCGTAGCCCTATTTTCAGAGCAATAGCCGTGCGTCAAATCCAGTTCTGGGGCGAAAAGCGTATGACGAAATCCACGGTGAGTGAAACAACGGCAACCGGACGGTCGAACCGGCTCGACCGCCGCGCCTTTCTTCGTGCAAGCGGCGGAATGGCCTTGCTCGGAATAACCGGCTGCTCGACCTTCGAGGCCCCGCGGCTGGCGGGCGGACCCGCTCCGCAGCTTCCCGCGACAGGCGGTCCGATGTCCGGGCTCGGGGGCGACTTCGCCTACTATTCAGCCATGTATGCGGCCCGCCCGGAAGAGCTGTTCCCGCTTCCCGCCATTCCCATCGAGCGCATCGATCCGGTCTACTATCGCCGGCTTGTCGACGATCCGACAGGCGAACGGCCGGGAACGGTCGTCGTCGATACCGATAACCATTTTCTCTACCTTACGCAGGAGAACGGCAAGGCGCTGCGCTATGGCGTCGGCCTTGGCCGCGCCGGCTTCGAATGGGACGGACGCGGCGTGATCCAATATAAGCGCCCCTGGCCGCGCTGGACCCCGCCGGACGAGATGGTGGCACGCCAGCCGGAGCTCGAACCCTACAGCATCGCCAACGGCGGTATGGATCCAGGCCTTACCAACCCGCTGGGCGCACGTGCCCTCTACATCTTCCAAAACGGCCGGGATACGCTCTACCGTATCCATGGTTCACCCGAATGGTGGACGATCGGCAAGTCGGTGTCGTCGGGATGCGTCCGCATGCTCAACCAGGACGTCATCGACCTCTACAACCGCGTGGTCGACGGCACACCCATCCTGGTCACCGGCCTGGGCGCCGCCTATCCTCCCCTATCGGCGTGACGGCGAGGCCTGGCGGGCGGGCGGCTCAGCGGCACCAGTTCCGCCCGTACGGCCTCCATCTGGGCATCGACGTCGATGCGTGTCTCCGAGAGCATCTCCAGCTAGGCATCGGCATCACGAGGCCAGCGCCGCAAGGACCGGACATTCGGGAACGCGATCGCCGGAACATTGGGCGGCCGTTGCGGCCAGCATCTTCTCGATGCGTCTGAGATCGGCGATCTTGGCGCGTACATCGGCAAGATGCCGTTCCGTCCGCTCCTTCACCTCGGCGCAGGTCTGGGCGCCGCTATCGACCAGCTCGAGCAGGCCGCGGATCTCGTCAATCGTAAAACCGAGCTCACGGGCACGCAGGATGAACAGCAGGCGTGAAACGTGCCCCTCGTCACGGCACGATCGGCGGCACATGCGTCAACATCGGCTGCATACCGTCCAAGACCATGATCCGCGCCGCCGAGGCACTGCACGGCACGCGGGCGGCGCCCCGCTTTCCGGGCCTCGCCGGGGTGGCACACCTTGCCGATTGGCAAGCCCTGGTGGCAGCCAAGGACGAACTCGTCGCCTCACTTCGGCAGAAGAAATATCTCGATCTCCTGACCGATTACGACGCCATTGACTACATAGACGGCACCGCCCGCTTCAACGGCGCCGGCCTTCAGGTGAACGATGAGCCCATGCGGGCCGACAGCGCCACTATCGCCACGGGCGCTTCGCCGGCACGGCCCGACATTCCCGGCATCGAAGACGTCCCCTTCCTCACCAGCACCTCGGCGCTCGAACTCGATGCGCTGCCGCGGTCGCTGCTGGTGGTCGGCGGCGGTTATATCGGTTGCGAGCTGGCGCAGATGTTCGGGGGTGTCGGTTTCCCCCGACCGGCGGTAACGACGAAGGGATGCTTCGGCTTACCCGCCAAATATCCTGTTCAGCAGGATGGACGCACACCAGTTCCCCACAACCGGCAGGTCTTCATAGCGGCCGCTCTTGTGATCGAGAATGGCGGCGGTCGACGAGGAGGCTTCCAGCTCCTCGCTTGCGACGCACGAATAGGAGGCCACCGCATACGCAAGCACGAGCGCAGCACAGAAACACCCCACGCCCGCCGCTATCTCCCGACGCAACGAGCGTCCGGATCGGGCGGGCGTCTCCTTTGCTGCCATCCGCGTTTGACCTCCAACCACGTTTTCAACCTTATTCACGCCCACGCCCCCTCAAATGGAAATCACTCTTATGAAATCGGTTCCCAGGCTCGCAAGGACCCGCAGGCGGCGCGTCTGCCGCATCTGGAGATGGGCGCGACGCGACGCGAGGCGCATTTGACGCATTCGGCCGGGGTCGACTAACCGGGTTGAGGGCGGCATTGTGGCATCCGGCACCTGCTGAGGGATGATGGAGGCCGCTCATGGAGTTCGATCCGGTCCTGCTGGCGCGTATTCAGTTCGCCTTCACGATCTCCTTCCACATCATCTTTCCCGCCTTCACCATCGGTCTTTCCGCCTTCATCGCCGTTCTGCTTTTGCTTTGGAGGATGACGGAGAACGACAAGTTCCAGCGAATCGCCCGCTTCTGGACCAAGATCTTCGCCGTCTCCTTCGCCATGGGCGTCGTCTCCGGCATCGTGCTTTCCTACCAGTTCGGCACCAACTGGAGCCGTTTTTCCGAGTTCAGCGGCAATGTCATCGGCCCGCTCATCGGCTACGAGGTGCTGACGGCCTTCTACCTCGAGGCGACGTTCCTCGGTATCCTTCTGTTCGGGTGGAACCGGTTTCCACCTTGGCTCGTCACCCTTTCGGCGGTGCTGGTGGCGCTCGGCACCGCGACGAGCGCCTTCTGGATCCTCTCCGCCAATAGCTGGATGCAGACGCCGGCGGGCCACGAAATCCGCGACGGCATCGCCTACCCGCTCGACTGGCTGCAGATCGTCTTCAACCCCAGCTTCCCCTACCGGCTGGCGCATATGGTGAACGCGGCCTATCTGACGACGGCGGTGGTGGTGCTTGCCGTGGGCGCGCGCTACCTCATCGCCGGCCGTCACGCCGAGGAAGCGCGCACCATGCTGCGCATGGCGGTCGGCATGATTGCGGTCGCAGCCCCCTTGCAGCTCGTCATCGGCGACATGCACGGCCTCAACACGCTCGAGCACCAGCCGGCAAAGGTGGCGGCCATGGAAGGGCACTGGGACGGCAACGAGCCGGGCGACCTGGTGCTGTTCGCAATTCCCGACGAAGAGGCGCGGACGAACCGCTACGAAATCGCGGTGCCCCATCTGGGCTCCCTGATCCTCACCCATAGCCTGGAGGGCACCTATCCCGGCATCACGGATTTTCCCGAGGAGGAGTGGCCGCCGATCCTCAATGTGTTCTTCTCCTTCCGGGTGATGGTCGGTATCGGCCTGCTTCTGATCGCGGTTGGCCTCTGCGGCCTATATCTGTGGTGGCGGGGACGGCTGTTTACGAGCCGCTGGTTCCTCTGGTCGTCGTCCTACATGTGGCCGCTCGGCTTCATCGCCATCCTGGCCGGCTGGTTCGTTACCGAGCAGGGGCGCCAGCCATGGCTGGTGTACGGCCTTCTGCGGACCGCCGACGGCATTTCGCCGGTGCCGGGGGCGAGCGTGGCAAGCACGCTTGCCCTGTTCGTCTTCATCTACGGCATCGTGTTTTCGATGGGCATCTACTACATCAACCGTCTTATTAACGCGGGCCCGAAGGAGGCGCCCGACGAGTGGCCGGCCGGCGTGCCGAACCGCCCGCTGTCGGCCGCCGAGGAGGCGGCGCGCGAGGCGACCGGCAGGCCGAAGGGCGAAGGCCCCGGCCGCGCTTTCGGAGAGCAGGAGGGCTAGCGCGATGGAATGGTACCTCCCCGTCATCTGGGCTGGCCTGATCGGCACCGCGGTGGCCATGTATGTCATCCTCGACGGCTTCGATCTCGGCATCGGCGTCCTCTTCCCCTTCGCGCGCAAGGAGGAAGAACGCGACGTGATGATGAACTCCGTCGCCCCCTTCTGGGACGGCAACGAGACCTGGCTGGTGCTCGGCGGCGGCGGCTTGTGGGTGGCCTTTCCACAGGCCTATGCCGTCATCATGCCGGCACTCTACCTGCCGGTGATCGGCATGCTCCTGGCACTGGTCCTGCGCGGCGTCTCGTTCGAGTTCCGCTGGGTGGCGAAACCGTCGCACCGCATGTGGGATATCGCTTTCGCCGGCGGCTCCATCGTCGCCGCCTTCCTGCAGGGCGTCATCCTGGGCGGGCTCATCCAGGGCGTCGCGGTGGTCGACGGGCAATATGCCGGCGGCGCTTTCGACTGGCTCACGCCTTTCGCCGTCTTCACCGGGCTTGCCGTGGTCGCCGGCTACGGGCTTCTCGGCGCGACCTGGCTCGTCATGCGCACCGCCGGGCCGACGCAGGACCTCGGCCGGCAATACGCGCCGGTGCTGCTCGCCCTGGTGCTCGGTGCCATGGTGGTGATCAGCCTGTGGACGCCGCTGACCGTCGAGCGTATCGCCACGCGCTGGTTCAGCCTGCCCAACTTCTTCTTCCTCTGGCCCGTTCCGTTCGCCGCCGCGGGCGTAGGGTATCTCGTCTGGCACTGGCTTCGGGCCGGCCGCGAGGGCCTGCCCTTCGTCGGCTCGATCCTCCTGTTCCTGCTCGGCTATGCCGGGCTGGTCATCTCGACCGTGCCTTACCTCGTCCCCCCGCACCTGACCTTCTGGGATACGGCAGCCGCGCCGGCCTCGCAGATCTTCCTGCTCATCGGCACGGTGTTCCTGCTGCCGCTGGTGCTCGGCTACACGGTCTTCGTCTATTGGGTCTTCCGCGGCAAGGTCAGCCCCGGCGAGGGGTATCACTAAGCGCGCAGCTAGAGCATCGTTCCGGGATTCGGAATCGATTTTCGGGAAGCACGATGCGCAGATTCAAAACATAGAGCGCCGGCGCACATGGCCCGGTCACGGGGCCATGCTGCAGCGCAGCTACGATGGCAATTGACGAGCATCGTCATGCGTGGAACTGTACACGTGTGCAATATCGGAGGAAATGTCATACGGAAAAAGCGTGCACACGTGCACAACTGTCATCTGACTGTTGGATAAGGGCCTTAGGGAGGAAGCCGATGGCCTGGCGGTATCGCCGCGATCGGCCCTGGTCGTCGCCCTTCATTCCGACGGAAAACGCAAGGAGGAACGTACGAGATGACAAAGCATCTACTGAGAACCACGGCAGCAGCCGTCGTGCTGGCGGCAAGCGCCGGCGCGGCATCCGCCGAAAGCGTGACCATCAGCGTTTGGGCCGGCGGTAGCGGCCCCAACGACAACTATCGCGTCGATGCCATCGAAATGGCCGCCGACATCCTTGAGCGGGAAGCGGCGATCCGGGGCGAAGAGCTCGACATCACGGTCGAGAAGAAGACCGACAACACCTGGGACGATTTCAAGCAGGCGGTGACGCTGGCAGCCGAAGCCGGAAACGCACCGCACATCCTCGTCACCGGCCACGAGGACATCGCCCCCTGGGCCCAGTCGGGCCTCATCGTGCCGGTCGAGGACTATCTCAACCTCGACGCCTGGCCCATCAACGACATCTACGAGAACCTCATGGAAATCTCGTCTTATGGCGGGATCGTCTACGGCCTGCCGCAGGACGCGGAATCGCGGCCCTTCTTCTTCTGGAAGGAGCACATGAAGGCGATCGGCTACTCCGACGCCGATCTCGACGCGTTGGCCGATAAGGTGGAAGCGGGCGAGTATACGCTTGCAAACGTGCTCGAAGACGCCAAGAAGATGACCGAGGCCGGAGTGGTCGAGAGTGGCTACGCCTTCTATCCCCGCCCCAGCAACGGCCCGGACTACTGGCAGTTCTACACCAGCTTCGGCGGCGTCATGGAGGAGGACGGCAAACTCGTCTTCGACAAGGACGCCATGCAGCGCTTCTACCAGTTCTTCGTCGATGCGGTCGAAGCCGGCGTGACGCGCAAGAACCACATCGGCACGCCGTGGGACCAGTGGTACGCGGAAGTGGCCAGCGGCAAGGCCGGCCTGTGGAGCGGCGGCACCTGGCACTACGCCCGCTATGTCAATCAGGAAGGTCTCGAGGACTTCTTCGGCTCCCTCGCCTTCTCTCTGATCCCGGCCGGCGAGGGCGGCACGGCGAACACGCTGACGCATCCGCTCGTCTATGTGCTGACGGCGCAGGACAACGAGGACGAGGTGGCGATCGCCGCCGAACTCGTGAAGATCGCTTCCGAGCCACGCATCAACACGCTCCATGCCATCAAGTCGGCGCATCTGGGCATTGCCAAGCAGCAGTCGAATATCGACCTCTACGCCAGCGACCGCTGGGCGCGCGAGGCGACGGAGCGCCTGCTGCCCCACGCCAACGCCATGCCCAACAACACCGACTTCGGCACCTACTGGAATGCCATGTGGAGCGGGCTGGAGGCGGCCTGGACCGGGCAGAAGACACCGGAGCAGGCGGTGGCCGACGTCGAGGCCGAACTGAAGAACAGCCTCGGCGAAGCGATCGTCATCCGCTGACATGAACGCGTCCCGCGACATCGCGCAGGACGGCTCGGCGCCTTTTAAGGCCCGGGCCGTCCCGGCACGGCGGTCCCTTGGCTGGCTGAACAGCTCGAAGGGCCTCGGTATCGTGTTGCTCATGCCGGCGCTCATGCTGGTCGTCCTGTTCTTCCTCGCGCCGGTGGTGCTGACCGCCGTCTTCGCCTTCACCAACATGAGCACGGCGACCGGCATCACCGGCGGCGCCTATCAGGTGTCGCCGGGCACACTGCGCGTGCTCAGCGACCGCTACGGCATGGGCGAGCTCGCCGAGAGGCTCGGCCAGCCGACCTACATCGTTGACGAAGAGGGCCTGGCAGCGCTGGAGGAGATGGGCATCGAGCCCGGCATCATCGCCGGTCTGAGAGACGACCATCTTGGCGAAACCTATTCCTCGCGCCGCGAGTTCGAGCGCGAGATCCGCGATCTGCCCGACCGGCCAAGCACGCGCACCGTCAAGCAGATTTCCGCCGAATTCAGCCGCTCGCTCGCCAATGCGCGCTTCAGAAACGCTGGAGCGCTCGTCGCGGCGGCGGAGGCGATCGATCCCGACCTCGGCGATGCAGAGAAGGACGCCCTGCTCGACGCCACCTACACGGGCTGGACCTGGACCACGGACAATTTCCGCCGCCTCGCCTCCTCGCCGCAGACGACGCGCGTTCTCCTCAACACCGTCTTCTTCGTCGCGCTGACGCTCACTCTCTTCAACACCGGCTTCGCCATGCTTCTGGCGATCACCACACACTACATCCCCGAGCGTCCGGCCGGCATCTTCCGTATCATCTGGTTCCTGCCGCGCATCTCGCCGGCCGTCATCTACGTGCTTTTATGGAAGTGGCTCGCCTGGGACACGGGCTTCATCAGCGCCTTCCTCGACAATTTCGGCGTCAGGCCGCGCAACTGGATGCTGGGTTCGGCAACCAACGCCTGGGTCTTCGTGATCCTCATCAACGGCTTCGTCGGCGCGTCCATGGGCATGGTGATCTTCGCCTCGGCGATCAAGGCCATTCCCCAGTCCCTGTTCCACGCGGCGAGCGTGGATGGCGCCTACCGCTGGCAGCAGGTCCGCCACATCATCCTGCCGCACCTCAAATGGCCGATCCTGTTCGTCACCTGCTACCAGACGCTGTCGCTCTTGACCGCAATCGACCACATCCTGCTGTCGACCGACGGCGGGCCGGGAGGCGCGACGGAGGTATGGTCCCTCTGGGTCTATCACACGGCGCTCAACAACTATGCCGGCAACCTGCAATACGGCTACGGCGCGGCGATGGCGCTGGTGCTGGTGATCATCGGCGTCGTGCTGTCGCTGATCTATCTGCGCCTGTTCAACTACAACGCGCTGATCATCAAACCGCGCATCGAGCATTGAGGCAGCCATGACAGGACATCTGAAAAGCTGGCCCATCGTTCTGGCGCTTTCCATCCTCAGCGCGCCGCTGGTGCTGATGTACGTCTATCTCTTCATCGACACCTTCACCAACGCGCCGCCCGGCTCCTTCATCCCCAACGAGTTCACGCTGGAGCACTGGACGTTCCTCTGGCACACGCCGCCGGGCCGGCTGAGCATCTGGCGCGTGACGCTCAACTCGCTGATGTTCGCCACCTCCACCGCCACGCTCGTGGTCGTCGTCTCGTCGATGGCCGGTTATGTCCTGTCGCGGCTCAACGTGCCGGCGCGCGGCTTCTTCCTGGCCGGCGTAATGGTGCTGCACGCCTTCCCGGCAATCACACTGATCGTCGCCATCTTCCTCGTGCTGCAGATCGTCGGCCTCTACAACACGCTGATCGGCGTCATCCTGGTGAAGGCGGCGATCGACATGCCGCTCGGCATCTGGCTCATGAAGGGCTTCTACGACACGGTGCCCTGGGAGATCGAGATGGCGGGCATCCAGGACGGGGCGAGCCGTTTCACCGTCTGGCGCAAGCTCGTCCTGCCGCAGGTCAAGCCGGGCATCTTCGCGCTCGGTCTGTTCGCCTTCCTGCTCGGCTGGGGCGAGTTCATCCTGCCGCAGGTGCTGGCGCCCAGCGGCAACGCGCAGGTGCTGTCGGTCTACCTGGCGGCACTGATCGCCGACGACAACAATTTCGACATGGCGCTCTTCAAGTCCGTAGGGTTGTTCTACATCGCGCCGGTGCTGATCCTGTTCTTCTTCTTCCAGAGCTATCTCATGAACATCTATGGCGGAGGCTCGAAAGGCTGATGCGTATCCTGCTCGACAAGTTCTCGAAGTCCTTCGGCGACGTGCGTGTCATCGAGGACATGACGCTGGAGATCAACGACGGCGAGATGCTGGCGCTGCTGGGACCGTCGGGCTGCGGCAAGTCGACCACGCTGTTCGCCATCTGCGGCATCCACAAGGTCACCGGCGGGCGCATCCTCTTCGGCGACCGCGACATGACCGGCGTTCCCTCGCAGGAGCGCAATGTCGGCGTCGTCTTCCAGTCCTACGCGCTCTACCCGCACATGACGGTGGCCGAGAACATCGCCTTCCCGCTGCGCATCCGCAAGCTGCCCGAGGCGGAGGTCAAGCGGCAGATGGAGGAGATGGCGAACCTCGTGCACATCGAGGCGCTGCTTGACCGCCGCCCGGCGGAGCTTTCCGGCGGCCAGCAGCAGCGCGTGGCGCTCGCCCGCGCGCTGGTGCGGCGGCCCAACGTGCTTCTGCTCGACGAGCCGCTGGCCAATCTCGACGCCAAGCTGAGGCTGGAGATGCGCTCGGAGATCCGCCGCATACAGCTCGAGACCGGCATCACCGCCATCCTGGTCACCCACGACCAGGTGGAGGCCATGAGCATGTGCGACCGCATCGCCATCATGAATGCCGGCGAGATCATCCAGATCGCCACGCCGCAGGAGATGTACCGCAACCCGCGCACGGCCTTCGTCGCCGGTTTCCTGGGCAACCCGCCCATCGCCTTCATCGATGCGGTGGCCAGCAACGGCACGCTCACCGTGAAGGACGCCGATATCCGCCTGCCGGTGCCGCCCAATACCGAAACGCCGCCCGACGGCACGCCGGTGATCGTCGGCATCCGCCCGGAAAATCTTGGGCGCGATGGCGACGCGCCCATCCGCGGGCGCATCAGCTTCGTCGAGACCCAGGGGCGCGAGAACCTCTATGATCTCACCCTTGCGAACGGCAGCGTCCTGCGCTCCATTCAGCGCGAAAGCGACGACGTCTCCCTGAACGACGAGGTGGAATGGCGCGTGAGAAGCGACCAGCTTTTCCTGTTCGCGCAGAACGGGGAACGGCTTTGAAGGACGCCGCCGCCTTCGCGCGCCGCTTTCGCTGGCCTGCCGCCGGCTTGCGCTTCCCGCTCGTCATCGGCCACCGCGGCGCCAGCGGCCACGCGCGGGAGAACACGCTGGCCTCCTTCGCGCGGGCTTCCGATCTGGGGGCGGAGATGTGGGAGCTCGACGCTCAAGCGACCCGCGACGGCATCTGTGTGATCAGCCACGACGACCACCTGCAGCGTGTCTTCGGCATCGATGCCCACATCTCGCAATTGACGGCGGCGGAGCTTTCTCGCCTTCCCGGCGTCGAGGTCCCCACCTTCGCGGAAGCGGCCGCCCTCGCGCACGCACGTGGCGCCGGCCTTTACGTGGAGATCAAGGAGCCGGCCGCGGCACCTTTCGTCTGGCAGCTCCTCCGGCAAAAGGACCAGCGCTTCGCCGCGCTCGGCTCCTTCGACGCCGAGCTTGTGCGGGCGCTGCGGGACGAGGGCTGCGATTTTCCCCTCGCCGTCCTGGTCCGGCTCGGTGCAGATCCCCTCAAGGAGGCCGAACGCGCCGGCGCGGACATCGTGCATCTGTGCTGGGAGCGCGGCGGCGAGCGCCCGCAGGACCTGGTGACGCCGGAGCTTTCCGCCGCCATTCTGGAGAGCAGACGCCAGATCGTGCTGTGGCACGAGGAGCGGCCGGATATCATCGCCGACCTCGTCACGATGCCGGTACTCGGCATCTGCTCCGACCTTCCGGAGCGCATCGTCGCCGCACTCGACAAGGCGCCCACCGCATGAGCAACTCGGAAAAGCCCACCCGCAAGGTAACGTCCTTCGACGTGGCGCGCCGCGCCGGCGTGTCGCGGGCGGCCGTCTCGCGCACCTTCACCCCCAATGCCAGCGTCTCGCCCGAGACCCGCGACAAGGTGGTGAAGGCCGCCAAGGAGCTCGGCTACAGGGTGAACTATCTGGCGCGCGGGCTGATCAACCAGCGCTCCGATTTCGTCGGCATCGTCGCCGCCGGCATGGACAACCCCTTCCGCGCCATGCAGATCGAGCAGATCACGAAGAACCTGGTGCGGCGCAATTTCCGCCCCATCCTGCTGCCGGCCGACCACGGGGAAAGCGCCGACCACGTGATGGACCAGCTCCTGCACTACAACGTCTCGGGCGTGCTGGTCACCTCCGACGCGCCGCCGACCGCGCTGTGTGCCGAGTTCGCGGCCGCCGGCGTTCCCATCGTGCTCATCAACAAGGCGGATTCCATCCCCGCCGTCGACCGCGTCGTCTCCGACAACGACACCGCCGGCCGGCTGGCCGCCGCCACCCTGATCGAAACCGGGGCGCGGCATCTCGCCGTCATGAGCGCGGCAGCGATCTCCTACACGGCGCGGCGCCGGCAGCAGGCCTTCCTCGCCTGTTGCCATTCCCTGGAAGCGGACGTGCGGGTCATCCCCGTCAAGATCAACGACTATGCCAACGGCTTCGCCGCGGCGGCCATGCTCGATGGGGTGGACGGCGTCTTCTGCATCAACGACTACATGGCCTGCGGCCTGGTCGACGGCCTGCGCCGGCGCGGCATCGCCATCCCGGATGACGTGCGCATCGTCGGTCACGACGACGTACCGCAAGCCTCCTGGGCGGGCTACGACCTGACGACGCTCAGGCAGCCATGCGACCTGCAGGCCGAGCAGGCGATCGACCTGCTTTTGAGCCGCATGGACAACCCGGAGACCGCGGAACGGGTCGAAGTGACGCCGGTCTCGCTGGTGCGGCGCAGCACTGCGTGAAAGGGGACCAGGTGACTTCCGCAATCGACAACGGGATTTCCGAGCGCCTGGCGCTCGCCCGCAAGCTCGCCGCGAGCGTCGGCCGCGAGATCGAGGCTTTCCATGAGGAGGCGCGGTCCGCCGTCACACGGAAGGGCCTACAGGATTTCGTGACCGCCGCTGACCGCCATGCCGAGGACCTGATCCGCGGCGCGCTCGCCGAGGCATTTCCCGAGGACGGCTTTGTCGGCGAGGAAACCGGCGGGCAGCCGGCCGGTGAGGGATTCTGGGTGGTCGACCCCATCGACGGCACCACCAACTACATTCGCGGCCTGCGCCACTGGGGCGTCTCGATCGCCTTCGTCCGCGCAGGGCACATCGAACTCGGCTGCATCTATGATGCCACCACCGGCCGCGTCTACTCCGCCGCGCGCGGAAAGGGCGCCTTCTGCGAAGACCGGAAGATCGCCGTCTCCATGCGCAAAGACCCCAACGAGGCGCTCGCCATTCTGGGCTGCTCGCGCCGCACCAGCTTCGAGGACTACCAAGCCGTCGCCAGAAAGCTGCACGATCTCGGCGTCGACTACCGCCGGCTGGGCTCGGCGGCCATCGGGCTCGTCCGCGTGGCGAACGGCGTGGCGGACCTCTATTTCGAGGCGCATCTCAACTCCTGGGACATCATGGCAGGCAGCCTGATCGCCAGCGAGGCGGGTGCGACGGTGATCATGCCGCCGCTCGAAACGATGCTGGAACAAGGCGGGCCGCTGGCCGCCTACACGCCCACTCTGGGCGCCAGCCTTTCCTTTCTGGACAGGTTGGTGGAGGGAGCTGGCAGCGGGACGGGGTAATACCAACGCTCCCCCCTCAGCGCGTCATCCCCACCCCACCCACGCGCGTCATCCCGGAAAGCCGAAGGCTTGTCCGGGACCCACTCCGTGAGTCTTCCACATTCCGGCCCGCTTCGCCGGAGCTTCAGCGAGGCGAGAATGGGTCCCGGACAGTCTCCGCTTCGCTCCGACTTCCGGGATGACGCGCGTTGGAAAGGCGGCGGGCACCCTTCACCTCAGCCGGCAATGCCTCGCCTGCGCGGGGACAAACTTCCGCACCTTCAAAAAAACATTCGTTCCAAAACAATCGCTTATAATTTTTTCGCCCCGCCCAACCGCGCATTTTATCCCCCCTGCCCGCGCCGCTCTTATCATGCTCCCCGTCCCTCCCGCGGGA
>NZ_WQNH01000007.1 GCF_009812055.1 Chelativorans xinjiangensis | reverse complement strand
CGGTGCCGAAGACGCGCCCCGCTTCCCACTCACCTCATGGTGAGCGTGTCGAACCAAATGGCCAGACGGTGAAAACCGGGCGTGGCAACGATGAAACGCGCCCCAGAGACCGGAGGGACGCCTGCGTGCCTAACGAGGCACCTAAGTACTATTGCTGAAGAATATCATGGAGAATAGCATCGGTCAGAACTAATAAGAGAATCAAAGGTTTGAATTCACGGCATCGCCGTGAAGAGGGTCGTGTATTGGCGCAGCTCAACTTGCTCGGGTTTCAATTTGCTGCCGGGCGGAAAAGGAATTGCCGATACGAGGAGAGGCCGCCCTTTGGGTCTAGAAATCGTTCTCACTGTCGAGTGTAGGGAGGAAACATGGCTATTCTCGCGAAAGGTGGTTGCCGGTGCGATGTCAATCCGGTGCGTTATGAATACAGTGCCACGCCCGCCGAAGTTCACTACTGTCTTTGCACCGACTGCACCGATACTTGCGGAGGTGCGCTCGCCTTGATCGCGGTGGTAGAACGCAGCGCGTTCAAGATAACGGCAGGCGAGGACAAGATCCGCAATTTCGATACGAAACCGACCTGCCATCGTCGTTTCTGCAAGGATTGCGGCTGTCACATGTTCCTTTATGTGGACGCCTTCCCGGACCATCTCCTGATCCACATCCCGACGCTGGATCGCGATGCGGAGGTTGGAGCGCAGCCGGACCGCTGGGTCTTCGTCAACTCCAAGCATCCCATGCTGACGATCCCCGAGGACGGGCTGCCGCGGCATCCCGGCTGGGCGAACAGTGGAGACCCTGTTCAGGCAGCATGACGTCTGACCCGGGAAGCGGCGGTGCTGCTTCCCCTTCAGGGCGCGTACGACACGGGCCGCAAGGCCTAGCGGGCTGTGCCGTCTTCCCTATAGGCGGCATCGGGATAAAGCGTGCTCAAGAGGGGCAGGTACATCGTACCCTTATCGAGAAGAAAATCCTCGAAGGCGGTCATGGCGGGAGACTTGGTCCGGTCCGAGCGGCTGATCGAGAACCATTGCCGCCTGATCGGCATGCCGACGACGTCCAGGATGACAAGCCGCCCGGTCTCCAGCTCGGAAGCGACCGTGTGCGCGGAAATGAAAGCGATGCCGAGACCCGCCATCACGGCCTGCTTGATGGTTTCGTTCGAGCCCATCTCGGTGCCGAGATTGTCGAGACGGCCCGGTATCTCGCCTAAGAAGATCTCCAACGAAACGCGCGTCCCCGACCCGCGTTCGCGGATGAGGAAATGCTCCTGTGCGATGCGTTTCTTGGAGATGTCGCGGACACGCGCCAGCGGATGGTCCGGCCGGGCGACGATGACGAGAGGGTGGTCGCCGAAGACCATGGCGCGGACCGGCACATCCTTCGGCGGGCGGCCCATAAGCGCGATATCGACCGCATGGTTCTTCAGGTTGGCAATGGTCTCCTGCCGGTTGCCCGTCGCCAACGTCATGTCGATATCGGGAAACTCCCTCATGAAGCCGGCCATCAACTGCGGCGCGAAGTACTTCGCCGTCGATACGACGCCAAGCCTGAGCGTGCCCTTTCGGATGCCCTTTATCGCGTCGACCTCGTCCTGGAGAAGGCACAGCCGTTCGCCGATCGCCTGGGCAGCTTCGATGAAGGCCAGGCCTGCGTCAGTCGGACGCATGCCGTCGGCCGTCCGGTCGAAGAGCATGGTTCCGGCCTCTTCCTCCACCTGCTTGAGCTGCAGTGTCACAGCCGGCGCAGTCAGGCCTAATTCCTTGGCAGCACTGGATATTTTCCCCGACGAGTAGATCGCCTGAAGCGCGCGGAGCTGTCTTAAAGTGACGTTGAGCATGACCGGGACATTAAAATTTCTTACTGATCATGTAAAGACAATAAAATTTACTAATGTACCCAAGCGGTCACTATACCCCCGCCGCCTGGGCTTCCAGGAGGGAAGGCCGGCTTGCCGGCGGGAGGAAACGATGACTGCTCCGACGCTCGACGCATTTCTGGTTTCCCATAAAAGTGAAGGAGACCGTCTGCATGCAGCGGTTTGCGAAACCGTCCGGCAACTGGCGCTTGCGGCGAGAAAGATCCACTCCACGATCAATCACGGAACCCTTGGTGTTTCCTTCGCGGGATTGAACGGCCGCAGTAACGCCGACGGCGACTATCAGCGCAATCTCGACGTTCATGCGAACGAGGTCTTCCTGGAGGCCGCGCGCCATGCGCCGGTGGCCCTTTACGGATCGGAAGAGAGTCATAGCCCAATCCTCCTTGACGGTGAAGCCGCGCTCGCCCTGGCCATCGATCCGCTGGACGGCTCGTCCAACATCGACACCAATGTTTCGATCGGCACCATTTTCTCGATTCTTCCCGTGATTGGCGACGCCGCCCGAACACCAGAGGCCACGTTCCTTCAACCGGGCAGCACGCAGATCGCGGCGGGCTTCTTCATTTACGGACCGCAACTCGCCTTCGTCTTCACTCGTGGCAGCGGCACCCACATCTTCGTGTACTCGACACGGCTCGGAACCTTCGTTCAGGCCCACGAAAGCCGGAGCATCCCCCGAAAGACACAGGAGTTCGCCATCAATGCCTCGAACTACCGGCATTGGGACGAAGCGGTTCGCCTCTACATCGACGATTGCCTGAAAGGATCGGAAGGGCCGCGCGGCAAGGAATTCAACATGCGCTGGATCGCGTCTCTGGTGGCCGAAAGCTATCGCATCCTGATCCGCGGCGGCGTGTTCCTCTACCCTGGCGATGCGCGCAAGGGCTATGCCCGCGGCCGGTTGCGCCTGGTCTACGAGGCCAACCCCATCGCCATGCTGGTCGAGCAGGCAGGGGGCGCTGCAACCGATACCGTCGGCCGCATCCTCGATCTCACCCCCACCGACCTGCATCAACGCGTGCCGCTGGTCTTCGGCGCGGCAAAGGAGGTGGAGCAAATCGGTCGCTATCACACCGAGCCGAGCATGATCGGCGAGCGTGCGCCCCTCTTCGGTCATCGCAGCCTGTTTCGCGTTTAGGATGGAGACATTTCATGTCCGCCAGACACCCGATCATTTCCATCACCGGCTCTTCAGGTGCGGGCACGACGTCCGTCAAACGCATCTTCGAGCAGATCTTCCGCCGGGAAAAGGTCCAGGCGGCCTTCATCGAGGGCGATGCCTTTCACCGCTACGACCGCGCCACGATGAAGATCAAGGTCGCCGAGGAGAAGGACAAGGGAAATCCGAACTTCACGCATTTTCACGCCGAGGCAAACGAGCTCGAAATCCTGGAATCCGTCTTCGAGGAATATGGCCGCAAGGGCACTGGGCGGACGCGGCACTATGTACATGACGAGGAGGAAGCTGAACAATACGGCACCCCTCCCGGCACCTTCACCGAATGGGAGCATTTTCCCGAAAGCGACCTCCTCTTTTACGAGGGGCTGCACGGGTGCGCCGTCACCGAAGAGGTGAACCTTGCGCAACACGCGGACCTGAAAATCGGTGTGGTCCCCGTCATCAACCTCGAATGGATCCAGAAGATCCATCGTGACCGTTCCACGCGGGGCTATACGACCGAAGCCATTATGGATGTCATCCTGCGCAGGATGCCGGATTACGTTCGCTACATCGTCCCGCAATTCTCGCAGACCAACATCAATTTCCAGCGCGTGCCGATCGTCGACACGTCGAACCCGTTCATCGCCCGGTGGATACCGACGCCGGATGAGTCGATGCTCGTCATCCGCTTCGCCAACCCGCGCGGCATCGATTTCCCCTATCTCTTATCGATGATCCACGACTCCTTCATGTCGCGGGCGAATTCCATTGTCGTGCCGGGCAACAAGCTCGATCTCGCCATGCAACTCATTCTCACGCCGCTGATCCTTCAGCTGATCGAGCGCAAGCGCCGCATGTCATGAGGAGGCTGCCATGAATATTCAAGAACCGGTAAGGGCCGTGACGCGTGAGGATGTCGCGTCCGAACGGCAAATGGCCAATGCCATCCGTGCGCTTGCCATGGACGCCGTCCAGAAGGCCAAGTCGGGCCACCCGGGCATGCCGATGGGCATGGCCGACGCGGCGACCGTTCTGTTCAACCGCTTCATCAAGCTTGATCCGTCGATGCCGAACTGGCCGGACCGCGACCGTTTCGTGCTGTCGGCCGGCCACGGCTCGATGTTGCAATACGCGCTGCACCATCTTCTCGGCTATTCCGACATGCCCATGGACGAGCTGAAGCGGTTCCGGCAGTTGGGCAGCCGGACGGCGGGGCACCCCGAGTACGGCCATGCGTCCGGCATCGAAACGACGACCGGCCCCTTGGGGCAGGGCATAGCGACGGCGGTGGGCATGGCGCTGGCCGAACGCTTGATGGCCGCCCGCTTCGGCGCCGGACTGGTCGATCATTTCACCTATGTCATCGCCGGCGACGGCTGCCTGCAGGAAGGCATCAGCCATGAGGCGATAGACCTTGCCGGCCATCTGAAGCTGTCGCGCCTGATCGTGCTGTGGGACGACAACGCGATCTCGATCGACGGGCCGACCTCGCTGTCGACCTCGATGGACCAGATCGAACGTTTCGAGGCGGCAGGCTGGGAGACATGCAGTATCGACGGCCACGATCTCGAAATGGTCGCCGCCGCCATCCTGCGGGCTCAGCAGTCGAGCAGGCCGTCCCTCATCGCCTGCAGGACCAGGATCGGCAAGGGTGCGCCCAATCTCGAAGGCTCGGCAAAAACGCACGGCGCTCCGCTCGGCGAGGACGAGATCGCCGCGACGCGTACCAATATCGGCTGGGTCTTTCCGCCTTTCTCCGTCCCCGAGACGGTGAGGACCTCCTGGGAGGATGTGGCGGCGCGGGGTGCGCGCGCTCGGCGCGCGTGGCAGGCGCGGCTTGAGGCTTCTTCCTGCCGCGCCGCCTTTGAAAAGGCGATGGCCGGCGCGCTGCCGGAAACGGTCTTCGAGGCACTGGCGGATTTCCGGAAAACGCATGTCGAGCAGGCGACGAAAGTCGCCACCCGCAAGGCATCCGAGATGGTGCTCGAAGTCGTCAACGCGGCGACGGACATGACCGTCGGCGGCTCCGCCGATCTTACCCACTCCAACCTGACGATCACCAAGACGTTGAGACCGGTGTCGGCGGGTGACTATGGCGGCCGCTACATCCATTACGGCATACGCGAGCACGCGATGGCGGCGGCGATGAACGGCATCGCGCTGCATGGCGGGGCCGTTCCCTACGGCGGCACGTTCCTGGTCTTCTCCGACTACGCGCGCGGCGCCATGCGGCTTTCCGCGCTCATGGGACAGCGTGTCATCTATGTGATGACGCACGATTCCATCGGCCTTGGCGAGGACGGGCCGACGCATCAGCCGGTCGAGCATCTCGCCATGCTGCGGGCGACACCCAACATCAACGTCTTCCGCCCGGCCGATATCATCGAGACGGCGGAATGCTGGGAGCTCGCGTTGAAGGCGGGCGGGCGGCCGAGCGTGCTTGCGCTTTCGCGCCAGGCATTGCCGATGGTGCGCGAGGCGCACGGCGCGGAGAACCGCTCGGCGCGCGGTGCATATGTGCTGCGCGAGACGAGCGGACCGCGCGACGTCACGTTGATCGCCACCGGTTCGGAGGTGGAGATCGCCAGGGACGCCGCCGACATGCTCCTCGAACGCCACGATGTTCGTGCGGCAATCGTCTCCATGCCGTGCTGGGAGCTTTTTGAGGAACAAGACGGCGCTTACAGGAACGCTGTTCTGGGGTCGGGCCCACGCATCGCCGTCGAGGCGGCGGCGCGCATGGGCTGGGATCGCTGGATCGGCGAGAACGGCCGCTTCGTCGGCATGAACGGCTTCGGGGCCAGCGCACCCGCCGCCGATCTCTACCGACATTTCGGCATCACGCCGGATGCCGTCGCCGACGCCGCGCTTGCGCTGCTTGGAAAGGGGGCGAGATGAAGCATGCTCTGCCCGCTCCCGCCGAGATCGCAGGCCGAACGGTCCTTGTTCGCGCTGCCCTCGATCGCTCGACCGAGGATGGACTGTCCGGACTGCTCAGCGGTCTGGCGGACTGCAATGCCCGTGTCGTGGTGATGTCCGCCATCGGCGCGCCGGGCGGCGAATTCAATCCGACGCTGAGTCTCGAACGTTTCGTCTCGCCGCTTGCACGGGCAACGGGCAAGGCCGTTCACTTCGTCCCCGATTGTGTTGGAGCGATCGCCGAGATCGGCGTCGGCCTGGCACCCTTCGGCGATCTGGTGCTGCTTGAAAACCTGGCGTTCCACAAGGGTGAAACGAGCGGCGACCGGACCTTCGCCATGCGCCTGTCCGTGCTCGGCGACATCTATGTCGACGCGACCGGAGGCACTCTCGAGGATGCATCTGCTTTGGTCTCCGTGCTGCCGTCCCTCATGCCCGGCCTCGGCGTTCCCGTTTCCCGTCAGCCAGAAAAGGAGGTCTGATATGGCCCGCATCACCTTGCGACAGTTGCTCGACCACGCCGCCGAACACGGCTACGGCGTGCCGGCCTTCAACATCAACAACATGGAACAGGGCCTTGCGATCATGGAGGCGGCGAAGGCGTGCGAGGCTCCCGTCATCCTGCAGGCTTCGCGGGGCGCGCGTTCTTATGCCAACGACATCATGCTGGCAAAGATGATCGATGCTCTGGCCGAGATGTATCCAGGCCTTCCCGTCTGCCTGCACCTGGACCATGGCAACAACGAAGCCACCTGCGTGACGGCGATCCGCCACGGCTTCACTTCGGTGATGATGGACGGCTCTCTGGAAGCCGACGCCAAGACGCCCGCAAGCTACGAATACAATGTCGACATCACCGAGCGTGTAACGCGGATCGCCCATTGGGCCGGCGTTTCGGTGGAAGGCGAGCTCGGCGTTCTCGGTTCGCTCGAAAGCGGCGAAGCGGAAGCCGAGGACGGCCATGGCGCAACCGGCAAGCTTTCCCAGGATCAGCTGCTCACCGACCCCGATCAGGCAGTCGATTTCGTCACGAGGACCGGGGTCGATGCTCTGGCGATCGCCTGTGGCACGTCGCACGGCGCCTATAAGTTCACGCGCCAGCCGGACGGCGACATCCTGGCGATGCGCGTGATCGAGGAAATCCACGCCAAGCTGCCGAACACGCATCTCGTCATGCACGGATCGTCATCGGTCCCGCAGAACCTGCAGGACGTCATCAACGCGTTCGGCGGAGCGATGCCGCAGACCTGGGGTGTACCCGTCGAGGAGATCGAACGTGGCATCCGCCATGGCGTGCGCAAGGTCAATATCGACACGGACTGCCGCATGGCGATGACCGGACAGTTCCGGCGCATCGCCGCGGAGAACCCCGAGGAATTCGATCCGCGCAAATTCCTCAAACCGGCCATGGAAGCGCTCACAGCCCTTTGCCGCGACCGTTTCGAGCGCTTCGGGACGGCGGGTCACGCCGCGAAGATCAAGGCCGTCGCTCTTGACGACATGGCCAGGCGGTACGCGTCCGGCGCGCTCGATCCTCAGCCTCGGACAGCCAGGGCCGCGTGAAAGCGGCTCCAACAATAGGACGAAAGGAGTTCGTCATGACAATGAATTCGGAAACAGTGACGGGGAAGTCGGAAACCGTCACCGGTAAGGACCGCTACAAGGCCGGCGTGATGGAATACCGCAAGATGGGCTACTGGGAGCCCGATTACGAGCCCAAGGACACCGACATCATCGCGCTCTTCCGCATAACCCCTCAGGACGGCGTCGATCCGGTCGAGGCGGCGGCGGCGGTTGCCGGGGAGAGCTCGACGGCCACCTGGACGGTGGTGTGGACCGACCGGTTGACGGCCTGCGAGAAATACCGAGCCAAGGCCTATCGCGTCGATCCGGTTCCCAACGCGGAAGGCCAGTATTTCGCCTATATCGCCTACGATCTCGACCTGTTCGAGCCGGGTTCGATCGCCAACCTGACGGCGTCGATCATCGGCAACGTCTTCGGCTTCAAGCCGCTCAAGGGGCTGCGGCTCGAGGACATGCGTTTCCCGGTCGCCTACGTGAAGACGTTCCAGGGGCCGGCGACGGGCATCGTGGTGGAGCGCGAGCGGCTCGACAAGTTCGGCCGGCCGTTGCTCGGCGCTACGGTGAAGCCCAAGCTCGGGCTCTCCGGGCGTAACTATGGGCGCGTCGTCTATGAGGCGTTGAAAGGCGGCCTCGACTTCACCAAGGACGACGAGAACATCAATTCCCAGCCCTTCATGCACTGGCGGGACCGCTTCCTCTACTGCATGGAGGCCGTCAACAAGGCGCAGGTCGAGACCGGCGAGGTGAAGGGCACCTATCTCAACGTCACCGCGGCCACCATGGAGGACATGTACGAGCGCGCCGAGTTCGCCAAGGAGTTGGGCTCCGTCATTGTGATGATCGATCTGGTCATCGGCTATACGGCGATCCAGTCGATGGCGAAATGGGCGCGCAGGAACGACATGATCCTGCATCTGCACCGCGCCGGCCACTCGACCTACACGCGGCAGAAGAACCACGGCGTCTCGTTCCGCGTCATCGCCAAATGGATGCGCCTTGCCGGTGTCGATCACATCCATGCCGGAACGGTCGTCGGCAAGCTTGAGGGCGACCCTGCGACGACGAAGGGCTACTACGATGTCTGCCGCGAGGAGTTCAATCCGATGCGGCTCGAAAACGGTATCTTCTTCGATCAGGACTGGGCGTCCCTCAACAGGCTGATGCCGGTTGCCTCCGGCGGCATCCACGCCGGGCAGATGCACCAGCTTCTCGACCTTCTCGGCGAGGATGTCGTGCTGCAGTTCGGCGGCGGAACGATCGGCCATCCGATGGGCATCGCCGCTGGCGCCACGGCCAATCGTGTCGCACTCGAAGCCATGGTGCTTGCCCGCAACGAGGGCCGGGACATTGTCCACGAAGGGCCGGACATCCTTCAGGCGGCGGCGAAGCACTGTCAGCCGCTGCAGCAGGCGCTCGAGACCTGGAAGGACGTCACGTTCAACTATGCATCGACCGACGCGCCGGACTTCGTTCCGACCGCGACGGCCGCCGAGTGAGGAGATTTCCCATGCGTATCACCCAAGGAGCCTTTTCCTTCTTGCCCGACCTGACGGACGAGCAAATCAGGGCGCAGGTCCAGTACTGCATCGACAATGGATGGGCGGTCAGCCTGGAATTCACGGACGACCCGCATCCGCGCAACACCTACTGGGACATGTGGGGCCACCCGATGTTCGACAACCCGGATGCGGCGGCACTGATGATGGAACTGAACGAGTGCCGCAAGGTCTATGGCGACCGCTATATCCGTGTCGTCGCCTTCGACGCGAGCCACGGTTGGGAGTCGGTGAAGCTGTCGTTCCTGGTCAATCGGCCTGCCGAGGAGCCGGGCTACCGGCTGGAGCGCCAGGAAGCGAGCGGCCGCTCGATCCGCTACACGACGAAGCCCTATGCGGCGGACAGGCCGGCAGGCAACCGCTACGCCTGACCGCCCCGGGCCGGCGCCGCTCCCAGCGCCGGCCCGCCCAAGGCAGAACGCGACACCAGATGAAAGGGGAAGGTTGTGCCAGCCCTGCAGCAAGATCTGGACGGCCAAGACGACATCCCGGTGCATGTCGATCTTCATGCGGAATTCGAAGAGTCGGGCGTCAAGGATGTACTCGCCGAACTCGACCGCGAACTGATCGGCCTGGCGCCGGTCAAGAAGCGCATTCGCGAGACGGCGGCTCTTCTTCTGGTGGAGCGTGCCCGCAAGCGTATGGGCCTCGCCCATGAAACGCCGACCCTGCACATGAGCTTCACCGGCAATCCCGGCACTGGCAAAACGACCGTGGCCCTCAGGATGGCCGATCTCCTGCACCATCTCGGCTATATCCGCAAAGGCCATCTCGTCTCGGTGACGCGCGACGATCTGGTGGGGCAGTATATCGGCCACACCGCCCCGAAGACGAAGGAGATCCTCAAGAAGGCAATGGGCGGCGTCCTCTTCATCGACGAGGCCTACTATCTCTACCGCCAGGAGAACGAGCGCGACTACGGCCAGGAAGCGATCGAAATCCTGCTGCAAGTGATGGAGAACCAGCGCGACGACCTGGTCGTCATCCTCGCCGGCTATGCCGATCGCATGGATCGCTTCTTCGCAAGCAATCCCGGCTTCCGCTCGCGCATCGCCCACCACATCGACTTTCCCGACTATACGGATCAGGAGCTTCTGCAGATCGCCGGGAAGATGCTGGAGGAGCAGAACTATCGTCTGGGCGCCGAAGCAGAAGCCGCAATGGCCGACTATGTAAGCGCCCGCCGGACGCAGCCGCACTTCGCCAATGCCCGCTCCATTCGCAATGCGCTCGACCGCGCCCGGCTGCGCCAGGCCAATCGGCTGTTCGAAAATGCGCGTGGCCCGCTCGATGCCGAAACCCTGTCGACGATCTCCGCCGAGGATATCCGCGCCAGCCGCGTCTTCGCCATCGCGGTCCGAAACGAAGAGGAGCAGGCGCCATGACGACGGCATTCGTCGCGCTGCCAAGGGAGTTGGAGACGACTGCCTGACAGATCGGCATCATCGAGCCATTCACGGCACAGGTAACAAAACTGTTCATCAATTTGTATGCCGACGCCGAGACACATGTTGCCCGGGTCGGCTGCGCCATTTATCCTGCATTTCACGGAGGTGTTACGTCAACGACACCGCAATTGGGAGGAGGAGGGTGACGGATGTTCATCCTGATAGTCGACGACCATCCATTGGTCTGCTCGGCGCTTGAAGTCACGTTGAAAAACGGGCTTCAATCTTGTGAAGTCCTGCAGGCGCATTCAGCGACGGAAGCCCTGGAAAAGATTAAGGAGAACCTGGACATCGACCTGGTTCTTCTTGATCTAAAATTACCCGACGTGGACGGCTTCCAAGGGCTTGCGCAACTGCGTGGGGAAGCGCCCCGGCTGCCGATACTGGTGCTTTCCGGTCTGGATGATGCGCGTCTCGCCGAACTGGTGGAAAGCTACGGCGCATTCGGTTTCCTCAATAAGAAAGCGGACGCCGAGCAGATCGTGGATACTGTGCGCAGGGTTCTTCGAGGTGAGAAGGCATTCCCGGCGGCAACCATATCTTGTGCGCGCAGCGGTGCCGAAGATGCCGACCACGTTGCCCGCGCACTTCATCGCCTCACGCCGCAACAGAGAACGGTCTTGCGCATGCTTGGCGAAGGGTTGCTCAACAAGCAGATCGCCTATGAGCTCTCGATCAGCGAATCCACGGTGAAAGGGCACGTCTCGGCCATTCTGCGCAAGTTCGAGGTGCCGTCGCGCATGCAGGCCGTTCTTCTGGCGCAGGGCGGCGTCTTCGATCAGGCGCCGGGCATGGGGCCTGCCGCAGGCACCCGGTCGGCGCCGGCCTCGGTGGAAAGATGAAACAGGTAGGCGCGTAGCTGCGCTGGTTTCACCGGCTTGGAAAAATATTCGATGTGTTTGGCGCGCGCGCGTTCCTTGATGGCGCGCGAGTGGTCGGCTGTCACGAGGATGCCGGGCAGATCGTGCCCGAAATGCTCGCGCAGAAGAATGATCGCGTCGATGCCGTCGATATCGCCATCCAGATGAAGGTCGGCGACGACGGCGAGAGGCGTCAGCGCCTTGCGCTGCACGAGGTCGAGCAGCCCCAGATACGAGGGGGCGGTGACACTTTCCATCTGCCAGTGGCTGAAAAGCGTCGTCATGGCGTGGGCGACGCTCTCGTCGTTTTCCAGCACGAAGAGATGGCCCTCCGTTCTCGGCCTGCCGTCGATGCCCGCGCCGTCCTGTTCCTGTCGCGCCTGCGGTTGGGGACCCGTAGTCTTGAGTGGCACGACGACCGAGAAACAGGAACCAAGCCCGACTTTCGAATGCAGCTTGACTTCATGTCCGAGCAGGTCGGCTGCCCGCCTGACGATCGCCAGGCCGAGGCCGAGTCCGCTCATCTGGGAAGAGGGGGGCACTGCACGTCTGAACTCCTCGAAAATTACTTCACGATCCTTATGCGGAATACCGGAACCGGTATCGTGGATTTCGATGGAAAGCGCCCGGCCCTTGCGCCTGGCGCCAAGCAGGATCGAGCCCGTCTCGGTGTATTTGATCGCGTTTGACAGAAAATTCTGGATGATGCGCCGCAAAAGCTGCGCGTCCGACCAAACGACTGCCGAGGAGGGGACCAACCGCAGCCGCAGCCCCTTCTGGTGGGCAAGTGCATCGAACTCCGCCTTGAGGGTTTCCAGCAACGCGCCCACGTCTATGGCGGCGAGCTTGGGCTGGTAGCCTCCCGCGTCCATCTTCGAAATGTCGAGGATGGTGCCGAGGAGAGCCTCGGTGGACTGGAAGGCACTGCCGAGTTTATCGAGCAGGTCGTGCCCTTCCTGACCGACGAAATGGGATGTCTCCAAGGCGGAAAGGTAAAGCCGTGCGGCGTTGAGCGGCTGCAGGAGATCATGACTGGCGGCGGCCAGAAAGCGTGTCTTGCTTAGGTTGGCCGCCTCAGCGGCTTTCCGGGTGCGCTCCAGGTCCGCCATCGTCTTTTCGTGTCTGAGAACCTCGTCCTGCAATATCTCGTTGAGGCGGGTCAGTTCCCTGGTCCGTTCCTGAACGCGCTTCTCAAGCTCCTCGTTGCTTCGCTCCAGGAGCTTTGCAGCGTTGATCTGAGGCGAAACGTCCGTCATCGTCACGACGAAGCCGTCGTCCGGCATGCTGCGAAAGTTGGCCGCGATGACTCGACCGCCCGAATGTGAGACCTCGACGCGCAGGGGATGGCGTTTTTTGATATCGCGGATCCATTCTCGAACCGCCTCCCGCCTCGCGCGTTCCACGGTAGCTCCATGGCGCCAGACAAGCCGCAGGAGCTTGCGCACATTGGTGCCGGCGTGCATGTCCATGTAGGGGACGTTCAGGAGCATGGATGCCTGGGAGTTCCACGCGACCAGGTTGAGGTCGGCATCGAAGACAATGACGCCCTGAGCGATGCTGGCAACCGTGGTTGCCAAGATGTCCGACTGTTGTGCCAGATTACTGAGACGGCGGGTATCCTCCAGCCGCCTGAACTGCGTGATGTCGCTGACGACCGTGACCTTGCCGCCTTCATCCGTTGCCCGTTCGCTGATCTGGATCCAGCGGCCGTCGCTGAGCAGTTGCTGGAACTGACAGCGGCGTGTGCGGTGATAGGCGATGCGCGCCGCGATCCAGGACTGCGGATCGGTGACGGCTTCGGCAATGACACCGATTTCTGCGGCCCGTTGAATGACGTCGTTGAAGTGCGTTCCCGGCTTCAGGAGATCTTCGAGTTCCGGAAATATCTTGCGGTACTTACGATTGCACAGGACGATCCGGTCGTCCTTGTCGTAGAGGATGAAGCCCTCGCCAATGGAATCGATCGCGTGCTGCAGCTGACGGCGGGCGATCTTGGCCTCGCTCATGGCACGGGCAAGGCGCTGGATGCGTTTCTCGACGCTGCTTTCGATCTGAGTGACCGATTGAAAGAGCTTGTAGGAATTGCCCGTCAGGTCGTGGCTGCGGTCCACCTGTCGAATAAGAGCGTCGCGGATCGTTCTCAGCTTGTCGTTCTCGCGCCTCAGGCGCTCCATCTCGGATTTCAGATCCCGGCGGGAGGGCATTGCAGGCGCCGGCGCGCTCATGGCGCGCTCCCGATGGCAAGCCCGGTCAGCGTCTGGCTCAGATGCAGCGAGCGGTATTGTTCACCGTAGGTGTTGAAGCCGATCATGTTGTAGCGGTTGAAGATCGGCAGCAGATCCTTCTTGATGCCCAGCCTTTCGGCTTCGAGCCGGCGCAGGATGCAGTCGAAGCACAGCGCGATTTCCAGCCCGCCGATCCGCTCGGTGATCTGCTCCATGTTCTGCACCAGATTGTCGCGCATGTCCTCGGGATGCGCACGGGTAAGGACGATGCCCTCGTCGATGGCGCAGAAGAAATGCAGCGCGCCCTCGGCGTCGACCTTCTGAATGGCGCGCACATGATATTCCCCGCGGATCCGTACGAGCAGCGGGTTGGCTGCAAAGACCTCCGGCGTCAGCGCCTCCGGAGCAACGCCGATGAAACGGGCATATTCCTCCGCCGCCGGTTCGGCGTTGATCGTCCAGACGACGCGCTTTTCGGGATCGGCGCTGGTGATGACCAGCTTCTGGTCGGTCGGCCGGAAATGCTCGAACTTGAAAACCTCCACAAGCCTGCTGGATGCACCGATGACGACCAGGGCGGTGTCTTCGAGCACATGCCCGTTATGGAAGATCTGCGTGGTGTCGAAATGCAGGTTGTCGCCCGCCGAAGCGCCGAACACCGGCACTTCATCGAGAGCCGCATACGCACTCGCGGCGATCTCCTCTTCGCGCCGCGACAGGCCGTCGACCAAAAGCATGGCGAAGAGATTGGCGCGGTCCGGCTCCAACTCGCGCAAAAGGTGATAGTAAGCCGTTTCTATCGCCTCGCAGCCGCGTTCCATCGAATAGTTGCGCAGGTCGGGCAGGAGGCAGGTTTCGAAGCTGAAGGATGCTCGGTCGAAAGCAACCGCAATCGCGCCGCCCGCCTCGTAGCAGTCCTGGGTCAGGCTTCCCGCCGTCGTGCAGCCCACCAGCGTTGCCTCCGGGAAGGCCTGCGAAAGCGGCCCGACAACCTCTTCGTAGGGCAGGCTCGATGAGATGAAGGTGGCGATCAGCGTGGGGTCGCAGCCGGCGATGCCCGAGGTCAGGTCGTCTATGATCTGCGTTGGGTTCCGCGATCCGGACCAAGCGCGGGCAATAATGGGCCGTGGGCTTGATAGAGGGTGTTTTACCTCAGCCTGTTCCATCGGTCGGCCGACCTCACTTCAGCATTCCATTATGCCATTCGAAACAACGACGTCTGTTGCGACAGGCCGCCCTTGCAAGCGACGGCATAGCGCACTCCGATCATGCTCTTCGTTGCTTCGACCCCCTCGAATGGCTTGAGCCGAGTATAAGCGCTTTCCGAGCAAAAATTGCGATGTTTTTTGCCGGACGGTTACCCAGTTCATTCCGACGATGCCCGAATATATTCGATAACATCCTCGATCTCCTCGTCCTTTCTTAGCCCGGGAAAGGCCATCTTTGTTCCCTTGACGAGCTTTCTTGGACCTCTGAGCCATTCACCCATGGTTTCGTCATCCCAGACAAGTTCCGACTGCTCCATGGCACTGGAATAGGTATAGTCCTCAACGTGTCCTGCGGGCTGCCCCATTATGCCATGAAGGCTCGGTCCGACCTTGTTGTCGCCGGGCTCGAGCGAATGGCACGCCTGACATTTGCGGAATACCTGCTTTCCGCGTTCCGCGTCTGCCGAGGCATTCCCGGTCAGAGCCAGGCTGCCCAACCCCACAGCAACAACAAGCGTGACGAAATCTTTTTTCATTCAATCTTCCTCCAGGATTCAACTTCGGGTTTTTAGAGAAAACATCTCACTTCAGCTTCGGTCTGGGCGCGGCGAAGTTTGTCGATGGCATCCTTGGCAAAAGGAGTCTCGCGGAAGATCGCCATTCTTTCGCCGCCGCCCTGAACCTGGCGCATCCGCAGGATCGTCTCGGCCGTCGTGTAGTCGTCGAAGCTCAACAAGGAGGCGATGACATCGATGCTGCAGGAGCACTGGCGCAAGGCCGTCGCTGTCTGACCGTTCGCCGCCATACAACCAAGCACATAGTCAGCGACCGCGTCGGTCGGATAGTCGTTCGCTTGGCCTTCGACGGGAAGGAGAAGGCCTACTGCCGATATTAGAGTGAGAAACACGCGTCTCATTGCTGGGCATCCTTGAAGCGATAGGTTTCCCGAAGCAGAACCGTCTGGCCGCTTTCGCCGGGTACTTCCGTCTGGATCTCGTAGACGCCGCCAGGAACCTTCTCGGAGACGACGATGCGGTAGATCTTCCCGGCCAGGGAAGGCATGCGCTGCTGGTTTGCCTCATTCATGAACGGCCGCAACGTGATCAGTTTGGCCGGAACGGACCGGCCGCCAAGCGTGACCGTCTTCGCGTCGGTCCCTCCTTCGCCTGGCGCCCGAAGCGCCCGGCGGATGGCGTTTCGGAAGTAGCCGCCGTTGCCACCCGTATTCCCGTTCATCTGCCTGACGTCATGCTGCAGAAAGATCAGCAGGATTGGGTTGACCCGCGATGCGGATATGGAAGGGATCGTCTGCTTGCGTGTTTGCGCGAACATCGTTCCTTCGACGTTGAAAACCGCGTCGCCTTCCTCTTTTTCCGCATCGCGCTTGGAGAAATTGAGGACAATCCTGTCGGTGAAGGGTGTTTCGACGGCATCGCCGTCAAGGCGGTAGTCAAAGATCAGCGTCGTATCGTCATGCAGCGCGGCAAGCTGGTTGAAACCGTAAATAGCCGAGGCCGCCGAGCCTGGCACAAGCCCCTCCTCCGGCTGGCCGTCGGCGGTTGCTGCGGAGAGGATGGGCCCGGCGGCCATGGTGGCGGCCAGTGCGAGAGATCTCAGGAAATGGCGCCGGGAGAGCATGATCAGTCACTCTCGCCAAGCCGGTTGGTGATGGCGCTGCCGAGCGCGAAAGCCCGCTGCTCCAGGAGTACGGGTTGCTCGCAGAGATAGTTCAAAGCCTGTTCGCGCTCATTGAAAATGCGAATATCCCATTGCAGCGTTTCGGACAGGTCTTCCCGTTCGCCGGCCTCCGTCTCCTTCAAGGAGCCGCGGTTCTTTCTGATCCTTTCGGCCATTTTCCGCTGCCGCTCGGTGAAGCGCTTGATCCCGGCGATGATCGAAGCGCGGTCCGCATTGATGATTTCCAATGTGCGGCCGAATAGCGCCGTCAGCCTATCGTCTCGTCTGCTTCGATCCTGGGCCGTGGCGAACGCGTCTATCAGTTCCCCGGCGCCCTCCACCGGTAGGCGCCTTGCCGCAATCTGTGAGGCCAACTGGTTGATTTCGGTGTCGCCCTGCCATTCCGTGGGATCTGGCGGCGGTCCGCCCCAGACCTGCGCCGGCGAAATGCGCGGAACCAGGCGTTGTATGCACGGCCAATCGGTATCCTCCTGCGCTGCGGCGGGCCCGGGGAGCGGAAGGAACAGCGCCAGCACCATGATCGGGAACGTGCCTGTCGGTGTTCGCATTGGTTCTTTCTTCGTTTTGCCGATTGCCGGCTCTTCGTTAGGGCTTGATGGCAACGCCCCATGGAAAGCTGCCGACGGGGATCGACTTCAGGGCCTTGTCGTTCGCAACATCGATCACCGTTACGTCATTGCTCACCCCGTTCGTGGAATAAAGCCGCGTTTCGTCCGGGGTCAGCGCGAGCTGCCAGACCCGCTGACCGACGAGTATGTAGTCGGTCACTTCGTAGGTTTTGCCGTCGATGACCGCGACACGGTTGGCCGGACCCAGTGCGACGAAAGCTTTGCTTCTGTCTTTCAGGATGCGCACACCCACCGGCTGAAGCGCCTCCGGCTGTAGCCCCGCTACCTCGAATGTGATCTTGTGCTTGATCTTGCGTGTGGCTGCATCGATGACGCTGACGGTGCCGCCGATCTCGGACGTGACCCAGACTTCCTCGCCGTCGGCGGTGAATTCCGCAAAGCGCGGCCTCTGGTCGACCAGCACGTTGTCGGTGATCTCGAATGTCGAGACATCGATGAAATGCGTCATGTTGGTAGTCTCGGAGGTGTTGACCACGGTTTTCCCGTCGGGACTGACACCCATGCCCTCCGGCTCCACGCCGACCGGAATCTCGGCACTCGCCTCACGGGCCTCGAGATCGATCACCGTGACCAGGTTGTCGTCTTCATTGGCGACGTAGAGGTGCTTGCCGTCGGGCGAAACGACCATCAGCTCCGGGTCGGGGCCGGATGGCAGCGTGCCCACGATCTTCAGGCTTTCCGTGTCCAGGATCTCGATGTGATCGTCGTCGCTGGCGCAGATGTACAAGAAGCGTCCGTCGCCGCCGAATGCTATTCCGCGGGGCCGGTTGCCAACCTCGACCGTGTCCGTCACTTCGAGGCTGTCGCCGTCGATGATGGAAATGGAGTTTCCCTTTTCGTTGGATACGTAGATGGTCGCCGCCCCCGCCGGGGCAGCTATCAGGCTGCCTGCGACAAACATCAGGGCGCTTATGGAGGAGGGCGAATGCGGCATCGTTCCTTTCCCTTTCCAGCCTATTGCAGTGCACATCGGGTTTCAGGCATATCGTATCCGAGGCTGTCGAGCGGTGTGCGCTCATGCAGAAAGCCGGGTTGCGGTGATGCCGAGACAAGGATGCGTTTGTTGACCAGAAGTACCGGCTGGCGCATCTGCTGGCTCCACGGTCGGAACGAGAGCCCGACCCCTTTGAAGCCGCCAAGCGCGAAATCCTCGCCGCGAAGGTAGGAGCGCAAAGCGTCGACATCGGCCGAATTGACCCGGGTCACCGCTTCGCCGATCGCCCGGATGCCCAGCCAGGCCCCATAGTCGCGCTCCTCCATCCAGCGTCCCGCAATCTCGGTGAAGCGACGCTGGAACTGCGTCGACCCCCACTGCTCCTGAACGCGGTGCCAGGATGTCGCGACGAGCCCGTGCGTTCCCGCTACCGGACGGGGGGAGAAGGTATTGAACGGGAGATATTCACCGAAGATTCCGCTTTCGTCGGCGACGATCAGGACATCGTATTCGCCACTCTCCTGGGTTGCCAGCGGCATTTGCTGCTGAATCTGGATATGACCGCTGTCGGTCCGCCGCGCCACGGGCGAATAGGCATAGGTATCTTCGGAAACGATCTCGGCGCCGAATTTCTTCGCCGACCGCCGAATTGCGTCGGCGTAAGCAACGTCGCCGTCCTGGGTGCCGGAAAGCAGGAATAGGCGCGACCACCGCTTCCACACCAGGAATTGGACGAGTGCGTCCGTGCGCATGGAACGGCTGGGTGCCGTATGAAAAACCTGAGGATGGCAGGTGTCGGTGCGTAGATCGTCGTCGCCGACACGGCCGTTGAAGATCAGCGTGTCTGCCGCATCGGCGTGCTTGGCAATCTTCAGGAGGTCCTCCCGTGGCAGGTCCGAAACGAAGAGGCGACGCCCTGCCTGTACCTGCTCCTGGAACGTTGCGGTGACGTCTCCATCCGCCGGCACGATGGCTTCGATGAGCTCGTACTCATGACCGAGGAATTTCCCCGTCGTCTTGTTGTCCTCGATCGCCAGGCGAGCACCCCACACACCCGGGTCTTCAACGACCGGATCCACGAAGGACAGTGGCAGTTTTGGCTCCTCGGCGCGCGACAGAAAGACGATGGGGATGTCTATTGCCTGCTCCTGCGCGGCAGCAGTACCGGCCAGCACGCAGCACGCAACGGCAATCATGGCTTTGAACACGCTTCCTCCCTGCGGTTCCTTATCGCTTTATGTCGCCCGCTCCGAGTGCGCCGGGCACCTCCCCATTCGACTAATTACAAATCTTCATCCGGCTCGATATAGGCCAAAAGTTCTGCCCTCTCGGGAGTCGGATGGGAGAGACGGAAATTTCAGCTTTGCTGCAGGGAAAGCTCAAAAGAGGTACTTTCGGACTATGGAGCAAAATGCAGGCCATCCCGTAAAATGATTTTACGCATCAATTATCTGCCCGATAAGGCACACGATCAGTTGAAGGAATGTCCGATATGAAATCACGCGCAGCGGTTGCTTGGGCAGCGAAGAAGCCTCTTTCCATCGAGACGGTCGAGATTGGAGGGCCGAAGGCCGGCGAAGTTCTGGTTGAGATCATGGCAACCGGCATCTGCCATACCGATGCCTACACGCTTTCGGGGCTTGATTCTGAAGGCAAATTTCCGGCCATCCTCGGCCACGAGGGTGCAGGAATCGTGCGTGAGATCGGCGCCGGTGTCACGTCGGTGAAGGTCGGCGATCACGTCATCCCGCTTTACACGCCGGAATGCCGCCAGTGCAAAACCTGCCTGTCGCAGCGCTCCAATCTGTGCACCTCTATCCGCTCGACGCAAGGGCAGGGGCTGATGCCCGACGGTACCAGCCGCTTTTCCTGCGACAGCGGTGAGGTCTTTCACTACATGGGCTGCTCGACCTTCTCCAACTTCACCGTCCTCCCCGAGATCGCCGTCGCAAAGGTGCGCGAGGACGCTCCTTTCGACAAGATCTGCTATATCGGCTGCGGCGTGACGACGGGCATCGGAGCTGTGATCTATACCGCAAAGGTCTGGCCTGGGGCGAACGTCGTCGTCTTCGGTCTCGGCGGTATCGGCCTCAACGTCATTCAAGGCGCGCGCATGGTCGGTGCCGACAAGATCATCGGCGTCGACCTCAATCCCGACAAGGTCGAGATGGCGCGCAAGTTCGGCATGACGGACTTCGTCAATCCCGATGAGGTCGGCCGGGACAAGGTGGTGGAGGCCATCGTCGATCTCACCGACGGTGGTGCGGATTTCTCCTTCGAATGCATCGGCAACGTGAACACCATGCGCCAGGCACTGGAGTGCTGCCATCGCGGGTGGGGCGAGTCCGTCGTCATCGGCGTGGCGCCCGCCGGTGCGGAAATCTCCACGCGCCCGTTCCAACTGGTGACCGGCCGCGTGTGGAGAGGGACCGCCTTCGGCGGTGCCCGCGGCCGCACCGACGTGCCGAAGATTGTCGACTGGTACATGGATGGAAAGATCAATATCGATGATTTGATCACCCACACGATGCCGCTCGAAGAAATCAACACCGCCTTTGACCTTATGCACGAGGGCAAGTCCATCCGGAGCGTTGTGATCTACTGACGTTGAGTGCCGTTCCCGGAACATCGTTCCACACGTCCGGGCGCCGCGGGTATGCGGGCGTCGAAGGGGCGGTTTTGCGAAATTTCTTGTGGCCGGAGCGCTTCGAACGGAACCTGGAGTAATCGATGAGCCAGTTCGAGGAAATATCGAGCGCCTTATGTTTTGGCGGAAGGCAACTGACGCTTTCCCATGACAGTAGGGCGACAGGCACGAAAATGCGATTGAGCGTCTTCGTGCCGCCGGCGGCCAAGGACGGGCGTGTGCCCGTCGTTTACTATCTGTCCGGCCTGACCTGCACGGAGGAGAACTTCACCGTGAAGGCTGGCGGCCAACGCATGGCATCCGAATTGGGTCTGATTGTCGTTGCGCCCGATACCAGTCCGCGCGGAGAGGAAGTGCCGAATTCGCCCGATTACGATCTGGGGCAGGGTGCGGGTTTCTACGTCGACGCAGTGCAAGCCCCGTGGTCGACGCACTTCAAGATGTATTCCTACATAACCCGGGAGCTACCCGAGCTCATCGAGGAGCGGTTCCCCGTCCGCCCGGGCACGGCGGGTATATTCGGTCACTCCATGGGTGGACATGGGGCGTTGACTGTCGCCATGCGTCATCCGGACATTTTCAAGTCGGTTTCCGCCTTCTCTCCGATCGTCGCCCCATCTGCCGTACCATGGGGGCGCAAGGCCTTCACCGCATACCTGGGAGCCGACGAGGCTGCATGGAAAGAGCATGATGCCTGCCACCTTGTCCGCGAGCGCGGATTTCCCGGACAGATCCTCGTCGATCAGGGCACTGCGGACCCTTTCCTGGAGGAGCAGTTACAGACGCACCGCTTTATAGAAGCGCTGAAAGAAAACCGCCAATCGGCCAAGGTGCGTATGCAGCCCGGCTACGACCATTCCTATTTCTTCATAGCCACGTTCATCGACGACCATCTGCGCCATCACGCACGTATGCTCAATTCATAGGCCCTTGCGTCTTCCACTTTTCCTGGAGTTGCTCAGGCGGCGGCGCGTCCGGCCGTTGGCCCGCCGCGCGCGGGGGTATAGCCGATAAGGGCGGCGGCGCCGAAGACGACAAGTGTTGCCGTGACGATGCCGAGCGCTGGCAGGTTGGGCTGCCCGTAGATCGTGAAGCGGATCAGTTCGACGACATAGGTGAAGGGGTTGTACTGGCACAGGTGATAGAGCGTTACGCTGCCTTCGCGGATGCGCCACAGCGGATAGAGCGCGGTGGACAGGAAGAACATCGGGAAGATCAGAAAGTTCATCACCCCGGCGAAATTCTCAAGCTGTTTCACGCGCGAGGAAAGGAACATGCCGAGCGCACTCAGCGCCATTCCCGTCAGGACCAGTACCGGCAGCAGCGGCAGAAGGCCCGACCACGGCAGGGGTGTCCCGAAGAGCGCGGCAAGCAGGATGAAGGCGTAGACCTGTATGATGGACACCACGGTGCCTGAAAACATCCGCGCGATCAGCAGAAAGCCGCGCGGAAGCGGCGTCGAGAGCAGAACCCGCATTGATCCCATTTCGCGGTCGTAGACCATGGACAGGGAGTTCTGCATGCCGCTGAAGAGTTGGATCATGCCGATAAGCCCGGGAATGACATAGACGTCGTAGGCAATGTAGGTCTCGTAGGGCGGTATGATCGAAAGGCCGAGCGACGCACGGAAACCGGCAGCAAAGACCAGAAGCCAGATCAGCGGGCGGACGAGGGCGGCGAAAAACCGCCCTCTTTGCTGAACGAAACGGAGCAGCTCGCGTGCAAGGATCGCCAGCAGGGCGCGGGAGGCGTGGCTCACGGTCATGGCGACTGCTCCTTTGGCTTGGTCGTCAGCCTTGTAAACGCTTCGTCGAGCGTCGTCGCGCCGGCATTCCGCACCACGTCATCGACCTTGCCGCGGGCGACAATGGCACCCTCGTCGAGGACGATGAGGTCGTCCTCGGGCGCCACCTCGTCGACCAGATGGGTGGCGAGGAAAACGCAAATGCCTTCTCTCTCGGCAAGATGGTGGAGATGCTCGATCAGCCAGCGTCGCGTGGCAATATCAAGCCCGGTGCTTGGTTCGTCGAGCAAGAGCACAGCCGGCCGGTCGATGAGCGCACGGGCGACTTCCACGCGGCGGCGTTCACCGCCGCTCAAATTGCGGACTTTCGTCCTTGCGTGTCCGGCAAGGCCGATCCGGTCGAGTAATATCGCGGTTCTTTCCCGCGCCGCAGTGCGCGAAAGTCCGCGGAGGGCGGCGAAATAGCGGAGGTTCTGATCGACAGTGAGGTCAAGGTCGAGGGTCTGTGCCTGGAACACGATACCGAGCTGCGAAAGAGCCTTCGAGCGGTTGCTTCGCAGCTTGTACCCCGCGATTTCGATTTCGCCCCGGCGGCTGTCGAAGAGACCCGTGATAAGGGAGAAGAGGGTCGTTTTCCCCGCCCCGTTCGGCCCGAGAAGCGCGGTGACCCGCCCAGGAGTAAGGGAAAAGGAAACTTCGCTGAGCGCCTGACGTTTGCCGTAGGCATAGGAGAGGCCCTCAACCACCAGGGGCTGCTGCGCACGATCGTCGGCTGTGGGCCTGGGCGCCGTGTCTTCACGTCCGCTCTTAGCGTCCATGCGCGATCCGATGTGTTGCCGCCAGCTTGCCACTCTCCTTCAATAGCGCGATCGACGGCATCCGCCTACCTCAGCTCTGCAGCGTCCTTTAGGACGCACAAAGGACGCTGTGGGTTATTGAACCTGCGCATCGTGTTTTCCGAGAATCGCTAGGAAGCCGGATCGAGTTCGATCGGCCAGCTCTGCTCGAAGGTTTGCTCATCTGAATCAATCACCTTGGCATGCAGTTCCGCCTCAGCCTCTGGTCGGACGAAGAAGCGGACCGTCGGATTTTCGCTCATCGAAATGTCCCCCTCGAAGCGCAGGATGGGCCTTTCCCCTAAGGTCAGCTCTATGCTGCGCACATAGCGGGCGGGAATCCAGAGCTGTGTCACCTGATCGACCTGCATGCCGCTGTAGTTGGGGTGGCTGATCATGAATTGGCCCTGAGCAGGTTCGTCCTTGCGCCAGGCGCCTATCTGCTTCAAGCGCATTTTGCCGAGGCGGGCCATGGCCAGGTCGTGATCCTTGCTGGCCGGTGCGGAGCATCCGCCCGATGCCTTGACAAATTTCCGTGCCATGTAGAGTTCGCCGTCACTGGTTTCGGCGATGGCGCGGACGTTCGTGTAGGCGTTGATGCGGACCCGGGTCGAAAGGTCCGCTATTCCGTTTCCGGGAAAGAGATGGAAGGTCCCGACGATTGGCGCAGGGTTCTCGTCGATCACCAACGTCACCGCGCGGATATAGCGCTCATCTGTCTGTTCGATTTCGGCTGTCACCGAGATCGGGACCGTCGCGGCGTCCAGCGCACGGTCGGGTGCGTCAAGTTTGATGACGCCTTCGCCATCGTGGATCACGCGGTCGCTACCGTACAAGGAGGCGCGGATGTCCTGCCAGGAGCCGTCATCGGCGGCGGCGATCGGCGCCCTGGATATGATCAGAAACGCAGCAAGAACGGCGATTGCGATTGAATGAAAACAATAGGTCTCTGCTTTCCGCTGTTGGGGCATCATTCCCACTCCAGTTCCGTATAGGCGGCAACGACATTGCGGCCGTGGTTGGTGTCGAACAGAAGCCAGTCCAGTTGATTGTCGTTTTCCAATCGGGCGAGCGTTGCCGATATGTCGAGACCTTCGTCGATCGCCGCGCGGACGCCGTCATGCAGCCGCGTCAGATATGCCCGCTCGTCCAGAAGCGCCGCAACTCCGTCGCTTACCGGTCCGTGGCCGGGAACGACATGGCGGACATCCGGCGACAGCAGAATTTCGAGCGCGGCAAGCCAGCCGGTGAGGCTACCGTCAAGCGTTGGAAGGCGGCCCGCGAACAGGAGATCCGCCGCCCACAGAAGCCCCGCGCGTTCATCGAAAATGGTCAGATCGTTGTCGGTGTGGGCCGGCGGCCAGGCTTTCAGGAGCAAGGGTCGGTTACCGAGATCGATCCGCATGGTGTCCGAAACGGTTTTGTCGGGTGGGACGTAGGCCGTGTCGGAGAAATCAGGCGAGATCTCAGCCAGTTGCTCCAGGTAAAAGGGGCCACGCTCGGCAAGCGCCCGAGGCAGGTTGCGATGTCCGATGCTATGCACCGGCAGGTCCGAGAAGGCGGCGTGCCCGAAACAGTGGTCGGGGTGGACGTGCGTGGCAATCAGATGGCTGACAGGTCTGCTTGTCGCCGATGCAACGGCTTCACGCAACGCCAAACCTTGCTGACGGGTCGTTCCGGTGTCGATGACGGCGACACTCTCATCCCCAACGATGAAGCCGATATTGGCGATCGCACCACAGTTGGCCGCCGACATTTCCTCCTGGACGCCGTAACGAACAAACACACCATCCGCGACCTCTATAAAAGGCAGCGTTGCCTCTGCGGCTATGGATCTGGCGGCTTTTGCAAATGTGGTCGCGGCAAACACCGCTGCACCGGCACAGAGGAATGCGCGCCGCGGGATCTGCCCGGGCGAAGAAGCCAGCGGGTGAAAGGAAGGCGCCTCCTTCAGATCACCTCGGCCTTTTGCGCGCATTTCCATTCTTTGATCTGCCAGTTCGTTCTGCGTATGCCCCATTGGGTCACGGTAAGGGGCGCTGCCCGAGAACAGCGCGGAAGGTCTGCATATTGCTGTGGCCACAGCTCGAATGTCTGACACTCCACCGGGCGTGCAACCAGGCAGGCGACTATGAAAACTTCATACACCTTTTCTGGACCTCCTCTTGGGCCAAGCGAAAGCTGTAAAGCCCATAATCATGGTCGCCACGGCGTAACAGTTTCCTGCTCCAGGCCGGCGTCGAGCCACGCCTGCGCCCCTCCCGGAAACCACGCAACGTTCTTGAAACCGTACGAAACGGCTCGTTTTGCGGCATTCCACGACATCCAGCAGTTCGGCTCGCAAAAGAAGACCAGCGTTTTTTCCCTGTCTGGACCGGCAAGCCGTATAAGCTCCGTTTCGAACGCGGCCTTGTCACCTTCGCTCAAACGGCCGTAACCCATATTGGCAAGCCAGACAGCGTCCTTGATGGTGTCGCGCTTCGGCTCGCGCCAGATCGTACCCTCCGGCCGCTCTTCCGGCTCTCTCGGCGCGGGCATCACGTCGATCAGGACAACATCATCCCTTTCGGCCAAAGCCTGCAATTCCGCCAAATCGACCGTTTGCGCATTCTTCAGCCCTTTCGGCACGGCGGCGCGGTAGTCGCTCGTTCTATAGCCCTCGGGTTCGGGAACGTTCGCCGCGGCTTCCGCCTTTGCAGGCTGGATCAGTTCGCCCCTGCCATCGAGAAGCGGGATACCATAGTCGAGCAGGATCGTTTCGATATCGGCTCCGCGTTTTTTCAAGATTCCATTGAGCTCGTGCTTCCAGTCCGGTTCTCCATGACGGATGCCCATGGATATCCGGTAATCGGTGCGTTCGATGCCGCGGCCCGCAACAAGAGGCCGGACGACTAGCGAAGGGTCAATCTGTCTGGCCCAGTAGCCGCCAAGCGGCCCCCATGTCAGCGCCACATCGATCGCACCCTCGGCCACGTCTTCGACCATGGCGCGGGCTGGCTTCTCCAAGCGTGTATCGACGATCATCTTGTAGGTTTTCGCCTGCTCGAGGAGGCCCTGGCGTGCTGCCATCGTCGCAACGGGTGTCCGGGGCTGGATGCCGATTTTCAATGTCTGAAAGATGGGTTCGTCGAGCCGTGCCGTTTTCAAGGCCAAGTCTGGACGATGGATCATGACATAACTGGATCGGTAGTACGGATTGGTGTTCTGCATCAACTCGTTGGTCGTTGCGACACCGATGATGAGGTCGCATCGATTGGCGGCCAATGTCCTGCGCACAAAGCCGATCGTCTGCGGGAACCAAGTATACTCGATGGGAACGTCCAACTCCTCTCCTACAAGCTCGGCGATCTTGTTTTCGAACCCTTCGCTCTTGTCGTTGGAATAAGGCAGGTTGTTGGGGTCGGCGCATACTCTCAGTCTTGTGCGGTCGACGATCTCGCCGGTGATGGCTTGTCCTTGCGCCGCGAACGGCAGCGCCGCTGCTGCTGCGAAAACCAGCGCACCAAGACCATTTCTCCACCACCAGCGAAACTGCGCTGACATTACTGGCTTTCCTTCCATTCCTGGAAGACCACGTCTTCCTCGGGGGGCAGGCGCTCCGGCCGGCCACGGCCGACCGCATCGTCGGAACGTGCCTTGAGATAGGCATAGATGTGGTCGATATAGAGCATGACGTCTCCGTTCTCGGCAAAACTCGGCATGACCGAATCCTGGTTGCCCGACCTCTTGGCCTGACGGCCGTTCGTCACCACCTCGAGAAAGTCGGTGTAGCTCATCGTCTTTAGGGAGTCTTTCAGTGACGGCGCGAAGGAACTGCCAAGGGCATCCGGTCCGTGGCACACATGGCAGGTGTTATGGTAGCGGCGATAACCGTTGTAGGTCCCGTAATCGACCTTTCCATCCTCGATGATGTAGGGCTTTTCTTCCCAGTCCGATTCCTGAGCATTTGCTGTGAGAGCTGAAAGGGACAGCGCCAGGGCAGCTCCGCCCAGACCGGCTACGGCCATCGTCCACAAACGCATACGGTGATCTCCTCGCGGGTTGGCTTTTTTAACTGAAGGATTGCGGGCCGGCAGGCAATTGAAGCAGAAGGCCTGCGGCAAGTTACATGCGGCCCGGTGATGTCACCGGGCCGCTGGTGTTCGAAACGTCGGACCAACGCGGTCGATCCTCAGCTGCTTGGGAGGGCGAACACCGTGAGTTGGCCACCAAGGTTGGTATAGTTGGCCAGCGACTCATAAGCGCCGACAGCGCCGAGGCCGGCAGTGCTTTCCGTCAGACCGGCCGCCAAGCCGATGCCTGCCCAACCGCCGATGCCCGACAGGATGGCAACATACTGCTTGCCGTCGTGCTCATAGGTATTGACGTTGCCGATGATGCCGGATGGCGTCTTGAACTTGAACAGTTCGTCGCCGGTTTCCGGATCGACCGCCTTCAGATAGCCTTCCAGCGTGCCGTAGAAGACGACGTCGCCCGCCGTGGCCAAGGCACCGGACCACACCGAGAACGGCTCCGGCTTGGACCAGACGATCTCGCCTTTCGTGGCGTCCCAGGCGATGAAGTTGCCCAGCCCGCCATGGCTGTCGGGCGCCGGGTACATGGAAAGCGTGGCACCCACATAAGGCTGGCCGGCCGTGTAGGAGACCTGGAAGGGCTCATAATCCATGCAGACGTGGTTCGTCGGGATATAGAACAGTCCAGTTTTCGGCGAATAGGTCGAAGGCTGCTGGTCCTTCGTGCCGAGCGCGGCCGGACAAATCCCCTGCGTGTTGACGTCTTCACCCTGCTGGCCGGTGGAGTAGTCGGCCACGACCTGCGGTCGCCCGGTTTCCATGTCGACCTCGGTCGCCCAGTTCACGACAGGATCGTATTTCTTGGCGACGAGCAGTTCGCCCGTTTCGCGATCGAGCGTATAGGCAAAGCCGTTGCGGTCGGGGTGGACGAGTGTCTTGCGCATTTCGCCGTCGATCTCCTGATCGACGAGCATCATCTCGTTGACACCGTCAAAGTCCCACTCGTCATGCGGGGTCATCTGATAGACCCATTTGGCAGTGCCGGTATCGAGATCGCGGGCGAAGATGGTCATCGACCAGCGATTGTCTCCAGGCCGCTGCACCGGATTCCACGTACCGGGGTTGCCCGAACCGTAGTAAATCAGATTCAGTTCCGGATCGTACGTCGTCCAGCCCCAGGTGGTACCACCGCCGAGCTTCCACTGGTCGCCTTCCCAGGTGGCCGTACCGGAGTCCGCCCCCACCGGCTCACCGAGATGGGTCGTGTTTTCGGGGTCGAGGAGGGTCATGTCGTCCGGCCCGATCGAATAGGCGCGCCAGGCGATCGAGCCGTCGGAAATGTTGTACGCGGTGAGGTGGCCCTGGACGCCGAACTCGCCGCCGGAATTTCCGATCAGCACCTTGTCGCCTGCCACCAATGGTGCGGCCGTTCCGGTTTCACCCTTGGAAGGGTCGCCGTTCTTGACGGACCATTTCACCTCGCCCGTCTTGGCGTCGAGTGCGACCACCGTCGTGTCGGCCTGATGCAGAAAGATCGTTCCGTCCGCATAGGCGACGCCACGGTTGACCGTGTCGCAGCACATGACCGGAATGACGTTCGGATCCTGCTTCGGCTCGTATTTCCAGATCATCCGGCCGTCTTCGTTGAGGTCGAGTGCGAAGACCGTGTTCGGGAAAGGCGCGTGGATGTACATCACGCCGTCGATGACCAGCGGACCACCTTCATGGCCGCGCAGGACGCCGGTCGAGAAGGTCCACGCGACCTGCAGATCGCCGACATTGCCCTTGTTGATCTGGTCCAGTTCACTATAGCGGGTGCCCGCATAGTTCCCGAGCGGCATGACCCAGTTCTTCGGGTTTTTCTGCATCTCGACCAACTCGTCGTTTGCTAACCCGTGTGATGGGGCGAGGCCGATGACTGCAACCAACGAGCTGGCCGCCAAGAGTTTGAATCCGTGCATTTCCATCCCCTGATAAGTGGTTATTGGTCTGCAGTTCGCACCAGCGTCCGCTCCTGTTGCGAAACAACGCAGAGCAGGGATTCGAGCCTTGGTGCAGGTTACTTCGAGAGTTTGAATTGGCCCCTGTTTAATGTCGATAGAACCATAGTACTGACTTCAGAGAACGATGTGATCGGCGCGCAGGAAAACTTTCGTTCTCAAATATTGCGCCGCACAAATTATTGCGCACCTGCGTAAAGAGCTGCTGCAATTGGCTATCGCCTGTTCAAGCGCCGGTCCCGGTACTTGTGTCCACTTTTACCGTTGCCGGCGAAGACGCAGCCTAAGCGCGAACCGTTTGCGCATGATTTCGGGTCAATTCGTCGAGGAATTGCTGCAGGCGGCCCCCTAAGCGTTTCGAGCGCTCCATTGGAACGGCGACATCGCCGACGATCCTGGCCGGCCGGCCGTTCATGAGGAGCAGGCGGTCTGCGAGCTGTACGGCCTCGCGGACGTTGTGCGTGACCATTAGGACCGTAACGGCGTGCCTCCGCCACAACTCGATAAGCAGTTCACGCAGGCGCTCGGCCGTATGTTCATCCAACGATACGAAGGGTTCATCCAGGAGAAGAACATCTGGCATGACGGCAAAGGCCCGTGCGAGCGCCACGCGCCGCTCAAGCCCGAGCGAAAGCTCGCTTGGGTACCGATCGAGCATCGCCTGCAGGCCGAGCGTTGCAAATAGCGGTTGGATATCCGGTGTTGCGCCGGGCGGCAGGGCCAGGCGAACATTCTGCTCCACCGTACGCCAGGGCAACAGGCGCGGTTCCTGAAACACCGCCACTGTACGGACGTTGCCCGCCGGCATGGTCACCGTGCCGGAAAAGTCACGATCGAGTCCGAGCAGAATGCGCAGCGTTGTCGTCTTTCCGCATCCCGATGGTCCGATGAGGCAAGTGAAGGTTCCCGCCTGCAACGTGAAAGCGAGGTCGCGCAGGATTTCGCTTTCCTCGCCATCAGCGGACACGAACGCCTTGCGGGCTATGCAAACGTCAAGCGGGCTTTGGCCGCCAACGGGTGAGATGGTGTTCAAGGGGCTGGACCACGCTGAACTCGATGGCGAGCATGACGATCACGAAGGCCAGAGTATAGCCGAGGATCGCCGCCACATCGAAGAGTTGGAAATAGAGGTGAATCTGAAACCCGACCCCGTTGGACCGTCCCAGCAGTTCGACGACGAGCACGATCTTCCAGATGAGAGCCAATCCCGAGCGGCCGGCGGCCGCGATAAAGGGCTGCAGTTGCGGCAGCACCACGTGTCGGATCGTGCGCATGCGGGAAAAGCGGAAGACACGCGCCATCTCCGAGAGCTTCGGATCGAGCGACCTGGCACCTTCGCGCATTGTGATGACGACATTGGGAATCTTGTTGAGTGCCACGGCGGTGACCGCAGCGACTTCCGTAAGCCCCATCCAAATGTAGCACAAAACGATGATCACCAGGGCCGGTAGATTGACGAAAATGATGATCCACGGATCGAGAATCCGGTCGACGGCACGGTTCTGTCCCATGACGATGCCGATTGCCGAACCTACGATCAGTGAAATCAGAAAGGCCGCGGCAACCCGGCTCAAGGTGACTACCAGATTGTAAAACAGCTCGCCCGACAAAGCCTCACGCGCCACGAAAAGGCCGACTTCCGCAGGGCCAGGGACGTCGGGAGAATTGACCGCCGCGGCGATAACCGCCCATAGCAGGAAGAAACCCAGGACAGACAGAAGTTTCAGCGGTGCGCGCTTCACCTGTCAGGAGCCATCGACCAGGATGGACCAGAATGTGCCTGGCGCCATCCTCTTCGCCTTGCCGACCAGTTTTTCTCCGCCTATCTCCGCCAGGACCTCGTAGACTTTCGCCGTGTCGTCTCGTTCTTCGCTCAAGGGTCGGGAAGGAATCCCTTCGCGGAAGCGGTCACGGAGCGCCTGCAGCGTCTCGTCGTCCTCGGCGCCGGTCTTCTCGCGCAGTGTCTCCCATTCTTCGTTCGAGGTCCTGAGCAGGGTCTTGGCCTCGCGCGAGGCGTCGAAGAAGGCTTTGGCGGTCTCCGTGTTCTGCGCGGCCCACCCTTCATCGAAGACATAGCCGACGGCGGAGATCGGCCCATCCGCGCCAAGTTCCATGGCTGCTTCGTTGCCTCCGATCACCTGCCGAAAGCCCTTGGCTTCAAGGCGGGCGCTGTAGTGCCAGTAATTCAGCACGGCATCCACCTCGCCCTGCATCGCCTTTTTTGCGAGAAGGGGAGGGGCACCGAACACCTGTTCGCTCTCCGCTTCCAGGTCCAGGCCGTAATTGCGTTCGGCAAGGCCGCGGAGCAGCAGCCAACCCTTGTCCAGAGGGCCGCCGGCAATGGCGATCTTCTTGCCTTTCAGATCCGCCAAGCTGCGAATGTCGGAGTCCGGCGGCACCATCAGCGTGCCGACGGATGATGAGAAGGGAACGAAGGTGTAAGTTTTGCCGCTCGCCCGCTGACGCGACACCCAAAGCCAATCGGAGACGATCATATCGACCTCCCCCGCCTGCAGCGCAACCGTTGTAGCCTGGTTGCTGGCGAGGTTCACCTGGTCGATCTGGATTCCCTGTTTCTCATCGAGGCCGTGCCGCTTGATGACATCAAGCTCCCAGTTGACGGTGCCGAATTCGAGAACGCCAATGCGGATTGTGCTTTCGGCATGCGCCGAAAGGCTCCACACGCCGGCCACCATAAGCACGGCGGCCATGATCATCGACCGTGAGCGCATTTTCTCCTCCAACGTCCCGCCCCGACAACAGCCGAACGAGCGATATCTCTTCCCTCCACGAATCGTACAGAAGGCACCCAGCTTTGAAAATAGTGCCAAAGAGCTATGCCAGGGAGCACATTGATAAGGCAGAAGATTTCCGCGCCCCAGCTCAGCGCGTCATCTGCTCAGCGGCCTAGTAGGCCGGTTTTTCCATACGTTGCGCGAGCAGCCATTCCGTCAGCGCCAGTGTCGCCCCGCTCGCTGAAGGATTGGAGACCAGCCAGTAGCCGCAGTCCTCCCGCGCGATCTCGGGACCGACGGCGACGAGGGTGCCGCTTGCCAAATGGGCATCGATCAGGCCGAGCCAGCCGAGCGCGATCCCCTGTTCGGCCAGTGCGGCCTGAATGACGAAGCCGTATGTGTTGAGGCCGAGATCTCCTTGCGCCACCTCACGCGCCAGACCGTGCGCGGCGAGCCAGGAAGTCCAGGTGAGCCAACGCGGCTTGCCGACCGTGTCGAGGTGGAGGAGCGGAGCCTTGGCGAGTGCCGCGGCATCCGCAAACGGACCGAAGCGGGCAAGGAAGCCCGGGCTGCAAACCGGCACAACGCGCTCCGGGATGAGGAGATGGGCGTCCTCCCGGAAGTCACCTCTCTTGCCGAACAAAACGGCAGCATCGGCAATTCCCTCCACACCCTCCTCGAGCCCTTGAGAGGCGACGACATGCACCTCCACCTGTGAGTGCAGGCGGCGGAAATCGGCAACGCGCGGCATCAGCCAGAAAGCGGCGAAGCCGTAGTCGGTGAAGATGCGGATAACCGGCGTTCGCGCCTTTTGCCGGATTTCGCGCGCTGCCTCGTCTATCCGCTCGAGCCCGGAATGAATGGCCCGGTATAGGGTCTCTCCCGCCTCCGAAAGCGTGCTGCCGCGGTGCTGGCGGTGAAACAGCGACGCACCGAGCTGCTCCTCAATGCGCCTTATCTGATAGCTGACAGCCGGTTGCGACAGGCCCAGCTCGTCAGCTGCCCGTGTCAGGCTGCCGAGCCGTCCGACCGCCTCGAAAATGCGTAACCAGCCAACGTCCAGGTTCCGATGAGGCATAAATGATCTCTATGGCTGCGATCCAAAATCAGCAGCTTCAAAGATAGGCACATATGGAGATTTAATGGAAGCCGGCCTGGCACACGCCCAAAGCACAAACAAAGGGGAACTCCACATGAGAAACCGTTGCTTCAGCCTCGCAGCTGCCGCCATCCTTCTTCTGAGCACCCCGGCTCTGGCAGCCGATCCGGAAAGCTGCAGGAGCATTCGTCTTTCCGACCCCGGCTGGACGGACATCAATGCCACCAACGCCATCGCGTCCGTCCTCCTCGAAAGCCTCGGCTATGCGCCGGATGTGAAGACGTTGTCGGTGCTGGTTGGCTACCAGTCGTTAAAGAACAAGGACATCGACGTTTTCCTCGGCAACTGGATGCCGGCACAGCAGAATTTCGTCGATGAACTCAATGCCGAGAACGCTGTCGAGGTGCTGACCCAAAACCTCAGCGGTGCCAAATTCACTCTGGCGGTGCCGAGCTACGTGGCCGAAAAGGGTATCGCCGATTTCAAGGACCTTGCCGCCAACGCCGAGGCGTTCGGCAAGGAAATCTACGGCATCGAGCCCGGCGCGCCGGCCAACGAGAACATTCAGAAGATCATCGATTCCGACGACTTCGGGCTTGGCGACTGGAGCGTCGTGGAATCGAGCGAAGCTGGAATGCTGGCTCAAGTGGCACGCGCGGAACGGGCGCAGGAGGCGATCGTCTTTCTCGCCTGGGCTCCGCATCCGATGAACACGAAATTCGACATCGCCTATCTCTCCGGCGGCGACGAGTATTTCGGCCCGAACTACGGCGGTGCCGAAGTCTTCACGCTGGCGCGCACCGGCTGGTCCGATGCATGCCCGAACGCCGCACAGTTCTTTCGCAACCTGCAATTCACCATCGACATGGAAAACGAGATGATGGGCAAGATCCTCGATGATGGGCAGGAGCCACAGGCCGCGGCAGCCGACTGGCTGAAGGAGAAGCCCGAGGTTCTCGACCCCTGGCTTGATGGCGTCACCACGCTCGACGGCGAGCCCGGTCTACCGGCAGTCAAGGCCGCGCTCGGTCTTTGACGGCGCTTGAGCGGAGCGCGAGCGGCCCCGATGCAATCGGGGCCGCATGTTTCAGCACACATTTCTTGCGAGAGTCCAACACATATGCAGCGCCCGAATATCCTCGTCTTGATGGTCGACCAGCTGAACGGGACACTCTTCCCGGACGGCCCGGCAGCCTTCCTGCACACGCCGAACCTTTCCGCCCTTGCCGCACGGTCGGCGCGTTTCGTCAACACCTACACGGCAAGTCCGCTTTGTGCGCCGGGGCGCGCTTCGTTCATGTCCGGTCAGCTTCCCTCGCGCACTCGGGTCTATGACAACGCCGCTGAGTTCACCTCCGACATCCCGACTTACGCGCATCATCTGCGCCGTGCCGGCTATCACACCTGTCTCTCAGGCAAGATGCATTTCGTCGGGCCGGACCAGCTCCACGGCTACGAGGAGCGGCTGACGACGGACATCTACCCGGCGGACTTCGGCTGGACGCCGGACTATACGCGCCCCGGCGAACGCATCGACTGGTGGTATCACAACCTCGGCTCCGTCACCGGCGCCGGCGTCGCCGAGATCACCAATCAGCTCGAATACGACGACGAGGTTGCCTATAATGCCACGCGAAAGCTTTACGACTTGGCGCGCGGGCATGACGAACGCCCGTGGTGCCTGACCGTCAGCTTCACCCACCCACACGACCCTTATGTCGCGCGGCGGCGCTTCTGGGATCTTTACGCCGACTGCCCTGCTCTCGATCCTGCCGTCCCACCCATCCCATTCGAGGAACAGGATCCGCATTCGCAGCGGCTGATGCTGGCAAGCGACTACAGGGCCTACAACATCACCCGGGAGGACGTACGCCGCTCCCGCCGGGCCTATTTCGCCAATATTTCCTATCTTGACGAGAAGATCGGCGAAATCCTCGATGTCCTGGCGCGCACCCGCCAGGAAGACAATACCATCATCGTCTTCCTGTCCGACCATGGCGATATGCTGGGCGAGCGCGGCTTGTGGTTCAAGATGAGCTTTCTGGAGGGCTCGGCCCGCGTACCGCTGATGATAGCGGCGCCGGGGCTTGCGGCCGGCCGCGTGGATGCGCCCGTCTCCACCCTCGATGCGGTGCCGACGCTCGCTGAGCTTGCCGTCGTGGATCTCGACGAGGTGCTGCCCTGGACGGACGGCGAAAGCCTCGTAGGGGTCGCATCGGGTGCGCGCCGTCGCGGCCCGGTGCCGATGGAATATGCGGGAGAGGGCTCCTATGCGCCTCTGGTGGGCCTGCGTGAGGGCCGTTACAAGCTCGCGCTCTGCGAGCTCGATCCCCCGCAACTCTTCGATCTTGACGAAGACCCACACGAGCGCGCCAACCTTGCAGCCGACCCTGCCCATGCTGCCGTACTGGCCGCGATGAGGAAAGCGGCAAGCGAGCGTTGGGACCTTGGCCGCTTCGATGCCGAGGTGCGGGCAAGCCAGGCGCGCCGCCGCGTGGTCTACGAAGCGCTACGTCACGGTGCCTACTACCCTTGGGACTACGAGCCCCTGCAGCGTGCGTCGGAACGCTACATGCGCAACCATATGGACCTGAACGTGCTGGAAGAGGCCAAGCGCTTCCCGCGCGGCGAGTAACGAGCATTGGCCGACAGAAATTTCCGGGAAACCTTATATAGTTTCCTCGTAGAGGGCGCGGGTGTTCTTCCTGTCCATCGGCACGGGATTGCCTCCCGCCGTAGGGTCGACCAGCGCCATTTCCACCATCTCATCGATGCGGTCGCGCTCCACGCCGAGCGCGGATAGCTTGTCCGGCACACCGAGCTCGGAGCGCAGGCTGAGCACGAAATCGTAGAAGCCGTCGAAGCCGCCGGAAACACCCATATAGGCGGCCGCCTCCGCAACACGCGCCTCGATGGCCGGGCGGTTGAAACGGAGCACCGGCGGCATGACGATGGCGTTGGTCATGCCGTGGTGGGTGTTGTAGAGAGCGCCGACGGGGTGTGAGAGCGCGTGGATGGCGCCGAGGCCCTTCTGGAAAGCCACCGCGCCCATGGCGGCGGCAGACATCATGTGGCCGCGGGCATCGAGATCGCCCGGATCGGCCGCGACCTTGGGCAGGTTCTCCTTGACGAGCCGCATGCCTTCGAGCGCGATGCCCTGGCTCATTGGGTGATAGAAGGATGAGGAATAAGCCTCCAAGCAGTGGGCGAAGGCGTCCATGCCGGTGCCGACCGTGATCGCCTTCGGCATGCCGACGGTCAACTCCGGATCGCAGATGGTGACCGCGGGCAGCATCTTCGGATGGAAGATGATCTTCTTCACGTGGGTTTCGGAATTGGTCAAAACGCCGGCCCGACCGACCTCAGAGCCTGTGCCGGCGGTGGTCGGCACCGCGACGATGGATGCAATCTTCGTGGCATCCGCCCGCGTCCACCAGTCGCCGATATCCTCGAAATCCCAGACAGGCCGCGTCTGACCGGCCATGAAGGCGATAAGCTTGCCGAGATCGAGGCCGGAGCCGCCACCGAAGGCGACGACGCCGTCATGTCCGCCGGCATGATAAGCGATGATGCCGGCGGCGAGGTTCTTGTCGTTCGGGTTCGGGTCGACTTCGGAGAAGATGGCTCGGCCAAGACCCGCTTCCTCCAGTATGTCGAGCGCCTTCCCGGTGATTGGCAAGGGCGCCAGCCCTCGGTCCGTGACGAGGAGCGGGCGTTCCATGCTGGCCGCCTTGCAGGCGTCCGCCAGTTCCGTGATGCGGCCCGCGCCGAAGCGGATGGATGTCGGATAGGACCAGTTGACGGAGACACTCATGCTTGACGCTTCCTCAGGTGGTAGGATTTGGGGCGGGTGAGGTTGTGGTAGCCGATCTCCGACAATGCTCCGCCGCGGCCGGTGTTCTTGCAGCCGGTCCAGCAGAGCGCCGGGTCCAGATAGTCGGCACGATTCATGAAGACGGTGCCCGTTTCGATCTCCGCGCCGAGGCGCTCGGCCCGCTCGGGATCGGCCGTCCACAATGAGGCGGTCAGCCCATAGGGGCTATCGTTCATCAGCGCCAACGCCTCCGCATCGTCCTTCACCGGCATGATGCCGGCGACGGGACCGAAGCTCTCGTCGCGCATGACGCGCATCTGATGGTTCACGTCGACGAGGATCTGCGGCATGAGGTAAGTGCCGCCGTCATCCTGCGGGAAAAGCCTTGGGTCGATAAGGGCCCGCGCGCCCTGCGCCACCGCGTCCCGCGTCTGGCCACGCACCTCATCGGCAAAGCGCCGGTTGGCCATCGGGCCGATGGTGGTCTCCTGGTCAAGCGGGTTGCCAAGCTTCAGCTTCTCCACCCAGGCGACCGATTTCTCCACAAAGATATCGAAGAGCGGAGAGGCCACGTAGAGCCGCTCGATGCCACAGCAGCACTGGCCGGCATTGTACATGGCGCCGTCCATCAGCACATCGACCGCCCAGTCGACGTCGGCATCCTCCATCACATAGGCCGGGTCCTTGCCGCCGAGTTCAAGCCCGAGCCCGGTGAAGGTGCCGGCCGCCGCGCGCTCGATGGCCTGCCCGCCGCCAACGGAGCCGGTGAAATTGACAAAGCCGAAATGGCCGGCGGCGATCAGCGCCTCGGTGCCCGCGTGGTCGAGGAAAAGGTTGATGAAGACATCCTCGGGCACCCCCGCCTCATGGAAGGCGCGCACGATGCGCTCGCCGACGAGCAGGGTCTGCGTCGCGTGTTTGATCGCCACCGCATTGCCGGCGATCAGCGCCGGGACGACCGTGTTGATGGCCGTCATATAGGGATAGTTCCACGGCGCGATGACGAGGACCACGCCGTGCGGCTCGCGCCTGATGGTGCGGCTGAAAAGATCCGAATTCTCGATCTCGATGGGCGCGAGCGCGCGCGCGGCAATGGAGGCCATGTAATTGGCGCGCTCGTTGACGCCGCCGAACTCGCCGCCATAGCGCACCGGCCGGCCCATTTGCCAGGCAAGCTCCGGCACCACCTCGTCGGCCATCTCGTTGAGGCGCGCCACACCCGCCTTGACGAGCGAAATCCGCTCCTCGAGTGGCCGGCGCGCCCACGCCTTCTGCGCCTGACGCGCCTTGGCGAGGCGGCCCGCCGCCTTGTCGGCGGGCATTACCGGTCGCTCGGCATAGACGGAGCCGTCTATGGGCGAGATGCATTTCAGTGTCTGTGTCATGTCATGCTCTTTCAAAACCGCGCCTGACTTCCCAATCGGTCACGCGGCGGTCGAATTCGGTCTGTTCCCAGCGGGCTGCGTGGACATAGTGATCGATCACCCCGTCACCGAACGCCTCGCGCAGCATTTTGGAGCCGTCCAGGGCCGTCGTCGCGTCGCGCAACGTCGACGGTATCTCGCGGATATTGTGCCCATGGTAGGCGTCGCCGACGAATGCCGGCTCCAGCGCGAGTTTGTTCTCGATGCCGTCCATACCGGCGGCAATCAGCGCGGCAAAGGCCAGGTGCGGGTTCAGGTCGGCGCCGCCAACGCGGCATTCCGCCCGTACCGCCTTCGTGTCGGCGCCGCACACACGGTAGCCGGCCGTGCGGTTGTCCATGGACCAGATCGCCTTCGTCGGCGCGAAGGTTCCAGGGGCGAAGCGTTTGTAGGAGTTGATGTACGGCGCCAGGAAATAGGTGATCTCGCCCGCATGGGCGAGGAGGCCGGCGAGATAGTGCCGCATCGTCTCCGACATGCCATGTTCGGCATCGGGATCGTAGAAGAGCGGCTTGCCCTCCAGCGACCAGAGCGACTGGTGGATATGGGACGAGTTGCCGGCGGCTTTATCGTCCCATTTCGCCATGAAGCTGACGGCACGGCCGTTCTTCCAGGCGATCTCCTTGCAGCCGTTCTTCACGATGGCATGCCGGTCGGCCATGGTCAGCGCGTCCGTGTAGCGGACGTTGATCTCTTCCTGGCCGGCGTCGGCCTCGCCCTTGGAATTCTCCACCGGAACGTCGGCGCCGTTGAGCCCGTTGCGGATCGCCCGCATGACCGCCTCTTCCTTGGTGGTCTGGAAGATGTGGTAGTCCTCGTTGTAGGTGCTGATGCGCTCCAGGCCGCGATAGCCTTTCGCATGCACCTCCTCAAAGCTGTCGCGGAACAGGAAGAACTCCAGCTCCGAGGCCATCATGGCCTTCATACCCAGGGCTTCCAGCCGCGCGACCTGTTTCTTCAGGACGGCGCGCGGGGAATGCGCGACCTCCGCATGGGTATGGTGGTCGAGCACGTCGCAGATCACCAGCGCCGTGCCTTCCAGCCAGGGAATGCGGCGCAGCGTCGAAAGGTCGGGCTTCATGGTGTAGTCACCATAGCCGGCGGCCCAACTCGTCGCGCGGTAGCCTTCGACCGTGAACATTTCCAGGTCCGTGGCGAGCAGATAGTTGCAGCTATGCGTCTCCTCGAACGCGCTTTCGAGGAAGAAGTCGATATGGAAGCGCTTGCCCATGAGGCGGCCCTGCATGTCGACAAGCGCAACAAGCACGGTGTCGATCTCGCCCGAGGCCGCCGCGGCTTCCAGATCTTCCAGTGTCAGTTTTCCCGCCATTCAACTTGTCCTGTTGTAGCGTTATGCGGCTGGGCCTCGAACCCGGGACGAGTATCCCGGGTCCGAGCTATCGGCCATTGTGGCGTCAGCCGTAGCGGTAGGGTGGGCCGGCCTTGCGCATGACCTCGCGATACTCGCGCAGGATCTTCACCACCCGCTCGCGACGTCCACCCTCGGCGGCGATCTCGTCCCAGAACTTTTCCGCTTCCTCCTCGACCGTCGCCCACTCGGCGTCGGGGATGGTGGTGAGTTCCATTTTGGGACCGTTGACCCGCAGATCCGCCTCGCCGGCCCAGTACCAGTGGAGCCGGTAATAGTGCGAGGAATCCATCGTCAGGCGGAAGAGCTCCTTCAGATGGTCCGGCACCTCGTTCCAGCGCTCCGAATTGGCGAAGAAGGAGCCGATCCAGGCGCCGCAGATGTTGTTGGTCAGGAAGTAGGGGGTCACATCGGCCCAGCCGACCGTATAATCCTCGGTGATGCCGGACCAGGCGATGCCGTCGAGTTCGCCGGTCTGTACGGCCACCTCGACATCCTCCCAAGGCAGTGTCACCGGTACCACCCCGAAGCGTGACAGGAAGCGCCCCGCCGTCGGGAAGGTGAAGACGCGCTTGCCTTTCAGATCTTCCAGGCTGTTGATCGGATCCTTGGTATTGAAGTGGCAGGGATCCCACGAGCCGGCCGAAAGCCAGGTGACGTTCTCCACCTCGCCGTAGGCCTCTTCCCAGATCTCGGCCAGCCCGTACTTGTAGAACAGCGCCTGCACGTCCAGCGAATAGCGGGTGGCGAAGGGGAAGTAACCGCCGAAGACCGAAACATCCACGGGTGCGGCCATGGAGTCGTCGTCCGACTGCACGGCATCGATGGTGCCGTTCTGCATGGCCCGGAAAAGCTCGCCCGTCGGCACGAGCTGGTCGGCATAGTAAAGCTCGATCTCCATCTCGCCGTTCGCCGCCTTGTTGAAGGCGTCGATGGCGGGCTTGATAACATGTTCGGCGAGCGCCGGGCCGGCATAGGTTTGCAGGCGCCAGCGGATGGGCGACTGGGCCTTTACGTATGGTGCGGCCAGCGTGGCCGAGCCGGCGGCGGCGGTCGTCAGGCCCGCCTTCTTCAGGAATTGCCTTCGGTTTTGCATGTCTTGTTCTCCTCTGGTTGCTTTTCGGTTTCGTGCCGCTTTTCTTGCCTCCTCCATTCCGTCACCTCCGTCAGCGGATGTAGTAGTGCTGGGGCAGCCACAGCGCGATCTGCGGGAACGCCATGACCATGACGAGCGCAAGGATCATCACCGCCACGAAGGGTATGATCGATCGGTAGATATCCCCCAGGCTCACCTCAGGGGGAGCCATGGCGCGCATGAGGAAGAGGTTGTAGCCGAAAGGCGGCGTCATGTACGCGATCTGGCAGGTGATGGTGTAGAGCACGCCGTACCAGATGAGATCGAAGCCAAGCATCTTGACCAGCGGGATGTAGAGCGGCGCGACGATGACCAGCATGGCCGTGTCGTCCAGGAACATGCCCATGATGAGGTAGGAGAGCTGCATCAGGATCAGCACCTCCCAAGGCGACAGGCCGAGCTGCTCCAGGAAGAAGTTCTCGATGGCCCTGACCGCGCCGAGCCCATCGAAGATGGCGCCGAAGCAGAGCGCCGCGACGATGATCCACATGAACATGCAGGAGATGGCGAGCGTCTTCCTCACCGTGGTGTGGAAGACGGCACGGGTGAGCCTGCCGCGGATGGCGGCAGCGAGCGTGGCCGAGACGGCGCCGATGGCCGAGCTTTCCACCAGGCTCGTATAGCCCATAACGAAAAGGCCCGTCATGGCCATGAAGATGAAGAAGGGCAGGATGCCAGCCGACAACAGGCTGAGCTTAACGCTCCACGGAATGCGGCGCTCTTCGGCGGAAAGCACGGGGCCGAGGTTGGGCTGAAGCCAGCAGCGGATGGCGATATAGAGGATGAACAGCCCTGCCATCAAGAGACCGGGGAAGACGCCGGCAAGCCACAATTGCCCCACCGGCTGGCGCGCGATCATGGCATAGAGCACCAATACCACGCTGGGCGGCACCAGAATGCCGAGGGAGGAGCCCGCCTGGATGACGCCCGTCACCATCACCTTGTCGTAGCCGCGACGCAGGAGTTCCGGCAGCGCGATTGTGGCGCCGATGGCCATACCGGCGACGGAAAGTCCGTTCATGGCCGAGATGACGACCATGAGGGCGATGGTGCCGATGGCAAGGCCGCCGCGCACCGGGCCGAACCAGACGTGGAACATCTTGTAGAGGTCGTCGGCGATGCCCGACTCCGACAGCATGTAGCCCATGTAGATGAAGAGCGGGAGCGTCAGCAGCGCGTACCACTTCATCAGCTTCATGGCCGAGGAGAAGGCGATCTCCGAGCCGCCGGTTCCCCACAATAGAAGCGCGAAAGCGACGGCGATGAAACCGATGGCGCCGAAGACGCGCTGCCCGGTCAAAAGCAGGCCCATCATGCCCGAGAACATGAGAATGGCGGTCATCTCGTAGCTCACGGCAGTTCCTCCCCGCGCGCTTGTGCCAAGTCGCGGAAGAACTGGGCGAAAGCCTGAAGAAGCATCAGCGCGATGCCGATGCACATGATGATCTTGACCGGCGCCATGTAGGGCGACCATGACGAGTAGCTCGTCTCGCCGTAGCGGATTGCATAGGCGGTCGAGGAGAAGCCGCCATAGAGCATGACGCCAAGATAGAAGATGAGGAACAGGATGGTGACGGTGTCGATCATCGCGCGAGTGCGCGGCCTCCAGCGCGAATAGAGGAGGTCCATGCGCACGTGGGCGTCGTTCTGCAGCGACCAGCCACCGCCGAGCATGTAATAGGCGGCCATGACGAACTGCGCCATTTCCAGGGTCCACAGCGGCGGGATGGTGACCGCCTTCATGATCGACGAGTAGAGCAGGATGCCGATCATCGCCACGATCAGATACATGGCGAAGAGGCCGACGACGCTGTTCACGCGGTCGATGAGACTGACATAGCGGCGCACGATATCAGGCATGGCAGCCCACCCGCTGGTTTCTGGTGATGCCGTCCGCTTGGTTCATCGTCCCACTCATTTCGCCACCATTTCGCCGGTCGGCGCGGCAAGCGCCTTTTGCAAGTGCCGCGCAAGGAGGCGGGCGACCTTCTCCTGTCCCGCCGCGTCGGCGATCAGGTCGTTGCGGATTTCGATCATCACGTTGTCGAGGCCGCGCGGCAGAGCCTGGTCGGCCAGCGTGTGCGTCACGCCATCCTCGGGCCCGTAGGGCTCGTTGCGCCGCACGATCCAGCCGCTTTCGCCCGTAAGCGAGGTCAGGAGTATGTCGGCCAGGCGGCGGTCGCGGTCGTGCAATATGCCGAGGCCGACATCGCGCGGGACACCGAAATAGACAGGCGTGAAGGAATGGATCGTCACGAGCGCCGGTGCGGTCGTCCCCGCGAGGCGTGCATCCAGGCAGGCAGCAAGGGCAGCACGAAACGGCTCGTAGTAGAGCTCGGCGCGACGTGTGCGCTCGGCCGCGGTCAGACCGGCATTGCCGGGAATTGTGTAGGTCTCGCTCTGCGCCGGCATGGCGTCCGCCGAGTGCGGCGGGCGGTTGCAGTCGTAGACGAGGCGCGAGACACGCTGGGCAACAAGGGGTGCATCGAGAAGCGCGGACAGCCGAAGTGCCACGGCGCGGGCACCGGGATCCCAGGCGATGTGGCTTTCCAGCGCTTCCGCGCCCAAGCCGAGATCGGTGAATTCCGCTGGAACAATGTTGGAGGCATGCTCGCAGGCCAGCACCACCGGCCCCGCGCCTTCGGCGTTGATCGTCTCCACGACCCCCGCTTCCCCGGCTCCTTCTCGTCCCACTTGCCTGCCCACCAGTGCGGCCCCTCTTGCCGAAACAGAAAATATCTTTTCATATCTATCTGCGCGGTCAAGATTAATTCTGAAATTTTTGTTACAGGCTCTTCGTAAATGTCTAAATTTTGCGCAATTGCCAATTTGGTCGGCAGCAGAAGGCGGAGGGATCGCAGGGAATGGACGGACCGAACGGGAAAACGGTGGTCGAGCGCTTGCGCGGCGCGTTTGACACGTTGACGCGCGCCGAGAGGCAGCTCGCCAACGCGCTCGTCGACAACTACCCGATGCTCGGGCTGGAGAGCATCACCACGGTGGCTGAGTCGGCGGGCGTATCGACGCCCACCGTCGTGCGCATGGCCAAGAAGCTTGGCTTCGGTGGCTTTCCCGAAATGCAGGCGACCCTTCGGGCGGAGTTGCAGGCGACCATATCCAGCCCTATCGCCAAACATGACCAATGGGCCGAGAACGCGCTGGAAGGTCACCTCCTGAGCCGCTTCGCAGACGCTGTGACGGAGAATATCCGCCAGACGCTGAACCAGATCGACAAGCGCACCTTCGACGCGGTGGCGGAGCTTCTTTCCGACCAGTCGCGCAACGTGCATGTGGTGGGCGGGCGCATCACCCGCTCCATGGCGGACCACTTCTTCACCCACATGCAGGTCATCCGCCCCGGCGTTACCCAGATCGCCTCCAATTCCAATAGCTGGCCGCACTACGTGCTCAACATGCGGCCGGGCGATATCCTCGTGGCCTTCGACATCCGCCGCTACGAGCACGACATCCTGCGCCTTGCCGAGATGGCGCGGGCGCGCGACGTGACTATTGTACTCTTCACCGACCAATGGGGCTCGCCCGCCGCCCGCCACGCCGCCCACCGCTTCCACGCACGTATCGAAGTGCCCTCGGCGTGGGACTCCACCGCCGTCATCCTGTTCATCGCCGAGGCGCTGATAGCGGCAATCGAGACCCATACCTGGGAGACGACGCGCGCGCGCATGAACGAGTTGGAAGAACTCTTCGACAGGACGCGGCTGTTCCGGAAGTTCGTGTAGCCCTGTCCCGGCCGGCAACACCGGGTATATCCGTACCGGAACCTAGGCGTCATGGGTGCGCAGGGGCTGTTTCAGCGTAGGCATCCGGCGGTAGGTCAGATCGGCGTCCCGCGTGCTGGATGCCGCCTCCGCGGCAGCCAGGAGGTCCGCGTGGAGCGTCGATTTCGAGCAGGCAGGGTCGGTGGCGGCGGCATCGCCGGCGAGCGCCATCGCCTGGCACCGGCATCCGCCGAAATCGACCGCCTTGCGCGCGCAAGACCGGCATGGTTCCTGCATCCACTCATCACCGCGGAAGGCGTTGAAGGCATCGCTGTGCATCCAGATATCCTTCAGCGGACGCTCGTGCACATTGTCGAATGTCAGCCACGGGATGGTCGGCGCCGCGTGGCAGGGCAGAACCTGCCCGTCCGGGGCAATGTTCAGGCTCGTGCTCGCCCACCCGCCCATGCAGGCCTTCGGATAGGTGGCGTAATAATCGGCGGGTACATAGTCGATGACGAGCACGCCCTTCAGCCGCCGTCGTCCCGCGTGAACGGTCTCTCCAGCTTTTTGGACCTGCTCGCGCGTCGGCATCAGCGCTGCCTTGTTCTTTTCCGCCCAGCCGTGAAACTGAACCGTCGCCACTTCGAGCCGGCGGGCGCCGAGATCGACCGCGAGATCGATCATCAGATCGAGCGTCGACAGGTTGTGTCGGTGCATGACCGCATTGATGGTCAGCGGAAGTCCGAGCTTCACGGTCCATCCGGCAACGGCGATCTTCCTGTCGAAGCCGCCCTTGTAGCCGCCATAGAGATCGGCGGTTTCATGATCGACACCCTGCAGCGAAAGCTGCACGTGGTCGAGCCCGTTTGCGGCAAGCTTTTCCAGCCGCGCCTCGGTGAGGCCGACGCCGGACGTGATCAGGTTGGAATAGAGCTCGGCGCCCGTCGAGGCGGCAACAAGTTCCTCGAGATCATGCCGGGCCGCCGGCTCGCCGCCGGAAAGATGCAGATGCAGCACGCCCAGATCGGCGGCTTGCCGGAAGACATCCACCCATTCCTGTGTGGAAAGCTCTCCGGAGCGGCGCACCAGATCGACCGGGTTGGAACAGTAAGGGCAGGCGAGGGGACAGCGATGCGTCAGCTCGGCAAGCATTGCCATCGGCACCTGGATTCGCCGGCCTGCCCGCGTTGCGGAAACCTGTGTCATGGCACATCGATCTCCAGCATCCGTCGCTCCACCAGCGATGACAGGAATGTCCTGACATCCGCTGAAATCCTCTCTCTTGGCGCATCATATTTGGCCATCAAGACGTCGATCACTTCGCCGAAGCTGCGCTCGCCGTCGACCTCGGCGAGGATCGCGGCCGCCACAGCGTCAAGCTCCAGTGTGCGTTCCGGCGCAAGCAGCAACCATGTGTCGCGCGCTTTGTCGAAGCGAGTGCGCACGCCCTTCAGAAGACGCGGTCGGGCTGTTTCCGGGATCTCTGTGGTCATTCGTGCAGCCCCTCTCCGGGGCGCCAGGCGCCGGGTGGGATGCGCCCCGGCTCTACATAGGCCGAATAGAGCGCGTCCAGCATGGCCCAGAGCACATCGGTCTTGAATGTCAGCGCCGCCGCGGCCGCCTCCTGCTTTTCGGCGGTGGTGGCATGGTCGAGCACATAGGTGAGCCCGAAGGCGACGTCCTTCGGCGCCTCGTCGAGCCTGTTGCGGAAATAGCTGATGCTGTCCTCGTTGGCGAAGTCGTAATGCTCGAGCAGCCCGGCGATGCGCTCGATGTGGATCCTGGGCGCGAAAAGCTCCGTCAGCGAGGAGGCGATCGCCTCGAGCAGGCTACGCTCGCGAACGAAGCGGATGTAAGCCTCGACAGCAAACCGTGTCGCCGGAAGCACGCCGACGGCAGAGGCGACATAGTCGCGGTCGAGCCCGACGGCGGCGGCGAGCTTCAGCCAGCGCTCAATCCCGCCAGGGCGTTCCGCACTGCCGTCGTGGTCCTCGATGCGCGAGCGCCAGATACGCCGCAGCGCCGGATCCTCGCAGCGCGACAACAGCGCGGCGTCCTTCATCGGGATGCGGCTTTGATACATATAGCGGTTGATCACCCAGGCTCGCACCTGGTCGGGCGTGCACTGCCCGGAATGAAGCCGGTGATGGAAGGGGTGCCGGTCGTGATAGCGCTCCTCGCCGATGCGGCGCAGGCGCGCCTCGAAATCCTCGCGGGACAGTCTGACCGGCTGCTGTGTCACCAGCTCAACTCCATCTGATCGTAACCGATTTCCCAGCCGGCCTCTTCGGCCGCCTTTCGCTCGGCCGAAGCCGGGTCGAGCACGGGATTGGTGTTGTTGATATGGACGTAGACCTTCCGCTCCACCCCAAGCCCGGCAAAGGCCTCGATCGAGCCCAGCGGACCGCTCATGGACATATGTCCCATCCGGGCGCCTGTCTTCTCGCCGACGCCGGCGCGCTGCATTTCATCCTCGCGCCAGACAGTGCCGTCGAAGAAGACCAGCGGTGCGCCGGCGACCCGCTCGGCCAACTGCCGGGTCATCTTGGCGCAGCCGGGGATGTAATAGGCCTTCGCATCGCCGCCGATTTCCACACCAGCCGTCTGTTCGCCTTCGATATCCGTCTTTACCTCGCCGGTTTCGGCATAGAGCGGTACTTTTCCAGGTACCGCAAAAAGTCGCGCCTTCACATCGGGAAGAAGCTCGAATTCCTCTTCCAGCCCGACACATGTCTGCTTGACGCAATCCACATCGAGCGCACGGAAAACCGGGTTGGCTGCGAGAATGTCGGCAATTTCGCGTGTGACGAGGAGCTTGAACGGCTGCTTTTCCCGTAGGGTCAGCAGGCCCGCGATATGATCGAGGTCGCCGTTCGTAATGAGGACGCTGACTATCGGCGACGCCCGCAGACCCGTCGGATGCAGTGCCGGCGTCAGGTTGATCTGCTCGCGAATATCCGGAGAGGCGTTCAACACAGCCCACCGTTTGCCGTCCGCCGATACCGCGAGGGAAGACTGGGTCCGCGGCAGAAAACCTTCGACGTTTTCACGGACGGCCCTGCAATTGCGGCAGCCGCAATTCCATTGCGGAAAGCCGCCGCCCGCTGCCGCGCCAAGCACGACAGCGCGCATTGGTAACGTTCTCTTTTTGATTGCCGTGTGTCTGCTACTTAGAACTGCGGATCGCCGTCATCGGCGGGGGCATAGCGGCAGATTTCCATGCCGCATTCATATTCCCGGATCGTCGGTGTCGACCACGTCATGAACGTCTCCTCCTGAATGTTCCTCGCCTACGAGTTTCATGAAACTCGGCCGATATTAGAGGTGGAGAACAGGTCAGCGTCAAGGACGGGGAGCCAGTACTTTGGTCCTGCCAGAACTGTATCGGACCGTGGTCAGGCTGGCATGGAAATGTCCGCGGGAGGAGGATCGAAGCCTAAAGCCGCAGGTCACGCAGGTAAGGATTGGCTGCCGCCGAGGCGGCGAAATCCTGCGGCCGGATATCGGCGAAGAGGAGTGTCTCGGACGTCTCGTCAGCCTCCGCAAGCAGGTTGCCATCGGGTGCTGCAATGGCGGAAAGGCCGGCATAGGAGAATAAGTTATCGGCGCCGCAATGGTTGGCATAGGCGACGAAAACCTGGTTCTCGAAGGCACGGACGGGGATCATCTTTCGGGCGATCAGTTCGGCGTGGTCGCTGGCAGGTAGCGCCGTCGGCACGGCGACGAGCTCTGCGCCGGCTTGTGCCAGCCGGCGGACGTTCTCGGGAAACTCGACATCATAGCAGATCAGGATACCGATCCTGAGGCCACCATGCTCCACGATGCAGGCCGAGGGCGGCTCGGCGGCGAACAGGTCGCGCTCGTAATCGCCGTAGAGGTGCGACTTTCGGTAGATCACCGGCTCCTTCCTTCCATCGGCGAATACGGCACTGTTATAGGTTGAGCCTTCCGCCGCCTCGGCGAAGCCTGCAAGGATGGCTATCCTTACCTCAAGTGAGATCAGGGTCAGCTTTGCGACGACTTCACCGCCCGGCGGCTCGGCCAAGTTGCGCATGTCGTCTCCGGAGCCGTAACCTGGCAGTGCGAGCTCTGGCGCAACCAGCAGTTCTGCGCCGCCTGCCGAGGCTTCGCGGGCGGCTTTCTCGATACGGGCGAGATTTGCCGCCTGATCGGCCGCGACCGCCTTCATCTGGAACGCGGCGATGCGCATCAGCTTTCGTCCGAAGCCATTGCCCCGAGCAGCCGTGGCAGGTCGCCGAAGCGGGCGATCAGCGCGAAGACGACGGCCGCGATCGCCACGAAGAACACCGAGACCGAGGCCATGGTCGGCGTATAGCCGTAGCGCAGCGCATTGAAGATCTTGATCGGCAGTGTCTCCATGGTGAAGCCGACGGTCATGTAAGCCACGATATACTCATTGAGCGACAGCACGAAGGCGAAGGCATAGCCGGAAACGAGATAGGGCAGGATCAGCGGCAGGACCACCGTGCGCAGCACGAGGCGGTCGTCTGCGCCCATGGTCGCGGCGGCCTCGACCAATGAACGGTCGATCGAGGAGAAGCCGAGCGAAAGCGTGACCAGCGGCAGCGTTACGAAGAAGATCGCGTGGCTGATCACCGCCGTCCACGGCTGGCCATAGAAGCCGATCGTCGCCCAAAAGGTGAGCAGGCCGAGCGCTGTGATGACCGGCGGCAGGATGAACGGGGCGACGCCGAGCAGGCGAAAAACGTTGGCCCAGGGCGCGATACGCCGCCACAAGAACCAGGAGAGCGGCAGCGCGATCAGGACGGCGAGCGCCGCCGAGAGCGCGGCGAGAAGGACCGAGGCGACGAGCGCGGCACGCCAGCCTGGATCGGTGAAGATCTGCTCGTACCAGGCCATGGAAAAGCCCTCTGGCGGGAACGTCAGCGACTGCTTCTCGTTGACCGAGACACCGGCAACGATGATCAGCGGCCCCGCCAGAAAAAGCGCAACGACGGCAAAGCCGAGCCTGTGCAGGAATGTATCCATCATGCAGTAGCCTCCCGACGCCCGCCGACGAGCAGCGTCAGCCCCACCAGCGCCAGCGAGATCAGAACCAGGAACACCGCCATCGCCGCGGCGAAGGGCATGTTGGACTGGTAGATCGCCTGGTCGGTGATGAGCACCGACAGCGTCCAATGCTGCGGTCGCCCAAGGATCTGCGGCAGTAGATAGGAGCCGAGCGCGAAGACGAAGACCATGATCAGCGTGGCGACGATCGTGTTCCTGAGCGCCGGCACGATGATATTGATAAAGCCGCGCAGCGGGGAGGCGCCCAGCGTGCGCGCAGCCTCGAGAAGTGTCGGGTCGAGCCGGACGAGCGCCGGGTAGAGGACCAGGATCGTATAGGGCAGCGCCTGGTAGACCATGCCGGTCAGTACCGCTCCGAAGCCGGGCAGCAGGGCCTGCGGCTCCGACATCAACCCGGCGGCTACGAGGAGATTGGTGATGCCGGCCGTGCGCGAAAAGAGCGTCGACCAGGCAAAGCCGATGATGACCTCCGAGAGTGAGAGAACCGACAGCAGACAGACGAGCCACACAATCTGCACACGCCGCGAGGTCTTGGTCAAAAGGTAGGTGAAGGGGAAGGCTATCGCGACACAAATGACGGCGACCATGATGGCGAGCATCAGCGAGAAGCCGAGTACCCCGCCGAAGAAGGCGCTCAGGAAGCGCCCGTAGTTGTCGATGACGAAATCGGGCGTATAGAAGCCGCCCTGCTGCCGCCTGAAGAAGCTGACGGCGATCATGGTCGAGAACGGGACCACGAAGAAGATGATCAGCATGATGGCGGGAAAGGCCAGGGGCGTGTAGTCGGCGATCGTGCGGGGCGGTTCACGTCTCATTGCTTGAGCACCACGCAGCTTTCCGCCGGCAGCGTTACCCCGACCTCGGTACCCGCCTCGATGTCGCCGCGCTCGCGAGGCGTTGTCACGGCGACGATCGTCGTGCCGCCGACCTCGACGAAGGTTTCGATGGTGCCGCCGAGGTCTCGGACGAAGGTGACCTTGCCGCGGAAGGCGCCGTTTGCGCTTCCCGCCAGATGCACATCCTCGGGACGGATGGAGACAAGGCCCCTGGCCATCCCTTCGGGCAGCGAGAGGCCGGCGATGGGCTGCCCCAGGGTAATGGCACGGCCGGCTCTGTCCGCTTTCACCTCAAGCAGGTTGGTCGAGCCGATGAAGTCGGCGACGAAAGCATCGGCCGGCTTGCGGTAGATTTCGATCGGAGACGCCGCCTGCCTGATGCGCCCTTCGCCCATCACCACCACGAGGTCGGCCATGGTCATGGCCTCGCGCTGGTCATGGGTCACCACGATGGTGGTGATGCCGAGCTTCTGCTGAAGTTGGCGCAGCTCCACCTGCATCGCCTCGCGCAGCTTGGCGTCGAGGGCCGAGAGCGGCTCGTCGAGCAGGAAGAGGCGTGGTGAAAGCGCCAGCGCCCGGGCAATCGCCACGCGCTGGCGCTGCCCGCCGGAAAGCTTTGATACCGGGCGGGCGGCATAGCCGGGGAGATGGACGAGGGCGAGGAGCTCCTCGACGCGCTTTCTCTGCCCATTCTTGTCGACGCCGCGGATTCGCAGCGGATAGGCTATATTTTCTCCCACAGTCAGATGCGGAAAGAGCGCCAGCGACTGGAACACCATGCCGAGATTGCGCTTGTGCGTGGGAACCGGCGTCATGTCCTCGTCGTCGAGGAGGATGGCGCCGGCCAAGGGTTCCTCCAGCCCCGCGATCATGCGCAGGAGCGTGGTCTTGCCGCAGCCCGAAGGCCCGAGCATGCAGACGAAGGTGCCGTGCGGCACGGTGAGATCGACATCGTCGACCGCGGTGAAATTGCCGAAGCGCTTCGACAAGTCCTTCAGATGCAATCCCGACATGAGCAAATCCACCATGAGGGCCGTACCGCCGTCGCTTCCAAGAAAAGCGGTGCGGCGGCCAGGAAGTATGATTCCGGACGGAAGCACATGCGCCCGGCTCGTAGGCGGCGACCCCCAATCACGTCACCCGACGATCATCTCCGTCCACTTCTGGTTCAGCCAGTCGGATTTGCTGGTGTAAAGGTCGTAGCGCGGGATGATCGGGTCGATCTCCGACGATACGGCCGCGAATTCCTCGTCGGTTAGGTCGAGCTTGTCGCGCTTCAGCGTGGGGGCTGTGCCGACCTTGCGCGACATGAGGCTCTGGATCTCCGGCCGGCTCATGTAGTCGATGAAGATATGCGCCTCCTCGACCTTGTCGGACGCCCGCGACAGCACCCAGTTGCCAGAATCCTGAATGCCGCCTTCCTTGGGGAAGGTCGAGCGCACCGGGAAGCCGTCGGCGGCGGCAAGCCCCGTGACGTCGTGGTAGTACTGGCCCATCGGAATCTCACCCGACTTCAGCGCCTGCTCGAACTGCGCCTCGTCGCGATACCACAGCCGCACGTTCGGCTTGACCTCGGCAAGCTTCTCGAATGCTTCGATCTGGCCTTCTTCGGTATCGAGCGCATCCGTTCCGCCCATGAACGTCTTGGCGGTCACCTCGAGCAGGAAGGAGTTGGACACCAGCGCCAAAAGGCCGAGCTTGTCCTCATTCGCAGGATCCCAAAGTGCTGCCCAGGAGTCCGGCGCCTCGGGATAGACATCGGTGTTGGTGACCAGCGTGATGTACCACGCAACCGCCCCGATGCCAGCGACGCGGCCATCGGGATATTTTGCGACGAAGGGTTCGAGCAGGTCATCGTAGTTCCCGATCCTGGCGGGGTCGAGCGGTGTCCACAGCTCGGTTTCCTGGCCTTTCAGCGTCGATGTCTGGGACATCATCGAAAGATCGGCCGGCGCCTGCCCGGCGCGGGCGGCCTGCTCGAGCTGCACCAGCCACGCCTCGCCGGTCGGCTCGGCGACCGATTCTACCGCAATGCCCGTCGCCTTGGTGAACTCCGGGAAGATGTTTTCGTCGAAGGAGTCCTTGAAATAGCCGCCGTAGACGCCGACCTTTAGCGACCTGTCCTGTGCGCGCAGAATGGAGGGCATTGCAAGCATGCCCACGCCCGCCACGCCCACAGTCAATATCTTGCGTCGGCTAACGCTTGTCTTATGAAGTTCCTTCATCTTCGTTCTCCTGTAGAGGGCCGTGTTTTTCCGGCCGGTTCCCTTATTTTTATTATAGCACTTATCAGCCTTAGCCCGACTTGCCGGCTATGGTCGGGCTGAACACCATCAGGCTGAGAATCTCGAACAAGACCTGCGCGCCGGCATGGGCGGTATTGGCGGTCGTATCGTACTGCGGCGCGACCTCGACGACGTCGCCGCCGACCAGGTTCACGCCCTTCAGGCCGCGCAGGAGTTCCAGCACCTCGCGCGTGGTAAGTCCGCCCACTTCCGGTGTACCGGTACCTGGCGCGAAGGCCGGGTCAAGGCTGTCGATATCGAAGGAGAGGTAGGTTGGGCCATCGCCGACGATCTCTTTCGCCTTCTCGATGATCGCCGGGATTCCTATTGAGGAAATCTCTTCGGCATGGATCACCGTCATGCCCGACTCGTAGGAGAATTCCCACAGATATTCGGCAGCGCCCCGGATGCCGATCTGGATCGTGCGGGTCGGGTCGAGCACGCCGTCGAGCACAGCGTTGCGGAACGGTCCGCCGTGATGGAACTTGGTCTGGTCGAAGGCACCGCCGGTGTCGCAGTGCGCGTCGATATGGATCATGCCGACCGACCGCTTGCCGCCGACCACCCTCAGGATCGGGTGAGTGATCGAATGATCGCCACCGACCGAGAGCGGCACGACGCCCGCGTCGATCATCCTGCCCACGTAGCGCTCGATATCGTCGTGGCATTGCTCCAGCCGGTAACGGCTGGCGAAGGGCACGTCGCCGATATCCGCCACGCGCAGGTCGAAAACGGGAGCGCAGTCGAGCACGTGGTTGTAGGGACCGATGCGCTCGATCGTGCGCATTGCGCGCGGTCCGAAACGCGAGCCTGGCCGGTTGGTCACACCGAGGTCCATGGGAATGCCGAGGAGAGCAATCTGAAGATCGCCGAAATCGGGATCGGCGGCGTCGATCTGACGGTAGGGGGCTGTCAGGAAAGTGGGGATGCCGGCATAGGGCGCGAGGCGGGTTCCGGTCTCGGAGAAAATCTTGTCGGCGACACGGCGGAAGCGCGGATCGAACAATTCTCCGCCGTGGCTTTCGCTGTATTTCTTCCTGAGCGCTTCGAGCTTCTCGTGATGCCAAGCCATCCAGTCCGCTCCTTGCCTGCCTTGGCCGACGGGTGACTATCATCGGAGGTAGGGCGTGCCCGTTCGGCCAACAATCTTTTCAAGATTGCTGAATGCTGATGCAGCGGAGTTGAAAATGCAATTGAGATTGTTATAGGGCTTTATGTGAGGAAATCTAACAATAAGGCCAACCGGTGGCCAAGCGCCTGCCTCCGCTCAATCCCCTGCGCGCCTTCGAGGCGGCGGCACGGCACGGCTCGCTGACGAAGGCAGCGGGAGAGCTGCACGTGACCCACGGCGCGGTGAGCCATCAGATCCGCGCGCTGGAAGCCTCGCTCGACGTCAAGTTGTTCGAGCGGGCGGGGCAGCGCCTGAAGCTGACGGCGCATGGCGCGGAACTGCTGCCGGCGGTTTCTTCCGCCTTCGAGGAGATAGCGGCGGCGACGGCGCGTATGACGCGGCCGACAACGTCCGGCACGTTGTCGCTCACTTGCGTTCCCGCACTGCTGTCGTTCTGGCTCCTCCCGCGCATCGGCAGCTTCATCGCCCGGTACCCGGATATCCGGCTGACGCTCGATGCTTCGAACGATCCCGCCAATATCTTTTCGCCCGACGTCGATGTCGCCATCGTCTATGGCGATGGAAGCTGGACCGATTGCTGGCTGAAACTGTGGACTCCGCTCGACCTCTTCCCCGTCGTCAGCCCGACGCTCATCAACAACCGCCCGATCCGCACCATCCGCGACATGAGCAACCATGTCATGCTGCATGGTGATGACGGGCGGGAGTGGCATACCTGGCTCGCCGCCGCCGATGCACTGGACCTCAGGCCCAGTCAGCAGCTTTTCCTGTCTGATGCCCGCCTCGCGGTCGAGGCGGCAGTGCACGGTCACGGGGTCGCGCTCGGCGATACGATGACGGCGGCCAGTTTGCTGGCGAAAGGGCAACTCGTCGCCCCGTTCAATTTGGCGGTGCCGGCTGTCGATGCCTTCTATGTCGCCTGTCGGAAGGATCTCAGGGCTGCGCCGATCGTCAACGTGTTCATCGATTGGCTGTTCGCCGCCCTGCAGGAAGACAACGCCCGCGCCGAGCCGCAGGCCTCCGCCCGGCGGGCCATCCGCCCCGTGGCGGGCAAACCCGCCGGATCGATACGCATTCCACAACCGGCGCCGCGGCGTCCTGCAAAGCTCAAATCCGTAAGGAAATAGGCAATCGCGCCCCTGCCGGTGCCCAATCCGCGCGATGGCCGCTGCTGCCCTCAGACGACCCGCACTTCAAGATCGCCGATGCCTTCGATATGGCCCTTGAGAACGTCGCCGCGCTCGACCGCGCCGACACCCGCGGGCGTTCCGGAAAAGATGATGTCGCCCGGAGCAAGCGTGAACAGGCCGGACAGATAGCTGATCATCTCCGGCACCTTCCAGATCATCTGGTTAAGGTCGCCCGTCTGCTTGCGCTCGCCGTTGAGGTCGAGCCAGATGGCTCCCTCGCGGGGATGGCCGGTCGTGGCGGCCGGTACCAGCGCAGTGCATGGAGCCGAGGCTTCGAAGGCCTTTCCGACCTCCCAGGGGCGGCCCATGTCCTTCGCTTTTCCCTGCAGATCGCGCCGCGTCATGTCGAGAGCGACGCCATAGCCGTAGACGCAGTCCAGCGCCCTTTCGACCGGAATATCCCTGCCGCCGCTCTTCAGTGCCACCATCATCTCGATCTCGTAGTGCACGTCGTTCGACGCCGGGGGATAAGGAAAGGTTCCGCTCGTATCGAGATTGTCGGGGTTCTTCTGAAAGAAGAAGGGCGGCTCCTTGTCGGGGTCGTGACCCATCTCCACTGCGTGCGCGGCATAGTTGCGGCCGACGCAATAGACCCGGTGCACCGGAAAGAGTTTCTTGGAGCCCGCCACGGGAACGGCGGGAAAAGCCGTGGGCTCGATGACGAAGTTTGCCGCACCCTGAATGTTCATTGTCTTGCTCCTGCGTAATACTCGACTTTGCCTTCGATCCGCTCGATAAGCTCTGCGATCAGCATCGCGAAGGCGAAAAGGATGATGGTAAGGGCCCAGAACTCTGCCATACGGAAGTTGCGCGAGAAGGTCTCGAAGAGCGCGCCATAGCCGACGATGGCGACGAGCAGTTGCCCAATGACGACGCCTTTGACGCCGCGGATGAGGCCGAGCCGGATACCGGCAAGGATCTCCGGCAGAGCGGCCCAAAGGATGATCTTGGCGTAAAGCGCGGGCTTCGTGGCCCCATAGGACCGCGCCATCTCGATGAGTGAGGGCGAGACGTGGCGCACGCCGGCACGGGTGTCCAGAACGATGATCCAGACGGCGAAGAGGAACACCGCCGCGATGATCGTCCTCTCCCCGAACCCGAACAGGATCATCAGCACCGGAACGAGCGCCGAGAGCGGCGCGCTGGAGAAGATATTGACCCACATGCCCAGAAGATCATCAGCGATCTTGACCCGCCCCATGAGGGCGCCTAGCGGCACGCCGCACATGATCGCCAGCGCCATGCCGGTGGCGAAGGCGCGCAGCGTCGTCACCGTGGCATCCTGCCATGAGGAGGTCTGCACGAGCTGGACCGCGGCGGCAAGTACATCGCTAAAGGGCGGGAGCAGAAAGACGAGGTCCAGCCGGCCAACGATCTCCCACGCAACGCACCAGACGAGGAGCGATGCCATCATCGGTATACGGTAGCCGAACGGTGTCACGGGCGATCACTCCACATATTGCTTCAGCCCTTGCCATATCTCCTCGACCGTATCGAGGTAGTGCTGGTCGCGGTGGATGCGGTCGGGATCGCCGGAACGGTTGATGTCCGGCTCGATCACCTGCGAGACCCGGCCGGGCCGGGGCGATAGGAGCACGATGCGGTCGGAGATGTAGACGGCCTCCTCGATGGAGTGGGTGACGAAGATGAAGGTCTTGTTCTGCTTACTGCGCAGCCGGATCAGGTCCTCCTGGAATTTCCGCCGGTTCTGTTCATCGACAGCCGAAAAAGGTTCGTCGAGAAGCAGGACCTCGGCATCCACGGACAACGCCCGGGCAAGCCCCACACGCTGGCGCATACCGCCGGAAAGTTCGTGCGGATATTTGTCCTCGAAACCCGAAAGCCCGACCTGGGCGATGTAGCGGCGCGCGGTCTCTTCACGCTCGGTCTTGCCCGTTCCGCGCAGTTCGAGACCGAAGGCCACGTTGCGCAACACCGTCGCCCAGGGCATCAGGGCAAAATCCTGGAACACGAAGGCGCGCTCCGGTCCCGGCCCGCTGACGTGCTTTCCATCGACCGTCACGGAGCCGGCGCTGGCGCCTATCAGGCCTGCAATGATCTTCAGGAGCGTGGTCTTGCCGCAGCCGCTCGGTCCCAGGAGGCTCGTTAATTTGCCGCGCGGGAAGTCGAGGTCGATGTCGCGCAGCGCCTCGACGTTTCCGTAGGACTTGCAGATTCCCTTCACCTCGACGATCGCCTCCACCGAGGTGTGAACCGCGGATTGTTTCTCTCGCAATGCGGTGACGGCCATCTCAGGCTCCCCTCTTCTCGGGCCGGAAGACGCGCACTTCGATCCACTGCAGGAAGACGAGCGTGAGAGTCGAGAGGGCGATGATGGAGGCTATGGTTGCGTACATCTCGGCATAATCCGCACGTGAACGGTGGAATGTGATGAGGTCGCCGATCCCAGTCGGCGTGATCAGTAGCTCGGCCAGGACGACGCCGACGAAGCCGGCGGCGACCCCAAGGCGAAGACCGGCGAAGATGACCGGGCTTGCATCGGGAAGGATGATCCTGGTGATGGTCTGCCAGCGCGTGCCGAGGAAGGAACGGCACATCACGAGAAGCGACTCATTGACGTTTCGAACTGCCTTGTAGGTGTTGAGCACGATCACCGGCAGAGCCAGGATCATCACCGCGATGGTCTTCGCGGTCATGCCGATGCCGTAGACGAAGGTGACGAGCGGAATGAAGGCGGCGACAGGGGCCGCCTGAAGCACGATGAAGACGGGGATCAAGAGCCATTCCCCCGCGCGCGACAGGCCGCAGACAATCCCGATGCCGACGCCGAGAAAGGTCGACAGTAGGACGCCCAGCACCAGTGGCTGCAGCGTCGAGAGATAGGCTGCCGGCATGCTTCCGTCCGCGATCAGCCCAAAAAACGCAGCGATCGTGTCGGAAAAGGTAGGGAAGGCGAAGCTTACGGGAATACGCCCGGCGATTTCCCAGATCCCCGCGAAGAGAGCGATTGATACGAGGCGGAGGATGATCGGCCGATCCCTCAGCCCTATCGCCTCTTCGCTGGTGGCAGGGAGAGTGAGGTTGGTCGCCTCGCTCTCCGTTCTGACGTTTGTCGCCATCGGCTGGGGCAACCTAGTTCGTGCCGAGTTTGGCAAGAGCGCGATCGAGCGGCCGGAGGTCCCAGAAGTCTTCAACCTTCAGTGATGCCGGATCGCCCTCGATCTGGTCGGCGAGCGTGAAGAACTCGAAATCGTCGGCTGCCGCCTCGGCGCCGCCGCCATTGATCGCCAGTGCGCCGGCCTCTGCAGTTTCCTTGTAGTATTCCTCGACCTCCACATCCGCCTCCGCGCCTAGGTCCGGCAACAGCCCGTAGGTGTTGCGAAACTCCACCGCGACGGCTGGGTTCTCCGTGATTTCACGCCCGGTTTTGATCAGTTCCTCAACCAGGATGTCGACATCGGCAGTGTTGCCCTCCAGATAGTCCACGGTCGCGAACACGGCCTCGTCCGTGGCACTCAGATCCTCCACTGGCAGGACGATGAACTTGCCGGGCGCTTCCGCTTCGAGTGCACGCCGGTTGGCCGCGTCTACAATAGAGGCCTTCACCGTGCCCTGGAGAAGCGCGCCGCGCCGCACTTCCGAACCGGGGACGTAGCTGATATCGCCGTAGGTGATGCCATGGTTCTTGGCCATCAGGAGCATGACGGCTTCAGTGCCCGAGCCGCGGGCATGAACGGCGATCTCCTGCCCATCTAGATCCTCCCAGCTTTTGTAGAACTCGCTGTTGACAACGGGAAAGAACCGCAGCGTCGAGATTTGTCCGAAGATGCGGACCGGCACGCCGACCTTCTGGATCAGCGTGTAGGGGGCACCGATGCCCACATCGGCCTGACCACCGACAATCGCCTGCGCCGCAAGGTCTTCATCGTTGAGGATAATCAGCTCGACATTCACTCCGCGCTCCTTGGTGCGCTCGATAGCGGCGAGCGTCTGGATCGACTCGATGCCTGGCAGGTCGCCGAAGGCAATCCGCATGTCGCCGGCCTCCGCGGCGCCATGCAGTAAGGCGCTCCCCATTGCCGCAGCCAGGACGGCAGCAAACATTGCGCGTCTCGTGGTCATTGTCGTCTCCTCCCTTGGTCTTGTAACCAATGACCAGAATGGTTAAAGAACGAAGCTTGATTGGTCAAGCACAATTGGGTGCCGGGCGACACGGTGCCCTTGCGGAGATGCCCATTGATTGACGCCCGGCTACAATCGCTTTAACAGCAAGAACCGAGAATCAACGGAAAATTGGTTAAACCAATGGAGAATCTGGGGAATGGCGGTCACGCCGCATTGGTGCAGCTTCAGGCCTATCTCGCGCAGATGGACCTGTCCGGCGAGACGCGGCTGCCGCCTGAGCGGGAGCTCTGCGAGAGCCTGGGTGTGTCGCGCGGCGACCTGCGCAAGGCGCTGGCGATACTCGAGAAGGACGGCCGCATCTGGCGCCACGTCGGCAAGGGAACCTTCGTCGGCAGCGGGCCGATCGAGGAGACGATCGGCATTTCCGAGATCGCCGGCCGCACCAGCCCTGCCGACGTGATGCGGGCGCGGCTGATCATCGAGCCTGAGATCGCGCGCGAGGCGGCCTTGCACGCCACCCTCGATGACATCGCCGCGATGCGCCAGTCGATGGCGCAGACGCGGGTCGCGGAGACGTGGCGGCAATACGAGAACATCGACAACCTCTTGCACCGGCAGATTGCGCAAGCGAGCCGGAACAACGTCTTACTCGGCCTTTTCGACGTGCTGAACGCCGTGCGCCGCACCGTGGTGTGGGGTCGCCTGCGCTCCGATGGCACCCGCCCGCCGACCGACCACCACAGCTTCACCGACCATGAGCGGATCGTCGATGCCATCGCCGAGCGCGACCTCACCGGAGCCGCCGCGGCCATGCGCCTGCATCTGCAGCAGGTCGGCCGACGCCTTATCCCGCTTCATGAAGCAGCCGAATAGCTCCGCGTCGCCGAGTGAGCCGATCCGTAGCGCGCCGACGGCGGGGGCGATCCGATCGACAATCTCCTCAACGCCGTCCGGCACCGTCGTGGGAACAAGTCGCGCCGACGCGCGTTGGAGGCGGCGAGCACGCGCGAGGACTGAATGGACATCCCCCTGCAGATCGCCTTCCACAGAGCTGAGAAATCCGACTGGGCGGAGGCGGAGATACGCTCCCGTGTCGATAAGCTGCAGTCCTTCTACGACCGCATCATCGGCTGCCGCGTGACGGTGGACCAGCGGGCGCGTAACGTCGAGGGCACGCTGCCGCCGGTGGTGCGCATAGAAATAAGCCTGCCCGGCACGGCCCCGCTCGTCGTCGCCTACGAGCCCGATCGCCTCCAACAGAAGTTCCAGACCCCAGAACTCGGCAATGCGATCAACGACGCCTTCGAGATCGCCGAGCGCCGGCTCGTCCGGTTGAAGGAGGCGCGTGAAGACCGCGAGAAGGCCCCGCCGCACGACACCCAGAGCCAGTTCCTTGGCCAGGTGGCGCAGATCTACCCTGGCGAGGACCACGGCTTCCTGCTGACGAAGGAAGGTAGCAGCCTCTACTTCCATCGCAACGCCATGCTGCAGGGCGACTTTGACAAGCTCCGGGTGGGCGACGAGGTTCATTATGTGGAGGAAGTGGGCGACACAGGACCGCTGGCCACCAAGGTGCGCGTGGTCTCGGCGAGACGGAAGTGAGTGTTTCCCCCGGGGCGCGCGAAGGGCGCCGGTCTTTCCATTTTGGAACCAAACCGCACGAGGAGGACGCAGGCCGGATTCTGCCTTGAACCGGCCTGGCATTGGAGAGGTGCCAGCGGAACATCTCTAGCCGGCAGTCGTTGACTTTGCGTGAATTGAGTGGAGTTGACGCCATGGCGCCCAGGGCAACATGGAAAGGATATGTGAAGCTGGCCGAGCTGGCCTTCCCGGTCTCGCTCTATGCCGGCGTAACAACATCGAAACGCATCTCTTTTCACGTGCTGAACCGGAAAACGGGCCATCGCGTCCACCGTCAGTACTTCGACGAAGAGACGGAGGAACCGGTCGAGCGCGACCGGCAGGTCAAGGGTTATGAGGCCGGCGACGCCCAGTATGTGATCCTTCAGCCGGAAGAGATCGCCGAGGCGGTTCCGGAGAGCGACAAAACACTGCGGATCAAGGGCTTCATTCCATGTCCGGATATCGACACGGTCTACTTCGACCGGCCCTACTTCCTGGCGCCACCGGACGGCATTCTCGGTGAATCCTTTGCGGTCATAAGAGAGGGTATGCGGCGCAAGAACGTGGCAGCGCTTGCGCGCGCTGTACTTTTCCGGCGCGTCCGCACCGTCCTTCTGCGTGCCCAAGGGCCGGGGTTGGTCGCCAACACCCTTAACTTCGATTACGAAATCCGTGCAGCAGCGGACGTGTTCAAGGATCTGCCCGAGATGAAGATCGAGGGCGAGATGCTCGATCTTGCGAAGCACATCATCGAAACCAAGGCTGGTGACTTCGACCCGCGCGCGTTCGACGACCGTTACGACCAGGCTCTCGCCGAACTGGTCAAGGCGAAGATGGAGGGCCGCGAGATCAAGGCGCCGAAGCGGCCGAAGGAGACCAAGGTCGTCAACCTGATGGATGCGCTGCGTGAGAGCGCCAGGGCCAAGACGGGGCAATCGAAGAAGCCCAGTACCGCCAGGCGAAAGAAGGCCGAGCCGGCCCAGCGCCGCAAGGCCGGTTAAAATGGCTCTGAGCAGCTACCGCAAAAAGCGGAACTTCAAGGCCACGCCGGAGCCACGCGGCAAGGACGGGAAAGCGGCCACCGGCGACAGCTATCTCATCCAGAAGCATGCTGCACGCCATCTTCATTACGATCTGCGCCTGGAGATGGACGGCGTACTGAAGAGCTGGGCGATAACGAAGGGGCCGAGCCTGGTGCCGGGCGAGAAGCGTCTTGCCATCCACGTCGAAGACCACCCGCTCGAATACGCCGACTTTGAAGGCACAATTCCGAAGGGTGAGTACGGTGGAGGCATGGTCATCGTGTGGGACCGAGGCCGCTGGACTCCAATCGGCAATGCAAAAAAGGGATATGCCAAGGGGCACCTCGACTTCGAGATCGAGGGTGAGAAGCTCGGTGGCCGCTGGCATTTGGTGCGGATGGCCCATAAGCCACGCGAGAAGAAGGAAAGCTGGCTGCTGATCAAGGGCAACGATGACTTTGCACGCAGCGAGGACGATCCGGACATTCTCGATGAAAGGCCGGAATCTGTGAAGACCGGCAGGGTGGTCGAGGAACTCGAAGGCGAGGCGCCGGGCTGGTCGTCCAAGACCGGCAAAATCGAGAGTTCGGAAAAACAGAAGCTCGAACTGCCGAAGCAGCGACTGGCGGATGCCGGCCTTGAGAGCTTCGTCAAAACCTCCGGGGGCAAAGGCCTGCATGTGGTGGCACCCCTCGTGCCGCGGGCGGAGTGGGATGCGGTAAAGGCCTTCGCAAAGGGTCTTGCCGACGGAATGGCAGCAGTCAGCTCTAAGCGTTTCGTCGTGACCGTCACCAAATCCAAGCGGAAGGGCAAGATCCTCGTCGACTATCTCCGCAACGGCCGGGGTGCGACAGCCGTCGCCCCTTATTCGACACGAGCAAGGCCTGGCGCTGCCGTCTCGGTGCCGCTTGACTGGGACGAGCTCAGCCCGGCGATCGGACCGGACTATTTCACTGTGGAGAATACCCCGGGGTTGGCCGCGCTCCAGGCAGATCCGTGGGAAGATTTCTGGAAAGCCGCCGTCGTCGGGCATCAGGTAGTAGGGTTTGTCGTACCAGATCCACTCGATAGTGTCGGCGGCAACGAATTGGTCGATGTCGATTGTGCGGGTGCTTTCCAACCCCACCGCCTGGAACTCTTCGTCCTCGATGATGACGTGGCGTCCCTCATCGGTCTTATAGCCCTTTACTTCGTCCTCGTCGGCCACTGGCTTGCCGGTTTCCGCGTCGACGTATCGGCTGCGAACCCGGTGCCCCGTATCGCTGTTGATCGTATGGAAGTGCACCTTCTCACGCTCGGTGGTGGCCGGCGTCAGGGACACGGGACAGGTGACGAGGGAGAGCTTGAGGTAACCTTTCCAGTAGGGGCGCGGCGCCATTCTCATACTCCGGACAGAGCGAAAGAAACGCGCAATCCGGTGCTGGGGTTCCTCTCGTGTGGCAAGCCCGCGTAGACCCGCTCGCTATGTGCTAAAGCCAAAGGGCGCTAGGAAGATGCGTATGGCGACGCCCTCCTCACGGCAACCGAAACGAATCCCGGACCTATTCAACCTCCGCCAGTGATCCCCAATAGCCGGGCTGATAGTCGATCTGCAGGAACTCGTCGTGTAGCTGCCGGAAGGTCTCGTCCGGGTCGAGATCGGAAAACAGCTCGGGATGGAACCACTTGGCCAATTGCTGGACGGCCACGAACTGGTAGGGGCTGTTGTAGAACTGGTGCCACATGGCGTGGAACGCCATCGTCTTCTGGGCTTCGATGCCCGTATAGGCGGGGCGGGTGGGATAGAATGAGAGCTTGCGCCTGACGTCTTCCTGGTCCGCGCCCGGGCCCACGGGCACCCAGTTGCCGTCATGGACATAAGCTTCCCAATCGGCGGTGGTGACGAGGATGTGGGCGGGGTCGGCGGCGATGACCTGCTCGGCATTGATCTGGCCGAAGGTGCCCGGGACCAGGTCCTTCGCGATATTGCTGCCGCCGGAAAGCTCGACGAAGCGGCCGAAATTCTCGTTGCCGAAGGTGTGGCAGCAATCCTCGTAATAGCCGCCGGCTCGGTCGATGAAGACAGCCGGACGTTCCGGGTTCTCTGAGGTGATCACGTCGGTGACTCGCCTGATCTGTTCCTCGCGGAAGGTGATCAGCGCCTCCGCGCGCTCTTCCTGCCCGAAGAGTTTGCCGAAGAGCCGGATTGTCGGCTCGGTGTTCTCCATCGGCTTGTAGCGGAAATCGACATAAACGACGGGAATGCCGAGCGCGTCCAGCTTCTCGATATACTGTGCGTCGGCGGTCGCCTGCATGGTCTCGACGTTCAGGAACACGACATCGGGCTTCTGCGCGATCGCGGTCTCGATGTCGATCAGACTTTCCTCATAGCCGGCGAACGTAGGGATTTCGGCCAGCTTCGGAAACTTCGCCAGATAGGCTTCGTATGTTTTAGGGTCGGCTTGGATGAGGTCGTTGCGCCAACCGGCGATGCGCCCGGCCGGGTCCTCCCGGTCTAGGGCCGCCACGATATAGAGCTGCCGCCCTTCGCCAAGGATGACACGCTCGACGGGTGCATTCACCTCGACCTTTCGGCCCGCCACGTCGGTCACGGTCACGATCTCAGCCAGGGCGCCGGAGACATTCAGCGCGAGCCCGGCGGCCGCAACCAGCGCCGCTGTGGCGGCCTTCACGATGCCTGGGCGGCCATTTCTCCACATTTCCTGTTCTCCCGATCCGGATTGCGAATACTGGTTTTGGCGGTGGGCGGGGCGAATGTCCGGCGCTCGGCCGCCACCCCGTCGACGATGACGTGTCCGATCCCGCGCGAGCAGGGCTCGATGCGTGCATCGACGTGATAGACCTCGCGCAGCAGCGCCGGCGTGACGATGTCGGAGGAGGGCCCGCAGGCGATGAGCCGGCCGTTTGCAACCACCATCGTCTGGTCGCAGAAGCGCAGGGCGTGGTTGAGGTCGTGCAGCGCGACCAGCACGATCATGCCGCGCGCGCGGGCAAGGCCCTGCATGAGGCCAAGCACCTCCACCTGACGGGAAAGATCGAGGGCGGAGGTCGGCTCGTCCATCAGCAGGATCTCCGGCTCGCGCACCAGTGTCTGAGCGAGGCTCGCGAGCTGCCGCTGGCCGCCGGAAAGCTCGCCGATGTTCCGGAAAGCGATGTCGGAAATGCCGAGCGCTTCCATCGTCTCATCGATGCAGGCGAGATCGTCGTCGCCGACGGACCAGCCCGCCCCCTGCTTGCGGGCGAGCAGCACGGACTCATAGACGGTAAGCACCGCGTTGGCAGAGGTGTCCTGTGGCATGTAGCAGATGCCGTTCCGCCCTCGAAGCGCGCCCTCGACATGCACCTTGCCCGGCCCCCACAGAAGGCCGGCCACACGCTTGAAGAGTGTGGACTTGCCGGCGGCGTTCGGGCCGATCACGGCCACCATGTCGCCGCCCTTGAACGCCGGCGTCGTCACGTCTTCGAGCAGGAGCCTCCTACCGTAGCGCGCGCCGAGCGTTTCGAGCTGGATCGTCACCATGAGCGCCTCGCACTGGACAGGATGAGGGAGATGAAGAACGGGATTCCGATCAGCGATGTGACGATGCCGATCGGGAAGATCGTGCCGGGAATGAGCAGCTTGCTGACCACGGAACTGGCCGACAGGATCAGCGCGCCCGAAAGCGCGGAAGCCGGCAGGAAGAAGCGCTGGTCTTCGCCGATGATCATGCGCGCGATGTGCGGGCCGACGAGCCCGATGAAGCCGATCGTGCCGACGAAGGCGACGGGAATGGCGGCAAGCAGGCTGACCATCATAAGCGTCTCCAGCCTGAGGCGCGAGACCTTGATGCCGAAGCTCGCCGCCTTGTCCTCGCCCAGCCGCAGCGCCGTCAGCGCCCAGGCGCGCCGCGCGAAGACGGGCAGGACGGCCAGGAGCACCAGCGTTGTGAGGCCGAGCTTGGGCCAGGTGGCCTTGGTCAGGCTGCCCATGGTCCAGAAGACGACGGCCGCAAGCGCTTCGGCAGACGAGAGGAACTGGACTAGGGAAAGGAGCGCGTTGAAGGTGAAGACCAGCGCGATGCCGAGCAGCACGATGGTCTCGACCGTCACGCCGCGCTTGACACTCAGCATGTGGATGAGGAGGGCGGCGAGCATCGCCATCACGAAGGCGTTGATCGGCACCACATATTCGATGGCCGCGGGGATGAGCACCACGCCGAAGGCAAGCGCCAAGGCCGCGCCGAAGCTGGCGGCGGCGGAAATGCCCAGCGTGAAGGGACTTGCGAGCGGGTTGTTGAGGATGGTCTGCATCTGCGCGCCCGCGACGCTCAACGCCGCGCCGACCACGACGGCCATCAGCGCCACGGGCATGCGGATCTCCCACAGGACCACGCGCACCTGCTGTGAGACGGTATCGGGTGCGAACAGCCCCTGCACCACCTCGCCAAGGCCATAGCGGGCGGGCCCCAGGGCCAGGTCGACGCAGAGACTGAAGAGAAGGGCCGCGCCGAGGCCCGCGAGAATCAGTTGCCGCCGCCAGACGAGGGCGCGGTAATGCCCGCGCCCCCCGTCGGTATCGAGCGCGGTGGCGGCTGCCCGATCACTCGCCATCGGCGAGCGAAACCCAGTGGCCGGGCTTGTAGGCGACGGGCAGGAACCTCTCGTGCAGCTCTTCGAAGGTCGCCTCAGGGTCGAGATCGGCGAAGAGCTCGGGATGCAGCCACTTCGCCATCTGCTGGATGGCCACAAACTGATAGGGGCTGTTGTAGAACTGGTGCCAGATGGCGTGCACCTGGTCGTTCTTCACGGCCTTGACACCGGTGAAGGCCGGACGCTCGGTTAGCCCCTTGAGCTTGCGCAGCGCCTCGGCCTCGTCCTGGCCGGGGCCGACGCCGACCCAGGCGCCACCCGGCACGTAGGCCTCCCACCAGCCGCCGGTGGTGATGAACTGATCGGGATCGGAGGCGATGATCTGCTCGGGGTTCACCGTGCCGAAGGTGCCGGGGATGATGTCCTTGGCGATGTTCTCGCCGCCCGCCATCTCGACAAACTTGCCGAAATTGTCGCTGCCGAAGCTCATGCAGCAGTCTTCCGAATAGCCGCCTGCACGCTCAATGAAGACGGTCGGGCGTTCCGGGTTTGCCTTCTCGATTACATCGGTGACGCGTGCGATCTCGGAAGCGCGCCAGGCGATGAAGTCTTCCGCCCGCTCCTCCTTGCCGAAAAGCTTGCCGAACAGGCGCATGCTAGGCTCCGTATTGGCAAAGGGGTGCTCGCGGAAGTCCACATAGACGAGCGGAACGCCGGCGGCGGCAAGCTTCTCGATGTATTTCGCGTCCTCGGTCGCCTGCTTCGACTCGATGTTCATGACGACGGCGTCGGGCTTCAACGAGACCGCCTGCTCCACATCGAAGGTGCCGTCCTTGAAGCCGCCGAAGGTGGGCAAATCCGCCATCTGCGGGAATTTTTCGAGATAAAGGGCGTAGTTGTCGGGATCGGCGCTCTTGAAGTCGTCACGCCAGCCTACGATCCGCTTGAATGCTTCCTCCGTGTCGAGCGCCGCCACCAGATAGATCTGCCGGCCTTCGCCCAGGATCACCCGTTCGACAGGCACGTTGACCTCGACCTCACGCCCGGTGACGTCGGTCACCACTACCGCTTCGGCGCTCGCATCGAGCATGGGCGATAAGACGACGAAAACGGCAGCCGCTGTACCTGCTGCGACGTTGCGGAAATCCATGGCGCTCTCGCTTGAAAGTTGATTGTGTGGGTGGCTTATAAAATACGACTTCTTTTCTCAAGAAATATCTTTTAGAGCGATTCCAAAATGATGAGACAGTGGGAGAGGGAATGACGGGGCAGGGCAACTATTCGTTGCGCGAGGAGATACGCGACTATTGGTCGGTGCGCGCCGAGACTTTTGATCTCTCGGTGGGGCATGAGATCTTTTCGGGAGAGGAGCGTGCGGCCTGGCACAGGCTGCTCCTAAAACATCTGGGACCGGGGGAGGGGCGGCGGGCGCTCGACCTTGCCTGCGGCACGGGTGTCATCTCACACCTCATGCACGACCTGGGCTTCGCCGTCATCGGACTTGATTGGTCGGAGCCTATGCTCGCTAGGGCGCGCGCGAAGGCGGTGGAAAGGGGAAGCGGCATTCGCTTTCTGCTGGGCGACGCGGAACGGACGCTCGAAGAAAAGGAGAGCTACGATGTCATCGTCACCCGCCATCTTGTCTGGACGCTGGTCGACCCGCAGGCGGCCTTCGCCGAATGGTTCTCGCTCTTGAAGCCCGGCGGGCACCTGCTGATCATCGACGGCGATTTCGTCACGGAAAACTGGGCGAGCCGTCTTCGCAAGGCAATTGAAAAGCTCCGCCTCGGAAAGCCTGCGAGCGACAGTGATTCAGGGTTGCAGGCCAGGCATCGCAGCATCCTTTCCCGCGTCTACTTCTCCCAAGGTGTCAGAGCGGAAGACGTAAGTAGACTTCTCGACGAGGCGGGTTTCGAGGCACCGGTGATCGACCCGCGGCTCGACGCTATCCATCGCGCGCAGGCACGGCGGATGGGCTTCCTCAAGGCGCTGGAGCGCGCGATGCAGTACCGCTACGCCATCTGCGCGCGGAAGCCACCCCTTTCCTGACCCGGTGGCGAGGTAGATCAGTCACTTCGGCGGCAGTGCGCCGACAAAACGTTCGTCGTCAGCGCTCCGAGAATGCACGCGACATGCTGTCGGCGATCGGCCTAGTGATATAGCTGAAGAATGTACGCTCGGCTGTTTGAATAAGGATTTCGGCCGGCATTCCTGGAGTCGGAGAGAAACCTCTGACCCTTGCCATCTCGCTCGGAGGCAGGCGGACGCGTGCGAGGTAGACTTCCTGATCCTGCGCTGCCTTCTCTCCCGGCAGCGCGTCGGCAGAAACGTAAAAGACTTCGCCATTCAGAACGGGAGTGGTGCGCTGGTTGAGCGCAGTCAGTCGCACAGTCGCCTTCTGCCCGCGTCTCACGCTGTCGATCTCGGTTCGCGGTATCTGTGCTTCGATGATGAGCGGTGCTCCCGCTGGCAGGATTTCCAGTATGCCTTTACCACTCTCGATCACGCCGCCTGGAGTGTGATAGTTCAACCGCACCACGGTTCCGGCAACTGGCGCGTTGATCGTCGCCCGCTGCAGAATGTTTTCCGCTGCCCGAGACTGCTCTCGAATGGAGTCGAGTTCCCCCTGGATGCCCTCCAGCTCATCGAGCGCGGCTTCCCGATAGGTACTCTCGGTCTGGATGATTTCCTGCTCTTGTTTGCTGATCTGTGAGTGGGTCTCGGAGACTTCCGCCGTCAGGCGGCCGATCTGGCCGTTCGCTTCGGCGATCGCCCGCTGGATAGCCTTTATCTCTGTCTTGCGCATCAGGCCCTTCTTCAAAAGGATCTCCTTCCCTTCCGCCTCTTCCCGCAGAAGCTTCAACTGGAGGACCATCGCATCGCGCTGCTTTTCGTAACCTTCAGCGCGATACCGCAACGCCTCGATATTTCGCTCGAGCAAAGCTATCTCGCTGTTACGCTTGGATTTCCAGGCTTCAAAGTTGAGCCGCTGCCCTTCCAGCATTGGAGCGATATCGACATCGCCCTGATTGTCCGCAACGAGGGATGGAAACACCAGCTCATCGGATCCGGCGAACTGGGAAGTAAGCCGCGCGGCGATGGCCTCAAGCCTGATGCGTCGCAAGAACAGCTCCCGTTCCCTGGCCAGCGCAGCCGTCTCGTCGAGGCGTACCAGTGGCTGATCGAGCTCGACCCGATCGCCTTCGTTGACCAGGATTTCCTTGATGATCCCTCCCTCGAAATGCTGGATGACCTTGTTTTGTCCAGTGGCGACGAAACTGCCCTGCGTGATGACTGCCGCCGCAAGCGGAGCTGTAACCGCCCAGCCTCCGAACCCCCCGAATGTCAGGGCAAGGAGTGCGAGGCCTACGGTCGTCTGCTTCCGGATCGACCGAGGGACGTCGGAGTACCATTCGATGTCATGAACTTTCGCAATGTCGGACATTTTGCGATCGCCTTCAGCTTATCTGGTGCCCGAAGGAACCGTTCTCTATGCTCACCCCGCGCGCCGAAAGCGCTTGCAGAACGTCTTTGCGCACACCGAACAGAGCAACGGTGCCGTTCACCAGAAGCAGGATCTTGTCGACATTGTTAAGCAGTGCCGGCCGCTGCGTGATCGTGATCATGGTGATCCTATTTTCCTTGGCGTGCTCGAGCGCGCGTACCAGCGCTGCCTCCCCGGCGCTGTCCAAGTTGGAGTTGGGCTCATCGAGCACGACCATGCGCGGATTACCGAAGAAGGCCCGGGCGAGGGCGATGCGCTGCTTTTGGCCGCCGGAGAGCGGCGCTCCGTCGGCGGCAACGACCGTTTCATAGCCGTGCGGCAACGTCGCGATCATCTCGTGGACATCCGCGAGCTTCGCCGCCTGGTAGATCTGCGCATCTGTCGCATCGTCGCGCATGCGCGCGATGTTGGCCTTGATCGTGCCGGGAAAGAGCTGAACATCCTGCGGCAGGTAGCCGATATTCTCGCCGAACTGCCGCTGATCCCAGTTGCGCAAATCCATGAGATCGAGCCTGACGCTGCCCGACGTCGGAAGGATGGAGCCGACAAGCATCTTGCCGAGCGTCGTCTTGCCGGCGCCGGAATTTCCGATGACGGCCAAAGAGTCCCCCGGCGCCAGTGCGAAGGAAATGCCGTTGAGAACGACCCTTTTGGTTCCCTGTGGTACGTAGAGCAGCCTTTCCACATCCAGGCGCCCTTCCGGCCGCGGCAGATTCAGACGCTCGAAATTGAGCGGCGATGACTTCAGCAGTGTCGATATGCGTTCGAACGCCGAGCGGGACTGGCTGTACTGGTTCCATCCCTCGATGGCGCCTTCGATTGGCGCCAGCGCGCGGCCCGCGATGATGGAAGCGGCGATCACCATGCCGCCGGTGATCTCACCTTCGATCGCCAGATAGGCGCCCCACCCGAGCATGGCGACCTGTGTGAGGAGCCGCGAGCCCTTCGACAGGGCGGCAAAGACGATGTTGCGATCCTGCGCGACGACCTGTGATTTCAAGGATCCGGCCGTGTCCTTGCCCCAGATCTGCACGGCTTCCGGTATCATCGCCAGCGCATTGATAATCTGCGAATTGCGCGACATGGATTCCAGGTGGAGGTTGGCTTTGACCTGCGCGGTGTTCGCCTCCCCGAACGGCCCCGCGGTGGCGCGCTGGTTGATGAGTGTAAAGACAAGCAGCAGAAGGGCCGTCACCACGACGATCGAACCGAGATGCGGATGGATCAGGAACACCGCGAGCACAAACAGCGGGGCGATCGGCGCATCGAGGAAGGAAAGTAGCGTGCGTGAGACGAGGAATGAGCGGACCTGCTGTAGATCGCCGAGTGTCTGATACTCACGGCCGTTTCCATGCAGCGAAGCCCGTGCTGCCGCACTGAGGATAGGCGAACCCAATTGTGCAGCGAATTCGACGGCCGTCCGCATGAGAATGAAGCGCCGTATCGCGTCGAATACCGCCTGCAGAACGACCGCCCCCACGATGACGATTGTCAGCATCACGAGCGTGTCGATCGATCGGCTCGTCAGGATGCGATCCGAAATCTGGAAAAGATAGATCGGGATCGCCAGCACCAGGGCATTGCTCGCCACCGTGAAAACCATGACGACCAGGAGATTCTGTCGGACCGCGGTCAAACCAGCCTTGAGGCTGGCAGCAAAGTCCACAGGCCCGAGCCGCTTGTGAAAAACGCCATCACCGCCACCCGGTCCCTTCGGTCCTTTACCACTGCCGGGATCGGCTGGCTGGTCGGCCGGACGCTCGCGCACTTTGATCGGGGCGCGGTCGCCCTCGATGGTGACAATGCCTTCGGGGCGGTCGCCATCTTTCATGGCCGGCTTCGGTAGTTCCTGTATATGCCGCGTCTCTGCTGACGCTGAGCCGTTCTCCCGTGGGCGGGGTTCCTCGGCGTCTTCTCGCCTGTCGGCCATCTCCTGCCGTAGGGACTCTCGCCGAACCTCTTGAGGTCGATGCTCGTCACCATTTCGGGCATCGTCGGGCTGATACCGCTCAGCGGGATCCTGCCGGGCGTTCCCCGAGCCGTCATTTGCGGGCGGCTTCACGGCGGATATCGGCCGTGCGGCTTCGCGTTCTGCTAGGTCGCTGGCTCTTTTCAACGCCGCCTCCTCGAAGATTTCCTGCACCAAACGATCAATCTCTGATATCCCTCGCTCGATCTTCGCCTCCTCCCGGCGCGGTGGATGTGAAAGACTTTCACCTGCCCTAAATTGCCGCATAGCAGCCTCTGGTTGCGGAACGGCCCACCCTGGCATTTTGCCGGGCAAGCCTGGTGATATGTCGCGTTCGTCCCCCACTGATACCGCCCAGGAAATCCGTTATCCGATCATTGTGCTCAGGCCGTCCGACTGCAGATAGTCCGCATCGTACTGGCCAAAGTTGCCCTGCGGCTGCTCGCCGGTGTCCATCATGTCGTCGTCGAGAAACGCAACGGCTTCGTTGACCAGCACGTTCGGGTCCTGGCCGCCGAAATCCGGTTCAGTGGATATGATATCCGCATGTACGAGAACCTCGTTTGAGTAGTGGCCGCCGCCGACATAGGTTTTCCCGACCGAATCCAGATCCTGGATAGCAGCGTTGTTCAGAAGCGCATTTCCGCCGGTCGAGACAGACCATGCAGCATCCGGATAGGCATCCTTCGCATGCATCGCCAAGGCGAGTTGGTCGTTGTCGCCCAGAATATTCGTCTGCTTGATGTACTGAAGGTTGAGGAGGTCGCCCTTGACGTAAAGCACACGCAGAGGGCCGTATCCGGCAAAGGCGGAATCCGATAGCAATTCATTGTTCAGGTAATCGTTGCCGGCGGCAAGATCGTTCGCCGCTTCAAGATAGTGGGCCGGCAGTGTTTCGAACCGGTCTGCTGCGCCCACGTTGTAGATGCTGGCTTGATTCCAGAGCAGATTTCCCGACGTTGAAATGGAGCCGTTACCCGTGGTCTGGAAACCGTCAACGGCCCCGACAAAGTCGTTATCACTCAAAATGTTCAGCTGTTGAATGATGTTCGCATCGAAGACGTTTCCGCCGATGATGATGAGATCGTAGCCGAAGCCGAGCTCCTCGATCGAGATATCGTTGAAGGCCTTGTTGTCACCGGAATAGACGCGAGTGGTAACGCCCGAAGAGGAGAGAATGCCGACGTCGTTGTCCATCATGAAGATGAACTGCTCAAGCCAGTTCATCATCATGAGATCGCCGTCGATTTCCTTGATCACCCAATGTTTGGGGAAGCTCATCGCTCCATTTGGCGTGTCATCGTCAAAGGAATCGAAGCGCTCGAACTTTGCGATATTGAAAGCCTGCGTCGCGGCAGTGTCACGTATCCATCCGCCTACCGCAGAGGAGATATAGTCGTTATCGCACCAGGCGTTGACTTGGAAGATGGCGTTTATCTCGATGTGCTCGCCGACAACTGCCGTTACCGGCGACGAGGTCCAGTAGTTCTGCAGAACGGCATTGTTGAGCAGGGTGTTGCCACCGGTCTCCACGTCGACCGACTGCTCGATGACGAGGCCGTTTTCCGTAAGCTGGACATTCCCGGAAGGAGCCTCTTCAGGCTCTTTGTCGAACATGTGGTAATCCTCGAGCTTGGAGGCTTCGTCGACTTCTTCGCCGTTTTCGAACGTCCCTTCGATGGTCGGGGACTTCTTCACAGACGCGTCGCCCTCGGGATCCTCGGGAAGCTCGTCCAAAAGCTCCGAAGCAGCAGTCACGAAGGCCGCGGCTTCCGCGGAAGAGCCGGGCATCTCAAGTTCGAGGATGGGCATCAGGTTCGTCGCCGCACCGGTCAATGCCGCGATTTGAAAGTTGCTGGCAGGGACCGGGTTGAAGAACAGGCCATGCCCGCCGACGCCGAAGTAGTCGTTGTCCGACAGGCTGATGTCCTGTTTGATGTAGTTGGCGAAGGACCCCAGCGTCTCCACCTCCGGGAGGATGATCCTGTGGGAAGCGTAGCTTATGATGGGTAGGGAGAAGGAGATCGGAGTGGCTATCTCGTATGCTCCCGGCAGCTCGACATCGGGGGGAACAAAGTTGATATAGCTCCACGGGTGCACGACGACCCATTCGGGCGCAGGAGCGCGATAGGCGAGATCGGGCTCAAAACCGACGAACCGGAAGGGAGCGGCGAACGGTATCGCGGCCGCGTTCAAGTCTGCAAGCTCGGGATCGTCAGTCTTTTTGGCACGAAACTCGTCATATGCGTCCCGAAGCCGCGCTTCTTCGACCGTAATCTCGAACAGGCCGATAAAGTGTGCGATGGCTTCCGTAATCCTGTCCATGTGCATGACACACCGCTCCTGACGAGGTCGGCTGGCCGCGTGGCCGGTCGTACTTGGTTAGGGTGGACTGCGCGGAGAACCGCGCAGTCCTTGTTGTTTGGTTTCGCTCGGAGGCGAACCGGGGGCGCCTTTAGGCAGTGGCGTCGTCGAAGTCCTCGCCAGCAACGCTGCTGTTGAGGTCGCCGCCCACAACGGTCATGTCGATCGCGTTCTGCTGCAGGTTTGCACCCATCACGATCTCCTGGTTGAAGGCGCTGGTGTTGACGATGGAGTCTGCCGTCGCGGTGCTATGACCGTTGACGTAGCCGTCATCGCCATTATTGGAGCCCCACGTTCCACCTGCGCCGCCGTTACCGCCGTTGCCGTTGGTCGCGAAACCGCCATTGCCACCGGCGCCGCCGCCGTCGGCGAACGCCCAGCCGCCGAAGCCGTCACCGCCGTCGCCATTGGCCCAGGCGCCGCTCAGAGCATGACCGCCGTCGCCGCCGCCGGCATAAGCGTTGCCGCCGTCGCCGTCGCCGCCGATGGCCCAGCCGCTCGTGGCGTCGCCGCCGGCACCGTTGCCGCCGTTGCCGCCATCACCGCCCACGCCCAAGCCAGCTCCGGCACCAACGCCGCCGCCAAAACCGGCACCGAGAGCATTGCCGCCAGCACCGCCGTCGCCGGCATCGTCAGCGTTGCCGCCGTTGCCGCCGTTACCGCCTTCGCTGGTGCCGCCGTTGCCGCCTTGGCTATTGCCGCTGTTGCCGGCGTTGCCGGCATCGCCACCGAAGTTGAGGATGGGAACGCCGGCGAAGAACGCATCCACAGCGTCTCCACCTTCGGCATCGCCACCGTCACCGGTTTCCTCAGCGTCGCCGCCATTGGCTTCGTCGCTGTCACCACCGTCGCCGGCGTCGCCGCCTTCGCTGTCGCCACCTTCGTCGCCGTCACCGGCGAACGCGGCACCAACACCGAGGCCTAGGCCAAGGCCGAGGCCAACACCGACGCCTGTCGCGCCGTTGCCGCCATTACCGCCTTCGCCCTTGCCGCCGTCGGCCTTGCCAGTGTCGGCCTTGCCGCCTTCACCCTTGCCGCCTTCGGCATCGCCGCCGTCGCCTTCGCCGCCGGCCGCTATGCTGACGGCTAGACCGCCATCGCCTTTGCCGCCGTCGCCTTTGCCGCCGATGGCAAAGCCGCCATGGCCACCGTCACCACCGTTTGCGTCGGCGTTGGAACCGCCAGAACCGCCACCGCCACCGGCATCGATCCCGTCGTCCGCCTTAGCGAAGCCGCCGTGAGAATCGATCTCTTGCCAGAACTGGTCGTCGTTCTTGACCTCGGCGTTGTACAGCGTGTCGTCATCAGAGATATTGGCGGCTTGGTTGATGACGTTGCCAACGTCATTCCCGGCGCCGTTGAGGGATTCTTCGAGAACATCCTCGAAGTTGGTGTTGAACATGCCCTCGATAGTGTTGAAGCCCTTCATGTCGATGTCGGCGAAGTCGTCATCTGAGGGCTTGTAACCGTGCAGATCGATGCCAACGTCTACATCCACGTCCACATCGGTCTCGTTCTTGTTGATATTGACACTCTTGTTCAGGTTGGCATTGGCGTTTGCGTTGCCGTTGAAGTTGCCATTACCGTTGAGGTTGCCGTTGCCATTCAGGTTGCCGTTCCCATTGAGGTTCAGGGACGTGCTTTCCTGTGTTTGTTCCTGTCCCTGACCCTGACCCTGACCCTGACCTTGTCCCTGTCCTTGGCCTTGTCCCTGACCTTGATTCTGTTCCTGTTCCTGGTCAGGATCAAACCAACCGAAAAGGTTGTTCCAGGTACCCATGATCGTGTCCTCTCTTTCGAGGCCGCGACAGCTTAACCGCTATTCATCTCCTTAGGGCTTTCGCTGCGCGGGCGTTGAATTTCACAAGCTTCGTTTGGCGGCCGGACGCGCATCGACGCGGACGAACGCCATTTCCTTCTTCGCTCAGTTTCGGTGATGCAGTTCCTCCCGTTCTTGTCGCCGGGAGATGGCGGACTGCTTCCGCTTCCCGGCCTACGAGAGGCAGTGTGTGGCCGGTAATGAACCGACAGAAGACACCAGTTCGGCCTAAGCTGGTGGGTGGGGAGCCCGCAAGTGAAGTAGATGTCGGCCATCGGGTAGGCCCATCTAATCAAAATCGGTGGGGCCCCTCGTCTGGAAGGTGTTGCCCATAAGGCCTTGGGTCTGGCCGGAGGTTAGCCCGTTCGGACTATTCCGGCTGTCAATTGCCAAGTCTACATTCTACCCTGTCGCGATTGAAAAACGGGGAAGATCGAAGGCCGGCCATCGATGCCCAAGCTCCAGGATATCCTGCTTCTCGTAGGGCAACTGAACTACACGTGGACCAACACGGAAAGCCTGCTGATTTACCTGATCGCGGGGCTTGCCGGCGTGGACAAGGAAACGGCGATCATAATTTTCCTGACGCTGAACACACCACGCGCCAGGATCGATCTCGTCGAGCGTCTTGCAAAGATGCGGAAGACGCCAGCGGCGTGTAGGTCGGAAATCCTTGAAGTCACTCGGCAGTTATCGAAGGAAGCAAGCCTTCGCAACAAGTTCAACCACTGTATCTATTCCTTCGATCCCGAGAGCGGGCGTGGTATCACGCAGCTGATGCGCATTTTCGAAGGCAAAGACGACATCAAATACGGCAAGGTCGAGAGCCTCGATGAATTGGAGGTCGAGAAGATAAAGAAGAGCATCTCCTCGCTTGCCGGGATAAACAAGACAATCTGGGCCATCGCCCGTAAGTACGATTTTCCAACGTCGTGAGTGCTATGCCACCAGTCGCCACTCGCTCGCCGCGGCGGATGCGGCTCTCAAAAGATGGGCAAGCAAGATATGATCATCCTTTCAGATCGATCCAGACAGGGGCATGATCGCTGGTATCCCGATGGCCTCGGATTTCCCTGTCGACACCTGCATCAGACAGGCGGTGCGCCAACGCCGGGCTGAGCAGTAGATGGTCGAGGCGCAGGCCGGCATTTCTCTGCCATCGGTTCCGTCGGTAGTCCCAGAAAGTATAGACGGTCTCGGCCGGATGAATCTGGCGGATCGCGTCAACCCATCCCTGGGCAAGCAGTCTCCGGTAGGCCTCCCGGCTCTGCGGTTGGACGAGGGCGTTGTTGTCGTAGGAACGGGTGGGATAGATGTCGTGTGGCTCCGGGACAACGTTGTAGTCGCCGGCAAGAACGACCGGAACGCCTGCTGAAAGGAGTTCGGCCGCGTGAACGATCAGCCGTTCAAGCCAGGCAAGCTTGTAGTCGAACTTCGGTCCCGGCTGCGGGTTTCCGTTGGGCGCGTAGAGCGAGGCAATCAGGATACCGTTCACCGCAGCCTCGATATAGCGTGCCTGGCCGTCGTCGGAGGCGCCCGGCAGATCCGCTCGCGTAAGCACCGGCTCGGCATCGCGGGCAAGAATCGCAACGCCGTTCCAGGTGGACTGCCCCTGCCAGACGGCGCTGTAACCGGCTTTTTCAAGGGCTGCACGCGGAAACTGCGCATCGGTCGCCTTCAGTTCCTGCAGGCAGACCACGTCCGGCTCTGCCTCGTGGAGCCACGCGAGCAGATTATTCAAACGCCGGTTGATGCCGTTAATGTTGAAGGTCGCGATCTTCATGCGTTTGCGGCCGTTAACGCGTGACCTTTTCGGCCCATGAACTCACCGCTCCCGCCATCGTCTTCAGGTGATCGGCAGCAGAGTAGCCCGATATCGACTTCCGGGGTTTCAGATCGTGATCTCCATCCTCGAGCCAGAGGATCTCGATACGATCGGATAGCGCGTAGCCGGCGACTTCCTCGCGGGTGCCGAACGCATCGCGCGTGCCCTGGCAGATCAGCGCCGGTGTTTTCAGGCCAGACAGATGCTTCGTCCTGAGTTGCGTCGGCTTTTGAGGTGGATGGAAAGGATAGCCGAGGCAGAGCAGGCCGGCGGTCCTGTTCTCGGCAAAAAGATCGTCTGCCACCATGCTGGCGACGCGGCCACCCATCGACTTGCCGCCAATGATCAGTGGAGCATTCGCGCCGACCTCGGCGACTGCGGCTCGATACTCGTCCTTTAGAGTTTCTGCTCGAGGCGGAGGCTTCCGCCCGGCCGATGTCCGGCGGCCCGCCATGTAGCCGAATTCGAAGCGGGCGACGCGAAATCCGGCGTCGCCCAGCGCTTTTGCGGCAGCCGTCATGGACTCGGAGTCCATCGGCGCACCGGCGCCGTGGGCGAGCAGGATCGTCGTGCGGGCATCCTGAGGACCATCGAAGAGGAACCGTCCGCTCATTCAGCCCGCATTCCTTGTGGCGAAATGAAGGTCGACGAAGTGGACGCCCTTGGTGGCATTGCGCGCCCACTCGGAGTTCTTGTCCAGTTCGAGATAGCGGGTCCACCACCTGCGTGCATCAGCAAGATTATCGGCCTCGAACTCCAGGGCCGCCAGATTGTAGATGGCATCCGCATAACCGTCGTCGAGAACGATCGCCTTTTGCAAATATTTGCGTGCCGAATCCGGATGCCCCGTTTCTTTCAAGAGGCTAGCAAGATTGAACCAGGCCTCGACGAACTCGGGATCGAGCTTCAGAGCAAGGAGATATCCGCGGCGCGCTTCATTTGATCGGCCGATCGCTCGCAGGCTGTTTGCGCGATTGAAAGCGGCAACCGCGTCGCCCGGATCAAGGGACAGACACCGCTCGTAAAGCGCCGCGGCCTGGTTATACCGCTCCCCTGCCTCCGCCTCCTCCGCCTGCTCGAAAAGTTCTTCCAGCTCTACATCGCCTGCCCGGTCCATCGGCAGCAGCAGCTGACCGTCAAGCTCACTCAGCCGTTCGCCCATGCGGGCGTAGATCGCATCCCGCCCTTCCGCCTCGAGCGACAGAGAGGTGAGCGTCGTCACGGGATTTGACGATCGATGTACGGATTTGACGATGGCACTCCAGCCGGCCCCGCCTGCGATCAGACTTGCATATTTCTTCGCCAGGATCAGATCGCGGAACGAGTAGGGCTCGCAGTTATGTTCAAAGGCATCGAAGAGAGACAAGAGTGCAAATTGGCGTTCAGCAAGCTTCGACTGCTCGAGCAATTCCAGCCGGCTAATGGACGAGGCTGCGGGCGCCTGCAAAAGCCCCAGGAGCCGGAGGAAGCCATTTTCGCTGACCGGATAACGGCCGGCACCACATTGGGCATCGAAACGCGCCTCGATCTCCGCCTCGCTGTCGCGTGTCAGAAGCTTCCGGCCGAAGACGACGTGCGAGGTCTTGCGGGTTACGCCGCTTCGGAGATGCCCCTGCTGCCTTTCCACCTCCCGTGCTGCCAGTCGCCTGGGAAAGGCCGCCAGGGCGCCGACAATACCGAACGTTTTTCCCGCTACCGAGGTCACGCCTTCTTCCGATTGGTGCGCTTGGAAGCCGGCTTCTCACCGCCTGCCGCTGCCTTGGCCGCCGGCTTTGCCGCCGGTCCGGACTTGGTCTTGCTCCTAGCCGGAGGCTTCGGCTGCGAAAGGCTGGCCTTAAGCGCATCCATGAGATTGATGACATTGCCACGCTCGGGCGCGGCGGCGACAATAGGTTTGTGCCCCTTGAGCTTCTCCTTGATCATTTTCATCAAGGCGATTTCATAGCGGTCCTCGTAGTCGGCGGGATCGAACTCCGTCGTCTTCTGCTCGATCAACCTTTCAGCAAGCTCCAGCATTTCCGGATCCGGGTTGCCCACCGGAATGTTGCCGAAATACTCCGCCGTCCCGCGCACCTCGTTCGGGTTCCTCAACGTGCAGACGAACATACCTGTTTCGCGCGGGGAAATCGTGATCACGCGCTCGCGGCTCGAAAGCACCAGCCGGGCGATTGCCAGCTTCCCGGATTTTCGCAGCGCCTCGCGGAGCACGACAAACGTTTCTTCGGCCATCGCACCGTCGGGAGCGAGATAATAGGGCGAGTCCTGATAGATGATGTCCACCGAATCCTCGTCGACGAAGGCCTCGATGTTCATCGTATGGTTGGACTCGATACGCACACTTTCCAGATCCGAGTCTTCAATGATGATGTACTGCTTGTCCTCGTACTCGTAACCCTTCACGAGGTCGGACCGCTCGACCAGCCCCAGTTCGGGATCGACCGGCTTCATGTTGATCCGATTGTGCGTGTCCTTGTGGAGCTGATTGAAGCTGATGCGGTCCCTCGAACTCGTGGCTGGGTAGAGCCGTACGGGGCAGCTCACCAGACTCAGCTTCAGGTAACCCTTCCAACTGGCTCTTGGCGCCATGACAATCTCCTACGCAACTACTTCCTTGCCGCCTGCAGGGCAGGTAGGTCCCGAGCAAAATCCGAGATTCCGGCCCAAGGATCGCCGGAAGTCGTTAACAAGCCCGGAAGAGAAGAATAATTCAAATCTTCCGGAGCGTCGATGGATTCCACGTCGGCCCAGCTCAGCGGCGTCGATGCCGGCAGGTTGGTTCTAGCGCGCAGGGAATAGGGTGCGGCAGCCGTGGCGCCGCGCGCGTTGCGGTGGAAATCGATGAAGATCCGGCGTTTCCTGTTCTCTTTCCCCATGGTTGTCGTGAAGGTTCCGGGCGCGGTTGCTGCGATCTTGGAAGCGATATCGCTCGTTCGTTGATGGACCAGTTTCCAAGCGAGCTTCGGCTTGATCGGCACCACCACATGGATGCCCTTGCCGCCCGACGTCTTGACGAATGGGAAAAGCCCGAGACTTTCGAGCTCGGCACGGATGTGAACCGCCGCCTCAACGACCTCCCGCCAACTGATCCCTTCGCCGGGGTCGAGGTCAAAGACGATCCGATCCGGCTTCTCGAGCTTCCTGCGCATCGCACCCCATATGTGGAACTCGACAACGCCGAATTGAGCGAGCGCCAGATAGGCCTTTGCGTCTTCCACAGCGAGATAAGTCTTCGTCTCCCCCTCGGAATTGACCGCGGGGAAAGTTGCGACGGATGCGGGCATGCCGGCGAATGCGTGGCGTTGGAAGAAGCAGTCCTGCGGCTTGCCCGTCGGGCAGCGCATCAGCGACACTGGGCGGCCCATGACATGCGGCAGCATGAAGTCGCCGACCAGCGCATAGTAGACGGCGATGTCGAGCTTGGTCGGCCCCGATTTTCCGAACAGGCGTCGTGTCGGGTTGGTCACCCATATGGAGGCGAGATCGGCATCGGAAATCAGCCGCTTCCGCTCGACCGGGGACGTGTTGCCGGATAGTTCAGCTTCGCGCAGACCCTTGAATACGGCATGGCGAAGCATGTTGTCGGTGGTGCGGTTGGCGTAGTGGATATGGGCGGAGAGAACCGGGCGGACCCAGATGACATCCTTGGGTGTGCCTTCAAGCTTCACTGCGCCTGGTCTGAGTGGCTCCAACCGCTCGCGAAGCCGGCCGAGCGTCTCGGCGTCGAAGCCGGTGCCGACTTTGCCGCGATAGGAAAGTTCGCCATCCTCCCACTCGCCAAGCGCCAGCGCGGCTATTCCCTCTGCAGCCTCGGAAACCGTGTAACCGGCGATGACGAAGTCGCCCACCTGCAAGGCCTTGATCTTCGTCCACGTCTTCGAGCGGCCCTGATGATAGGGAGCCGAGGCGCGTTTTGAAACGATCCCCTCCAGCCCCATCTCGCATGCCTGATCGTAGAACGCCCTCCCTCCGCCGATGATATGGTCGCTGAGCTGAATGGCGGAGCGCCCCGTCACGTGAGCGGAAAGCAGGCCCGCCAGCAGTTCCTTGCGGTGTTGGAGGGAGACATTGGTGAGATCCCAGCCGTCGAGATACACGAGGTCGAATGCGTAGAAGAGTAGTTTGTGGCCAAGCCCCTCGGCGAGCGCATCCTGCAGCAGCGCAAAGCGGCTGATGCCGTTCTCATCAAGGACGACAACCTCGCCGTCGATGATAGCTTGGCGGCAAGGAAGCGACGTGAATGTGGCGGCAAGATCACGGTAGCGCTTCGTCCAGTCCAACCCGCCACGGGTCGTCAGCCGCACTTTGCCGTCCGATATATGCACCATCGTACGGTAGCCGTCGAACTTGATCTCGTGCAGCCAGTCGTCCCCCGTCGGAGGATTGTCGGAGGGGGTGGCAAGCTGAGATTCGATACGGTCGGGGAGAGGCGCCTTCACCGCTCCAGCGAGCGTGCCGGGTTTCAGCGGGCCCGAATGCTTCCGCTTCTCGATCAGCTCCTCGATCAGTCGGCCGCTTTTGACACTTTCGGGCCGTGCGGCGAGGATATCGACGGTATTGTCCGCTGCGAGGTCTTTTTCCTTGAAGAGAAGCCAATTCCGCTTCTGCTCGCCGGGCTTGGGCTTTAGGCGCGCCAGCATCCAGCCGCCATTCAGCTTTTCACCGGCCAGGCGGAACTTGAACGAACCGGAGGCCAGACTCTCCTCGACGTCGTCCATGGGTGCCCAGACGCCGCTGTCCCAGACGATCATTGAGCCGCCGCCATACTCGCCTTCCGGGATGACGCCCTCGAAGTCTAAATATTCGAGAGGATGATCCTCGGTCTCGACTGCCAGCCGCTTTTCTGCCGGATCAAGCGAAGGCCCCTTTGGAACGGCCCAGCATTTGAGTATATCGCCGACCTGGAGCCGCAGATCATAATGGTCGGCCGTCGCCCAGTGCTTATGAACCACGAAACGATTGTCCTCACCCCCGCCGACGCCTCCGACCGGCTCGGAAGTTTTCGAGAAGTCGCGTTTGCTCCGGTATTCTCGCAGCTCGGTCTTGGCCATGACATGACTATGACCGAAGGATCATGCATCGCAAGCTCATTGTGGACGCATCACAACCGGTCGTTCAGCCGCTTCCCGGAAACGAAGGCATTGGATCACAAGCTGCAGCCACGTCATCGAAACGTTCACAACGCGGCTTATTCCAGGATCGCGCGATCGAGGTTGAGGGCTTGGTCAAGGCCGATAGCCTTGTCCTGGCCGATCGCACCGGCCAGTCGTGTCGAGGTGAGATCGGCGCCGGTGAAGACCGCTCCTTCGATCGTGGCGCCGTCGAAACTAGCACCGCCGAGCAGCGCAGAGGTAAAATCGACCCCCGAGAGGTTCGCCCCGCGCAGGCTCGAAAATTCCAGATCGGCGCGGGAAAGGTCGGCGCCGGTAAGGTCGGCGCCGTCGAGAGAAGCTGACTTGAGAACGGCGCGGCCAAGCCCCATGGACTGGTTGCGCATGTCGGCGCCAAGCCGAGCATCCACGAGCCTTGCGTTCCTGAGGCTGGCGCGTGTCAGATCGCCGATAATGCGGGCGCCGGTGAGGTCAGCGCCGTCGAAGCGGGCGCCGACGGCCTGGGCGGCGAACAGACTGGCGCCGGTAAGGTCGGCGCCGGAGAGATCGGCGTCGAGCAGCCACGTTTGATCGAGCGTTGCGTTCGCAAGACGCGCGTTGACAAGGCTCGCATTGTTGAGCACGGCGACGCGCATATTAGCCCCGGTGAAGTCGAGGCCTGAGAGGTCGAGGCCGGCAAGGCGGCGCCCCGAGAGGTCGGCGGGCTTATCGGCTGTCGCCGCAGCGAGGACTTCCTCCACCTCGGCGCGCGTCATCTCGGCCTGCGTCATCTGTGGAGAGCTGAGATCCACACCGCCGAGCATGCCTTGTGTTAGGGCCGGCCCGGCGCTGGCGTAGACGGCCGCACAAACATACGCAGCCATGATGGCGCGCAGCATTTCGACATCCTCCCGCCAGCAAGCCGTTGCCGGCAATTGTGCACAAACTCTGCCCGCCGTAGATACAATTGCAACAGCAATATGCCGAGGGGTCAAGGTCGGCATCTTCGCATATGCCGGCGGTGCATCGGCGGCAAGCGCGCGAGGTCCGAAACTCCCTCTGCGGCATTTGAGAGACCGCAGTGCTGCGCGGTGACCTTGCAGGGAAATCGTATTCCATTCAGGCTGCCGTTTCGAGGACGCGCGTGCGCGCATTTTCCGGCGCCGCATGGCATAATCGTCTCCCAGGCTCGCGCGTCTCTACCGGCCTGCTAATTCCTCATGCTTCGGAGCCAGCGATCATGACCTGCTGCAACGAAACCAGGCTGGATGTCATCTGGCCCAAGCCGGACCCCAAGCCCAATCGCCGTACGCTTCTGAAGGCGGCGGGCAGCCTTGCCGGCGCCGCAGCGGTCGCGCGGCCGCATATCGCCAAGGCCCAGCAACAGGTGACGCTCGCCTTCTGCAGCCAGCTTCTCTGCGTCACGCCCTATGAGGTCACCCGCTTTCACGGCTTCTTCGAGGACGAAGGCCTTGAGGTCGAACTGGTCTACACGCGCGGCGGCAACGCGGCCATGCAAGCGCTCGTTGGCGGGGCGGTCGACTACGCCGCGACCTCCTTCGATGTGGCGGTGCAGGCTTTCGCCAATGGCGGCGATATCCGCCGCTTCGCGACCACCGGCAGGCTGCCGCTCTTCGCGCTGGCGGTAGCGCCCGGCCAGGTCGACGCGATCACGTCGCTCACCGGCCTCGAGGGCCGGACGGTCGGTGTCTCCGCGCTGGGCAATGCCGATCACACCCTGACGCTCTTCCTGCTGGCACAGGCGGGCGTTGATTCCAGTGCGGTCAGCTTCGCGGTGCTCGGCCCCAACCTCTACGAAGCCTTGCGACGCGGTCAGGTCGACGCCGGCATGGTACAGGAGCCGGCGCTGTCGTTGCTCGTTGAGGAGGGAGGCCGGGTCCTTTTCAACGCCATGGACCTCGACGATGCCGAAGCGCATCTCGGCGGCCCTTACGAATTCATGGGCGTAGCCTACCGGGCGGGCGAGCGCGAGGAGCGGCTGGAGCAGATGCAGGCGGTGGCGCGCGCGCTCGAAGCCGGCCTGCGGTACCAGCGCGAGGCCCCGATCGAGCGTCTGCGCGAGTCCTTGCCGTCGGAACTTCTCGTCGGCGGAGACGGCGAGCGGTTCGACGAGATCATTGCGCGCTACCGGGGCTCGCTGTATCCGACGGATGTCAGCATCGATCGGGCGTCCTGCGAGCGGGTGATCAACGCGCTGCGCAGCGGCGGCTCGCTCAAGACGGATGTCGACCTCGACCAGTTGCTCGACCAGGAGGTCGTTCCAGCGTGAACAAGATGATCAAGGGCAGCCTCGCCGTGGCCCATGAGGCCTTCGACGACGGCACAGAGGTGCGCGTGCGCCCGCAGGCCGGCGGCACAGATGCGCGGCCGGTCGTGTCCGTGCACGATCTCGCCATGCGCTATGGCGATGACGAGCCGGTCATCGAGGGCGTGTCGCTCGAAGTGAGAGAGGGCGAAGTCGTTAGCCTCGTCGGGCCGTCCGGCTCCGGAAAGAGCACGATCCTGAGGGCCATCAGCGGTCTCCATGCGCCGCTTTCCGGCAAGGTCGATCTGGGCATTCCGGCGACTGAGATGGGTTTCCTGTTCCAGGACGATGCGCTTCTGCCCTGGCGCACGGCGCGCGACAACGTTGCGCTCGGCCTGCGCCTGCACGGCAAGCCCGTCGGCGGGGCGCGCCAGGAGGCGGGCGAGTGGATGGCGCGGCTCGGGCTCAAGGGTTTCGAATTGCGCTACCCGCGTCAACTGTCCGGCGGCCAGCGCAAGCGCGTGGCGCTCGCCCAGGTGCTGGCGCTCAAGCCGCGCCTCCTTCTGATGGACGAGCCCTTCGCCTCGCTCGACGCCATCGTTCGCCACCGCGTCACCCAGGACCTGCTCGACTGGGTCGAGCGCGAGGGGATCGCCGTGCTGCTCGTCACCCACGATCTCGAAGAGGCGCAGGCGCTCTCCGATGTGGTCAATCTTCTCTCCCAAGGACCGCGCGCCCGCATAAGCCACCGCTATCCGGTCGAGATTCCGCGCCCGCGCGATCTCATCGGCGTGCGCGGCCATCCGACTTTCGCACCGCTCCTGCAGCGCATCTGGAAGGACCTGTCGGTGGAGGTCGAGGAGGCCACGGCGAACCGATGAGCGCGCTGTTCGACAAGACCTGGGCCCGGCAGGCCCTCGCTTTGGCCGCCCTGTTGATATTGTGGGAGGGGCTTGGCCGTGCCGGCCTGATCGATCCCTTTTACGCTCCACCGCCCAGCGCCATCGCGTTGGCGCTCTACGAGCTGTTCGCCGACGGCAGCATCTGGCCGCATCTCACCGCAACCTTGTCGGCCGCTCTGGCGGGGCTCGGCTTCGGCCTCCTGCTGGGCGCGGTCCTCGGCTTCGGAGCGGCCATGGTGCGGCCGGTCGCCGACATCATCGAGCCGGTGATGATCCTGCTCAACGCCATCCCGCGGGTGATCCTCGCGCCGCTCTTCATCATCTGGTTCGGCATCGGGCTCGGCTCGAAGGTCGCCGTCAGCCTCGTGCTGGTGGCGGTGCTCATCTTCTTTGCCGTCTACAGCGGTATCCGCGAGGTCGATGTCCGCCTCGTGGAACGGGTGCGCACCTTGGGCGGCGGGCGGATGACGCTATTGCGTGAGGTCTACATTCCCTCGGTGACGGCGTGGATCCTCGGCAACCTCAAGGTCGCCGTCGGCTTCGCCTTCACGGGCGCGGTGGTGGGCGAGTTCGTGGCATCGAGCCGGGGGCTCGGCTATCTGTTGTCGTTCGCCCAAAGCACCTATAACGCGGCGCTGACCATCGCGCTGATCGTTATCATCATGGGCTTCGTGCTCATCCTGTTCGGGCTTGCCGGCCGCATCGAGCGTCGGCTGCTGCATTGGCGCTACGCCTGACGAATATCGAGGGAGACTTTATGATGGCTGCCACGTCGTTCGCCGCGCTTTCGGGAGAATTTTCAAGCCTCCTGCGTCTCGCTGCCCCACCGATCGGCATCGCCTTCCGTGACGTCGCCGATATCCCGGACGCGGCCCCAATAGGCGGGTCGTATCCCGCGTCGACCGAGGACGGGCGCACCGGCGCCGTGTCGGCCTCCTGCGTGTTCTGGACGAAAGCCGTCGACGCGGCGTTCTCGACGGTTGCCGAAGATCACGGCAATTGCAGCGTCGGAAGCTATACCCACGGCTTCAAGAGCCTCGGCGAGGTTGCCGACAAGAACGACGTGGCGGCGCTGGTCGGCTCTGGCTGGGTCGGGATGGAGGATTTCCCGCATGTCCCCGCGGTCAAGGACCGCCCGGCGTCAATCGTCTACGGGCCGCTCGACCGGATGCCGGTGGAGCCCGACGTCGTTTATGTCCGCCTCAACGCCAAGCAGGCGATGGTGCTCGATGACGCCATGGGCGGGGTGAAGTTCGAGGGCAAGCCGCAGTGCCATATCATGGCCATCGCTAAGGATGACCAGCAGATCGCGGTGAGCGTCGGCTGCATGCTGAGCCGGGTGCGCACCGGCATGAGCAACAACGAACTGTCCTGCGCGATTCCTGCGGCGCGGCTCGGGGAGGTCGTTGCGGCGCTACGCGCCAACGCCGATACCGAGCGGCAGGTGGCCGCCTATGCCGCCGCGGACGCTGCGCGGTTTGGCAGGACATCGCCCCACTGAAACGCTACAGCGCCATTCGTCCTTTTCAGACGCACGGCGCTGTAGGTTGTTTGATCTGCGCATCGTGCTTTCCGAAAACCGACTTGGGTTTTCGGGCTGGTGCGCTAGTCCGCGAGACGGAGGGCCTCAGCGCGCTCGGCTCCCAGAAAGCCCATTGCTGTGTCCATTTCCCGGATAATCATGCCGAGCATTGTTGTGGCTCCCTTTCACCACCGGCGGCAAGCCCCCACAGGGGGAGGCGGCCAAGCTGAACGGCTTCCGCCCCCAGAGCAAGATATTTGAGGACGTCCGTTCCGCGCCGGACACCACTGTCGGCGAGAACGGTCAGCCGTGTGCCGACGGCCTGGGAGATATCGCGAAGGCAGGAGGCCGGCGTCGGCAAGCAATCCAGATTGCGTCCGCCATGCGCCGACACCACCAAGCCGTCGGCACCGATACTTGCCACCGTTTCGGAGTCTTTGACAGAGAGGATGCCCTTGACGATCAGCTTGCCAGGCCAGCTGTCTCTCAGCTTGCGGACGTCGTCCCAGTTCAACCGGTTTTCGAGGCGCACGGCATCCGCCACACTTGGGCGCGTGACGGCGCCAGACGGCGAGGATCTGTTCGATGGCCCCTATGCCGATCCGATCGCCATGACCGGGTTCGCGCAGGCAATGACGGGCTCGCGCAGGCAATGACGGGCCTTAGCCTTTCGGCGGCAAGAACGCTCGCGCAGCGGTTCCCTTGGATCGAGTATCGGACGTTCATCGACGTCGGCACCGCCGAAGGCGGCGTGCGGGCCGAGATCGCCCGCGCTTCGATTCCATGCGGGCGACTTCCTCGAGGGGTAGCTGTCGTGCATGGAATTGACCGAGCCGCTCGATGCGGCCGAAGTATTCGAGCAGGCACGCCGGCCGGCGACCGCGGACATCGTGCTTTCCAACCGCAAAGGCGGGCCGGAGGAAGGCGTGATCGACGTCGTCGAGGCGCGGGCACCGAACGGCTTCGACGATATCGAGAAAGTGGTGAGCCACGAGCACCGCCAAGCGATCGTGCGCGGCTATGCGTCGCTGGCAGGTTACGCAAGGGACCAAGTGAACGCCCGCTCTGCCGGCGCGGGCGGTAGGAGGGCACTCCAAGCAATACGCAGGAGTATATCGTGAGATCACGCACGGTTGCGGCGGAGGGCCAAACCGGCAGCCATGGCGGTAGTCGCAGATGACGCTGATCCGGCGGTCGCGCCACTCACATCATGTAGCTGGCCTTGATCTTGAGAAAGTTTCTTAAACAAAATTCATCTATGGTTGCCGCCCAAGCGGGGCATCTCTAGCGATGGTAAGTGAGTGGGCACGCAGGTTTTGGCGGTTACCGATGGTGTGGCAATGCAGCCTCGTCGTCGTTGCTGCGATTCTGGGAGCAGAAGCGCTAACACTCTTATTCTATTCGATTTTCTTCAGCGACCGTCTCTATCTCGACCTGCTTCTCACCGCTGCTATCGTGTTAGTCGTGGCCTATCCGCTTGCATATGTATTCCTTACCCAGTCCGTTCGCCTGCTGCACCTGACCGAGGCGATCGAACGTGCCTCCCGGATTGACGATCTAAGTCAGTTGCTCAATCGCAAGAGCTTTCTCGCCGAAACAGATGCCCTGCTCACCAAGTGCTCCACCGGCAGTGCGGGGACATTCCTTTATTTGGATATCGATCACTTCAAACTGATCAACGACGAGATGGGGCATGCTGTTGGAGACGAGGTTATACGCAGAATGGGTCTGGCATTGCAGCCCTGGGCCGGGAAAGGGAATGTTGTTGGTCGTCTTGGTGGCGAGGAGTTCGCGATATTCATGCCCAGCGGCGATCCGGAGAATGCGCAGATCTTGTACCGGCATATTGCCCTGGAAGCCAAAGACATTGGCCGGGAGCTGGGCCTTGGCTCCCAGCACGTTTGTCTAAGCGCAGGCGTAGCTTCGCATCAATCCGGACAGTCCCTCCCGGCCCTCATGAAGCTCGCCGACGAAAACCTTTATAAGGCCAAATCCGGCGGCCGGAACAGATTGGAGTTTGGATATCCAGGGATTGCGGCATAGCGTCGTCCGGCCAATTGAGAAGATGAGGGTAAACCATCAGGCCTTTCGCGGTGAATTGTCGTGAATTGGAGTCCCTGGATTGAAATCCAATCGCCGCACGGGACAGGGGGAGGGACTTAAAGACGCGCCTCTTTTACGCCCTCCGCCAGCCCGCGCACCAGTGTCGATACGGCCTCGGCGGGGTCGGCGGTGGTTTTGCCGTCGGGGCCGAGCACATTGGCGATGGCGTTGACGATGGCCGTGCCGACGACGACGCCGTCGGCGGCCGCCCCGATGACGCGGGCCTGGCTGGCGGTCTTGACGCCGAAGCCGACGCAGACGGGCAGTTCCGTATGGCCCTTGATGCGGGCGACGGCGGCGCTCACCTTCGCTGTATCGGTGAGCGCCGAACCGGTGATGCCGGTCATCGACACGTAGTAGACGAAGCCGGAGGTGTTCTCGAGCACCTTGGGCAGGCGCTTGTCGTCGGTGGTGGGCGTGGCGAGGCGGATGAAATTGATGCCGGCCCTCAGCGCCGGCAGGCACAGCTCCGCGTCCATCTCCGGCGGCAGGTCGACGATGATGAGGCCGTCGATGCCGGCTTCCACGGCATCCTTGAGGAAGCGCTCGACGCCGTAGATGTAGATGGGATTGTAGTAGCCCATCATGACGATGGGCGTGTGATCGTCCTCTTGGCGGAAGCTCCTTGCCATCTGCAGCGTCTTGGCGAGCGTCTGTCCGCCCTTTAGCGCCCGAAGACCCGCCGCCTGGATGGCGGGGCCGTCGGCCATGGGGTCGGAGAACGGCATGCCGAGCTCGATGATGTCGCTGCCCGCCTTCGGCAGCGCCTTCATGATCGACAGCGCGGTCGCGTAGTCCGGGTCGCCGCCCATGAAATAGGTCACCAGCGCCGGCCGGTTCTCCTGCCTGAGCTTGGCGAAAAGCGTGTCGATGCGCGTGGCGGTCATGCCGGCTCCCTTGTTTCCTTGCGCAGCCAGTCGGCATAGTGCTGATCGATGTCGCTGATCGCCGTCGCCACGATGGACGGTGTGTCGTAGGGGTGCAGCGGGCGCACGGTCTCGCACACGGCGTCGAAATGCTCGGCGCGCGTCTTCAGGAGCAGCGGCACCTCTTGCGCCGTCTCCACCGCCCCCTGCCAGCGGTAGCGGCTGGCAATCGGCGCGAAGATGTTGGCGCAGGCGGCCAGCCGCTCCGCGACACAGGCATCGGCGATCTTCTCCGCCGTCTCCCGGTCGGGACAATTGACCCATATGTCGACGAAATGCAGCGTCATGGCCGTTGGTGCTAGATATCCATGTCGAGATGCCTGGCGACGGAGAAGACGTCCTTGTCGCCGCGCCCGCACAGGTTCATGACGATGATCTTCTCCTTGCCCATCGTCGGCGCGCGCTTGACGACCTCGGCCAGCGCGTGGCTGGGTTCGAGCGCCGGGATGATGCCCTCGAGCCTCGTCAGCAGCTGGAAGGCTTCCAGCGCCTCGTGGTCCATGATCGGCACATAGTCGACGCGGCCGGACTCCTTCAGCCACGAGTGCTCCGGGCCGATGCCGGGATAGTCGAGCCCGGCGGAGATGGAGTGCCCGTCCTTGATCTGACCGTCCTCGTTCTGCAGGAGGTAGGTGCGGTTGCCGTGCAGCACGCCGGGCCGGCCGGCCGTCAGCGAGGCGCAGTGCTCGTCGCCGGAAAGCCCCCTGCCGCCGGCTTCCACGCCGACGATGGAAACATCCTTGTCGTCGAGGAAGGGATGGAACAGGCCGATGGCGTTCGACCCGCCGCCGACCGCCGCCACCAGCAGGTCCGGCAGCCGCCCCTCGGCCGTCACGATCTGCTCCTTGACCTCCGTGCCGATCACCGACTGGAAGTCGCGCACCATCTCCGGATAGGGGTGCGGGCCGGCGGCGGTGCCGATCAGGTAGTAGGTGTCCTCGACATTGGTCACCCAGTCGCGCAGCGCCTCGTTCATGGCGTCCTTCAGCGTGCCGTGGCCGGCGCTGACCGGCTTCACCTCGGCGCCCAGAAGCTTCATGCGGAAGACGTTGGGCGCCTGCCGCTCGACATCCGTGGCGCCCATATAGACGACGCAGGGCAGGCCGAAGCGGGCGGCCACGGTGGCCGTCGCCACGCCGTGCTGGCCGGCGCCGGTCTCGGCGATGATGCGCGTCTTGCCCATGCGCCGGGCCAAAAGGATCTGGCCGAGGCAATTGTTGATCTTGTGCGAGCCGGTGTGGTTCAATTCGTCGCGCTTGAAGTAGACCTTCGCGCCGCCCAGATGCTCGGTCAGGCGCGCGGCGAAATAGAGCGGCGAGGGCCGGCCCGTGTAGTGCGTGCCCAGATATGCGAGCTCGGCCGCAAACGCCGGGTCGTTCTTGGCCGCCTCCCAGTGCTCCTGCAGATCGAGGATCAGCGGCATCAGCGTTTCGGCGACGAAACGGCCGCCGAAAATGCCGAACATCCCCGCATCGTCCGGGCCGGTGCGGAAGGAGTTGGGTTCAGCCGGCTTGTTCATGCCGTCTCCTCTGGTCGCGCGCTTCCCCTGCCGCCTGTACGGCGTGGAAGAAGGCGCGTATCAAATCCGGGTCTTTCTCGCCCGGCGCACGCTCGACGCCGGAAGAAATATCGATGCCGCGCGGGCGGCAGAGCCCGAGGGCTGCACCGATATTGGCAGCGTTCAGGCCACCCGAAAGCATGTAATCCACGTCGCCGTCAAGAAAAGTAAGAAGCCGCCAGTCGAACGGCATGCCGTTGCCGCCGGGAAGCTCCGCGCCCGGCGGCGGCTTGGAGTCGAGCAGGAAGCGGTCGGCGATGCCACGATAGGCGCCGAGACCTTCCAGATCCGACGCCTCGCGCACGGACACCGCCTTCATGATAGGAAGGCCATAGCGCGCCTTGAGCGCGGCCACGCGCTCCGGGCTTTCCTTACCATGAAGCTGCAGCATGTCCGGCTCCATGCCCTCGACAATCCGCGCCAGTGTCCTGTCGTCGGCATCCACCGAGACCGCCACCGCCTTCGCCCGGTCGCGCGCCGCTTGCCGCAGGCGTGCGGCCGTCTCCACCGCCACGTTGCGCGGGCTCTTTTCGAAGAAGATGAAGCCCAGATGGCTCGCCCCGCCGTCGAGCGCGGCAGCCACCGCTTCCTCCGTCTTCAGGCCGCAGATTTTGATGTCGAGTTCCATGCCGTGGAAGTGGCACGAAATGGTGGCGGAGTCGAGGGAAGAGGATGAATGGTGAATGGTTAGGAGCGAGAATGCCAAGGCTCGCGCCGTGGTTCGTATCCACCATTTACTATTCACCATTCACCCGAACTGTATCGCCTGCAGCGCCGTCCCGTTCCTTTTCAGCCACGCCTTGCAGCGCTCCGTGTCCGGGCAAAGTTCGTTGCACAGCTTCCAGAAGCGGGGGCCGTGGTTCATCTCTTTCAGATGCGCCACCTCGTGCGCCACCAGGTAGTCGATGACCGCCGGAGGGGCCATCATGATGCGCCAGGAGAAGGACAGCGTGCCGTCCGACGTGCAGGAGCCCCAGCGGCTTGTCGTGTCGCGGTAGCGGATGGCCTTGGCGCGTCGGGCGACCGTTTCGGTGTGCCTGGCGACCAGCATCCCGATGTCGCGCTGCGCCTCCCGTTTCAGGAAGTCGGCCAGCCGGCGCGGCAGGTGCCTACTATCGCCCGTCACCACCAGCGTCAGCTGCCCGTCGAACATGGTCGCCTCGACCGTTCCGCGCCGGCTTGGCTCGTGCACGATAAGATGCGGCACGCCGCGCAGCGGGATCTTGATGCCCGGCCGCACCAGGGGCCGGTCGGGCAGCTTCTTCAGCCGCTCCTCCAGCCAGCCCTCGTGGCGCGCCAGGAAGCGCTCTACTTCACGAAGCGAAAGGCCCGGCGGGACGGTGACACGCAGGCCCGCCCCGCCCGGCGCGATGCGCAGGGTCAGGCGCCGCGCGCGGGCGTTCTCGACGATCCTCAGAGGCACTTCCCGCCCGGCCACCCGGTGAGACCGTTCCACGGGCGGGGTCGAGACCTTCAAAGGCGCTCTCTTGAAAAGGCGGGGCAGCATTCGGGCAGGATAGATGATTCGGGCCGGCAGAAGAGCCGCAAAAACGACGGCCGTTCAAGGAAACAGAAAACGGCGCCCTGAGGGGCGCCGCCTATAGGGGGCAGGGGAGGCTTTCGAAGGCTGGTCAGCCTTTGCCCTTGGTCTTGCGGTCCTTGACATCGGGCTGGTTCGAATCGCGGCCTGCCTTGCGCTCGTTCATGAAACGGTCGAACTCTTCCTGGTCCTTGGCGCGGCGCAGTTCGCGCACATACTCGTCGAACTCCTCGCGCATGGCGTCGAGCTTGCGGCGTTCTTCGGCCAAGCGCTCCAGCTCCTTCTCGCGCCAATCGTCGAAGGCGATGTTGCCCGTGCGGGCGTGGGCGCGGGAGGCGCGGCGGCAGTTGGCGAACATGCCGTCGGTGGCGCGATTCACGTCGCGCTTGAACTCGCCTAGCCTGTCGCCCCACAGAATGTAGGCGAGCATGGCGAGACCGAGCGGCCAGAACACCATGAAACCGATCACCATCAGGGCGATCGTCGCCGGCGTCCAGGCCGGGCGTATCAGTGCAGAGTTGGTCATCTCAGCGGTTCCTCATCGGTTGCAAACAAGGGCTGCGGCCGCATGATTCGAGATGGGAAGCGCTTTTCTCCGATTCAAGACATGAAATACCGAAAGGGCCCGCCTATATGAAAAGGCTTGCCATCCGCCGGGCTATCCCGCCCGCTCCACCAGCGACGCCGCGACCCGCAGCATCAGGCCGATATCCTGCGGCCGGGAGAGGCGATGGTCGCCGTCGCGGACGAGCGACAGGGTAACGTCGTCGGCCGGCAGGTGCTCGACCAGCCGCATGGCATGGTTGTAGGGTACGTCGGTGTCGGCCATGCCCTGCAGGATGTGCACCGGGCAGTGGGTGTTGATGATGCCTTCGAGCACCCGGTTCTTGCGGCCGTCCTCGAACAGCGCCTTGGTGTAGATGTTGGGCTCCGGCGAATATTCCGACGGCTCCTCGATATAACCTTGAGTCTTAAGTGCTTGCCGTTGCCGGGCGTTCAGCACCGGCTCCATCAGCTCGATCGTGAAGTCCGGCGCCGGCGCCAGGAGCAGGAGCCCGCCGATGCGCCGGCCTTCGCCGGCCTTCTGCAGCTCCTGCACCATCCTGAGCGCGATCCAGGCGCCCATGGAAGAGCCGACGAGGATTTGCGGACCTTCCGTGAAGCGGTGGAAGACGGCGAGGCTCTCGGTGAGCCAGCGGGAGATGGTGCCGTCGCTGAAAGCGCCGCCCGATTCGCCGTGGCCGGAATAATCGTGCCTGGTGGCGGCGAGGCCGTGTTCGCCCGCCCAGGCGTCCAGGGCTTCGGCCTTGGTGCCCTTCATGTCGGAGCGGTAGCCGCCGAGCCAGACAAGGCCGGGCGCGCGGCCCGGCCGGTGGCGCACGGCGATCTCGGTACCGTCGACTTCGATGCGGGTCGGTTCGCTCTGGCTCATCCGTGTCCTCCTGCAAGGTGTTCTGGCGCGGGTGCCGGTCCGGCGAAAGAGCATAGAGCAATCCGCCTTCCCGTCGCGCTTCCGCGTGATTCTTTTGCTTGGTTATGCTATTGACACAGGGCTCGCCAAGCGCACATAGCCATCGGCTCGACGCTACGGGCCGGACCGTTCCGTCAACGACTTGAGGAGACGAAGACCATTCGCAGACCGTTCAAAGCGCCGCCTACGGTGAAGGAGGGGCCCCGCGCCAACCGTGAAATCCGGGCTCCCCGGGTTCAGCTTATCGATGACGAAGGCAACAATCGGGGCATTATCGCGACCGAGGAAGCCTTGCTGGCGGCCGAAGAGGCCGGGCTCGACCTTGTCGAGGTATCGCCCAATGCCGATCCGCCCGTGTGCAAGATCACCGATCTCGGCAAGCTGAAATACCAGAGCCAGAAAAAGGCCGCGGAAGCCCGCAAGAAACAGAAGACCATCGAGATCAAAGAGATCAAGATGCGGCCCAACATCGACACTCATGATTATGAGACGAAGATGAAGGCCGTGCGCCGGTTCTTCGAGGAGGGCGACAAGGTGAAGCTGACCTTGCGCTTTCGCGGACGTGAGATGGCTCACCTGGAGCTTGGCATGAAGCTCTTGAATCGCGTGCGCGACGAGGTGGAGCCGATCGCCAAGGTCGAGGCCGAGCCGAAGCTCGAAGGGCGCCAGATGATGATGGTGCTTGCCCCGAAATAGCCTAGATGCCGAGTATGCCTTGCGCGGGTTGAAGCATGTTGCTGCCGCGCAAGGCGAAAGGGCGAACCCCGGAATGAGTGGTGAAACAGCAAAGGCGATGGCCGCCTATCAGGCCATGCGGCGCTACGTTCTGGCGTTCCTCATCGGTGTGATCTGTTTCCTGCTCGTGTTCAGCAGCTCGCTGCAAAGCGAGATGTCGCATGAACTTCTGGAAGCGTATGGCCTCGCCCTGATCCTGATCGGCATCGGCGGCCGGTTGTGGTCCATCCTCTATATCGGCGGGCGCAAATCCGCGGAGGTCGTCTCCACCGGCCCATACTCGGTCACGCGCAACCCGCTCTATTTCTTCTCGACGCTTGCTGCGGCGGGGGTCGGGGCGCAGACCGGCAGTTTTGTCGTGACGGCGCTTGCGGCGGGGGTCTGCATGATGGCCTTCCACATCGTGGCCCTGCGCGAGGAGCGTCACTTGAAGGCCGTGCTCGGCGAGCCTTATCGAGCCTATCTGGAAAGCGTGCCCCGCTTCCTTCCCAACCCCAGGCTTTTCAGGGATCGGGAGGAGGTAACTTTTCGGCCGCGCATCCTCAATCGAACGCTGGTCGACGGCCTTGCCTTTTTCGCCGCACTTCCGTTCTTTGAGCTGATCGAGCGCGGGCAGGAAATGGGGCTGATCCCCATTCTTTTCCGGTTGTATTGACGGAATCTGCGGCTATTGCGTGAGCTGAAACTTGCTGATATGAGGCACGCCTCGTACGAGCCGGCCGGCAGGGCATGCCGTGGCGGCTCTTGATGCTTCCGGACCTTTGGTCCGGTCAGAACTACAAAGGCGCGTCTGCGCCGATAATCGGAGAAGCAAAATGCCCAAGATGAAGACCAAGTCTTCTGCCAAGAAACGGTTCAAGGTGACCGCCAACGGCAAGGTGAAAGTGCAGGCCGCCGGCAAGCGCCACGGCATGATCAAGCGTTCCAACAAGTTCATCCGCGATGCGCGGGGCACGATGGTTCTTTCCGATCCCGATACGAAGATCGTGAAGAAGTTCATGCCCTACAGCTTCTGAGTGGACCGGTTTTAAGGAGATCATGTCATGGCCCGCGTAAAGAGGGGCGTTACCGCCCACGCCAAGCACAAGAAGGTCCTGAAGTCCGCCAAGGGCTTCTACGGCCGCCGCAAGAACACCATCCGCATCGCCAAGCAGGCGGTCGAGAAGTCGCTGCAATACGCCTATCGCGACCGCAAGAACCGCAAGCGCAATTTCCGCGCCCTGTGGGTCCAGCGCATCAACGCCGCCGCCCGCGAGCACGGCCTGACCTACGGCCGCTTCATCGACGGCCTCAACAAGGCCGGCATCGAGATCGATCGCAAGGTGCTGGCCGACATGGCCGTGCACGAGCCGCAAGCCTTCGCCGCGCTCGTTGCCAAGGCCAAGACGGCGCTTGAGTATCTCAAGAACACCACGCCCAATGCTTTTGAAAGCGCTGTCGCCTAAGGTCAGCGCTTCCCGAAGCAGGAACGGAATTTTCGGGAAACCCGCGCTGGCAGGGCTGGCGCGGGTTTTTTCATGATGGCAACGACGAACGAAGATAGTGTCATGGACAATCGCAATCCGCTTCCTACGCCCGATAAGGGCACGGCCGTCCGGGACGGCGCGCCGGCAACGGCCAAGGCAGGAGTTGAAGGAAGGACGATGAACGATCTGGACCAACTCGAAAGGACGATTCTCGACGAGATCGCCGGTGCCGGCGATGAGCAGGCGCTGGAGGTCGTGCGCGTCGCAGCCCTCGGCAAGAAAGGGTCGATCTCGGAGAAGCTGAAGACGCTGGGTGCCATGCCGCCGGAAGAACGCCAGGTGATGGGCCCGGCCATCAACGGGTTGAAGAACCGCGTCACCGAGGCGTTGACCGCCCGCCGCGCCGAACTGCGCGAGGCGGCGATCGCAGAGCGGCTGGAGCGTGAGACGGTGGACGTGACGCTGCCCCTCGCCCGTCCCCCGGCCGAGCGCGGCCGCATCCACCCCATCACCCAGGTGGTCGATGAGATCACCGCCATCTTCGGCGATCTCGGCTTCGCCATCGCCGAGGGGCCTGACATCGAGACCGACTATTATAATTTTACCGCGCTCAATTTCCCGGAAGGCCATCCGGCGCGCGAGATGCACGACACCTTCTTCCTGGAGCCCGACGAGAACGGTGAGCGAAAGCTCCTGCGCACGCACACCTCGCCCGTGCAGATCCGCACCATGGAGGCCCAGAAGCCGCCGATCCGCATCGTCATCCCCGGCAAGACCTACCGTGCGGATTCCGACGCCACCCACACGCCCATGTTCCATCAGCTCGAAGGGCTGGTGATCGACAAGACGGCGAATGTCGCCAACATGAAGTGGGTGCTGACCGAGTTCTGCAAGGCCTATTTCGAGGTGCCGCAGCTCAACATGCGCTTCCGGCCGAGCTACTTCCCCTTCACGGAGCCGAGCCTGGAGGTGGACATCCAGTGCGACCGCTCGAAGCCCGGCGAGATCCGCTTCGGCGAGGGCAGCGACTGGCTGGAGATCCTTGGCTGCGGCATGGTGCACCCCAACGTTTTGCGCTACGGCGGCCTCGACCCGGACGAATACCAGGGCTTCGCCTGGGGCATGGGCATCGACCGCATCGCCATGCTGAAATACGGCATGCCCGACCTGCGCGCCTTCTTCGACGCCGACGTCCGCTGGCTCCAGCACTACGGCTTCCGCCCGCTCGACATGCCGACGCTCTTCGGCGGCTTGAGCTCTTGATTTCCAACCAGGCAGGCTGAACGAAGATGAAATTCACACTCTCCTGGCTCAAGGATCACCTCGAGACCGAGGCCACCCTCGACGAGATCGTCGAGACGCTCACCATGATCGGCCTCGAGGTCGAAGAGGTCGACGACAAGTCGGCCCTGAAGCCGTTCGTCATCGCCAAGGTATTGACGGCGCAGAAGCATCCCGATGCGGACAAGCTCAAGGTATTGACCGTCGATACCGGCGACGGAAAGCCCGTGCAGGTCGTGTGCGGCGCGCCCAACGCGCGTGCCGGGCTCGTCGGGGCCTTCGCGGCGCCGGGGACCTATATTCCCGGCATCGACGTCACCCTTTCGGTGGGGAAGATCCGCGGCGTGGAAAGCCATGGCATGATGTGCTCGGAGCGCGAGCTGCAGCTTTCCGACGAACACACGGGCATCATCGATTTGGCCGAGGATGCGCCGGTGGGCGCCTCCTTCGCCACATGGGCGAAGCTCGACGACCCGGTCATCGAGATCGGGCTGACGCCGAACCGGCCGGACTGCACCGGCGTCTACGGCATTGCGCGCGATCTGGCCGCCGCGGGCCTCGGGCGCTTGAAAGAGGGCGCGGTCGAGCCCGTCTCCGGCGAGGGGGCCTGCCCGGTGGATGTGCGGATCGAGGCGCCGGATCTCTGCCACGGCTTCGCGCTCCGCGCTGTGCGCGGGGTTGCGAACGGCCCCTCGCCCAAATGGATGCAGCAACGGCTGATTGCCATCGGCCTGCGTCCCATCAACGCGCTGGTCGACATCACCAACTACGTCACCTTCGACCGCGGCCGCCCGTTGCACGTCTTCGACGCCGCCAAGGTGACGGGGGATCTGACCATCCGTCGCGCCAGGGAGGGAGAGACGGTGCTGGCGCTCGACGAGCGCGAATACCGGCTTTCGCCGGAGGTCTGCGTCATCGCCGACGAGAACGGCGTGGAGTCGATCGCCGGCGTCATGGGCGGCGAGCACTCCGGCTGTGACGAAAGCACCAGGGACGTGCTGATCGAATCGGCCCTGTGGGAGCCGGCGAACATCGCCCGCACCGGCCGGAACTTAAGCATCATTACCGACGCGCGCTACCGTTTCGAGCGCGGGGTGGACCCCGAGTTCATGGTTGGCGGCATGGAACTGGCGACACGGCTGGTGCTCGAAATCTGCGGCGGCGAGGCTTCCCGTGCGCGGGTCGTCGGCTATGGGGGGTATACGCCGAAGACGGTCTCCTTCCCGCCCGCCGAGGTGAAGCGGCTCACCGGGCTCGACGTGCCGCGCGAGGAGAGCCTCGCCATCCTTACACGCCTCGGCTTTACGCCGCAGGGCGACGGCGAAGTCGTGGACGTGACCGTTCCCTCCTGGCGCCCGGATGTCGACGGCAAGGCCGACCTTGTGGAAGAGGTCATGCGCATTCACGGCGTCAACGAGATCGCTCCCGAGCCGATGGTCGCGCACGACGCCGTCAGCGGCCGCATCCTCACCACGCTTCAGGTGCGCACGCGCCAGGCCAAGCGGGCGCTCGCCGTGCGCGGCATGATGGAGGCCGTCACCTGGTCGTTCATCCCGGAAGATCACGCCAAGCTCTTCGGCGGCGGGCAAAAGGCACTCACGCTCGCCAACCCCATCGCCGCCGACATGTCGACCATGCGCCCGTCGCTCCTGCCCAGCCTTGTCGCGGCCGCGCAGCGCAACGCCGATCGCGGCTTCGCCGACGTGGCGCTGTTCGAGGTTTCCGGCGCCTATGAGGGCGACCGACCGGAAGGCCAGCGCCGCGTGGCGGCCGGCATCCGACGCGGCACAGCGCGGCTTTCGGCCCAGGGCCGCCACTGGGTAGGCAATGCCGCGCCCGTCGGCGTGTTCGAAGCCAAGGCCGACGCGCTCGCCGTGCTCGAAGCCTGCGGCGCCCCCGTGGACAAGCTGCAGATCGAGGTCGGCGGGCCGGACTGGTATCACCCCGGCCGCTCGGGCACGATCAAGCTGGGCCCGAAGATGGTGCTCGGCACCTTCGGTGAGTTCCACCCGAAGGCGCTGGAGGCGCTCGACGTTTCCGGCCCGCTGTGCGGCTTTGAGGTCTTCATCGACGTCATCCCCGAGCCGAAGGCGCGGGCAACGCGCACCAAGCCCCGCCTCGACCTTTCGCCCTTCCAGGCGGTCAAGCGCGACTTCGCCTTTGTGGTCGAGAGGGCCGTGGAGGCAGGCACGCTCACCCGCGCCGCGGCAAGCGCCGACAAGAGGCTGATCGCCGACGTCAACGTCTTCGACGTCTTCGAGGGCGAGGCTCTCGGCACGGACAAGAAGTCCATCGCCATCGAGGTCACCATCCAGCCGGTGGAAAGGACCCTGACGGACGAAGATTTCGAGGCGCTCGCCGGGCGAATCGTGGAGAATGTCGGGAAGCAGACGGGCGGTGTGCTGCGAAGCTGAACGCGCATGAAAGGAGGAGCACCGATGGATCATCTGAGATACGCCGGCGCTTCTCCCGAGGCGCAGCGCGCCGCTTTCCTCGACATCGTCTGGAGCGATCCGCTCGTGAGGGAAGCGCTCCTGCAGGCCCGGCGGCTCGACCTGCCCCATTGGCGCATCGTCTCCGGCGCCCTCTACAACAGCGTCTGGAACGCACTGACCGGCCCGCCATCGGGTTACGGCATCAAGGATATCGACCTGTTCTATTTCGATCCGGCGGACCTTTCGTGGGAAGCCGAAGATACGATGATCGTCGAAGGCGCGGAGATTTTCTCGGACCTGCCGATTGCCGTCGAGATCCGCAACGAGGCGCGGGTCCATCTATGGTTCGAAAAGCGCTTCGGCCAACCCTATCCGCCATTGTCTTCCTGCGAGGAAGGGATTGACCGCTTCGCCACGAAGACCCATGCCGTCGGCATCCGGCTTGAGGCCGACGGTGGTTACGACCTCTATGCTCCCTATGGCCTCGACGACATATTCTCCTTCCGCGTCGTGCCGAATCGCTCCCTCGACAACCGCGCCACGCACGAGACCAAGGCCGCCCGTGCCAAGGCGGCTTGGCCGGAACTCACGATAATCCCGTGGTAGCTTGGCTTTTGCCGGCTCGTTCGGCGTCCGGAAGGTGGGGCCAGCCGCGAAATATTCTGTATATTTCATATGTCTGCGATCCTTGAAGAATTGGCCTCCAGCAGTGAGCGACTTTCGGTTCCGCAACACGAAAGAGGGCTACGGCCTCGTCGCGATCGCCTTTCATTGGGCGGTCGCGGTTCTGATCCTCGGCCAGATCGGCCTCGGCCTCACAATGGTCCGGGTGGCCGACCAGCGTCTCGCCTTCAATCTGATCCAGTGGCACAAGTCGCTCGGTCTCCTGATCCTCACCCTGATCGTGCTCAGGCTCCTCTGGCGCATGGCGAACCCGCGGCCCCTGCCGCTCGCTTCGCTGCGGCGCTGGGAGAAGGCGGCGTCGACGGCGGTTCATCGCCTGCTCTATGCCGTCTTCCTCGCCCTGCCGCTTTCCGGCTGGGTGCTGGTTTCGGCCTCGGTGCTCGGTATACCGACGCTCGTTTTCGGCCTCTTTCTGTTGCCGCATCTGCCGGTCGGGGTCTCGGAAGCGGGAGAAACGTTCTGGCGTCTGCTGCATCGCTCGCTGGCTTACACTGCGATCGCCCTGGTTACCGTCCATGTGCTGGCCGCGCTGCGCCATCACTTCATCCTCAAGGACGGCGTGCTCAGGCGGATGCTTCGGCCGGCGCGGCGCACGGAACCGTGAGTGGACCTTGTTCGCGGTGCATCCGATAGTGCCGTGCATGGGAAATATCGGGCATGGGAATATGAAGACGGCGGCACGCATTGCCATTGTCGCGGTTCTACTCGTTCTCGCCGCGCCTCTGCGGGCGGCGGTGCCGTCCTTATCGGAGGTGGCAGGCCGTTACGCCGTCGTGGCGTCGGGATCGCGTCTCGCATTCACAGTGACGGCGGTGGGAGGCCCGGGGATCAGGGGCCGGTTCGCCAGGTTCGACGGCACGATCGATATCCCCGCCGACAGCGTCGATCGCGCACGTGTGACGATCACCATCTATCCCGACAGCGTGACGACGGGTCAGAAGCGCATCGACGATTTCCTCAAATCAGATGCCGTCTTCGACACGGCAAACGAGCAGGCGATTATCTTCCGTTCGACGCGCGTCCGCCGCACCGGCGAGGACACGGCGACCATCGAAGGCAATCTCACTGCCCGCGGCCGCACTTTCGAGGAGACGTTTCACGTCAGGCTTGCCGAGGCGCAAGGTGGAAACCTGCACTTTCACGTCCAGGGCAAGGTCTTCCGTTCCCGCTACGGCATGGATGTCGGAACGCCGATCTATTCCAATGTCGTCGATTTCGATATGGACCTCGCCTCCCGGCGCCGATAGTCTCGCGGCGTTTTTTCGGGAGGCGTCATGTTCCGCTGGGGTATTCTGTCGACGGCCAAGATCGGCCGTGAATTCGTCATTCCGCAGCTTCTGGACGCGGAGAACGGCGTGGTCACCGCCATCGCCAGCCGCGACGAAGCGCGGGCCAAGGCTGTTGCCGAGCGCTTCGGCATTCCGCATGCCTTTTCTTCCTATGAGGCGTTGCTCGCCTCGCCGGAGGTCGACGGCGTCTACATTCCGCTGCCTACATCGCAGCATGTGGAATGGGCGGTGAAGGCGGCGGACGCCGGCAAGCATGTGCTGGTCGAAAAGCCGCTGGCGCTCGACGCCGACGATATCCGCCAGGTGATCGAGGCGCGCGACCGCAACCGCGTGCTCGTCTGCGAGGCCTTCATGGTCACCTACCATCCGCAGTGGCACAAGGCGCGGGAGCTCGTCGCCGAGGGCGCCATCGGCCGCCTGCGCCACGTGCAGGGCGCCTTCACCTATCACAACGTCGATCCCGACAACATGCGCAACCGGCCGGAGCTGGGCGGCGGCGGCCTGCCCGACATCGGCGTCTATCCGACCGTTGCCACGCGCTTCGTCACCGGCTGCGAGCCCGAGCGCATTCAGGCGGTGGTCGAGCGCGACGCGAAGTTCGGCACGGATATCTATGCCAGCGTCAAGGCCGACTGCGGCAGCTTCGAGATGAGCTTCTACGTGTCCACCCAGATGGCGGCGCGGCAGGTGATGGTGTTCCACGGCGACAAGGGCTTTATCGAAGTGGAGACCCCGTTCAACTCGCGCGTCTACGGCGACGACCGCGTCATCCTCAACAGCGCCGACCACGGGACCTCGACCGTCTACCGCTATGGCGACATCCGCCAGTACCGCCGCCAGGCGGAGGCTTTCGCCCGCGCGGCCGGCGGCGAGGACGTGCCGGTCTTCACGCTGGAGGAGTCGGTGAAGAACCAGAAGGTGATCGACGCCATCTACCGCGCAGCCGCCCATGACGGCTGGGAGCCGGTCTAAGCCTCTGTTTCCCGCAACCGCCTAAGGGGCAGGGACAGGCTTCCCTGTGTCCGAAGGCGGTGGCGTGTCCATGCGCGCCAGCGTCCGCTCGCACGCGAAGAACAGGTGCCGGCCGATACGCCCGACGCGGCGCAGACGTTTCGCCCAACTGGGCGCCACCTGGACGGCGTGATAGTGCGTCGCCTCCAGCATGTCGCGGTTGACCTGCGCGGCCTGCTTCCCTCCGCAGTCTTCGCGGCACAAGACGGCCGCGGCGACCTTTTGCATTTTTTCCCACGCCGTCCTATCGAACGGATAGTCGGAGCGTTTGTCGCAGGCGAAGGAGAACTGGCAGCGGTTCTGCCGGTGCGCGTTCTGGTAGACCACGGCGCAGATGCTGCGCGGGTAGATGCGCGAGCGCACCCGGTTGAGGATCACTTGGGCGACGGCGAATTGACCGCTCGTCCGTTCACCCCGCGCCTCGTGATAGATGGCCAACGCCAGGCAGTCACGTGCCAAGCGGTCGCCGAGACGCCGCAGCGTCTCGTGCGGGCGCATCGTTTCCGGGAAGCGCTGCAGGCTCTCTGCTCCGTGCGATACGGTGATAGCGGTTTGGTGGACGATGCCCAAGGCGGGCATCGTCAGGGCAACTGGCGTCGCCATGACGTCTTTCGTCGTCAGTAAAAGCAGGACGCCCCCCAGGAAGCATCCAGTTTTACGCAAAATTGTACACCCTACATATTATTCAACCTATGAGAGCATATGCCGTGACAAGCGTCAACAAATTCTCAACAAGACAACCTTCTGGCGCTGGCTACCCCCGCTCCGCCTCCCAAACGGGACAAACCGCACGCGCTCAAGCGCGTGGAACAGGCACATGCCGCCTTGCGTGACAAAAATGCTGTTCTTATATACGCGGCAACGTTGCGGCTTGCGTGTTTCACCGACCGAAGTATCGCGGCATTTCGTATGAACAGGGGCTGTCGCCTGGAACGCCTGAATGGGTCCTGGCAGTCTGCTTAGCGGAGAGAATAGATGGCAAAAGTAATCGGTATCGATCTCGGAACAACCAATTCCTGCGTCGCCGTGATGGACGGCAAGGACGCCAAGGTCATTGAGAATGCGGAAGGCGCGCGCACCACGCCGTCGATCGTCGCCTTTACCGATTCGGACGAGCGTCTGGTCGGCCAGCCGGCCAAGCGCCAGGCGGTCACCAACCCGGAAAACACCTTCTACGCCATCAAGCGCCTCATTGGCCGCCGCTTCGAGGACCCGACGGTCGAGAAGGACAAGAAGCTGGTCTCCTACAAGATCGTCAAGGCCGACAACGGCGATGCCTGGGTCGAGTCCCAGGGCAAGCAGTATTCCCCCTCGCAGATCTCCGCCATGATCCTTCAGAAGATGAAGGAGACCGCCGAGTCCTATCTCGGCGAGAAGGTGGAGAAAGCAGTCATCACCGTTCCCGCCTACTTCAACGATGCTCAGCGCCAAGCCACCAAGGATGCCGGTAAGATCGCCGGCCTCGACGTGCTCAGGATCATCAACGAGCCGACGGCGGCAGCGCTCGCCTACGGCCTCGACAAGAAGGAAGGCAAGACCATCGCCGTCTACGACCTCGGCGGCGGCACCTTCGACATCTCAATTCTCGAGATCGGCGACGGCGTCTTTGAGGTGAAGTCGACCAACGGCGACACTTTCCTCGGCGGCGAGGACTTCGACATGCGCCTGGTCGGCTACCTCGCCGACGAGTTCAAGAAGGAGCAGGGCATCGACCTGAAGAACGACAAGCTCGCCCTCCAGCGCCTGAAAGAGGCTGCGGAGAAAGCCAAGATCGAGCTGTCGTCCGCTTCGCAGACCGAGATCAACCTGCCATTCATCACCGCCGACCAGACCGGCCCGAAGCACCTGGCGATCAGGCTGACGCGCGCCAAGTTCGAGAGCCTGGTCGAAGACCTGATCAAGCGCACCGTCGATCCCTGCAAGGCCGCGCTCAAGGATGCCGGCCTCAATGCCGGCGAGATCGACGAGGTGGTGCTCGTCGGCGGCATGACGCGCATGCCCAAGGTGCAGGAGACGGTGAAGGCCTTCTTCGGCAAGGAGCCGCACAAGGGCGTCAACCCGGACGAGGTGGTCGCCATGGGCGCCGCCATCCAGGCCGGCGTGCTGCAGGGCGACGTCAAGGACGTGCTGCTGCTCGACGTCACCCCGCTGTCGCTCGGCATCGAGACGCTGGGCGGCGTGTTCACGCGCCTCATCGACCGCAACACGACCATCCCCACCAAGAAGAGCCAGGTCTTCTCGACCGCCGAGGACAACCAGTCGGCGGTGACGATCCGCGTCTTCCAGGGCGAGCGCGAGATGGCGGCCGACAACAAGCTGCTCGGCCAGTTCGATCTCGTTGGCATTCCGCCCGCCCCGCGCGGCGTGCCGCAGGTGGAGGTGACCTTCGACATCGACGCCAACGGCATTGTCAATGTGCATGCCAAGGACAAGGGCACCGGCAAGGAGCAGCAGATCCGCATCCAGGCTTCCGGCGGCCTCTCCGACGACGAGATCGAGAAGATGGTCAAGGACGCCGAGGCCAATGCCGAGGTCGACAAGAAGCGCCGAGAGACGGTCGAGGTGAGGAACCAGGCCGAGGCCCTCATCCACTCCTCGGAGAAGTCGCTCAAGGAGTATGGCGACAAGGTTTCCGAGGACGACCGCAAGGCCATCGAGAACGCCATCGCCGAGTTGAAGTCGGCCACCGAGGGCGACGACGTGGAGGCGATCAAGGCCAAGACCACCGCGCTCGCCGAGGCTTCCATGAAGCTCGGCCAGGCCATGTACGAGGCAAGCCAGGCCGAGGGTTCGGAGGAAGCCTCCGCCGAGGGCGAGGCCAAGTCCGGTGACGATGTCGTCGACGCCGACTTCGAGGAAATCGATGAGGACGACAAGAAGTCGGCCTGACCGGCGTTTATGGAACGACAGGAAGGCCCGGGCGTCGTTGCCCGGGCCCTTTTCTTTTCCGGACTGTCGGCGGCTGACGGCTTCCAAAATCCCGCAGACTATGGCATTCGCACTGCGGAACACCTAAATAGCGGACACCGGCCGGGGACAGTGGTGCCGGACCCAGAAGAACATGCGGGATCTTTAATTCATGAAGGCAGATTTTTACGAGACGCTCAGCGTGTCGAGAAACGCCGACGAGAAAGAACTAAAGAGCGCATTCCGCAAGCTCGCCATGAAGTACCACCCGGACCGTAATCCGGGCGATGCCGAGGCGGAGCAGAAGTTCAAGGAAATCAACCTCGCCTATGAGACGCTGCGCGACCCGCAGAAGCGCGCGGCCTACGACCGCTTCGGCCACGCCGCCTTCGAGAACGGCGGTATGGGCGGGCACGGCGGCGGCTTTGGCGGCGGCGGCTTCGCCGATATTTTCGAGGACATCTTCGGGGACATCATGGGGGGCGGGCGCCGCCGTTCCGGCGGCCGCGACCGGGGCGCGGACCTCCGCTACAACATGGAGATCACGCTGGAGGAAGCCTACACGGGCAAGACGGCGCAGATCCACGTGCCAACCTCGGTGAGCTGCGATGAATGTTCCGGCTCTGGCGCCAAGCCCGGCTCCTCCCCGGCGCAGTGCTCCATGTGCCACGGCGCCGGCCGCGTGCGCGCCGCGCAGGGCTTCTTCTCCATCGAGCGTACCTGTCCGCAGTGCCAGGGCCGCGGCGAGATCATCAAGGACCCCTGCACGAAATGCTCCGGGCAAGGGCGCGTCGTCGAGGAGCGCTCGCTTTCCGTCAACATCCCCGCCGGTATCGAGGATGGCACGCGCATCCGTCTCGCCGGCGAGGGCGAGGCGGGGTTGCGCGGCGGCCCGGCGGGCGATCTCTACATCTTCCTGTCGGTCAAGCCGCACGAATTCTTCCAGCGCGACGGCGCCGACCTCTACTGCAAGGTTCCCATCTCCATGACAACGGCCGCGCTCGGCGGCTCCTTCGAGGTCGCCACCCTTGATGGCACCCAGACCCGCGTGAAGGTGCCCGAGGGCACTCAGAACGGCCGCCAGTTCCGCATGCGCGGCAAGGGCATGCCGGTGCTCAGGCAGCCGCAGGTGGGTGATCTCTATATCCAGGTGGCGGTGGAGACACCGCAAAACCTGACGCGCAAACAGCGTGAACTGTTGGAAGAGTTCGAGAAAATCTCCTCCGGCGAGAATAGTCCGCAGTCGACGGGCTTCTTCGCTCGCATGAAGGATTTCCTCGAATCCTTCGGCGAGTGACGGAGCGTCGCCGACGAGACGCGGTGGGGAGTGGGGAGGAAGCTGGAAATGAGCAAAGGCTCGGACGTCCGTAAGGCGATCGCAGATCGATTTGGAGACGAACTGCGATTTTTTCGCGGCTGGATCGATCGGCCCAAGGCCGTCGGTTCCATCGTACCCACGAGCGGTGTTACGGCGCGGCGCATGGCCTCCGTCATCGACACGGCATCTGGCCTTCCGGTGCTCGAGGTGGGGCCTGGCACCGGCGTGATCACTCGGGCTATCCTGGCGCGTGGCGTGAAGCCGGAAGATCTCTACGCGGTCGAATATTCACCCGATTTCGTCAAGCATCTGCGCGCCTGCTATCCTCGCGTTCATGTCATCGAGGGTGACGCCTTCAATCTCGACCACACGCTCGGCACGGACGCCCCGCAAACCTTCGACAGCGTCATCTCGGGCGTGCCGCTGCTCAACTTCCCCATCGAGGCGCGTATCGGCTATCTGGAGGGCCTATTGCGCCGCGTTCCAGCGGGGCGCCCCGTGATTCAGCTCACCTATGGTCCAAGGTCGCCGATTCCGCCCGGCCATGGCGATTATACGGTCGAGCATTTCGACTTCGTCATCCGCAATATCCCGCCGACCCAGCTTTGGGTCTATCGTCGGGCGAAGCATTGACCGGACAACCCCTTTCGGCTGGCCAAGGTGACAATTTGCCAGACTCATGCACGAGAGACTTCTTTGTAGACGTTTCGCCGAGAGCATCTCGCTACGCTTGAAATACCCCGCCGATCGCCTATACCCGAGGCGGCAAATTGAAACGGTGGGAGCCGTGAATCCAAAAATCCTTGTCTTCGCCGGCTCGATCCGCAGCGGCGCCCTTAGCGGCAAGACCGCTGATGCGGCCGTGAAGGAGCTGGCGCTGCAGGGCGCCGAAGTCACGCGCATTTCGCTCGCCGACTATCCCTTGCCTATCCTCAATCAGGATCTGGAACGGGAAAAGGGCGTGCCGGAAAACGCCGTGAAGCTGGCCCACATGCTCGCTGCCCATGATGGGCTCTTGATCGCCACTCCCGAATACAACTCCTCGCTGCCGCCCCTGTTGAAGAACACCATCGATTGGATCAGCCGCGTAAAGGCCGATGCGCAGGGCCGCTCCCTCCGCGCCTTCAGCGGCAAACCCGTCGCACTCTGCTCCTCGTCGAACGGCGGCTATGCCGGCGTTCGCGCCATCAACCATCTGCGCGCCGTGCTCGTACACTGCCAGGCGGAAATCGTGACGCCGCAATGCTCCGTGCCGCGCGCCCAGGAAGCCTTCGACGAGAAAGGCGATTTTCTGGAGGAACGGCTGCAGAAGGCGATGGCCAGGGTCTGCCGCACGCTGATCGAGCGGGCGCGCATGCTGTCGACGCGGGTGGAGGTGTGACAGCCTTCTATCTCACGCATCCCCAAGTCGAGATAGAACCGGAGCGTCCGGTGCCCGAATGGCGCCTTTCCGGTCGGGGGAGGCAACGGGTCGAAGCCATGCTTGGGAAGACATGGCTGCGCCCGATCAGGCGCATCGTCTCCAGCGCGGAGTTGAAGGCCGTCGAGACGGCTGCGCTGATAGCGGCGCGTCTGGGGGTCGCGATAGAGGTCGACCCGGAGATGGGAGAAAACGACCGCTCGGCGACGGGTTTTCTGCAACCGGATGAATTCGAAGCCGCCGCCGAGAGGTTCTTTGGCGAGCCGCAAAAGAGCTGGCGGGGTTGGGAAAGGGCGGTCGACGCTGGTGATCGCATCGAGGCGGCGGTGCGCCGTGCGCTGAACCGCTCAGAGCTTGTGCCCACGCTCCTGGTCGGGCACGGCGCTGTCGGCACGTTGCTCAAATGCCGGATCGGCAGCCGTCAGATCTCCAGACGGGAAGATCAGTCCGCGGGTGGCGGCAGCCTGTTCGCCTTCGGGATTGCCAGCAGCGAATTGTTGTGCGACTGGACGCCGATGGAAACATTTGAGGGGGTGGACCATGCCGGCTGACGAGATGCGCGACCGTCTGATCGTCGGGCTCGACGTGCCCACACTCGCCGAGGCCGAAAAGGCGGTGGCCGAACTGGGTGACACCGTAGGCTTCTACAAGATCGGCTATCAGCTCGCCTTCGCCGGCGGTTTAGGCTTCGCGCAGGAGCTGGTGCAGTCGGGCAGACAAGTCTTCCTCGACATGAAGCTCCTCGACATCGACAACACTGTCGCCAAAGGCGTCGAGAATATCGCCCGCATGGGCGTCACCATGCTGACGCTGCACGCCTATCCAAAGGCCATGCGTGCGGCCGTTGCCGCTGCGGAAGGCTCCGGCCTTTGCCTGCTCGGCGTCACGGTGCTCACCTCCATGGACGAGCAGGACCTGATCGACGCCGGCTACGAATACGACCCGCACACGCTGGTGCTGCGCCGCGCCGAACAGGTGCGCAACGCGGGCATGGGAGGTGTCGTCTGCTCGGCGGCCGAGGCGCAGGCCGTGCGCGCCATCGTCGGGCCGGAACTGGCGGTCGTCACGCCGGGCATCCGCCCCGCGGGTGCCGCCCATGGCGACCAGAAGCGCGTGATGACGCCAGCCGACGCCATCCGCGCCGGCGCCAGCCATCTGGTCGTCGCCCGCCCGGTTGTTGCCGCCGCCGACCGCAAGGCCGCGGCCGAAGCCATTCTGGCGGAAATGCTCACAGCCGCCTGAAGACCGCGAACCGAGGGGAGAGGAAAATGCCCAAGGCCTACTGGATTGCCCATGTGGATGTGCGCGACCCGGAGCGCTACAAGGACTATGTGGCGACCGCAAAACCCGCCTTCGAGCGCTTTGGCGCCCGGTTTCTGGCGCGTGGGGGAGCCTATGAAGCCATGGAAGGCAAGGGGCGCGGGCGCAACGTGGTGATCGAGTTTCCGTCCATGCAGGCGGCCACGGATTGCTACCATTCCCCCGACTACCAGGCAGCCAAGGCCATCCGCCAGGAGGTGGCGGACGCCGAAATGATCATTGTCGAAGCCTATGAGGGCTGAACCGCGCACGCGATGAAGGAACACGGATTGCCGGCGGGCTACGCCATCCGCGCCTACCGGCCAGACGACGCGGCCGCGCTGGCGGTGGTGGATGCGCGCGCCTCGGTCCTCTTTGCCGAATACGGCTACCCCTCGCTGGCCGAAGGCACATTGACGCCGGCGCAGTTCCACGCGCTCGCTGGGGTTTGCGAGACCCTCGTGGCGGTGCATTGCGAAGGTGGCCCGGTAGGCTATGCCATTCTCCATCCCGTGGGCGGGTTCCTGCATTTGCGGGAGCTTGCGGTGGATCCCGCCCATGGGCGCCGTGGCATCGGCACGGCGCTGCTTGCCGCGGCAATCGACAGAAGCCGGGACGAAGGCCACGAGGGCGTCTCGCTGACAACTTTTCGCGACCTTCCCTTCAATGAGCGTTTTTATGCCGGACAGGGCTTCGTGGAATGTGCCCTCGATGCCGCTCCCGCCCCCCTTGCCAGGCAGTTTCTAGCGGAGGTGCCGCCGGGAATCGCGACCGAAAAGCGGCTTTTGATGCTGCGCCGCAACATCCCCTAGCTTGAAAGCGGCCATGAGAGAGCATAAATTTCAGTAACTTAAACAGGGAAACCGTCGCCTCTATTGCAATGCATCAAACCTGCGTTAGTTTGAACCATCGTCCATAGCCGCAGCGCAAGCCGCCTCGCCGGACAAGCACCGGCGGTAAAGGCCCCGCGTCGGAAAGGTCTGCCTTGTATTACCAGCTTTACGAATTCAACCATGCGGCCCTGCAACCGGCACGGGCCTATGCCCAAGCAGTCCGGCTCCTCTACGCCAATCCGTTCAATCCAGCCGCCAGCACGCCCTGGGGCCGCACGATCGCCGCGGCCGCTGAGATGTTCGAGCGCACCACCCGCCGCTACGGCAAGCCCGAATTCGGCATTGAGACGACGGTAGTGGACGGCAAGGCGGTCGCCGTTACCGAAGAGGTGGTGTGGTCGCGGCCCTTTTGCCGGCTGATCCGCTTCGTGCGTGACCTGCCGGCCGGCTGCAAGCCGGATGCAAGGCTCCTGATGGTGGCGCCCGTGTCCGGCCACTACGCAACGCTGCTGCGCGGCACGGTGGAGGCGATGCTGCCGCATGCCGACGTCTATATCACCGACTGGACCGACGCGCGCATGGTGCCCCTCTCGGACGGCCGCTTCGACCTCGACGACTACATCGACTATCTCATCGAGATGTTCCGCGTGCTCGGTCCCGGCGCCCATGTCATGGGCGTGTGTCAGCCTTCCGTGCCGGTGCTTGCGGCAGTGGCGCTGATGGAGGCGCGCGGCGACGGGAACCTGCCGGCCACCATGACGCTGATGGGCGGGCCCATCGACACGCGGAAGAACCCCACCGCCGTCAATCGGCTCGCCGAGGAGCACGGCATCGACTGGTTCCGCGAGAACGTTATCATGCAGGTGCCGTGGCCGAACCCCGGTTTCCTGCGCCACGTCTATCCCGGCTTCCTGCAGCTCTCCGGCTTCATGAGCATGAATCTCGACCGGCACATCACCGCCCACAAGGAGTTCTTCATGCACCTTGTGGAAGGCGATGGCGAACCGGCGGAGAAGCACCGCGACTTCTACGACGAATATCTGGCGGTGATGGATTTGACGGCGGAGTTCTACCTGCAGACCGTCGACACGGTCTTCGTCCGCCATTCGCTGCCCAAGGGCGAGATGACGCATCGTGGCGAGCCGGTGGACCCCGCCGCCATACGCTCGGTCGCGCTTCTGACCGTCGAGGGCGAGAACGACGACATCTCCGGTGTCGGACAGACCGAGGCCGCGCATGACCTCTGCGTCAACATTCCCGACGCCATGCGCAGCCACTACCTGCAACCCGTGGTCGGCCATTACGGCGTCTTCAACGGGTCGCGCTTCAGGGCCGAGATCGCCCCACGCATTGTCGATTTCATCGCCGCCCACGACACCCCCGCCGCTAAGCAGAAGCGGGCGAAAGGCGCTCGCTGAAAGGCTAAGCCCTTCCCGAAGACTCCCGGCGCCGGTGGCCGGGAGATATAAACCATAAGGCACGCTTCGCCGATTTTATAATTGACAGCCCCCGCTCCGAACCTCTTAACTCTTCATTAAGAAATAACGGGGAGCTCCAAAAATGGCAGCGAGGCGGGCGGGTATCAGCACCGCAATGGGAATTTGCATGGTTTTGAGCGGGCTTGGCACCGGCGCAGCGGCTGCCTCCGGCTCGATGGTGACGGGTGGGGCGACGTCTCAGCCCGTCGGGCACTACGAATTCTGCAAGAAGAGGCCGGGCGAATGCGCCATCCGGTTGCGTGACAGCGGGCCGGTCCGCATGACCGGTGCGCTGCGACGGAAGATCGCCAGCGTCAACCTCACGGTCAACAGGTCCGTGAAGGCGATGAACGACCGCGACATCTACGGCAAGGAAGAGGTCTGGACCTATCCGGACAAAGGCATCGGCGACTGCGAAGACTATGTGCTGGAGAAGCGCCGGCGGCTGCGCCAGGCGGGTGTGCCTCTCTCCGACCTCCTGATTACCGTCGTGCGCAAGCGTGACGGCGAGGGCCATGCGGTGCTGACCGTACGGACGGACCAGGGCGATTTCATTCTCGACAACCTCAAGGACGAGGTGAAGTTGTGGAGCCATACCGGCTACCGGTATCTCAAGCGGCAGGCGAGTGACCACACCGGCCGCTGGGTGAGCCTGCGCTCGGGGAACAACCTGCTCGTCGGCGCTGTCCGCAAATAGCTCTGCGCACCTGTTCGGAAAGCCCACTCTCTATTCGCGCTCGTGCGACGCTGCGTTTTCTCGTCCGCCGTTCGGGTGACCTAGATCAGTTCTTCGTTTCTTGGAATCGATGAACTGGTCTAATCCCGACGGCCCGTAGCTTTGCCCGTTCTGTTTATTGGAGCGGTTCAGGCATGACCCGAGGATCCATGCCTGAACATCGAAGCACCGCCAGTGATCAAGAAAGGCCGCCAGTCTAACTCATTGCTTGTCGCAATTCCGGCCGGAAAATCGGCTTCCACTTTTCCTGGAATTGCTCCAACCTGCCGCCGAGGCGAATTACCGCGCCATGCTCACGCTGCCTGTGCCAGGCGCTCGCCGGCAACGCGGTAGGAGATGGCCTCGGCAAGGTGGATACGGCCGACCGTCGGCTGTCCGTCGAGATCGGCCAGCGTGCGTGCGACCTTGAGCACCCGGTGATAGGCGCGGGCCGACAGCCCCATCTTCTCGCTCGCATCCTGAAGTAGCGAGAGGCCTGCCGAATCGGGCGCGGCGATGTCTTCGACAAGGGCGGGTGAGCAGCGCGCATTTGTCGTCCATCCGGGCAGGCCGAGATTGGCGAAGCGCTCCCGCTGGATATCGCGGGCGCGGGCGACACGTGCGCCGACGGTGGCGCTGTCCTCTGCCTTGCCGGGCTGGATGAGGTCGCCCGCCGAGACCGCCGGCACGTCAATGCGCAGGTCGATGCGGTCGAGCAGCGGGCCGGATATGCGCGCCTGATACTCCGCCTGGCAGCGCGGCCCGCGCGCGCACCGGTGCCCCGGCTCGCCCGCCATGCCGCAGCGGCAAGGGTTCATCGCCGCAACGAGTTGGATCTGTGCCGGATAACTTACCCGGTGGTTGGCCCGCGCGATGACGCATTCGCCGCTTTCCAGCGGCTGGCGCAGCGAGTTGAGCACCTGCGCCGTGAACTCCGGCAATTCATCCAGAAAGAGCACGCCGTGATGGGCCAGCGACACCTCGCCCGGCCGTGCACGCAGACCGCCGCCGACCATCGCCGCCATGGACGCAGAATGGTGCGGCGCGCGGAAGGGACGCCGGTCGGAGAGGCGCCCGTCGGCAAGCTCGCCGGCGATGGAAGCGACCATGGAGACTTCCAGAAGCTCCTTCGGCGACAGCGGCGGCAGGATGGACGGCAAACGCTGCGCCAGCATGGATTTTCCGGCACCAGGCGGGCCGACCATCAGGAGGTTGTGGCCACCGGCCGCCGCCACCTCCAGCGCCCGCTTGGCACTCTCCTGGCCCTTGATATCGGACAGGTCAGGCAACAGGCCGGGCGGCGGCCCGAGGGCCGGCTGCGGCCGGCTCATCACCTGCGTGCCGCGGAAATGGTTGGCCAGCGCGATCAGGCTGCGCGGCGCCAGGATGTCAACGTCCATGCCAGCCCACGCGGCCTCCGGCCCGCAGTCATGCGGGCAGATGAGGCCCTTGCCCATGGCGTTGGCACCGATCGCCGCCGGCAGCACGCCGGCCACCCGCGCCACCGTGCCGTCGAGCGCCAGCTCGCCGAGCACCACATAGTCGCTCAAGGCGTCCGCCGGCACGGCACCGAGCGCGGCCATCAGGCCGAGGGCGATCGGCAGGTCGTAATGGCTGCCCTCCTTGGGAAGATCGGCAGGCGCGAGATTGACCGTTACCCGTTTGGGCGGCATCGAGAGGCCCGAGGCATGGAGCGCGGCCTGCACCCGCTCGCGGCTTTCCGCCACGGCCTTGTCGCCCAGCCCGACGATCTGCATGCCCATCTTGCCGGGCGCGACCATCACCTGCACATCGACGGGAACAGCCTCGATCCCCTCGAACGCAATCGTACGCACACGCGAAACCATGCAACCTCCCCCGCCCTGTGGCGCCCCTGTGCCCCGGTCGATTGATCAGTTGCGTCACTCAAGCACGGATTGCGGCCCGGATCAAGAACATTACACGAACAAATAGACCGCTCTGGTTGCAGGCAGGCGGCAGGCGGTTGCAGCCGCGGAACGCCGGCCTCAGACCAATTCATCGATTTGGAAATCGATGAATTGGTCTAACTTCTTATTTTGTCGCAATTCCGGACGGAACCCGGCTTCCACTTTTCCTGGAATTGCTCTATCGCCGTGCCTCCACCGCGTCCCAGAAAAGGGCTGCGATGTCGGCACCGCCGAACTTCTGCACCTCGCGCACGCCGGTCGGCGAGGTGACGTTGATCTCGGTAAGGAGCCCGCCGATCACGTCGATGCCCACCAGCACCAAGCCGCGCTCGCGCAGGGCGGGCCCGATGCGCGCGCAGATCTCACGCTCGCGCTCGGTGATCTCGGTCGGTTCGGCGCGGCCGCCCACATGCATGTTGGAGCGCGAATCGTGTTCGGCCGGCACCCGGTTGATGGCGCCCACCGGCTCACCCTCGATCAGGATGATGCGCTTGTCGCCGCCGCGCACCTCCATCAGATAGCGTTGCACGATGAACGGTTCGCGGAAGGTCTGGGTGAACAGCTCGAGCAGCGAAGCCAGATTGCGGTCGGCCTCCAGCAGATGGAAGATGCCGGCGCCGCCATTGCCGTAGAGCGGCTTGACGATGATGTCGCCGTGCTCGGCGCGGAAGGCGTCCACCTCCGCCGGGTCGCGGGTGATCAGCGTGTCCGGCATCAGGTCGGCGAATTCGGTGACGAAGATCTTCTCCGGGCTGTTGCGCACCCAGGCGGGATCGTTGACGACCAGCGTCTTCGGGTGGATGCGCTCGAGGATATGCGTGGTAGTGATGTAGTGCATGTCGAAGGGCGGGTCCTGGCGCAGAAGCACCACGTCCATCTCGGCAAGGTCCGTGCGTACGGGCTCGCCCAGGCTGAAATGGCTTCCCACCTCTTCGCGCACCGTCATCGCTTCCACCGTGGCAAACACCTTGTCGCCGCGCTGCGAAAGCCTGTCGGGCGTGTAATGCCAAAGCTTGTGCCCGCGCCGCTGCGCCTCCAGCGCCAGGGCGAAGGTGGTGTCGCCGGCGATCGAGACGGTGGAGATGTGATCCATCTGGAAAGCGACGCTGAGCGGCATGGGCGGAATCTCCGTTTGGGGGCTGCTGTCGGCGGCAGATGACGGCGCGGGCAGCGCCCTGTCAAGCACTGCATGCCGGCGTCGGTGGGTAGAGCCGGAAAGCCGAATTCCAAATTGTTATAGCATGATACGTTTCTTAAAGAATTTCACATGCATGTTCCGTCAAAAGGCTCCGGAATAGGAAAGAAGCATGCCGTCCGCTCTGTCTATCGGACAAGCAACCAGGGGACACGGAGAGGATCTCGTCCTCACCGATCCGCTGACCGGGCTCGGCAACACGCACCGTTTCTACGACAAGGTGAACCGGCTCATCGCCGAGCGCGCGGACGATCCGGCGCCGTTTGCCATCGGCGTTCTCGATCTCGACGGTTTCAAGCCGATCAACGACCTGTTCGGTCGCGCCGCCGGCGACGAGATCCTGCATCAGGTGGCCATGCGCCTGCGCGCGGCGATGGACGAGCACTCCACCGTCACCCGCATCGGCGCCGACGAGTTCGCCTTCCTCTGCCCGATGGTCTTCAGCGAGGACACGATTGCCGAGAAGGCAAGGATGCTGATCGAGATCCTGTCGGCGCCCTACGATGTCGGCCATCGCACCGCACGCCTTTCGGCATCGGCCGGCTGTTCGCTCTTCTATTCGGAGGAGGACACGACAGACCTTCTCCTCAGCAAGGCGGAGACGGCCCTTTACCAGGCAAAGCGCTCCGGCCGCGGCGTCGTGGTGGTCTACACGCGCGAGATGGAGGAGGCGGCAAAGCGCCTCACGCGCATCGAGCAGGCCTTGCGGCGCGCGGTCGCGGCGGGCGAGGTGGAGCCGCACTTTCAGCCCATCATCGACCTCACCACCCGGCGAACCATCGGTTTCGAGACGCTGGCGCGCTGGACCGACCGGGATCTCGGCGTCGTATCGCCGGCGACGTTCATCCCCATCGCCGAGGAGCGCGGCATCATCGGCCAGCTTTCGCAATTGGTATTACGCAAGGCGGTGGAGGCGGCGCGCGACTGGCCGGAAGATCTGTTCCTGTCCTTCAACCTGTCGCCCTCGCAACTGGTCGATCACAACACCGGCCTGCATATCCTGGCGATCCTGGAGCGCACGGGCTTCAACCCCCGCCGCCTGGAGGTGGAGATCACCGAAACCGGCCTGATGAGCGATCCGGCGTCGGCCGAGAAGATCGTCAACGACTTGAGGCGCATGGGCATCCGCGTCTCGCTCGACGATTTCGGCACCGGCCAGTCAAGCCTCGGGCGGTTACGCGACTTCCACTTCGACAAGCTGAAGATCGACCGCGCTTTCGTCTCCTCGATCCTTACCGACCGCCCGTCGGAGCACATCATCCGCGCCATCCTGGCCATGTGCGAGGGGCTCGGCATGGACGTGGTGGCGGAAGGCATCGAGGAGGAAGCGCAGGCGGAGCGGCTGGTGGAGTTCGGCTGCGCGGGCGGCCAGGGCTATCTCTTCGGCAAGCCGCGCGACGCCGACGAGACACGGGCCCTCCTGCGTGGCACCGGCGAAAATCAACGCCGGGCCGCACGCTAGAGTAATTCCAGGAAAAGTGGAAACCGGTTTTCCGTCCGGAATTACGACAAAACAAAGCGTAGACCAGTTCATCGACTCCATGAAACGATGAACTGATCTGAAACCTGCCGGAAGGGTTATTCGGCCGCCTGCCGGGCGAGCGGCGAGGCATTCAACACATCCGCATCGACATGGGATTCGAATTTCTCGAAATTGTCGATGAACATGCCGACCAGGCGCTCGGCCTGTACGTCGTAGGCGGCCTTGTCGCTCCAGGTGGTGCGCGGGTCTAGGATGGCGCTGTCGACGCCCGGCACGGCCACCGGCACGGCGAAGCCGAAATTCGGATCCGTGCGGAATTCGGCCTTGCCGAGCGAGCCGTCGAGTGCCGCGGCAAGCAGCGTCCGTGTGACCTGGATGGGCATGCGCTTTCCTGTGCCGTAGGCGCCGCCCGTCCAGCCGGTGTTCACCAGCCAGCAGTCGACGCCGTGCTCGGCGATCAGGTCGCGCAGGAGGTTGCCGTAGGCCGAGGGATGGCGCGGCATGAACGGCGCGCCGAAGCAGGTGGAGAACGTGGCCTCCGGCTCCTTCACGCCTTTTTCCGTGCCCGCCACCTTGGCCGTGTAGCCGGACAGGAAGTGATACATGGCCTGCGCCGGCGTCAGCCGCGCGATCGGCGGCATGACGCCGAAGGCGTCGGCCGTTAGCATGATGACGTTCTTCGGCTGTCCGGCGCGCCCCGTGCCGCTTGCGTTGGGGATGAAGTGTAGCGGATAGGCGGCCCGCGCGTTCTCCGTCAGGCTGCCGTCATCGAAATCCGGCACGCCGGCCTCGTCGAGCACGACATTCTCCAGTACCGTGCCGAAGCGCCTTGTGGTGGAAAAGATTTCCGGCTCGGCCTCGGCCGACAGGCGGATAGTCTTGGCATAGCACCCGCCCTCGAAGTTGAAGATGCCCTCTTGCCCCCAGCCGTGCTCGTCGTCACCGATCAGGGTGCGCGCCGAATCGGCCGAAAGCGTCGTCTTGCCCGTGCCGGACAGGCCGAAGAAGACGGCGACGTCGCCGTCCGGCCCCGTATTGGCCGAGCAATGCATCGGCATGACGCCGCGCGGCGGCAGGATGTGGTTGAGTGCGGTGAAGACCGACTTTTTCATCTCCCCGGCGTACGAAGTGCCGCCGATGAGCACGATCATGCGGCTCAGGTCCATGGCGATGACGGTCTCGCCACGGCAGCCGTGCCGGGCGGGATCGGCGCGGAAGGACGGAAGGTCGACCACCGTCATCTTCGGCACGAAGCGTGAGAGCGCCTCGCGCGCCGGGCGGATGAGCAGATTGCGGATGAACAGCGAGTGCCAGGCATACTCGGTGACGACACGTGTCGGCAGCGCGTTCTCGGGATCCGCGCCGCCCACCAGGTCCTGCACGAAAAGGTCGCAGCCATCCGCGTGGCGCCGGAAATCCTCGTAAAGCGTTTCGAACTGCTCACGCGAGATGGCGCCGTTGTTGTCCCACCAGACGGCATCTTCCGTGTCGGCGTCGCGGATGATGAACTTGTCCTTCGGCGAGCGGCCCGTGTGCTGGCCGGTCTCGGCTACGAGCGCGCCATGGGCGGAAAGTCTGGCTTCGCCGCGGCGGATCGCTTCCTCGCAGAGGCGTGCCTCGGTGAGGTTGTAGTGGACGGTGCCTGCGGTCTTCAGGCCGCTGGTCTCGATCCCGCTCAGGGGATTGCGGTGGCCGGTCTCGTGCATGTTTCGCTACCAAATCTGTTTTGATCGAAGGGCCGGCCAGCAAACCGGGGCGGAGAGCCCCTGTCAGCAGCCATCGCACGTCAGAAACAGAAAAATACAGCAATTTCAAATCATTAATCGATTTAAGAATTTTTAGAACGAGTTAAATCGGTTATATGTTCCCTAAACTTCGGGAGAGCGCTCCTGGCTTTTGCCGACGCCATGTGGCGGCGCCGCGTGAAACCGTCGCATGCAGGCGCGTAAAGTGACTCCGCCTGGAGAATGTGCCACATTTTGTACCCAATTTGTCCTGCAACTGCGCGCGGATGCAGCACGAAGGGACATTGCATGATGAGGGAGCCACTGGATATGGCAACGATCGCGCTCGTTGATGACGACCGCAATATTCTCACGTCCGTTTCGATTGCACTGGAATCGGAGGGTTATCGCGTCGAGACCTACACGGACGGTGCCTCGGCACTGGAAGGCCTGAGCGCGCGTCCGCCGTCGCTCGCCATCCTCGACATCAAGATGCCGCGCATGGACGGTATGGAGCTTCTGCGCCGCCTGCGCCAGAAGAGCGATGTGCCGGTAATCTTCCTGACCTCGAAGGACGACGAGATCGACGAGCTGTTCGGCCTCAAGATGGGCGCCGACGATTTCGTGCGCAAACCGTTTTCGCAGCGGCTCCTGGTCGAGCGGGTGCGGGCGGTGCTGCGCCGGGCAAGCGCCCGCGAGGCTGCCGCCAAAATGCCCGACAAGCAGAGCCGCTCGCTGGAGCGCGGCCATCTTGTCATGGACCAGGAGCGCCACACCTGTACCTGGAAGGGCGAGCCGGTGACGCTGACGGTGACCGAGTTCCTCATCCTGCATTCGCTGGCGCAGCGCCCGGGTGTGGTGAAAAGCCGTGACGCGCTGATGGATTCGGCTTATGACGAGCAGGTCTATGTGGACGACCGCACCATCGACAGCCACATCAAGCGGCTGCGCAAGAAGTTCAAGTCGGTCGACGGCGAGTTTGACATGATCGAGACGCTCTACGGCGTCGGCTACCGCTTCCGCGAGGCATGACGGGCGACGATTGCTGAATGGCCATTGAGGTAGGAAACAGGAGAACCAGCGCGACGCAGGGCAGGGTGGAGCGGGCAACGCCCTGGCTATTGGGCCGGCTCGCAGTGCCGGTCCGCCGCATGCTGGGACACTATATGTTCTCCAGCCTCACGCGCCGTATTCTCATCCTCAATTTCGGTGCCATGACGGTGCTCGTCATCGGCATCCTGTACATCAACCAGTTCCGCGACGCCCTCATAGACGCTCAGATCGAGAGCCTCAGGACCCAGGGCGGCATCATCGCCGGCGCCATCGCCGCATCCGCCACGGTGGAAACGGATTCGATCCTGATCGATCCGGAGAAGCTACTGGAACTTCAGGCGGGCGAAAGCATGTCGCCGCGGCCAGACCGGTTCGAGAGCCTGGATTTCCCGATCAACCCGGAACTCGTCGCGCCGCTTCTGCCGCGGCTGATTTCGCCCGAAAAGACCCGCGCCCGCATCTACGACCGCGACGCCAACCTGCTGCTCGATTCGCGCCATCTTTATTCGCGTGGCCAGATCCTGCGCTACGACCTGCCGTCGATGGACGAGGAGGAGGAAAGCTTCTTCGATTGGCTGCAGAAGCGTCTTACGGCGATTTTCCAGGGCGGCGACCTGCCGCTCGACCGGGAGCAGCCGGGCGGCAGCGGCGTCGCCTACGAGGAGGTGATGGCTGCGTTGACGGGCGGAGAGCCGAAAGCGTTCGTGCGCCGTAGCGAGCAGGGCGAGCGCATCATTTCGGTGGCGGTGCCCATTCAGCGCTTCCGCGCCGTCGTCGGCGTCCTCCAGCTTTCGACCCAGGGCGATGTCGATCGCATCATCGCCGAGGAGCGGCTGGCGATCCTGCGGGTCTTCGGCGTCGCCGCTCTCGTGACGGCGGTGCTGTCGTTGCTGTTGGCCTCCACCATCGCCAACCCGCTGCGCCGCCTTTCCGCCGCCGCCATCCGCGTGCGCCGGGGCGTCCGCAACCGCGAGGAGATACCGGATTTCTCGCACCGCCAGGACGAGATCGGCAATCTTTCGGTGGCGCTGCGCGACATGACCAAGGCGCTCTACGCCCGCCTCGACGCCATCGAGAGCTTCGCCGCCGATGTGGCGCACGAACTCAAGAACCCGCTCACCTCGCTCGGCAGCGCCGTCGAGACGCTGCCGCTGGCCAAGGACCAGAACTCGCGCGACCGGCTGATGGAAATCATCCAGCACGACGTGCGCCGGCTCGACCGGCTGATCACCGATATCTCCGACGCCTCGCGGCTGGACGCGGAGATGGTGCGTGAAGACGCCGAGCCCGTCGATCTCGAGCGCTTCGTCGGCGACCTCGTCGCCGGCATCCGCGATGCCGGCAGCCGGCGGAAGCCTGTGGATCTTCAGTTCAAGGTCGAAGGCAAACCGGGGCAGGGCTTCGTTGTGCCGGGCCACGACCTGCGCCTCGGCCAGGTCATCACCAACCTGATCGAGAATGCGCGTTCCTTCGTGCCCGAGGAGGCGGGGCGCATCACGCTTACGCTGTCGCGCAACGCCCGGCGCATCGTGCTGACCGTGGACGACAACGGCCCCGGCATCCGCGCCGACGATATCGAGCGTATCTTCGATCGCTTCTATACGGACCGACCCTCGGGCGAGGCCTTCGGACAGAACTCCGGTCTCGGCCTGTCCATCAGCCGCCAGATCATCGAGGCGCACGGCGGCACCCTGACCGCCGAGAACATCCCCGGCACCAAGCCCGGCGAGATACGCGGCGCGCGCTTCGTCATCACGCTGCCCGCCGAGCGCTGACCGGTGGCCCCGGCGAACCGCCACGGCAGCCTGGTTATCGCCGGCGAAAGCGGCGTCCTCGTCACCGGCCGGTCCGGCTCCGGGAAGACCAGGTTGGCGCTGGCGCTCATGGCCTATTGCGCCGCCCGTGGGCGCTTCTCAGGGCTCGTCGCGGATGACCAGGTGTTTCTCTCCGCCGCGGCCGGGCGTGTGATCGGCCGTGCGCCCGAGACGATCTGCGGCCTGGTGGAGGCGCGCGGCTTCGGTCCCGCCCGCACGCCGCATGAGCCACGTGCGGTGATCGATCTGGTGGTGCGGCTGGTGGCGGCCGAGGCCGCACCGCGCGTTAAGGGGGACGAGCAGATGTCGCTGCAAGGCGTCACGCTGCCATGCCTGGAGCTTGCCGAGCACGATGCCGAAGGCGCGGTTTTCGCCATCGCGGCACGTCTCTCCCTGCCGCCGTTCGGCTGAGAAGGGAGTTTCGACGTCAAAAATCCGTCAAAACGTGGCAGTTTTGGGCTTGTCAACGCTTTGTGCGTTGACAAGATAGCGCTCGTATCGTGAGGCAGTCGGGCAACGGTGAACCCGATCGCTGGATAACCGCTGGATGATAGCGGACATTGCGCATCGGGTAAGCCATTTGGACGGAGTGACAGTGTGACAGCCTCGAAGCGCGCATACAGGGGGCGGACCGCCCGGCGCAATGACGCGGCGCGGTGCCGATGCAAGGCGGGAACCCGATGATCGGCATCGTCCTTGTCACGCACGGCCGGCTGGCGGAAGAGTTCCGCCATGCGGTCGAGCATGTCGTCGGCCCCCAGGAAAACCTCGAAACCGTCTCCATCGGCGCCGAGGACGACATGGAGCAGCGCCGCCGCGATATCGTCGACGCCGTCAGCCGCGCCGACACAGGCGCCGGCGTCATCATCCTCACCGATATGTTTGGCGGCACGCCGTCGAACCTTGCCATATCGGTCATGGATGCCGGCCGTGTCGAGGTCGTCGCCGGCATGAACCTGCCGATGCTCATCAAGCTGTCCAGCGTGCGCGCCGGCAACGACATGGTGCTGGCGCTGGAAGAGGCGCAGACCGCCGGCCGAAAATACATCAACGTGGCGAGCCAGGTGCTCAACGGCAAATGAGCATCACGCCGACCAAACCCCCCAAGGACGATGTCGTCACGCGTGACTTTGCCATCGTCAACCAGCGCGGCCTGCACGCCCGCGCTTCTGCCAAGTTCGTCCAGCTCGTCGGCAGCTATGACGCCGAGGTGACCGTGGAAAAGGACGGCATCGCCATCGGTGGCACCTCGATCATGGGTTTGATGATGCTGGCTGCCACGCCCGGCTGCTACATCAGGATAAGCGCGCGCGGCCCCGAGGCGGCCGCCGTCATGCATGCCCTGGGAGAGCTGATCGCCAGCCGCTTCGGCGAGGAGAGTTAGGGCACCATGCGTCCGCACGACATGCACGCATAAAGATTTCTTTATATTTCATTGTCGCCCGCCGCGCGATCTGCTAGTCAGGCCCGAAACCTGCGCCCGTCGTTTTCCGCGGCGTGAAGATCGTTTCGAGCTGGAGCTGAAGCAGATGGCAGCCACCGATTATATCGTTGCCGATATTTCCCTTGCCCCGTGGGGCCGCAAGGAGATCGAGATCGCCGAGACAGAAATGCCGGGCCTGATGGCCTGTCGCGAGGAATTCGGCGACAAGCAGCCGTTGAAGGGCGCCCGCATCACCGGCTCGCTCCACATGACCATTCAGACAGCGGTCCTCATCGAGACGCTGAAGGCGCTGGGGGCCGAGGTGCGCTGGGCCTCCTGCAACATCTTCTCCACCCAGGATCATGCGGCTGCCGCCATCGCCGAGACCGGCACGCCGGTCTTTGCCGTCAAGGGCGAGACGCTGGAAGACTACTGGGCCTACACGGACCGGATCTTCCAGTGGCCGGACGGCGAGCCCTCCAACATGATCCTCGACGATGGCGGCGACGCCACGATGTACATCCTTCTCGGCGCCCGCGCCGAGGCCGGAGAGGACGTCCTGTCCAATCCCGGCAACGAGGAAGAGGAGATCCTCTTCGCGCAGATCAAGAAGCGCCTGGCCGAGACGCCCGGCTTCTTCACCCGCCAGCGGGACGCCATCCGCGGCGTGACGGAGGAGACGACCACCGGCGTCAACCGGCTCTACCAGCTCCAGAAGAAGGGCCTTCTGCCCTTCCCCGCGATCAACGTGAACGATTCCGTCACCAAGTCGAAATTCGACAACAAGTACGGCTGCAAGGAGTCGCTGGTCGACGGCATCCGCCGCGCCACCGACGTGATGATGGCCGGCAAGGTGGCCGTCGTCTGCGGCTATGGCGACGTCGGCAAGGGGTGCGCCCAGTCGCTGATTGGCGCCGGCGCCCGCGTCAAGGTCACCGAGGCCGACCCCATCTGCGCCCTGCAGGCGGCGATGGACGGCTTCGAGGTGGTGACGCTGGAGGAAGCCATCCCCACCGCCGACATCATCATCACCGCCACCGGCAACAAGGATGTCATCTCGCTCGACCAGATGCGCCAGATGAAGGACATGACCATCCTCGGCAACATCGGCCATTTCGACAACGAGATTCAGGTCTCCGCCCTGCGCAACTTCAAATGGAACAACATCAAGCCGCAGGTCGACATGATCGAATTTCCCGACGGCAAGAGGATCATCCTCCTGTCGGAAGGCCGCCTGCTCAACCTCGGCAACGCCACCGGCCATCCCAGCTTCGTCATGTCCGCCTCCTTCACCAACCAGGTGCTGGCGCAGATCGAGCTGTGGGCGCGTCCTGGCCAGTACGAGAACCAGGTTTATGTGCTGCCCAAGCATCTGGATGAGAAGGTGGCGCGCCTGCATCTCGGCAAGCTGGGCGCCAAGCTGACCGAGCTTTCGCCCGAGCAAGCCGCCTATATCGGCGTCAGCCCGCAAGGTCCTTTCAAGCCGGACCACTACAGATACTGATCTATTAAAAGAACAACACAATATATTGGGTGCCGGGCTCTGGTCTCAGAGCCCGGCATTATTTTTGTCGCGCTTGCTTCTTCACCCGGATTCGCTCACCGGGTACAGTGCACTGATTCGAGGGGCGCCGATGTGCCTGCGTTCGGCGCGGATCGGGCGGTCTTGGAGATCATGCGGCGGAGAGGAACAAGGCATGCCGGGGCTGGACCCGCTTTGCGGCGGGGCTTCTGGGCATCTGGCCCGTAGGAAAGGATGTGGCTGCGGGATGGGGCGGTTTGCACGCGTGTCGCTGCCAATTCTTGCCTATACGGCGATGACGGGGAGTGGCGCGGCAGCGCAGCAGACGATCAATCTGCCGTTGGGCAGCATTTCGGTCGATACGCTCCAGGTCATCCAGCTTTCCATCTTTGCCGGCGTTATGGGGGCGGCGCTTCTGTCGGCCATCTGGCTCATTCGCCAGCGCGCCCGCATCTCCGCCGAAAATGCCGAGCTCAGGACGCGGGTCGGTGAGCTTTCCGGCGCCCTGTCGCGCTCCGAAGCCCTTCTCAATCTGAAGGATCAGAGGGTCGTCGTCTGGCCAGGTGACGGCGGTCGCCCTTCCGTCGCCGGGGAGCTGCCGGCCGAAACCGGCGCCCCGCGCGAGCGCAGCACATTCCTTGCCTTCGGCCGCTGGCTGATGCCGAAATCCGCCTCCGCGCTCGACCGCGCCGTGGAGGCCTTGCGCGACAAGGGGACCGGCTTCGACCTCGTGGCCGAGACGAGCGCCGGCGTCCTCATCGAGGTGCAGGGGCGCAAGTCCGCCCTTCATGCGGTCATCCGCTTTTCCTCGCTCTCCGCGGCCCAGGCCGAGCACGCCAGGCTGAAGCTCGCGCACGAGCGCTTGCATGCCGACCACGAAAACATTCTCGGTCTCGTCAACGCACTAGACATGCCTTTCTGGCTGCGCGACGAGGCGGGAAAGTTGAAGTGGGTCAACGCCGCCTACGCGCGTTCGGTCGAGGCCGAGGGCGTGGACGCGGCGGTGCGCGACGGACACGAATTCCTGCCGACACCCGCCCGCGCGGCGCTCAATCAGCACCACCTGCAGGAGGCGGTGTTCAGCGAGGAGCTCTCCACCGTGGTCGGTGGCGACCGGCGCCTGTTCATGGTCACGGATTTCGCCGGCCGCAACGGCAGCGCCGGCCTTGCCCTGGACACCAGCGAGCTCGACGCGCTGCGGCGCGAATACGAGAGCACCGTGCAGAGCCACGCCGACACGCTGGACCAGCTCAACACGGCGGTCGCCATCTTCGATGCCGAGCAGAAGCTGAAGTTCCACAACCAGGCCTTCCAGAAATTGTGGGGCCTCGATGCCGCCTTCCTCGCCGGCGGGCCGGAGAATGCGCTGCTGCTCGACCGCCTGCGCAGTGAGGGCAAGCTGGCAGAGCAGCCCGAATGGCGGCGCTGGAAGGAGCAGCTTCTTTCCGCCTATCGGGCAGTGGAACCGCAGGAGTACTGGTGGCACCTGCCCGACGGCCGCACAATCCGCGTCATCGCCAATCCGCAGCCCAAGGGCGGCGTCACCTGGGTGTTCGAGAACCTGACGGAGAAGATCGACCTGGAAAGCCGCTACAACGCTGCCGTCCAGGTGCAGAGCGAGACGCTGGACAATCTGGCCGAAGGGGTCGCGGTCTTCGGGTCGGACGGCCGTCTGCGCCTGTCGAACCCCGCCTTCCGCACCCTTTGGGGCATCCCCGGCGAGCTGGTGGAAGGCGACACCCATATCTCGGCTCTCAAGGCGGTCTGCGATGCAGTGGCCAAGCCCAGCCCGTGGGATGCTTTCGTCGCCGCGGTGACCGGCTTCGACGACGAGCGGCGCGACAGCAACGGTCGTATCGAGCTGACCACCGGCACCATCCTCCACTACGCCATCGTCCACCTGCCCAACGGTCAGGTGATGATGACCTTCGTCGACGTGACCGACAGCGTGAACGTCGAGCGCGCGCTGAAGGAGAAGAACGAGGCGCTGGAGAAAGCGGACAAGCTGAAGAACGACTTCGTACAGCACGTTTCCTATGAGTTGCGTTCGCCGCTCACCAACATCATCGGCTTCACCGAGCTCCTGGCGCTGGAGACGACGGGGCCCCTCAGCCAACGCCAGCGCGAATATGTCGACCATATCGGATCGTCGTCCTCGCTGCTTCTCACCGTCGTCAACGACATCCTCGATCTGGCCACGGTCGACGCCGGCATCATGGAGCTGGAGATCGGCGAGGTGGAGATCCGCCCGACAGTGAAGGCGGCGGCGGACCTCGTGAGCGAGCGCTTGCGCGAGCATGACATCACTCTGGATATCGAGCTGGACGAAGCGCCCGTCGCCTTCCACGCCGACGAGAACCGCATCCGCCAGATTCTCTACAACCTGTTGAGCAACGCCGCGAACTACGCACCCGAGAAAGGCAACATCACGCTGACCGCCCGCCAGAACGGCAAGGGCGTGGAATTCCGCGTCCACGACGACGGCCCGGGCATGTCGCCGGAGGTGTTCGCAGCCATCTTCAGGCGCTTCGAGCCGAGCGGCAAGGGCGGGCGCCGCCGCGGCGCCGGCCTGGGGCTCTCTATCGTCAAGAGCTTCGTCGAGCTGCACGGCGGCGAGGTGGAGATCGATACCGGCAAGGGCCACGGCACGGCTGTCACCTGCCGGTTCCCCTTGGCGCCTACGGGCGTGCGCGCCGCGGCGGAATAAACGGCCTTTATGACGGCGCCCAAACCCCTCGCGCGTATTCTGCCGGACGAGCAGGCGACCAATCGGCTGGGCGAGGATCTGGCGATCGCTCTCAGGCCGGGTGATGTGGCGGCCCTTCACGGCGACCTCGGCATGGGCAAGACAACGCTCGCCCGCGCTATCATCCGCGCGCTTGCCGACGATCTCGCTCTCGACGTGCCGAGCCCCACCTTCACCCTGGCGCAAAGCTACGCCCTGCGCATCCCCGCCCATCATTTCGACCTCTACCGCCTCTCCGCGCCGGAGGAGCTGGAAGAGCTGGGGCTGGCCGAAGCGGTTGCCGAAGGCATAGCGCTGGTGGAATGGCCCGAGCGCGCGCCCGGCGCCTTCCAAACTGCGATCCGCATCACGTTGCACGAGCGCGGCGACGGGCGCGAGGTCGAGATCGCCGCACCGGACGAAGCCCGCGCGCGCATCGCCCGCTCCTTCGCCATCAGGGAGTTCCTCGACGCTTCCGGCCACGCCGGCGCCCGGCGGACCTTCCTTCTGGGCGATGCCTCCGTTCGCGCCTACGAGACGATCACCACCGCGCGCGGAGAGAGGCTCATCCTCATGGACGCGCCCGAACGGCACGACGAGCCGGTCGTCCGCGACGGCCTGCCCTATAGCCGCATCGCCCACCTCGCCCAGTCGGTAACGGCCTTCGTCGGCGTGGCGAGGGGCTTACGCGCGGCCGGCTTCTTCACACCGCGCATCCACACGCAAGACCTCGACCAGGGCCTCCTCCTGATCGAGCATCTGGGCGATGAGCATTTCGTCGCCACCGGCGGCGCCCCCATCCCCGAGCGATATCTGGGCGCCGCCCGCCTGCTCGCAGCGCTGCACGAGCGCTCGTGGCCCGAGCGGTTCCCCGTCGCCGAGGGCGTCGACTACGCCCCGCCGCCCTACGACCCCGCGGCACTCGGCATCGAGACGGAACTCCTGCTCGACTGGTATCTGCCCCATGTGAAGGGCCGCGCGGCGAACCAGGCCGAGCGGCAGGCGTTCGGGCGTCTCTGGTCGTCGCTGTTCGCCCGTCTCGAGGCCAGCGAGCAAAGCCTGGTGCTGCGCGATTTCCACTCGCCCAACATTATCTGGCGCGAGGAGGAGAAGGGCCTGGCGCGTCTCGGCCTCGTCGACGTTCAGGATGCCGTCTTCGGCCCCGGCGCCTACGACGTCGCCTCGCTCGCCCTCGACGCGCGGGCGGACATTCCCGAGGCGCTGGAGCGCGCGGTGGTGGACGCCTATTGCGATGCCCGCCGTGCCCCAAGCTTCGACCGCGCCGCCTTCGAAGAGGCCTATGCCATCACCGCCGCCCAGCGCAACACCAAGCTGCTCGGCATCTTCGTGCGGCTTGCCCAGCGCGACGGCAAGCCCGGCTATCTGCACCACCTGCCGCGCATTCGCGCCTATCTAAGAAGGGTGTTTGCCCATCCCGCGCTGGAAGAGCTGCGGGCCTTCTACGGCGAGCACGGTTTTCTGGAGGACGAGGCGGAATGAGCGCGCGAGTCTTCATCTTCGGCGCCGGCTACTCGGCACAAGCCTTCGCACGGGAGATCGCCGGCGAGGCACCCTTCATCGGCGGGACCACGCGCAGCGCGGAGAAAGCCGCCATCCTCGCCGGAAAGGGCATCGGTCCCTTTGTCTATACCGGCAAAGGTCTCGGCGCCGGCATCCTCGAAGCCCTGCGCACGACGACCCACCTCCTCGTCTCGATCGCACCGGACGAAAACGGCGACCCGGTTCTCACCGATCTGCGGGCGGCCGCTGCCGGCACGATGCCGGCGCTCGAGTGGGTGGGCTATCTCTCCACCGTTGGCGTCTACGGCGACCATGGCGGGGCCTGGGTGGATGAGGAAAGCGAATGCCGGCCAACCTCGCGGCGCTCCAGGTGGCGTCTCGATGCGGAAAAGGCGTGGATGGCGTTTTCCCGGGAGGCGGGGATACCGGTCGCCATTCTGCGGCTTTCGGGCATCTACGGTCCCGGCCGCAACGCCTTCGTCAACCTCGCCGCCGGCACCGCCAGGCGCATCGTCAAGCCCGGTCAGGTCTTCAACCGCATCCACGTGGCCGACATCGCCGGCGCCCTGCGCCACCTGATGCAGGCGCCCGCCGGCGGCATCTACAACGTCACCGACGATGAGCCGGCGCCACCACAAGACGTCGTCGCCTATGCAGCGCGACTGATGGGCGTCGAGCCGCCGCCGGAAATCGCCTTCGAGGATGCGGATATGAGCCCCATGGCCCGCTCCTTCTATGCCGAGTGCAAGCGCGCTTCGAACCGGAAACTGAAGGAATCCGGCTACCGTCTGCACTACCCGGATTTCCGCAAGGCGCTGGAGGCGATGTGGGAGGCGGGCGCCTGGAAGGGCAAATCTGCCGCAAATATGTTATGATTCGGGGCAAACCTGATTTTATCAGGAGGGGATTGATGCGGCGATCTCGTCTTATCCGGCTCGCCGGCGCTTGTCTGGCGCTGGCAATGACAGCGGCGGTTCCGGCCAAGGCCGAACCGCTGGCAAAGGAGCTTTTCGGCGCCAAGACGTTGCCGGCGGTCACCGCACCGGCCGCTTACGGCTTCTACTCCAAGGGCTGCTTTGCCGGTGGCATTGCGATTGCCCCCGACGGCCCGCACTGGCAGGCCATGCGCCTGTCCCGCAACCGGCGCTGGGGCCATCCCGACCTCATCCGCCTGATCGAGCGCCTGTCGCGCGAGGCGGCGCAGGATGGCTGGCCGGGGCTCCTGGTGGGCGACATATCGCAGCCGCGCGGCGGGCCGATGCTTTCCGGCCACGCCTCGCACCAGATCGGCCTCGACGCCGATATCTGGTTCACGCCCATGCCCAACAAGCGCATGAGCGTTGCCGAGCGCGAGCGCGTGAGCGCAGTTTCCATGCTCAAGGGCGATACGCTCTATGTCGACGACCGCAAATGGACGCGGGCGCACGAGGCGGTGCTGAGGAGGGCGGCGAGCTATCCGGAGGTCGAGCGCATCCTCGTGCATCCGGGCATCAAGAAGAAGCTGTGCGACACGGTCCAAGGCGACCGTTCGTGGCTACATAAGATCCGCCCCTTCTGGGGCCATCACTATCATTTCCACGTGCGCATCGGTTGCCCCAAAGGTTCGACGGGCTGCAAGCCTCAAGACGCCACACCCAGGAGCGAGGGCTGCGACGACAGCCTCGCATGGTGGTTCACCGAGGAGCCGTGGCGGCCCGCCGAAGGACCGCAGAAGCCGAAAGCCCGCGACGTCATGACCATGGCCGCCCTGCCCAACGCCTGCCGTGCGGTGCTCGAAGCGCCGGCGCCGCCGTCCGAGGCGGCGGTGACGCTGGCCGGACCGGAGGGACTGCCGGCGCAAGCCACGCAGAGTGCTCCGGCCCTTGCCGGTGCCGCCAACCCGGCCTCGCTGCTCCTGTCGCTGCAGCCGGCCGACATCCCCCTGCCTTCGCCGCGGCCTTATCGCTAATCTCCCTAAATACAAGCGGGCGGCTTTTCATGGCCGCTTCGCTCGCTTATAGAGCTTCAACCGATTAGATTCCCGGCTTGGTGAGAGACTTGAACCGGCGACGCGTCGCGCTCATCGCGCACGACCAGAAGAAGGACGACATGGTGGCCTTCGCCCGCGATCACCGGGCGTATCTGGCCGCTTGCGAGTTGGTCGCCACGGGCACCACCGGCGGGCGCGTCTCCAAGGCGTGCCCCGATCTGAAGATCAGGTGTCTGAAGAGCGGGCCGCTGGGCGGCGATCAGCAGATCGGTGCAATGATCGCCGAGCGCGGCGTCGACCTGGTGATTTTCTTCGTCGACCCGCTGACGCCGATGCCGCACGATGTCGATGTCAAGGCGCTCATGCGGCTGGCGATCGTGTATGATATTCCCATGGCGCTCAATCGCGCCACGGCGGAAGCCATTTTGGAAAAGGAAGGCGCGAGCATACCCGCGCCAGGAAGATAGTCGGTAGGAACGATGCCTTATTCAAGCGATTCCGACAGGGTGCTCGACTTCCCAATCCTCATCGGCGATATCGGCGGAACCAACGCCCGCTTCGCCATCGTCGTCGACTCCTATGCCGAGCCGAAGGAATTCCCGGTCGTGCAGACGGCCGACTATGCGACATTGGACGAGGCGATCCAGAGTGCCATTCTCGACCAGACCCACCTCCTGCCGCGCTCCGCCGTTCTGGCCGTGGCCGGTCCGGTGGACGGCGACGAGATCGACCTCACCAACTGCGATTGGGTGGTGCGGCCGCGCCAGATGATGGAGACCATGGGCTTCGGCGATGTCGTCGTGCTCAACGATTTCGAGGCGCAGGCGCTGGCCGTCGTGGCGCTCGGCGAGGAACATCTGGAAAAGATCGGCGGCGGCGAGGCCGAGACTGTCGGCAGCCGTGTCGTTCTGGGGCCGGGCACAGGCCTCGGTGTGGCGGGGCTCGTGCACGGGCATCGCACCTGGATACCCGTGCCCGGCGAGGGCGGGCATGTCGATCTCGGCCCGCGCACGGCCCGCGATAACGAAATTTTCCCGCATCTGGAGGCCATCGAGGGGCGCATTTCGGCGGAGCAGATCCTGTGCGGGCGCGGGTTGGTCAATCTCTACCGCGCGATCGCCGGCGCCGACAGCAAGGAGGCTCGGTTTTCAACGCCGGCCGAGATCACTAGCGCCGCGCTCGACCATAGCGACACCATGGCGGTCGAGGCGCTCGATCTCTTCGTCACCTATCTGGGTCGGCTCGCCGGCGACCTCGGGCTCATCTTCATGAGCCGCGGCGGCGTTTTCCTGACCGGCGGCATCGCCCAGAAGATCGTGCCGGCGTTGAAGAACGGCAGGTTCCGCGCTGCCTTCGAGGACAAGGCGCCGCACAGCCAGCTCCTGGCCTCCATGCCAGTCTATGTCATCACGCATCCCATGGCCGCGCTTACCGGCCTTGCGGCCTACGCGCGTACACCGGCACGCTTCGGCGTTGAGACGGCGGGCCGTCGCTGGAAGGCGTGACGGCCTGTTGTCCATCGCTTCCAGCCGGTATTGACGCCCGTATTGATGATTGCATGCGCGCGGTCGATGGGGCATAGGCTGCCAGAACCCGAGTGAACCCGGCCCATGGCCGCCGCAGCGACAACGGATGCTCATTGTCCGGCAAGAAAAGCAAGACCGCGCCCGAACCCGGTGAAGTGATCGCCGTCATCCGCCGTGTGCTGGCGGAAAACGGCCGCGACTTCATCCCCCAATACAGCATCGCCGCGCTATGCATGCTGGCGATCGCCGCCACCACCGCCTTCAGCGCCTGGATCATGCGCGACATCATCGATGAAGTCTTCTACGAGCAGCGCTGGGGGCTCGTTTACTGGATTGCGCTGGCGATCATCGCCGCCTTCACGATCCGCGGCTTCGCCACCTATGGGCAGTCGGTGCTCCTGGCACAAGTGGGCAACAACATCGTCGCCCGCTATCAGCGCCGTATGTTCGAACACCTGATGCGTCTCGACATCGGCTTCTTCACCGCCACGCGCTCCGGTCAGCTTGCCGCACAGATCAGCCAGAACATCACCGGCATCCGCGATCTCCTCAACCTCACCCTTGCGGCGTTCGCGCGCGATCTGGTCTCCCTCGCCGGCCTGGTGACCGTGATGGTGGTCATGGACCCGCTCTTGTCTCTCGTCGCCTTTGTCGTCGGGCCGCCGCTGGTCTACGCGGTCAACTACCTGATGCGGCGGCTGAGGCGTATTACGCGAGAGGCTGTGGTGATCAACTCTCGGCTCCTGGGCGCCATGCAGGAATCGATCCAGGGCATTGCCATCATCAAGGCCTTCACCATGGAGGATGTGCTGGCCGGCAAGCTGGCCGGGTTGATTCGGAATGCGGAAGCGCGCTCCAACAAGATCGCCCGCGTTTCCGAGCGATTGGCACCCATCACTGAAATTCTGGCAGGCTTCGCCATTGCCGCCGTCCTCGCCTATGCAGGCTGGCGCGCGGCTGCGCATGCGGAGCCGCCCGGCTCCGTCTTCGCCTTCATCACCGCGTTGCTTCTGGCCTATGACCCGGCGCGCAAGCTGGCGCGCGTGCAGGTGAACATCGAGCGGGCGCTGGTCAACGCGCGCATGATCTACGAGATTCTCGATCTCGAACCGCAGCAGGGCGACGTGCCCGGCGCCAAGCCGCTCGAGGTCGCGGAAGGCAACGTCTCCTTCGCCGGTGTGCGGTTTTCCTACGCCGAGCACATGCCGGTGCTCCACGGCGTGACCTTCGAAGCGAAGGCCGGCAAGACGACCGCCATCGTCGGCCCTTCCGGTGCAGGCAAGTCGACGCTCTTCGCCCTCCTGCAGCGTTTCCACGACCTCGAAGGCGGAAAGATCGCCATCGACGGGCAGGACATTTCGCAGGTCACGAAGCACTCGCTGCGCTCCGCCATCGCCTACGTCTCGCAGCATCCCTATCTCTTCGAGGGGACGATCCGCGACAACATCCGCTACGGCCGGCCCGACGCCACTGACGCCGAGATCGACGAAGCGGCAAAGCTCGCCAACGCAGAGGAATTCATCCTGCGGCAGCCCCAGGGTTACGACACGCTGGTGGGGGAGAGCGGCGCCACCCTTTCGGGCGGCCAGCGGCAGCGCCTGTCGATCGCCCGCGCCATCGTGCGAAACGCGCCTATCCTGCTCCTCGACGAGGCCACCTCGGCGCTCGACAATGAATCGGAGGCCAAGGTGCAGCAGGCGCTCGACCGGGTGATGAAGACGCGCACCACGCTGGTGATCGCACACCGGCTCTCCACGGTCATCAACGCCGACCAGATCATTGTTTTGGAAGAGGGGCGGCTGGTGGAGCAGGGCACGCACCGCACCCTGGTCCGAAAGCCGCACGGCATCTATGCCCGCTTCTACCGCATGCAGACGGACAAGGCCGATGACCTTCTGGAAGCGGTGCCGGTTGACAGCGGCGGCACGAAAAGGGCACCTCGAACGAAGGAGACGGAGGAGCGACGCTGATGGGTGACATGGGTCTGGTGGTGGTGGGCGCCGGCGGCCGCATGGGTCAGACGCTGATCCGCGCCGTGCACACGATGGAGGGCGCCCGTCTCGCGGGCGCAATCGAACGCCCCGGATCGCCGCATCTCGGCAAGGACGCCGGCGAGCTGGCCGGCATCGGCATCGTCAATGTCGAGATCAGCGACGATCCGCTGGCCGCCTTCGCCAAGGCCGACGGCGTGCTCGACTTCACGACGCCGCGGGCGACGGTGGAGTTTGCCGGCTATGCGGCGCAAGCGCGCATCACTCACGTCATCGGCACCACCGGGCTTTCGGACGAGGACGAAGCGGCGGTCGCAGCGGCAGCCCGCCATGCCACCATCGTCAAGTCGGGCAATATGAGCCTTGGCGTCAACCTGCTCTCGGTACTGGTGCGCCAGGCGGCAAAGGCCTTGGACGCCGCCGATTTCGACATCGAGATCCTGGAGATGCACCACCGCCACAAGGTGGACGCGCCATCGGGCACGGCGCTGCTTTTGGGAGCGGCGGCGGCCGAAGGCCGCGGCGTTGACCTCACCGGCAAAAGCGTGCGCGTGCGCGATGGCCACACGGGCGTGCGCGAGGCCGGCACGATCGGCTTCGCCACACTGCGCGGCGGCTCGGTGGTGGGAGAGCATTCCGTCATCCTCGCCGGCACGGGCGAGCGCATCGTCCTCTCCCATAACGCCGAGGACCGCACTATCTTCGCACGTGGCGCCGTGAAGGCGGCGCTGTGGGCGCGCGAGAAGAAGCCGGGGCTATACTCCATGCTCGACGTCCTGGGCCTCGCCTGATCCTTCACGCCTCGATCTTCCATATATTGCAAGGGAGCTACCATGTCCGGAACCCTCGTCCTCGTCCGCCACGGCCAGAGCGAATGGAACCTGAAGAACCTGTTCACCGGCTGGCGCGATCCGGGCCTTTCGGAGAAAGGCCATGAGGAAGCGAAAGATGCCGGCCGCAGGATCAAGGCGCACGGGCTCAAGCCCGACATCGCCTTCACCTCGGTGCTGTCGCGCGCGCAGGTGACGAACGACCATATCCTCGCCGAGCTCGGCCAGGAGGGCCTTGAGACCATCTGCGATCAGGCGCTGAACGAGCGCGACTACGGCGACCTCTCCGGCCTCAACAAGGACGACGCGCGCAAGAAATGGGGCGAGGAGCAGGTGCATATCTGGCGCCGCTCCTACGACGTGCAGCCACCCGGCGGCGAAAGCCTGCGGGACACCGGTGCCCGCGTGTGGCCCTATTACCTGCACGACATCCAGCCCCATGTGCTGCGCGGCGAGACGGTGCTGGTGAGTGCCCACGGAAACTCGCTGCGCGCGCTCGTCATGGCGCTGGACGGGCTGAGCGGCGAGGAGATCGTCAGAACCGAGATCGCCACCGGCGTGCCCATCGTCTACCGCCTCAACGCCGATTCCACCGTCGCCTCCAAGGAGATCCTGGAAGATTGAGCACGGGCGGCGGAGCCGCCGGAGAAAATCGCAGAATCCGCGTTGACACACAAAGCGCCGCCGCTTACATCGGCAGCGCACCTAGCCCAGGTGGCGGAATTGGTAGACGCGCACGGTTCAGGTCCGTGTGCCGCGAGGCGTGGAGGTTCGAGTCCTCTCCTGGGCACCACGCTTCGCCCTTGCGGGCTACGCATGGCGCAGCCGCGCGTTGGCCGTTAGAGCGAAGCAGTGTCCGGCGTAGCTGGAGCGAAGCGGAGGCGAAGACGGGCCGGACACGCACATGTGGTACGTCTACATCCTCCGCAGCCTACCTTTCCCAGAACAAGAATACACCGGCGCAACTGCAAATCTGAAGCAGCGCATTGCCGATCACAACGCAGGCAGGTCGCAGCACATCGCCAAATATGCTCCTTGGCAGCTCATATGGTATTGTGCCTTCTCCAACAAAATCACTGCGCTCGAATTTGAAAAATATCTCAAGTCGCATTCAGGCCGCGCATTCGCCAAAAAGAGACTGATAAAAGACAATATCTGACGGGTATTTGTAGTACTCCGCTCCGACCAAATTCCTCCTTTCCCGTCCTCCCCCTGCCTCATTTGGCCCCTAAGCGCGGTTGAAGATTTAAAGGATTTGGGGAACCCGAAGCATGAGAGCATTTCTGGCCCGGCGCGGCGTGCCGGCCCTTGCGGCCACTGTCTTCATCGCGGCCGTCCCGGCCGCGGCCCATGCCCAGTGCGGCAGCGCGTCTTGGTATGCGCTGACATCGAAGACCGCCTCCGGCGAGCGCATGAACCCGGCCGCCATGACGGCCGCCCATCGCAACCTGCCTTTCGGTACGAAGGTCAAGGTGGTGAATCGAAAGAACGGCCGGGCCGTCACCGTACGCATCAACGACCGGGGCCCGTTCGTGCGCGGGCGTATTCTCGACCTGTCGAAGGCCGCTGCCTCCAAGCTCGGCTTCCTCGGCGCCGGGCACACGCAGGTCTGCCTGGAGGCGGCGAAGTAGGCTTACAAAAGCACCGGCGGGTCGAACCGACCTTTGACGGGAAGGTCGAGCACGAAGGTCTTGCCGGCGTCCGGATCGGCCTCGCGCGCCGCCTCATCCATTCCCTGGAAGGCCGAGGTGACCGCGAGGCGGTCGGCATTGAGGCCGATGAAGACCGGGCAGGTGGCCTGCCGCGCGGGCAGCGGGATAGAGCGGATAAGCTCGCCGCGCGCCGTCCAGGCGTCGAGCCGCCCACCGCCCCAGCGCGCGTTCCACAACGTGCCTTCGGCGTCTATCACCGAGCCGTCGATGCCTCCCGGCATCTCGTTGCCTTCCACGGTCAGCACCGGGTCGTCCACGGGTAGGCCGGTCTCCGGATCGCAGGCAACGCGGTAGAGTCGGTTCTCACGGGTATCGGCGAAATAGCCGATGGCGCCGTCGGGGGAGAAGCAGATCGAGTTGGGGATGGTGATGTGCGAGAAAAGCCGCCGCACCTCACCCTTGAAAAACCAGTAGATGGCGCCGGCCTGCTCCTGCGAGGTTTTGCCCATGGTGCCGAACCAGAGCGCGCCGGCGGGGTGCGGGCGGGCGTCGTTGGAGCGCATGTCCGGGCGGTCCGCCTCCACCTCGGCCAGCATTTCCAGCGCGCCGGACGCCCTGTCGCGAAGCTGCAGGCCCGTCTCCGTCACAAGGAGCTGGCGTGTCTCGTCCACGCGTGCCAGCGCGCTCGCCATCACCGGCAAGTCGTGCACCTGCGCTTTCCCGCCCGACAGCGGCAGTTCGAGAAGCTTGCGTTCGAGGATATCGAACCAGAAGAGCGTGTCGGTATGGGCGTCATAGGCCGGCCCCTCTCCCAGACGGCAGGCAGTATCTGAAAGAACCGAAACCGCGACATCGCTCATAGCACTCCTCCATCGACGATAAGTGTTTGCGCGGTGACGGTGCGCGAAAGTCCGGAGGAGAGGAAGAGGCATGGCCCCACCATGTCCTCCGGCTGCAGTGTATCCTTGAGGCATTGCCGCGCGATGTGGTGCTGAAGCCCTTCCTCCGTCACCCACAGCCTCTTCTGCCGTTCCGTGATCACCCAGCCGGGCGCGATCGCGTTGACGCGGATGCCGTGGGGACCAAGCGCGCCGGCAAGCCCCTTGGTCAGGCCCACAATGCCGCCCTTGGCGGCCGAGTAGGCCGGCATCTCACCCTGGTTGATCATATAGGAGATGGAGGTGAAGTTGACGATGGCGCCGCCGCCGGCCGCCTTCATGCCCGGCACCACCGCCTGCACGGCGAAGAACTGCGGGCGCAGGTTGATCGCCTGGTTGTTGTCCCAGTAGTCGGGCGTGACGTCCTCAACGCTGTGGCGGTCGTCCCACGCGGCATTGTTGACGAGAACCGAGACCGGCCCATGCGCCTCGGCCGCCTCGGAAACCGCCTTGCGCAGCGCCTCGATGTCGCGCAGGTCGGCATGGAGGAAAAGCGGTCTGCGACCGAGGTCCCCCTCCAGCCGGTCGCAAAGCGCGCGGCTTTCCTCATCGGCGATGTCGATGAAGGCCACCCGCGCACCCTGGCGCAGGAAACCTTCCGTGAGCGCGGCACCGATGCCCGAACCGCCGCCGGTGATCAGCACCGAGGCCTCTTCGAGATCGGGAAATCGTTCTGTCGGCATCATGGATGAAGCGGCCCCTTCCGTTGGCGCAAACTTAAACCCGTTCATCGTTTTACGGAATCGATGAACTAGTCTAATTCTTTCGCAATTCCGGACGGAACCGGTTTCCACTTTTCCTGGAATTGCTTGTCTTATGACTTTTTCCGCCGAACGGGCGAATAAGGGACCGC
>NZ_WQNH01000069.1 GCF_009812055.1 Chelativorans xinjiangensis | reverse complement strand
CCTCCACGCGCGGCATGCGCGGCTGGGCCGGCGCCGGCTGAGCGGCCGCCTCAACGGGCGCGGCCGGCCGGGGAGCGGGCTCGGGCTGCGGCTGCACGGCCGGCTTGAAGAGCTTGCTCTGCGGCCGGAAACCGCCCTGCGACTGCGCCGCGTTCTGCTCGGCGGCGCGGATAGCCTCGGCAACCGGGTCCTCCTCGGCCTCGGCCGTCGGCGCCTCGCGCGCCGCCTGCGGCTGCGGTGTCTCCGAGCGCGTCTCCGGCCTGTGCTGCGGCTGGACGGGCCGTGGCTGCTGGCGGATAGCGGTGGGCGGCGAGGAGATCTCGGCCGCCGACTTGTCGATGCCCGTGGCAACCACGGAGACGCGGATGACGCCCTCCAGCTCTTCGTCGAAGGTGGCGCCGAGGATGATGTTGGCCTCCTGATCGACCTCCTCGCGGATGCGCGTCGCCGCCTCGTCCACCTCGAAGAGGGTAAGGTCGCGGCCGCCGGTGATCGAGATCAAGAGGCCCCTGGCGCCCTTCATGGAGGTCTCGTCGAGCAGCGGGTTGGCGATCGCAGCCTCGGCCGCCGCCATTGCGCGGCCCTCGCCGGAAGCCTCGCCCGTGCCCATCATGGCCTTGCCCATCTCGCGCATCACCGAGCGCACGTCGGCGAAGTCGAGGTTGATGAGGCCTTCCTTGACCATCAGGTCGGTGATGCAGGCGACACCGGAATAGAGCACCTGGTCGGCCATCGCGAAGGCGTCGGCGAAGGTGGTCTTGTCATTGGCGATACGGAAGAGGTTCTGGTTCGGAATGACAATGAGGGTATCGACGCACTTCTGCAGCTCCTCGATACCGGCATCGGCGGTCTTCATCCGCCGCTGGCCCTCGAAGTGGAACGGCTTGGTGACGACACCGACGGTGAGGATGCCCTTCTCGCGCGCCGCGCGCGCCACGACGGGAGCCGCCCCCGTGCCCGTGCCGCCGCCCATGCCGGCGGTGACGAAGCACATATGGGTCGACGACAGGTGATCCATGATCTCGTCGATGCACTCTTCGGCGGCCGCCTGGCCGACCTCCGGCTGCGAGCCGGCGCCGAGCCCCTCGGTCACCGCTGCGCCGAGCTGGATGATCCGTTCGGCCTTGGAGGTGGTCAGCGCCTGGGCGTCCGTGTTGGCCACCACGAATTCGACGCCGTCGAGGCCCGCCGTGATCATGTTGTTGACCGCATTTCCGCCGCCGCCGCCGACACCGAACACGGTAATCCTCGGCTTCAGCTCGGTAATGTCCGGCTTCTGCAGGTTAATGGTCATTTCCTCGTCCTTTCCGCCTTGTCCGCCGCCTCGCCGCCGCGGCCATAGTTATGGGGCCCATCCCCCGTCAAAAACTCTCACGCAACCACTGACTGACGCGCTGCAACCGTCCCCCGGTCCCCGTCGCGCGTGTGAACATGCCGCCCTTGGAGATGCGGCTTTCGAAATCCGCCACCTGCGGATAGATCAGGAGCCCGATGGGGGCTGCGAAAGCCGCCCCCTTGGCCGCTTCCGGCAGGCCCTTCACGCCGAGCGGCCGGCCAAGACGCACATTGCGGCCGAGAAGCCGCCGCGCCGCTTCCGGCAGGCCGGCAAGCTGGCTCGCGCCTCCCGTCAGCACCACGCGGCGCCCCACCAGGTGGCCATAGCCGGAGCGGTTGAGCCGATCGCGCACCATCTCCAGCGTTTCCTCGACGCGGGCGCGTACGATGCGTGTCATCACCGCACGCGGCACCTGCAGGGTCCCTTCGCTCTCGTCGCCGCCGATGGGCTGGATGGCGATGACATCGCGGTCATCGGCGCTGGCCGGCAGCGCCGAGCCATGCATGACCTTGAGCCGCTCGGCATCCTCGAGGCGCGTCGAAAGCCCCCGCGCAAGGTCCATGGTCACATGATTGCCGCCGACCGGCAGCGCGTCGGCATGCACGAACTTGCCGTCGACGAAGACGGAGATTGTCGTGCAGCCGCCGCCCATGTCGATGCAGGCGGCCCCCATCTCGGCCTCGTCGTCCACCAGCGCCGCAAGGCCGCTGGCATAGGGCGTGGCCACCATGCGCTCGACCGAGAGGTGCGAGCGGTTGATGCAAAGCTCCAGATTGCGCAAGGGCACGCTATCGGCCGTCACCACATGCATGTCGACGCCCAGCGTATCGCCGACCATGCCGCGCGGGTCGCGGATGCCGCGCTCCGAATCGAGCGAGAAACCGACAGCCAGCGAATGCACGACCTCGCGCTCGGCGCGCAACGCCTGGCGCGCACCGGCCGAAAGCACGCGGTTGACGTCCGATTTCGCCGCCTCGTGCCCGCCCAGATTGATGGTGGCCGAAGCCGTCTCGCTCTTCAGCCGCCCGGCCGAGACGTTGACGATCAGGGAATCGACGGTCAGCCCCGCCATCCGCTCCGCCGCGTCGACGGCGAGGCGGACCGCCTGTTCCGCGCGTTCGAGATCGACGATCACGCCCGACTTCACGCCTTCCGACTTCTGATGACCGATGCCGATCACCTTGATGCGGTGCGTGCGGTGCGGCAGCGCCCTGCCGCCCTCGCTGGGCAGCAGGCGGGCAATGATGCAGCAAACCTTGCTCGACCCCACGTCGAGGACCGTGATGATGCCCGAACGCCGCTGCGCGGCATTGCGATCGCCCAGAAGCCAGCTCATATCCTGGCTCCCTTCTTGCGCCTGTCCATCAGTTCCTCGAACGCCGCGTTGCGCTTTTCCGCCGCATCCGGCGTCAGCGCCACCGTCACGCGGTCGGGCAAGCGCAGGTCGATAGCCTCGATATCGCGCGCGAAAAGCGCATATTCGGCATCGAGCCGCGAGGCCTCCGCCAGCGCCGCCTCAAAGCCGTCTTCCGGCAGCTTGATGGTGACGCCGTTGTCGAGCCGCAAATCCCAGCGCCGGCCGGCAACGCGGATATAGGCGCGCACGTGCCCGTCAAGCCCGCGCACCCGCGATACCTTTTCGATGAAGGCGGGTCCGGCCCCGTCGGCGCCCGCGCCGATGAGCAACGGCAGCCCCGCCAGACGCCCGCCGTAGAACGGGGCAATGATATCGCCGTCCTCTTCGATCACCGAGAGCCGGCTTCCCTGCTGCCACAGGGCAAAGGGCTGGCGCTCGACGATATTCACCACCACCGTCGCCGGATAGACCTTGCGCACCTCGGCACGCTCGACCCAGGGAAGCTCGGCGATGCGCTCGCGCGCCGCCCGCACATCGAAACCCACCATCGACGTCCAGCCGTCGAGGCCGATCTGCTGCAGGACGTCGATCTCCGACGCATGGTGGTTGCCGCGCACATCGACATCCTCGATGGCGAAGCCGACGCGCGACGTGGTAGCCCGCACCACCTCGTCCATATGCCCGCCCTTGAGACCGCCATAGAGCCCGGTGAGCGCAAAGAGGGCGCAGGTCGCCATCGTCGCGGCGAAGCGCGGCGGCTCGATGCGGTCGACATCGACACGCTGGAGCATGCGCGCCGGGCGACGCAGCCACCGCGGCAGCACCAGGCCGGCCTCGCCCGGGCGACCGCCCTTATCCGACCTCAGCGCGAACACGACGCGTCCTCCACCATCCAACTTAACAATTCACCAAAACCAATTCCTGCCTCGGCAGCGATGTCCGGCACCAGGGAGGTCGGCGTCATACCCGGTTGAGTGTTGAGTTCGAGCCAGACCAGCTCACCCTCTTCCGAGAAACGGTCGTCGTAGCGGAAGTCGGAACGGCTCACGCCCCGGCAGCCGAGCACCTCGTGCGCAGTAAGGGAGATTGTCTGTATTTTTTGGTAAATATTCGGTGAAATTTTTGCCGGGCATTCGTGTTTTGATCCGCCCGGAACGTATTTCGAATCGTAATCGTAGAAGGAATGCCCCACCGGCACGATCTCGCACACGCCGAGCACCCTCTCCCCCATCACCGCGCAGGTGAATTCGCGCCCGGCGACGTAGCGCTCCACCATCACCCGCTCGCCATATCCCCACTCGTCCGAGCCGAGGATTTGCGGAGGGTGCGACTGCTCTTCGCGCACGATGACGACGCCGAAGCTCGACCCCTCGTTGACCGGCTTCACGACATAGGGCGGCTCCATCGGATGCTTATCGGCGATCTCGAAACGGTTGACGATGCGCGACGGCGCAACGGGAATGCCGGCCGCCCGCGCAATGGTCTTCGCCAGATCCTTGTCCATGGCGAGCGCCGAGGCGAGCACGCCGGAGTGCGTGTAGGGAATTGCCAGGTATTCCAGAACGCCTTGGATGGTCCCGTCCTCGCCATAGGGCCCGTGCAGGGCGTTGAAGGCGACGTCCGGCTTCAACTCGCCGAGCACGCGGGCGATGTCGCGGCCGACGTCCACCCGCGTCACGCGATAGCCCTCCGCCTCCAGGGCGTCGGCGCAGGCGGTACCGGAAGACAGACTGACCGGCCGTTCGGACGAGAACCCGCCCATCAACACGGCCACGTGCTTCTTCTTCATCTACCGGTGCCTCTCTCAGGCCCTTGCCGGTTCGGCGTCTTCACGAATCCATTCCCCTCGCTCCAGAGAAGCCCCCTGGCGCAAACACCGCCGACTCAAATCAGGAAAGCTTATGCCCAAAGAATCAGAGAGTTGATTCAGTGGCAAGGCCTTGAGATTCCGTGGATTCAAATTTTCGGTAAATTTGCAAAATGTGATCGTAAAAGGGCGCTTCCTGTAGGGGCATCGCCAAACGACCTACAGCAATTGCCCGAGGAACGGGTCGATCGCGTGGCCCGGTTTGAAGGCGCCGATGCGCTTGATTTCCCATTCGAGGTGGATGCCGGAATTTTCAAGCACCCGCGCGCGCACGGTCTCGCCCAGGAACTCCAGGTCGTAGCCGGTGGCCGTGCCCGTGTTGATCATGAAGTTGCAGTGCATGGGCGACATCTGCGCCCCGCCGATCATCAGCCCGCGGCCGCCGGCCTTGTCGATCTCTTTCCAGGCCGACGTGCCTTCCGGGTTCTTGAAGGTGGAGCCGCCGGTCTTCTCGCGGATCGGCTGCACCGTCTCGCGGTGATGCTGCACGGCGTCCATCGCCGCGCGGATGGCTTTTTTGTCTTCCGCGTAGCCCTCCATCAGCGCCGAGGTGAAGATGAAGTCGGCGGGCGCGGAGGATTTGCGGTAGGCGTAGCCCATGTCCTCGTTCGTCAAAACGTGAAGGTCGCCCTTGCGGTCGAGCGCCCGCACCTTAACGACGCGCTCGCGCGTCTCGACGCCGTTGGCGCCGGCGTTCATGCGCAGCGCGCCGCCCAGGCCGCCGGGGATGCCGTGATAGAAATGAAAGCCGCCGATGCCCGCTTCCAGCGCGGCCGCCGCAAGCCGCTTGTCGGGGATCGCCGCCCCGGCCCTGATCCGCGTCGGCGAAATCACCTCGGCCTGGCCGAACCCCTTGGCCGACAGGCGCACGACGAAGCCTTTCAGGCCGCCGTCGCGCACCAGGAGGTTTGAGCCAATGCCGACGACCGTGATCGCAACCTCCTCCGGCACGGCGCGCAGGAAGGTTGCCAGATCCTCCTCGTCCTGCGGCTGGAACAGGGCTTCGGCCTCGCCGCCGGCGCGGAACCAGGTGATCTTGTCCATGCCGGCGTCGGGCGTAAGCTTGCCGCGCAGGCCGGCAAGCCGGGTGCCGAGCTTCTTGATGAGCTCCTCACCACTCATGATGAAAGCTCCTCGGGCAGTAAATAGGCCCACTGGGTGATGTTGCCGGCGCCCAGGAAGACGACGAAATCGCCGTCCTTGGCGATCTCGCGCACCAGCGGCGCGATCTTCTCCGGTCCTTCGATGAAGCGGGCGTCGCGGTGGCCGGCCGCCCGCAGGCTGGCCACCAGCGTTTCGGAGGAGATGCCGTTGATCGGCGTCTCGCCCGCCGCGTAGACCGGCGCCACCAGCACCGTGTCGGCATCGTTGAAGCAGGACGAGAAGTCGTCGAACAGGTCGCTGAGGCGCGTGTAGCGGTGCGGCTGGGCGATGGCGATGATGCGCCCGCTCGTGGCCTCGCGCGCGGCCCTGAGCACGGCGCGGATCTCTACCGGGTGATGGCCGTAGTCGTCGAAGATCTGCACGCCGTTCCAGGTGCCCGTCTGCGTGAAGCGCCGCTTGACGCCGCCGAAGGCGGACAGCCCCTTGCGGATGTCCTCGGCCGAGATGCCCATCTCATGGGCGACCGCGACTGCCGCCACCGCATTCGTCACGTTGTGCCGGCCGGGCATGGGCAGGCGCAGGTCTTCGATCGTCTCGACCGTCTCCGCCTTGCGCCCGCGGATGGTCACGTCGAAGACCGACACCGCCCCGTCCATGCGGTGGTTGGAGAAGCGGACGTCGGCCTGCGGGTTCTCGCCGTAGGTGACGACGCGGCGGTCCTCGATGCGGCGCACCAGCGCCTGCACCTCCGGATGGTCGATGCACAAGATGCCGAAGCCGTAGAACGGCACGTTCTCCACGAACTGGCGGAAGGCCTCGCGCACCTTGTCGAAGGAGCCGTAGTGGTCGAGATGCTCGGGGTCGATGTTGGTGACGACGGCGATCTCGGCCGGCAGCTTCAGGAAGGTGCCGTCGCTCTCGTCGGCTTCCACCACCATCCAGTCGCCCTTGCCCATGCGGGCGTTGGTGCCGTAGGCGTTGATGATGCCGCCGTTGATGACCGTCGGGTCGAGCCCGCCGGCATCGAGAAGGGCGGCGACCATGGAGGTGGTCGTCGTCTTGCCGTGCGTGCCGCCGATGGCGACCGCCTGGCGGAAACGCATGAGCTCGGCCAGCATCTCGGCGCGGCGCACGATGGGCAAGAGCCGCTCGCGGGCCGCCTTGTGCTCCGGGTTGTCGCGCTTGATGGCGGTGGAGATGACCACCACTTCGGCTGCCCCGAGATTCTCCGCCTTGTGGCCGACGAAGACCTCGATGCCCTTCTCGCGCAGGCGCACCACATTGGCGTTTTCGGCCTGGTCGGAGCCCTGCACCTGATAGCCGAGCGTATGCAGCGCCTCGGCGATGCCGCTCATGCCGATGCCGCCGATGCCGATGAAATGCACGACCCCGATTGTCTGCGGCATCTTCATGCGTCCGCTCCCTCTCTCATACTGGCTGCCGATTGTCCCGACGCAATAGCCTCTGTCAGGTCGGCAAGCAATGCAGCGGCATCAGGCCGGCCGATGCCGCGCGCCGCCACGGCCATCGCCGCAAGGTGCCCGCCGTCGCCGAGCAGCGCCGCAAGGTCGCCGGCAAGGCTCTCGGCGGTGATGTCCGGCTGCCGCCTCATCAACGCCCCGCCCACATCCACCAGAAGCTGCGCGTTGTGGCCTTGATCGTCGTCAAGGGCGTGCGGCAGCGGCACCAGGATCGCCGGCCGGCCGATGACGGAGAGTTCCAGCACCGTCGAGGCGCCGGAGCGGGCGAGGACGAGGTGGCTTTCCGCCATGCGCGCCGGCAGGTCGGCGAAAAAGGGCGAAACCTCCGCCGTGACGCCGAGTTCGCTATAGCGCTCGCTGACGCGCGCCTCGTCTTCCGGCCGCGCCTGGTGGGTGATGATAAGGCGCGCGCGCAAGGTTTCGGGCAGTTGCGCGACCGCTTCCGGCACCATGTCGGAGAAGAACCGCGCGCCCTGGCTGCCGCCGAAGACGAGGAGGCGCAGCGCCTCCCCCTCGGACGGCGCGGCATAGGGCGTGTCGGCGACGTCGAGGACCGCCTGGCGGACCGGATTCCCGGTCACGACGATCTTCTCCGCGTAAGGGCCCTCGGCCTTCAGGAAGCCGCCGGCGATCGCCGTCACGCGCCCGGCGAGCGCCTTGTTGGCCCGCCCCATCACCGCGTTCTGCTCGTGGATGATCGTCGGCACGCCGCGCCGCGTGGCGGCGAAGAGAGGCGGCAGCGTCGGATAGCCGCCGAAGCCGACGACGGCCCTGGGCTTCAGCCGCGCGATCAGTGCGGAAGACTGGCGCACGCCGCGCCAGATGGCGAGCCCGCTGCGCAGGAGGGTGAGCGGGTTGCGCGAGCCGAAGGTGGCCGCATCGACGGCGTGCACGGCCTCGGCCGGAAAGCTGCCGGCAAAGCGTGCGGCGCGGGCATCGGTCACAAGGTGCACGGACCAGCCGCGCTTGCCCAGCGTCTGGGCCAACGCCTCCGCTGGAAAGAGGTGCCCGCCGGTGCCGCCGGCGCTGAGAAGGACGGTCCTGCCTTCCATCGTCAGCCGGCCGTCGCCGCCCGCCCGGAGACGCTGGAGAAGCTCATGGGCCTGCGCTTCTCCGGCCGCCGCCGGGCGAGCGCCAGGACGATGCCCATGGAGATCGCCATGGCGACGAGCGAGGAGCCGCCATAGGAGATGAAGGGCAGCGTCATGCCCTTGGCCGGCATCATCCGAACGTTGACGGCCATGTTGATGATCGACTGCAGGCCGAACAGGATGACGAGGCCGGAAAGCGCGTAGCGCGTGAAGTCGTCGCTCTCGCGCTTGGCCAGCGCCAGCCCGCGCAGGACGATGAAGGCGAACAGCGCCAGGATGATAAGGCACATGAGGATGCCGAACTCCTCGCCGGCGACGGCGAAGACGAAGTCGGTGTGGCTGTCGGGCAGGATGCGCTTGACCGAACCCTCGCCCGGGCCCTGCCCCAGCCAGCCGCCGCGCGTCATGGCCTCCAGGCTCATGTCCACCTGATAGGTGTCGCCCTCGCCGGTGACGAAGCGGTCGATGCGATCGGCCACGTGTGGGAAGAGGGAATAGGCGGCGGCCGCGCCCGCCGCACCGAGCGCGCCCAACACGGCGATCCACAGCCACGGCATGCCGGCGATGAAGAACATCCCTCCCCAGGTGCCGAGCACCAGCATGGTCTGGCCGAGGTCCGGCTGGGCGACCAGCAGCGCCACCACCAGACCGAGCAGGATCATGGCGAAGAGGTTGCCGGGGATTTCCGGCTGCCGCGCGTGCTCGGCGAAGAGCCATGCGCAGATGACGACGAAGGCGGGTTTCAGGTATTCCGACGGCTGGACGGATATGCCGAACAGATAGATCCAGCGCCGCGAGCCCTTCACCTCCATGCCGATGAACAGCGTCGCCACCATCAGCACCAGAGACCCGACAAGCATGACGAGCGCCAACCGGCGCACATGGCGCGGCTCCAGGAACGAGACGCCGATGAGCACCGCCAGCGCCGGGACCATGAAGATGACCTGCCGTGTGACGAAGTGAAAGCTGTCGAGGCCGATCCTCTCGGCCACCGCCGGGCTCGCCGCGAAGGACAGGACCACGCCGAGCCCCATGAGCAGGAGAAAGGCGGCGAGGAACCAGCGGTCTACGGTCCACCACCAATTGGCCACAAGACTGCGATCGGTACGGCTGATCATTCCATGGTCTCCCCGAGTGTCTCGACGCCGGAAAGCGAAAGCACCGCGTCGCGGAACGCCTCGCCCCTCACTTCGAAATTCCTGAACTGGTCGAAACTCGCACAAGCCGGCGACAACAGGACCACGACTTCGCCCGCGGGATCGCCCGCCGCATCCCGCGCGGCATGCTCGACGGCGGCTTCTATGGTACCCGAAATCTCGTACTCCGTCGCCTCCCCCAGCGTGGCGGCGAAGGCGGGGGCCGCCTCGCCCACCAGATAGGCCTTGGCGACGCGGCCGAAGAAGGGCCTCAGGCTGCCGATGCCGCTCTCCTTCGGCAGGCCGCCGGCGATCCAGTAGACGCGCGGGAAGCTCGACAAGGCACGTCCGGCGGCATCGGCGTTCGTGGCCTTCGAATCGTTGACGAAAAGAACGTGCTTGAGCCGCCCCACCTGCTCCATGCGGTGGGCAAGGCCGGGAAAGCTTTCGAAGCCGGCGCGGATCTCCTCGATGGCGAGCCCGCAGGGAAGGCAGGCGGCAAGGGCGGCAAGCGCGTTCTGCGCGTTGTGCCGGCCGCGCAGGGAGCCGATGCCTTCGAGCGTGAACAGCCTTTCGGTCCTGCCGCCCTCGGCGCGCAGCAGCATGGCGTCACGGGCAAAGAACCCCTCTTCAAGCGTCTGCGTAACGGAAATCCGCGCCATCTTGCGTCCGGCCTGTTCCAGCCGCGCGGCAATGGTGCGGCAGTGGGCATCGTCCATGCCGACGATGGCCGTGTCGCTGCCGGCGACGAGCCTCTCCTTGATCGCCGCATAGTCCTCCATCGTCCCATGCCGGTCGAGATGGTCCGGCGACAGGTTGAGCAGGATGCCGGCGGAAGGATCGAGCGTCGGCGCCAGGTCGATCTGATAGGAGGAGCACTCCACCACATAGTGGCGCCCCGCCGCCGGCGGCTCCAGCGTCATGACGGCGCGGCCGATATTGCCGCCCATCTGCACATCGCGCCCCGCCGCCTTCAGCACGTGGGCGATCAGCGCCGTCGTCGTCGATTTGCCGTTGGTGCCAGTGATGGCGATGAAAGGCGCATCGGGCGCACGCGCACGCCGCTCGCGTGCAAAAAGCTCGATGTCGCCGATGATCTCGACGCCGGCCGCCCGCGCCAGCTCCACGCTCCAGTGCGGCCGGGGATGGGTAAGCGGCACGCCCGGCGCCAGCACCAGGGCGTCGAAATCCTTCCAGTTCACCGCGCGCAGGTCGCGCGTCTCGACGCCTTCATCCCCGGCGCGGGCCACGCTCTCCGGATTGTCATCCCAGGCGACGACGGCCGCACCGCCCGCAATCAGCGCGCGCGCGGTGGCGATGCCTGAACCGCCGAGGCCGAAGACGGCGACGGTTTTTGCGGCGAAGGTGGAGGCGGGGATCATGGGGCGGTTCCCTGCGTCTGCAGGATGGAAGTCGCGGCCGTCTGCGCTCGACGTTGCCCCCCTCTGTCCTGCCGGACATCTCCCCCACAAGGGGGGAGATCGGCCGTCGCGGACACTTTCGCCAATCGCTGACGTCGCGGGAAAGGCGCCTGGGCAAGCGGACGGCCGATCTCCCCCCTGGTGGGGGAGATGTCCGGCAGGACAGAGGGGGGCGCGAAGGGGCTCGGCATAGCAATCCGACCGTCTACCTCAACTTCAACGTCGAAAGCCCGATCAGCGCCAGGACCACGGCGATGATCCAGAAGCGGATGACCACCTGGCTCTCCGTCCAGCCCAGCTTCTCGAAGTGATGGTGGATCGGCGCCATCAGGAAGACGCGCTTGCCCGTCATCTTGAAGACGGCGACCTGGATGATCACGGACAGGATCTCGATCACGAACAGGCCGCCGATGATGGCCAGCACGATCTCGTGCTTGGTGGCGACGGCGATGGTGCCGATGAGACCGCCGAGAGCCAGCGATCCCGTGTCGCCCATGAAGATGGCCGCCGGCGGCGCGTTGAACCACAGGAAGCCGAGGCCGGCGCCGATGACGGCGCCGAGGACGACGGCAAGTTCTCCCGTGCCCGGCACGAAGTGGATCTGCAGATAGTCGGCGAAGATGGCATTGCCGGAGAGATAGGCGATCACCCCGAAGGAGGCGGCCGCCACCATCACCGGTACCGTGGCCAGTCCGTCGAGCCCGTCGGTCAGGTTCACCGCGTTGCCCGCGCCGACGATGACGAAGGCGGCGAAGGGAATGAAGAAGATGCCGAGGTTGAGGAGGAGTTCCTTGAAGAAGGGGAAAGTGAGCGATGAGGAGAACGGCGCCTGCCCCGCACGCATGATCAGCCAGGCGGCGAGGCCGGCGATGAGAAACTCCAGCGCCAGCCGTATCTTGCCGGAAAAGCCCAGATGCGATTGCTTCGTCACCTTCAGATAGTCGTCGTAAAAGCCGATGGCGCCGAAAACCACGGTCACCATCAGCACGATCCACACATAGACGCTGGAAAGGTTCGCCCACAGGAGGGTGGAGCCGAGGATGCCGGAGAGGATCATCAGCCCGCCCATGGTGGGCGTGCCGGCCTTCTTGAAATGGGTTTGCGGTCCGTCGGCGCGGATCGGCTGGCCCCGGCCCTGGCGCACGCGCAACGATTTGATGATGGCCGGGCCGAACAGGAAGACGATGAAGGCGGCCGTGATCAGCGCCCCGCCGGTGCGGAAGGTGATGTAGCGGAAAACGTTGAAGGCCGTGAGTTCATCGGCAAATTCCACGAGCAGCGTCAGCATAATGAAAGTCCCTCAGGCGGGCGTCCCGCCTCCTAAATCCGTGCCGGCGTTGCCGCCGGAAATTGCTTGAGAAGGGCCTCGACCAGCTTGGAGAAGCCGATGCCCTTGGATGACTTGATCATGATCGCGTCCCCCGGCCTTGCCGCCTCAAGGAGGAGCGGCTGCAGCTTCTCCGCGTCCTCGCGATATTCGACGGTGAGGCCGGCCGGCGGATTGTCGGCCAGCGCCTTCATTTCCACCCCACCGAGGTAGAGCAGGTCGACGTTGGAGGCTGCAATGAGGTCTGCGAGCGCGGCATGCAGCTTCGCCGAGTGCGGGCCAAGTTCCAGCATGTCGCCCAGAACGGCGATGCGCCGGCCCTCGCCGGCGACCGGCGTACTTGCCAGAAGCTGCATCGCCGCCCGCATGGAGGCGGGGTTTGCGTTGTAGCTCTCGTCGATCAGCGTGAAGGTGCCGGCGTCGAGGCGCAGAAGGTGGCGCTTGCCGCGCCCCGGCCCGGCGGAAAAATCCCCAAGCGCCAGGAGAAGCCTGGCGACGTCCGCGCCTGCCAGGTAGCCGGCGCCGACCGCCGCAAGGGCGTTCTGCGCCATGTGCCGCCCTGGCGCGCCGACCCGCGCCGCCAGTTCCTGGCCGGCGATCTTCACCGTCACGGCCGAGCCCTCTTCCTGGGGCTCCCACTTGACGAGCCTGAACTGCGCCCGCGCGTTCTCGCCGAAGCCCCAGATGTTCTTGACGCCGGCATCACCGGCCATCTTCGACAGGATCTTCCAGCGCTGGTCATCGCGGTTGAGGACGGCATGGCCGCCGCGCACGACGCCGGAGAAGATCTCGCCCTTGGCCCGGGCGATCTCGTCGAGGCTCTTGAAATGGCCGAGATGAGCGGCCGCCACCATGGTGACAACGGCAATGTGCGGCTTCACCAGCCGCGTCAGCGGCTCGATCTCGCCGGGATGGTTCATGCCGATCTCGAAGACGGCGTAGTCGCAATCGGCCGGCAGGCGGGCGAGCGTCAGCGGCACGCCCCAGTGGTTGTTGAAGGAGCGGTCGGCGGCGTGCACGCTGCCGGCGCTTTCCAGCATATGCCGCAGCATCTCCTTGGTGGTCGTCTTGCCGGCCGAGCCGGTGACGGCGATCACCTTGGCGCGCGTGCGCTCGCGCGCCGCCGCCGCCAGCCCTTCGAGCGCCTTCAGCACATCCGGCACCACCACCTTGGGCACGGCCAGGCGGCCGAGCGCCGGCAGCTTCTCTTCCGAGACCACCAGGAGCCCGGCACCGGCCGCCATGGCCGCAGTGGCGAACTGATGGCCGTCGAACTTGTCGCCCTTGATGGCGAAGAACGCCTCGCCGCGCTCCAGCGTGCGGGTGTCGATGGATATGCCCGTCACCCCCTCGGGCAGGTTTCCGAACGGGCGGCCCCCGGTGGCCGTCACCAGCGCCTGGCTGTCCCAAAGAAGCGTCACGCGCCCTTCTCCCCGAGTGCCTGCCGCACCTCCTCGTGATCGGAAAAATGATGCTTCCTGCCGGCGATCTCCTGCCCGACCTCGTGGCCCTTGCCGGCGACGACCAGCGTGTCTCCCATCTCGAGCATGGCGACCGCTGCGCGGATCGCTTCGCGCCGGTCGCCGATCTCGCTCGCCGTGGGCACCGCTTCCAGGATGGCGGCACGGATAGCGGCGGGATCCTCCGAGCGCGGATTGTCGTCGGTGACGATGACGACGTCGGCGAGCCGCCCGGCGATCTCGCCCATGATCGGCCGCTTCAGCCGGTCGCGGTCGCCGCCGCAGCCGAAGACGACGATGACGCGGCCCGTGGTGAAGGGCCGGACCGCCAGAAGCACGTTCTCCAGCGCCTCGGGCTTGTGCGAATAATCGACGTAGCATTGTGCACCGTTTGCCGCCGTGCCGACAAGCTCCAGCCGGCCCGAGGCGCCCTTGAGATGTTCAAGCGCCGAAAGGGCCTTGTCCGCGGCAAGCCCGGTGGCGATGGCGAGCCCCGCCGCCACAAGGGCGTTGGACACCTGAAAGTCGCCGGCGAGCGGCAGGTCGATCTCGTGGATCAGCCCTTCGTGCTCCACCTCGGCGCGCTGGCGATGACGCTCGTGCTCGACGCGCTTCAACGTCAGGAACGCGCCCTTGCGCCCGACGGTGAGCAGTTCCAGCCCCGCGCCGCGGACCGCCTTCTCCGTCGCCTCCGACCAGGCATCGTCGGCGAAGACGACCGCCGGCGCACCCTTCGGCAGGAGCGTGTCGAACAGGCGCATCTTGGTGCGGTGGTAGTGCTCCACGGTGGGGTGATAATCCATGTGGTCGCGGCCGAGATTGGTGAAGCCGCCGGCAGCGAGCCTGACGCCGTCGAGCCGGCGCTGGTCGAGCCCGTGGCTCGAGGCTTCCATGGCGCCGTGGGTGACGCCGGCCTCGGCAAGTTCCTTCAACAGGCGGTGCAGCGACACCGGGTCCGGCGTCGTCAGTTCGCCGTAATCCTCGCGCCCCGGCGCCACGACGCCGGTGGTGCCGATCGAGGCGGCGGCAAGCCCCGCTTCTTCCCATATCTGCCGGGTGAAGGCGGCAACGGAGGTCTTGCCGCTGGTGCCCGTCACCGCCGCCATGGTCGCCGGCTGGCCGGCGTAGAGGCGGGCGGCGGTCAGCGCCAGTGCGCGGCGCGGATCCTCCACCTCGACGACCGGGGCGCCGATATCGGCGCCCACCGCACCCGGCCGGGCGACGACCACCGCCGCCCCTTGGCGCACCGCCTCCGCCGCGAAGGCCGCTCCATCCGCCTTGACGCCGGCAAGGGCGAAAAACAGATCGCCGGCGGAAAGCTGCCGCGTATCCGATGAAAGACCGGAGATTTGCGTATCGTCGGATAGTGCCCCGCCATGCGGCAAGATATCGGCAAGTTCACCCAGCTTCATCACACCCCAGAATTCTCTTGCGGCCAACCGCACGACCCTCGGCTTACCGGAATCACTGATACGAAACCAGCAAAGCCTCACTTTCATGGCCGAAATCCGGCTGTACGCCAAGGAGTGGGGCGGCGCGGCGGATAATATTGCCGGCCAGCGGCGCGTTGGTTATGCCCGAGGTCGCGGACATGCCGGGCTTCTCCGGCTTCGGCTCGTCGAGAACCACGAAGACGACATAGTCCGGATCATTGGCCGGAAAACTGGCGATGAACGTATTGAAGCGCGTGTCGTTGGAATAGCGGCCGTTGACCACTTTCTCCGCCGTCCCGGTCTTGGTGCCGACATAGTAGCCGGGCACTTCGGCGCGCCGCCCGGAGCCCTTCTCCGTGTTGTAGCGGAAGAGGTAGCGGACCGCGGCGCTGGTCTTCTCGGAAATCACCTTTTCGGCAATCGCGTTCGCCTCTTCCTCGGTGCGCGGCAGGAAGGTGGGCGGAATGAGTTTTCCGCCGTTCAGCATCGCCGCCGCCGCGGCCGCCGTCTGCAGCGGGGTAGTCGCGACGCCGTGGCCGAAGGAAATCGTGACCGAATTGATTTTCTTCCACTTCGCCGGTTCGGTGGGGCGCGCGACTTCCGGCAGCTCCGTCTTGACGCGATCGAGAATGCCGATCCGCTTCAGGAACTCCCGGTGCCCCTCGACCCCAACGACATCGGCCATCTTGGCCGTGCCGATGTTGGAGGAATAGATGAAGATCTCCGGCACGCTCAGCACGCGTCCCTTGCCGTGGAAATCCCTGATTGTGTGCCCGCCGATGCGCAAGGGGCGCGTCGCGTCGAACCTGTCGTTGATGTCCACGAGGCCGGAATCGAGCGCCATCGACGTCGTGAAGAGCTTGAAGGTCGAGCCCATCTCGAAGACGCCTGCCGACATGCGGTTGAGCCGGTCCTTCTCGAGCGCGTTGAAGGGATTGTTGGGGTCGTAGTCGGGCAGCGAGACCATGGCCATCACCTCGCCCGTGCGCGCGTTGAGGACGACGCCGCCGGCGGCGATCGCCTGGTGGCGCTCCATGGCTTGCGTCAGTTCGTCGTGCAGCACGTGCTGCACCCTCAGATCGATGGAAAGGCGCACCGGATTGAGGGTGTCCGGCCCGGCAAGGCCCAGCGCCTGCAGGTCGGCCAGGCCCTCTCCGTCGACATATTTCTCCATGCCGGCGATGCCCTGGTTGTCGACGTTGACGAGGCCGAGGATGTGCGAGGCGGTCGGTCCGCCGGGATAGAAGCGGCGCTTCTCCGTGCGGAAGCCCAGCCCCGGAATGCCGAGCGCCAGGATCTCGCTCTGCTGGCGCGGCGAAAGCTGGCGGCGCAGCCACACGAACCCGGCGTCGCTATCGAGCCGCCGGTAGGCCTGCTCGTAGTCGAGGTCCGGCAGCACCGTCTGCAATTTCTCGATGGTCTCGTCGATATAGGCAATGCGCCGCGGCTCGGCGAACAGCGAGGCGGTCTTGATGTCGGTCGCCAGCACCTCGCCGTTACGGTCCACAAGGTCGGGCCGCGAGGCCGTCGCCCGGCTCTGCGGCAGGTCGACCGCCGCCTCCTCGACCAAGCCGAGATGGACGAGCCGCGCGCCGATGGCCGCGTAGATGCCGAAGAGCACGGCCATCGCCATCACCACCCGGTTGCGCGACCGCCCGCCGGTGGCCTTGCGCGCGCCTTCGACGACGATGGCGCCATCGCCTTCCATTGCCCGCCGGTTCTTCCACAGCCTCGGCATCTTCATGGCCGCACCCCTCCCGTCACCACCGGTTCGTCCGCGCCGTCCGCGCCCTCGACCATCAGCGTCTCCTCGGAGCGGAAGGGTAGCTCGCGCAGCGATGCCGGCGTGGCGATCTGCTTGGGGTCCATGATGCCGAGGCCGAGCTCGTCCTTGTAGATATTCGCCAGCTTCTCCAGGCGCCCCGGCTGGGTGAGAAGGCTGCGGTCCGCCTTCAAGACGTCGATGGCGTCCTTTTCGAGCTGGATCTGCGTCTCCAGCTCCCGGGCGCGGCTCATCATCGCTTCCGCCTCGTGCTTGGTCTTGTAGGTGAAAGCCGCCGCCGAAAGCATGACCGCAATCAGGATGATGTCGCTGGTCCGGAACAACTGCCTACCTCGCCTTCTCGCCGAGCTGTGCCGTGACGAAAAGCGCCGGCACGCCCAGGCTGTCGAAATCCTCGGCTCCTGCCGGCGCATCCGTACGCCGCGCCGCCCGCAGCCGCGCCGAGCGGGCGCGCGGGTTCTGTTCCGTCTCGGCCTTGCCGGGCGCCACCGGTTTTTGCGGCTTTTCGAAGATCGGTTGCGGGGCCGCCGCCTCCGGCAGATGCCGGGAGCCGCCCGCCGTGCCCGAGCGCGCGGTGAGGAACCGCTTGACGATGCGGTCCTCCAGCGAATGGAAGGTGACAACGGCAAGCACGCCGCCCGGCTTCAGGATGCGCTCGGCGGCGAACAGCGCGCGCGCCAGTTCGCCGAGTTCGTCGTTGACGAAGATGCGCAGGGCCTGGAAGACGCGCGTGGCGGGGTGGATCTTGTCGGTCGGCTTGCGGCCGACCGTGCGCTCGATGAGCGCGGCCAGGTCCCCGGTGGTCTCGAACGGCTTTTCCGCCCGCCGCCGCTCGATGGCGCGGCCGATGCGGCCGGCATGGCGCTCCTCTCCGAGCAGGCCGAAGATGCGCGCCAGATCCCCCGCCTTGAGGCGGTTGACGACATCGGCGGCACTTGGGCCCTCGCGGCCCATGCGCATGTCGAGCGGGCCTTCCTTTCGGAAGGAGAACCCGCGCTCCGCCTCGTCAAGCTGCATGGACGACACGCCGACATCGAGCACCACCCCGTCCACGGCGCCGCCGGCGATACCCTCCATCTCCGAAAAACGGCCAAGCTCCAGCCGCAGCCGGTCGCCGAAGCGCGCGGCCAGCGCCTGGCCGCCGGCGATGGCGTCGGGATCGCGGTCGATCGCCACCACAGTTGCGCCCCGCTTAAGGAGCGCGCTCGTATAACCGCCGGCACCGAACGTGCCGTCGACGATCGTCTTTCCGGGTGCCGGGTCGAGGGCGGCGATCACCGCCTCGAGAAGGACCGGAATGTGGCGGGCCAGTCCGCCACCGGCCGAGCTTTCGCCGCCGGGGCCCGCCATCATTCCGTACTTGCGGCGCGGGCCTGCGAGGCCTGTTGCCGCAATTTCAAGAGCCGTGCGCGAACTTCCGCGCCATGGGCGCTGAGCCGCTCCGGCTCCCATATCTGAAAGAAGAGGCCGCGCCCCACGAAGGCGACCTGCGATGTAATCCCCGTATGCTCGCGAACGAAGTCGGTTACGGTAATGCGCCCGTCCTGGTCCAGTTTCAGGAAGCTGCCGTCGCCATGGACGAAGAAGGACATGTCGTCCGCCGTCTGCAGGAACGGGTCCTCCACCGCGATCCGCTCCTCGTAGCGGTCGAGCAGGTCCGGGCCGCCCACATCCATCGCCGGCACGTCCAGCGCCCTCAGCGCGTAGAGGTCGGCAAAGCCGCGCCTCTGCACCACCGAGCGGAAGTGAGCCGGCACGGAGACCCGCCCCTTCGCGTCGATCCTGTTGATCGCACTGGATAAGAACCGATCCATGATCTGCGACGGCCGCTGTTGGCGTCATGCCCCTCTGCATTGCTTCGACCGCGCAGAAACGCGGCTCCTCGATCCGTTCCCCGCCCCGGGCACGATGCCCTGCACCCCGCCGAAAACGCGGCGGCGCGGCCTTCAAACTCCCGCTGAAACAATAATCTGACTGATTTGATGGGATAACATGGGCGTTCATGGGCGTCAACGGGATTGATAGACATAGGTAGCGAATTCGCCCCGGATTCCAGCGGCTTGCGGGCCATCGGACGTTTATCCCCTGTTAAGCCTAACGAAGGGTTAGCCTTACGGTGGCCTTACGGTCGCCACCCCCGACAGCCGGCGGGAAATGGCCGCGGCGAAGGTTGTCCGCCGCGGCAAAAAGCCTGCCTAACGTATTGAAAGAAAGAAAAACCAGCCGGTCTGTAAGCCGGGTTCTGTATGGCCGCACCGCCCGTGGGCTGTGCGACGTGACGACCATTCCTCTGGGACCGGCGTTGCCGCCGGCCTCAAGCAACCTACCCGAACGGCCGGGCCGGAAACTGCCCTTGAAGGTTTCCCTTCATGCCGTTCCTATTCGGTCTTGCTCCCGGTGGGGTTTGCCGTGCCGCCCCTGTCGCCAGGCGCGCGGTGGGCTTTTACCCCACCCTTTCACCCTTACCCGGCTTCGCCCTTCGGGCTTCGCCGGGCGGTCTGCTTTCTGTGGCACTTTCCCTGGGGTTACCCCCGCCGGGCGTTACCCGGCACCGTGTTTCCGTGGAGCCCGGACTTTCCTCACGCGCGGCCTTTTCAAGCGCTTGCGCGTGCGGCCGTCCGACCGGCTGGTGCCTCGTATAAAGGGATTCGCGCGCCAAAAGGCAATCCCCAGTGGGGCGTTTGTACCCATCTGTCAGGGCAAATCGCCCCACCGGACCAATAGCTTGCGGGCTGACTTTTCCAAACGGATGGGTACCATCCGTTTGGGATCATGCTTGTCTTATGACTTTTTCCGCCGAACGGGCGAATAAGGGACCGCTGGGAGAGGGTAGCCGCCCTCCCTCAGCGGCGAGGGTCGG
>NZ_WQNH01000068.1 GCF_009812055.1 Chelativorans xinjiangensis | reverse complement strand
CTCACCATCCTCAACGCAATACTCCGGACAGGACAACCATGGCGCGCGCAAAACACTTGACAGCCAAGACAGTCGCTCTGTCCTGCCGCACATCTCCCCCACGAGGGGGGAGATTGCGCCGGCCGCTTGATCCGGCGCCTTTCCTGCAACGTTGGCGACTTGCGAAACCCTCCGCGACGTCCGATCTCCCCCCTCGTGGGGGAGATGTCCGGCAGGACAGAGGGGGCGCGACAGGGCGCGGCATCTCCCTTTGGCCAGGCAGACGCGCTATCGCCCCTCATCCACCTGGCGGCACGAACCTTCTGGCGGCAACGCGTTTGAGGCCGAGTTGGCGTTCGCGCCAGATGATGAAAAGGCCGGCGCCGACGACGATGATGCCGCCGACGAGCGTGTAGAGGGTGGGGATGTCGCCGAAGGCGAAATAGCCGACGACGATCGCAAGGATCATCGAGGTGTATTCGAAGGGGGCGATGGTCGAGAGTTCGGCGTGGCGGTAGCACTGGGTCATCAGGATCTGCGCCACACCGCCGCAGATGCCAGCGCCCGCCAGCGCCAGGAACTGCCAGCGCGTCAGCGCTTCCCAGCCGAAGGGGATCGTGAACAGCGAGACGACCGTTGCGGTGACGGAGAACCAGAGGACGATGGTGGCCGTCTTCTCCGTCATCACCAGCCGGCGCACCAGAAGCATGGCAACCGCCGAGGCGGCCGCGCCGCCGAGGATGGCGATGACGCCGAGGGCCTGGCCTTCCTCGAGGCCGGTTGCCCCCGTCAGCAGCGTGAGCTTGGGCCAGGCGATGATGACGACGCCGACGAAACCGACCAGCACGGCGCTCCACCGGTAGAGGCGCACTACCTCGCCGATGAAGACGGCGCTGAAGACGACGACGATGAGCGGCTGCGCGTAGTTGAGCGTGATGGCATCGGGCAGGGGCAGGCGCGTCAGGCCGAAGAAGCCGAGGCCCATGGCGGCGACGCCGACGAGGCCGCGCATGATGTGGCCGATGGGGCGCGTCGTGTGGAAGGCGGTCCGCAGTTCCTTCCGCCAGGCCAGCATGACGAGGATCGGGAAGATGGCGAAGAAGGAGCGGAAGAAGACGATCTGCCCGGCCGGCACGGTGCCGGCCGACTTGATCAGGGAGGACATGGCGACGAAGATCGCCACCGATATGATCTTCAGCGTTATGCCGACGAGCGGCCTTCGCTCGGTGGCAAGGTCTGTGGCGGCGACGGCCATGGCTACGCTTCCTGCGGGCGCGGAAGGGCGCGATGCCTCCCGTAGCAGCCGCGGCATTCCGCCTTTAACTGAAGGTAGGCGAATGGAGATGTCGGTGCCCGTCGCGTCGACCCCCCTCCGCCTGCCGGCACCTCCCCCGCAAGGGGGGAGGCGGGCCGGCCGCTTGCTCCGGCGCTTCTTCCGCAACGTTGGAAATTGGCGAAGAGGGTGGCGACGGCTTTCCTCCCCCCTTGCGGGGGAGGTGCCGGCAGGCAGAGGGGGGTCGACGCGACGGGCGCCAGTATTTCCATCACCGTTTGCTTTCCGCCTCCGCGATGGCGTTCCACACGCGCGAAGGCGTGGTCGGCATCTCGATGTGGGAGATGCCGTAGGCGCGGTAGAGCGCGTCCGTCACGGCGTTGAGCACGGCCGGGGTGGAGCCGACGGTGCCGGCTTCGCCGGCGCCCTTCATGCCAAGCGCGTTGGTGGTGGAGGGCACGTTGCGGGTCTCGAAATGGATGAGCGGCAGAAGGTCGGCGCGCGGCATTCCATAGTCCATGAAGCTCGCGGTGATGAGCTGCCCGTCCTGCGAGTAGATCGCCTCCTCGGTCAGCGCCTGGCCGGCGCCCTGGGCGATGCCGCCGTGGATCTGACCGGCGAGCAGGATCGGGTTGGCCGTGGCGCCGAAGTCGTCGACCACGGTGTAGGCGACGACCTCCGTCCTGCCCGTCGCCGGGTCGATCTCCACCTCGCAGATGTGGGTGCCGTTCGGATAGGTCGGCTCCTCCTGGCGGAAGTCGCCGAGGCCCTTGATATCGTCGGGGTTCTTCGCCGCCTTGGCGATTGCCGCGAAATCCATCGCCCGGTCGGTGCCGACGATGCGGGCCGTGCCGTCGATCAGCTCGATGTCGGCGGGCGAGGCTTCCAGTTCGTCGGCGGCGAGCTTCCTGATCTTCTCGGCCAGGTTCTCGCCGGCGCGTGCGGCCGAGACGCCGCCGATGGGGATGGAGCGGGAGCCGCCGGTGCCGCCGCCCGATTCCAGTTCGTCCGTGTCGCCCTGGTGGAGGTGGATCCTGTCGATGTCGATGTTCAGCTTCTCGGCGATTAGCTGGGCGTAGGCCGTGGCGTGGCCCTGGCCGTTCGACTGGGTGCCGATGGCGAGCGTCACCGTGCCGTCGCCGTTGAGCGTCAGGTGCGCGGGCTCGGAGCCGGGGAAGGCGCAGGCCTCGATATAGGTGGCCATGCCGATGCCGCGGATATGGCCGCGCTTCTTCGCCTCTTCCAGCCGCTCATCGAAATCCGCCCAGCCGGCACGCTCCATGGCGAGCGTCATGTGCGCGTCCAGTTCGCACCGGTCGTAGGTGCGGCCGCCGGGCGTGACGTAGGGGAATTGCTCCGGCTTGATGAAGTTCAAGCGGCGGATTTCCTCGCGCGGGATATCGAGCTGGCGCGCGCATTCGTCGACCAGCTTCTCGATCAGGAGGGCCGCTTCCGGCCGCCCTGCCCCGCGATAGGCGTCGATGGGGCAGGTGTTGGTGTAGACGCCCTTCACCGTGGCGCTGAGCGGCTCGATGTCGTAGACGCCCGTCGCCATCGTCACGCCGCCGGTCGGGATGTAGGGGCCGAACTGATGGATGTAGGCGCCCATATTGGCCAAAACCTCGATGCGCAGGCCGAGGAAACGGCCGTTGCCGTCGAGCGCCATCTCGGCGGTGACGACGTTGTCGCGACCCTGGCTGTCGGTCAGGAAATGCTCGCCGCGGTCGCCGTTCCACTTGACGGGGCGGCCGAGCTGCTTGGCCGCTTCCATCACCAGCGCGTATTCGCGGTAGGTGAAGGCCTTGGTGCCGAAGCCGCCGCCGACGTCGGGCGTGATGACGCGCAGCTTCTCCTTAGGGAGCTTGAAGACCTGATCGGCCAGCACCGACTGCATCATGTGCACGCCCTGGGAGCCGGTGGTGAGCACGAAGCGGTCCTCGTCGTCGCGCCATTCGGCGATCGCCGCGCGCGGCTCCATGTAGTTGGCGACGAGGCGGTTGTTGATGAAGGACACCTTGACGACGTGCTCGGCCTTGTCGAAGGCGTCCTTCGTCTTTTCCTTGTCGCCCTGGTGGTAGAGGAAGGCCTGGTTGGAGCCGAGTTCGGACCACACCAGGGGTGCACCGTCCACAAGCGCCTCGGCCGTACCGGCCACCGGCTCCTCGTCCTCGTAGTCGATCTCGATCAGCTCGGCGGCGTCCTGCGCCTCAGCCCGCGTATCGGCGACGACGAAGGCCACCGCGTCGCCAACGTACTGCACGCGGTCGCGGCACAGGATCGGGATGTCGCGCGTCGGGGCGTGGCTGCCGTCCGGCTGCTCCGGCATGGCGCCGGAGGCAAGGTCGCCGAGATGGGCGGTGTCGGCGCCGGTCAGCACCAGATGCACGCCGGGGGCGGCTTTTGCCGCTTCCACCGACGTTACGGTGAACTTGGCCTTGGCCACGGGCGAGCGCAGCACATAGCCGTGCAGCGTGCCCGCCGGGGTGATGTCGTCCGTGTAGCGGCCCTTACCGGTGATAAAGGTCTCGTCTTCCTTGCGCAGCACGGATGCACCCATGCCGAATTTCGGTGTGAGAACCGTCATGCCGGGATTCCTTGCGAGTTATTGGGCGAGTTATTGGGCGAGCGATTGGGCGAATGAGTTGGAAACATCTGGAGACATTCCGATGGAGACAGTTTTGTCGACGGGCGGCATCGTGTAAAGAGCCACATTTGAAATTGTTGGGCCAGGCGGCGCGCGGTGCCAGTGGCCGGCAGGGGAGTAAAGCATGCGCACCGATACAGGCCAAGCGTTCCGCCTCGAAGACTATCGCCCGAGCGACTACCTCATTCCCGATCTGGAGATGACCTTCCGGCTGGATCCGGAAAAGACGCTTGTGACGACGAAGCTCCTGGTGGAGCGGCGGGAGGGCGTTGTGGCGGACGCGCCGCTGATGCTCGACGGCGACGGGCTGGCGCTGGAGACGCTGCTGATCGACGGAGAGGCCGTCGAGGACGGTGCCTTCGAGGCGACGCCAGACAGCCTGAGGATCACCACGCCGCCGCGGCAATCCCGCTTCGAGGTGACCATCGTCACGCATCTTGCCCCAGCGCAGAACAAGGCGCTGATGGGTCTCTACGTCTCCAACGGGGTCTACTGCACCCAGTGCGAAGCGGAGGGCTTCCGCCGCATCACCTATTTCCTCGACAGGCCGGACGTGCTCAGCACCTACCGCGTGCGCATCGAGGCGCGGGAGAAGGAAGCCCCGCTCCTGCTTTCGAACGGCAATCCCGCAGAGAGGGGGGCACTCGAGGACGGCTGGCATTACGCGGCCTGGCACGACCCCTTCCCCAAGCCCTCCTATCTCTTCGCGCTGGTGGCCGGAAGCCTGAGCGCGGTGCGCGACCGCTTCGTCACCATGTCGGGCCGCGAGGTCGATCTCGCCATCTATGTCGAACAGGGAAAGGAGCAGCGGGCGGCCTATGCGATGGACGCGCTGAAGCGGTCCATGCGCTGGGACGAGCAGCGCTTCGGGCGCGAATACGACCTCGACGTCTTCAACATCGTCGCCGTCTCGGACTTCAACATGGGGGCGATGGAGAACAAGGGGCTCAACGTCTTCAACGACAAATACGTGCTGGCCGACCCGGAGACCGCCACCGACGCGGATTTCGCCAATATCGAGGCCATTATCGCGCACGAGTACTTCCACAACTGGACAGGCAACAGAATCACTTGCCGCGATTGGTTCCAGCTCTGCCTGAAGGAAGGGCTGACGGTCTACCGCGACCATGAATTCTCCGCCGACCAGCGCTCGCGCGCCGTCAAGCGCATCAGTGAGGTGCGCACCTTGCGGGCGCATCAGTTTCCCGAGGACCAGGGGCCGCTGGCACATCCGGTGCGCCCGCGCTTCTACCGCGAGATCAACAATTTCTACACGGCCACCGTCTACGAGAAGGGCTCGGAGGTGGTGCGCATGATCCGCACCATCCTCGGGCCGGACGCCTTCCGCGCCGGCATGGACCTCTACTTCGAGCGCCATGACGGCGAGGCCGTCACGATCGAGGATTTCGTCGCCTGCTTCGAGGAAGCCTCGGGCAAGGACCTCACCCAGTTCGCGCTCTGGTACCACCAGGCGGGCACGCCGAATGTCACCGTCGCCACGAATTACGATGCGCGGGCCAGGGAATATACGCTGGAGATCGAGCAGTCGGTGCCGCCGACGCCGTCCGAGGCGCGCAAGCGGCTGATGCATATCCCCCTCGCCTTCGGCCTCGTCGGCCCGGATGGGCAGGATATGGCCTATGACGGCGTCGAGGGCGCGGAGGTGGAGGACGGCGTCATCCACCTCAGGAAGCGCCGCCACCTCGTTCGCTTCAGCGGCGTGAAGGCGCGGCCCGTCGTCTCGCTCAACCGCGGCTTTTCCTCCCCCATCACGCTCTCGCTGGAGATGCGCCAGAAGGACCGCCTGTTCCTTGCCCGCCACGACAGGGACCTGTTCTCGCGCTGGGAGGCGCTCAATACGCTCCTCACCGAGGCGCTGATCGAGGCCTCGACGCGCGTTCGCGGCGGCAAGAGCCCAGGCTTCGACGCGGTGCTGCTCGGCTATCCGGCGGAGATCGCGGCGAAGGAGAGCCTGGAGGCTGCCTACCGGGCGCTGGCGCTGGCGCTGCCGGCGGAAGCCGATATCGCCCGCGAGATCGGCAGCAACATCGATCCCGACGCCATCGGCAAGGCAAGGGAGGCGCTGCGGAAGGCGATCGGGCGGGAGGCGCAGGAGGTTTTCGGGCAGGTCTACAGGAGCCTGGAAGACGATGGGCCCTTCAGTCCCGATGCCGAGAACGCCGGCCGGCGGGCATTGCGCAATGTCCTCCTCGAATACATGGCCGCGGGCTCGGGCGATCCGGCGTCGGCCGTGCGGCAGTTCGAGACGGCAGGCAGCATGACCGACCGGGCAGCCGCACTTTCGGTGCTGGCGCACCAGTTCCCGGGCAGCGATGCGGCCCGCGAAACGCTCGCCGCTTTCGAGGAGCGCTACCGCGACAATCCCCTGGTGCTCGACAAGTGGTTCATCGTCCAGGCGACCACGCCCGGCGAGAAGACCGTCGAACTGGTGCGGGGCCTGATGGAACACCCCGCCTTCTCGCTCACCAACCCCAACCGCGTGCGCTCCCTCGTCGGCACCTTCGCCTCGAGCAACCAGACCGGCTTCCACCGGGCCGACGGCGAGGGCTACCGCTTCCTGGCCGACACGGTGCTGGCGGTGGAGAAGCACAACCCGCAGGTTGCGGCGCGCCTCGCCGTCGCCTTCCGCTCCTGGCGCTCGCTGGAAAAGGGCCGCCGGGAGGAGGCGCGCAAGGCGCTTGCCCGCATTGCCGGCCAGAAGGCGCTTTCGCGCGACCTGCGCGATATTGTGGAGCGGACGCTGGCTTAGTGCAGGCCGTCGCCGTGCGCGCGTCATCCCGGAAGTCGGAGCGAAGCGGAGGCTGTCCGGGACCCATTCCGGAAGGTGGACGGGTCACGGAGTGGGTCCCGGACAAGCCTTCGGCTTTCCGAGATGACGCGCGCGGGTGGGGGATGATCGCCCTCACCCGTTCCCCCTCCTCAATTTTCCCCGCCCCTCTGGACAAGGCGAATCACCTCTGATTCTTTATGGGTGATTCGCAGGGTCGGCGTAGGCGGATCAGTCAAGGGAAAAGAGAAGCGAGGGAGCCCTTCGGATGGCGAAGGCGGACACGTGGGCGATACCCACGGGGGGTATTTTCTCCAGGCGCCGGAACCGCCGCACGCATGGCATGGGATTGGCCGGCAACGCCAAGATCATCGCCGCGCCCGCCTATGAGCGTCTGCTTGCCGTCGAGCCCTACCTGCGCCGTTCCATCCCCATCCTCGTCGTCATCTTCCTGCTGGTCATCGCCTCCGCCCGTTTCCTGTCGATGATGGAGTGGCGCGAGGAGATCGAGCGCGACACCAAGACGCTGCTCGGCATGGCGGCAAACAATCTCGCCCAGTCGATGCGGCTCGCCGCGCCGGAAGGCCTGCCGCAGCCGCATGAGGCGGACGTGCTCATCGATGAGGTGAGCCGCCAGGGCGGCATCGGCCGCGACTGGATCCTGGCGGTGGCCGACCGGCAATTCATCGTCACCGCCGCCTCGCCGCGCGGGCAGAAGATGGCCGGGCAGCCGCTGGACACCTTCGTGACAGGCGGGCAGCCGCTGTTCCTTTTCGGCGAGCGGGCCGGTGTGCTCGACGTGCGTATGGGCGGCACGGACTGGCTGGCGGCGGTGGATATCCTGCCTGACGGGGCGGGTGCGGCGGTGGCGCTCGCCGACCGCGACGCCATCTTTGCCGACTGGCGCCGCTCCGCCTCTCTCAACGTCACGCTCTTCGTGCTGACGGCGGGCGTGCTGATGGCCATCCTCTACGCCTATTTCAGCCAAGCGGCGCGGGCGCTCGCCGCCGACCGCATCTATCTGGAGGCGCATCAGCGCGTCGACCTGGCGCTGGTGCGGGGGAAGTGCGGGTTGTGGGACTGGGACATGGCGCGCGGCAAGATGTACTGGTCGCGCTCCATGTACGAGATGCTGGGCTACGAGGCAGCCGACGTGATGCTGTCGTTCGGCGACGTGGCGAGCATCATCCACCCCGACGACGGCGACCTCTTCACGCTCGCCAACCGCATCGTCTCGCGGGAGATCGACCAGATCGACCAGGTGTTCCGCATGCGCCATGCGGACGGCCGGTGGATATGGATGCGCGCGCGGGCGCAGGTGGTCGACGCGGAAGCGCCGGAAATCCACCTCATCGGCATCGCCGTCGACGTGACCGAGCAGCGGACGCTGGTGCAGCAGTCGGAGGCCGCCGACCAGCGCCTGCGCACGGCGATCGAGAACATCACCGAATCCTTCGTCCTGTGGGACGCCGCCGAGCGTCTCGTCATGTGCAACACCAAGTACCAGCAGGACACGGGCCTCGACCCGAGCGAAATCGTGCCCGGCGTGCGCCGCCAGGACATCGAGAGGCGGATGAACGCCATCCGCTCGGAACGGCGGCTGATGAGCCAGGCAAACCCCGGCGCCGGCGCCACGTTCGAGAGGCAACTCGCCGACGGGCGCTGGCTGCAGGTGACGGAGTTGAAGACGCGCGACGGCGGCACGGTGTCGGTCGGCACCGACATCACCCAGCTCAAGCAGCACCAGGAAAAGCTGGTCGACAGCGAGCGGCGGCTGATGGCGACCATCCACGACCTTTCCGTGGCGCGGCGCGCCGAGCAGGAGCGCGGCCATGAGCTCGTCGAGCTCAACCGCAAATACATGCGCGAGACCGAGCGCGCCGAGGCGGCCAACCGGGCGAAGTCGGAATTCCTCGCCAACATGTCGCACGAGCTCAGGACCCCGCTCAACGCCATCATAGGCTTTTCCGAGCTCATGCAGCAGAGCCTGTTCGGGCCTCTCGGCTCCGAGCGCTACGAGGAATATGTCGGCGATATCTATTCCAGCGGAACCTACCTCCTCGGCGTCATCAACGACATCCTCGACATGTCGAAGATCGAAGCCGGCCAGTTCTCCGTCAACCGGGAGAGCATCGACCTTTGCCCGCTCATCCGCGAGACGGTGCGCGTGGTGGCGCTGCAGGCGGCCAAGAAGGATATCGAGGTGGAGACGGAAATCCCCGATTCGATCTCGCTGGTGGCCGACCGCCGCGCCGTCAAGCAGATCGTCATCAATCTTCTGTCCAATGCCGTGAAATTCACCGGCCAGGGCGGCAAGGTGACGGTCAGGGCGCGCAAGGTCTCCGGCGCGCTGACGCTGGCGATCGAGGATACGGGCTGCGGCATCCCGCGCGTCGCGCTGAAGAAGCTCGGACGCCCGTTCGAGCAGGTCCAGAACCAGTTCTCCAAGAGCCACGCGGGCTCAGGCCTCGGCCTCGCCATCTCGCGCTCGCTCACGGAGCTGCACGGCGGGGCGCTGAAGATCCGCTCGAAGGAAGGCGTCGGCACCATCGTGTGCGTGCGTATTCCCGTCCTGGAGCAGGCCGAGGCGGCGTAGCATTGCAGTTACGATTTACTGCGGGCGCCCCTACCCCTTCCCCCGCAACAGCCGGTCGAAATGTCCCCTCACCCGCCGCGCGGTGTCGGCGACATGCGCTTCCAGCACGCCGAGATCAGGTAGGTCGGCGCCGCGCAGGAGGGTGTCGGCGAGGCCCGGCGGCACGTCGTTGGGGTCGAGCGGGCCGGTGAGGCACAGGCGGATCACCTGGGTGAGCATCATGTAGAGCCGGTGCGCCTCCGCGAGCTCTGTGCGCGTCTGTTCGTCGGCGAATGTCGGTGCAAGGGATGAAAGGATATCGGCGGTGCCGGTGGGGGGCGGCTCGCTCGCGCAGCGGCCGGAAAGGACGGCGACCTGGGCGATGAACTCCAGGTCGATGATGCCGCCGGGGATGAGCTTGAGATCCCAGGTGTCCCTCGGCGGCTTCTCCTTTTCGATGAGATCGCGCATCTTCACCGCGTCGCGCGCCAGCTTCCCGTACGAACGCGGCAGCGAGAGGATCGCCTCCACCTCCGCCCGCGCCTCCTCGCGGAGCGTCTCCTCGCCGGCCATAGGGCGGGCCCGCGTCAGTGCCATGTGCTCCCATGTCCAGGCGTCCTTGCGCTGGTATTTGCGGAAGGCGTCGATATTGGTAGCCACCGGCCCCTTGTTGCCGGAAGGGCGCAATCTGAGGTCCAGCTCGTAGAGCACGCCTTCGGCGGTGGGCGCGGAGACGGCGGCGATCAGGCGCTGGGTGAGACGGGCGTAGTAGTGGGAGGGCGCCAAGGGCTTGGCGCCGTCGGATTCGTCCGCCTCCGGCGCGTGGTCGTAAAGCAGGATCAGATCGACGTCGGAGCCGGCGGTCAGCTCGCGGCTGCCGAGCTTTCCCATGCCGAGGATCGCCGCCCGCCCGCCGGGCACGCGGCCGTGGGTGAGCGCGACTTCCTCCTGCACCGCCTCGAGGGCGGCGCCGATGGTGAGGTCGGCGAGATCGGAGAAAGCCTTGCCGGCGCGCACCGCATCGATGCTTCCCGTGAGGAGACGGATGCCGATGAGGAACTTCTGCTCGGCGGCGAAGATGCGCAGCCGGTCGAGCACCTCCTCGTAGACGCGCGCCGCCTCCAGGAAGGCTTCCAGCCTTTGCGCCAGGTAGGCGCGGTTGGGCAACTCGGAAAGCAGGGCCGGATCTAGGAGGCCGTCGAAGACGTGCGGGCGGCGCGTGATGACCGCCGCAAGGCGCGGGGCGGCACCCATGATCGTGGCGAGCAGTTCCAGAAGACGCGGGTTCGACTGCAGGAGGGAGAAGAGCTGGATGCCGGCGGGCAGGCCCGACAGGAACTGGTCGAAGCGCAACAGCGCCTCGTCGGCGCGGCGCGTGCTGCCGAAGGCTTCGAGCAGCGCCGGTGTGAGCTCAGTCAACCGCTCGCGCGCTTCCGCCGAGCGGGTGGCGCGGTAGCGGCCGAAATGCCATCCGCGGATGACGCGGCAGATATCGCTCGTCCGCTCGAAGCCGAGCCCGGAAAGGGTCTGCAGGGTGCCGGGATCGTCGACGTCGCCCGTGAAGACGAGATTGCCGACCCCGCGCGAAAGCTCCGGCGCGGTCTCGAAGAGCGCGGCGTAGTGCCCCTCAACCGTCTTCAGCGCGGCGCGGAAGGCGGCGGCGAAGGTCTCCTCGTCGGTATAGCCGAGCAGGAGGGCGATGCGTCGGAGTTCGCCGGCGTCCTCCGGCAGGGTGTGGGCCTGCTCGTCGGCGACCATCTGGATGGCATTCTCGACGTCCCGCAGGAACCAGTACTGCTCGACCAGCCCCTCGCCTACCTCCGCCGCGATCCAGCCGTGCTTGGCCAGTTGCCTCAGCATCGTTACCGTCTCGCGCCCGCGCAGCTCTGGGAAGCGGCCGCCGGCGATGAGCTGCTGGGTCTGCACGAAGAACTCGATCTCGCGGATGCCGCCGCGCCCCAGCTTGACGTTATGGCCGAGCACGGCCACCTCGCCATGGCCCTTGTGGGCGTGGATCTGCCGCTTGATGGAGTGGACGTCGGCGATCGCCGCATAGTCGAGATACTTGCGCCAGACGTAGGGCTGCAGTTCGCGCAGGAAGGCGGCGCCCGCCTTGAGGTCGCCGGCGACGGCGCGCGCCTTGATCATGGCGGCGCGTTCCCAGTTCTGGCCGCGGCTTTCGTAGTAGTTGAGCGCGGCCTCCACGGGGATGGCAAGCGGCGTCGAGCCGGGATCGGGCCTGAGCCTGAGATCGGTGCGGAAGACATAGCCGTCCTCGCTGCGGTCCTGCAGCATGCGCACCAGCCGCCGCGTCAGCCGCACGAAGAGGTCGGTCGCCTCCAGGGGATCGACGACGGCCGGAGCGTGCGGGTCGAGCAGCACGATGAGGTCGATGTCGGAGGAATAGTTGAGCTCGCCGGCGCCGAGCTTGCCCATGGCGAGCACGATCCAGCCAGAGCCGGTGCCCGGCTTTTCCGGATCCGGCAACTTCAGCTTGCCCTGGCGGTGGGCGTCGCGCAGGAGGAAATCGACCGCCGCTCCCACGCAGGCCTCGGCAAGCGCGGAAAGCCGCGCCACGGTGGCAGCGGCATCCGCTTCATCCGCGAGATCGCCGAGCCCGATCAGGAAATGGGCCTCGCGCTTCAGCCGTCTGAGCGCCTTCATCACCGACGCCTCGCTGGCATCCTCGGCGAAGGCCGCCGCGCCGATGGCCGCGTTCAGGCTTGCCAGCCGGGCGTCGAGCTTTTCATCGAACAGCGCCTCGAGGTTCGGCGGATCCCGCCGGGCGCAGTCGCGCAGATAAGGCGACAGGTCGAAGACGGCGCCGAGGAAGGTGGCGAGCGGGCTATCGCCGGAGAGCAGCCGGGCAAGACGCGGGCAATCTTCTTCGGCGGCGGTTTCAGCGAGGGAGGCAAGCTCGGCGCCCGCGTTCTCGGCATCGAGCGGAGAAAGCGCGCGGACCGGCGCGCCGAACCAGACGGAACCGTTCTCGCCTTTCAGGGCAATGTCGCTGGGCATAAGCCTCCTCATCTTCGGGCCGGCAACAAGCGCCGCCCCTTCTACCCATTCTTGCCTGCCGGAAACACCATCGCAACCGAAAGCCCCTCCCCGTCGCCGGAAAGCTCCAGCCGGCCGCCGTGGAAGGTCATCACCGCCTTGGCAAGGCTTAGCCCGAGCCCGGAGCCCGGCTGGCTGCGGCTTGCCTCCAGCCGCACGAAGCGCTCCGTCGCCCGCTCCCGGTCGGCTTCGGGAATGCCCGGGCCGTTGTCGCGCACGGTCAGCCGCGCCGCGCCGGCATTTTTCTGCAACGAGACGGAGACAGCCGGGCTCTCGTTGGCGCCGCCGGCGGAATATTTGATGGCGTTGTCGACGATGTTGGACAGGGCCTGGCCGAGGAGCTCGCGATTTCCGTCGATGCGCACCGCCACCTCCGCCTCCGCCTTCAGTTCCACGCCCATTTCCTCGGCCGCCGGCTCGTAGAGTTCCACCACGTCGGCGACGATGGCGCTCAGATCGACGGTCTTCGTCGTCTCCGCGGAATAGCCGGCCTCGAGCCGCGAGATCATCAGGATGGCGTTGAAGGTGCGGATGAGCTGGTCCGATTCGGCGATCGTCTGTTCCAGCGCCTCGCGGCATGCCGCCTCGTCCTCACGGCGATTGAGCGCCGCTTCGGCGCGGTTGCGCAGGCGCGTCAGCGGGGTCTTCAGATCGTGAGCGATATTGGCGGAGACCTGCTTCAGCCCCTCGTTCAAGGTGGAGATGCGGTCGAGCATCGCGTTGAGGTTTTCCGAAAGCCGGTCGAACTCGTCGCCGGCACCCGACACGGGCAGCCGGCGAGAAAGGTCGCCGCCCATGATCTGCCTGCTCGCCGCAGACACGTTGTCGATGCGCTTCAGCGCCCGGCGGCCTACGAAAAACCAGATAAGAAGCGCGCCGAAGCCCATCATGCCGAGTGCCGCCATCAACGCATTGCGCACGACGTTGCGGAACCGCTCCGGCTCGCCGAGGTCGCGCCCGACGAGCAGGATCATGCGGTTGGGAAGGCGGATGACCTGCGCCACCGCCGTGTGGCGCGAATTCTCGCCGCTGTCCTCGCCATAGCGGCGGTAGGCGAAGGGGCGATCGGTCCAGCCGACCGTGTCGAGCACGCCGGGCTGGATGCTCTCCACATTGCCGGAAAGGATGAGGCCGTTGGGATCGGTGATGAGGTAGAGGTTGGCGCCGGGCTGCCGGGCGCGCATCTCCATCGCCCGCACCAGGGTTGGCAGGCCACCGCGCTGATAGGCGCGGCCAAGGCCGCTGACCTCCTCGGCGATCGCCTCACGCGTCTGCGCGGTTATCATGCGCACGGAAAGCGAGGTGACGTAGATGACGAGCACGACCGCGCAGATGGCGAACAGGATGAGATAGAGCGCGGAAAGCCGCGCCGCGGTCGTCTTCATGATGGCCGGCATGGCAGGCATACGGATATCAATCCGCCCGGAGCATGTAGCCGGCGCCGCGCACCGTGTGCAGGACGGGTTTTTCGAAACCCCTCTCGATCTTGCCGCGCAGGCGCGAGATATGCACGTCGATGACGTTTGTCTGCGGATCGAAGTGGTAGTCCCAGACGTTTTCGAGCAGCATGGTGCGGGTGACGACCTGGCCGGCGTGGCGCATGAGGTATTCGAGCAGGCGGAACTCGCGCGGCTGCAGCGTGATCTCCTGGCCGCCGCGGCGCACGGCGTGGGACAGGCGATCGAGCTCCAGGTCACCGACGCGGTAGACCGTCTCGATATCCTTGGCGCCCGCACGGCGCTTCAGCACCTCGATGCGGGCCAGCAATTCGGAGAAGGCATAGGGCTTTGTGAGGTAGTCGTCGCCGCCGGCGCGCAGGCCCGTCACCCGATCGTCCACCTCGCCCAGCGCCGACAGGATGAGCGCCGGCGTGGCGTTGCCCTTGGAGCGCAGCTCGGCGATGATCGACAAGCCGTCACGGCGCGGCAGCATGCGGTCGATGACGAACACGTCGTAGCTGCCGGTCTCGGCAAGGGCGAAGCCGCTCTCGCCATCCGGCGCGATATCGGCGGTATGGCCGGCCTCCGCGAAGGCCTTCTTCAGGAACCCCGCCGCTTCGCGGTCGTCTTCGATAACCAGAATCTTCATGGCAAGAGGTTTACACCGAACGGCCCCGCACAGGCGATAGACCCGCTCATCGTTTCATGGAATCGATGAGCTGGTCTAACTCTTTGTTTTGTCGCAATTCCGGATGGAAAACCGGTTTCCACTTTTCCTGGAATTGCACTAGGTCAGGCCGGGCGGTTGAAAAGACGCGGCGGCGAGAGGGCCCGCCGCCGCGCTGGCTCAGGGGCGGTGGAAAAAGGGGCTAGCGCCCACCGCCCGTATCGCCAGAGGGAAATCCACGGCAGCCTGCCGATCAGCCGATCGGCAGAGCCATGAACCGGTTGGAGTTCTCCCGCTCAACCTGCACCAGCACTGCACCGCGGCCGGCATTGGAGGCCGCCTCGACGGCCGCCTTCAGGTCTTCCACGGAGCTCACGGGCTGCGAGTTGACCGAACGGATGATGTCGCCCGGAGCCACGCCGACATCCTCTGCCGCGCTGCCCGGCTCGACATCGGTCACGACCAGCCCCTCGCCATCCTCGGACGGAGTGACCGAAAGGCCGAAGTCCGTCGAGGTGACCGAAGGCTCGGAGCTGTCGGGAGCCGCCGCCAGCTGGTCGGTGCTGGGCATCTCGCCGAGTTCCACATCGAGATTCGTAGCCTCCCCGTCGCGCCACACGGTCACCTCCACCGTCTGACCGGGATCGTACTCGGCGATGCTGCGTGCCAACTCACGCGGCGAGGCGATGCTCTTGCCGTCGACCGCGACGACCACGTCGCCCGGCCGGATACCGGCCGTGCCCGCCGGCTCGTCCTTTTTGGCGTCGACGATCAGGGCGCCCTTGGCCTCGTCCAGGCCGAGGGATTCGGCGATCTCGTCCGTCACGTCCTGGATCTGCACGCCCAGCCAACCGCGTTCGACGGTGCCATCACGGATCAGTTCCTGGACGACCGAGTTTGCGAGCGAGGCGGGAATGGCGAAGGCAATGCCCACGTTGCCGCCCGAGGGCGAGAAGATGGCCGTGTTGACGCCGACCACCTCTCCCGACAGGTTGAAGGCCGGGCCGCCGGAGTTGCCACGGTTCACCGCCGCATCGATCTGGATGAAATCGTCATAGGGACCAGCGCCGATCTCGCGGCCGCGCGCCGAAACGATGCCGGCGGTCACGGTGCCGCCGAGGCCGAAGGGATTGCCCACCGCAACCACCCAGTCGCCGACACGGACGGCGCCATCGTCGGCAAAGTCCACATAGGTGAACTTGCGGCCGTTTTCCTTGACTTTCAGCACTGCAAGGTCGGTGCGCGCGTCGGTGCCCACCAGCTCCGCATCGATCTCCGTGCCGTCGTCCATGACCACCACATATTCGGAGCCGCCCTGGACGACGTGGTTATTGGTCACCAGGTAGCCATCCTCGGAAATGAAGAAGCCGGACCCTTGCGCGACGGGACGCTGGCGCAGACGGGGGCCGGGACGCTCGGAGCGCCGATCCTCGCGGAACTGGTCGAAGAAACGCTTGAGCGGATGGCCGTCGGGCAGGTTTTCCATGCCCGGCATGTCGAAGAAGGGAGAAGAAACGGTTCCCGTCTCCGCCGTCTCGCCCCTGACGCGGACGCTTACGACGGCTGGAGAGACGACCTCCACCACGTCGGCAAAGCTCGGCGCCTGGACAGGCTTATCAAGCTTGACCGGATCGGCCAGCACAGGCACCGTTCCCGTGCCTATCGCGCTGAGGCCAACGGCACTGGCGATGGCCACCGAGGCCACCGCACCGATCAGGCGCACGCGCGTTCTTGAAGTGGCTTTGTTTGAACTCATGTCGGAATTCGCTCCTTTTGCCAATCGAAGCCGCAATGACAGCGGTCTGCTCGGCACACTTTTTGTGCCGGGTTGGTTCGAAGGTAGGAGCATACACCTTACGGTGCCATTTCCGTGGCATGAAACTTTGGTAATGTTTCGCTATCGCCGATGCGACTTCAGTCGCGCTCGTCCAGAACGCTTTTGAGGGCGGCTTCCTCCTCCGCCGACAGGGTTGCGGCACGGCGCTCCGCCCGCCGCCGCAGATTGACGAAGGCGATGAGACCGCCGCCCAGCAGAACCAGCACCGGTGTCGCCCAGAGAAGCGCGTTGCGGGCGCTCATGCGCGGCTTCAGGAGCACGAACTCGCCGTAGCGGGAGACAACATAGTCGAGCACTTCCGCGTCCGTATCGCCGGCGCGGATGCGATCGCGCACGAGAATGCGCAGGTCGCGGGCAAGGTCGGCGTTCGAATCGTCGATCGACTGGTTCTGGCACACCATGCAGCGCAGCCCGGCCGAAAGCGCGCGCGCGCGCTCTTCGAGCGCTGGATCGTCGAGCATCTCGTCGGGCTGTACCGCTGCGGCGGGCCAGGCAAGCGCCAAAAGCAGGAGAAGGAGGACCGTGCGGATCACGCGGCCTCCTCGCCGGCGGCAGCGGGCCCCGCCTTGCGGCGGGCCGGCGCGCCGACGCGCAATCTGCGGTCGAAGAGGGAGATGCCGCCGCCGCCCATCATCACCAGGGCGCCGATCCAGATGAGCGTGACCAGCGGTTTCCACCACATATGCACGACAAGTCCGCCATCGTTCGTGGCGTCGCCGATGGACACGTAAAGCTGGCTGAGCCCCATGGTCCTTATGCCGGCCTCGGTGGTCGGCATGCCGCGCGCGGTGTAGAGGCGCTTGGAGGAAATGAGCTCGCCCAGCCGCACGCTGTCGGCCCCGGTGAGTATGAAACGGGCGCGATCTTCCGTATAGTTCGGGCCGGTGAAGGGCTGCAGCCCCTCGAAACGCAGCGCGTAGCCGCCGATCTTAGCGGTCTGGCCGGGCTGCATCGTCAAAATCCGCTCCGTCTCAAGCGTGGTGACGCAGACGACGCCGAGCGTCGTGAGCCCCAGACCGGCATGGGCCAGCGCTGTTCCGAACACGGAAAGCGGCAGGCCCCTGAACCGGCTGAACGCGGCAGCCGGCTCCACCTTGCCGATGCCGGCCTTGAGCGCCAGGTCGGTCAGCGCGCCGAAGATGAGCCACAGGCCGAGCCCGATGCCGAGAGCGGCGAGGGCCGAGCCACGATCGATGAGAAAAAAAGCCAGAAACGCACTGACGACGGCCGCCGCGAAGGCGAAATGCAGGCGCTGTGCCGCCCCCACCAGGTCGCCCCGCTTCCAGGACAGAACGGGTCCGAAGGGAACGGCGGCAAGCAAGGGCAGGAAGAGCGGAACGAAGGTCAGGTTGAAGAAGGGGGCGCCGACGGAGATCTTCTCCCCTGTCACCGCCTCCAGCACGAGCGGATAGAGCGTACCGACCAGCACCGTCGCCGCCGCGGTGGTCAGAAGCAGGTTGTTGAGGACCAGCGCGCCCTCGCGCGAGATCGGGTGGAACAGGCCGCCGGGCGCCAGTGCCGCCGCCCGGAAGGCGAAGAGCGCCAGCGCGCCGCCGATGAAGAACACCAGAATGGCCAGGATGAAGACGCCGCGCGTCGGATCGGTGGCAAAGGCGTGCACCGAGGTCAAAACGCCGGAGCGCACCAGGAAGGTGCCGAGAAGCGATAGCGAGAAGGTGAGGATGGCCAGAAGCACCGTCCAGATCTTCAAGGCCGAGCGCTTTTCCATGACGATCGCCGAGTGCAGGAGCGCGGTGCCCGCCAGCCACGGCATGAAGGAGGCGTTCTCCACCGGATCCCAGAACCAGAACCCGCCCCAGCCGAGCTCGTAATAGGCCCAGTAGGAGCCCATGGCGATGCCGCCCGTCAGAAACGCCCAGGCGGCCAGCGTCCACGGCCGCACCCAGCGCGCCCAGGCCGCATCGACACGCCCGTCGATCAGGGCAGCAGCGGCGAACGAGAATGAGATCGAGAAGCCGACATAGCCGAGATAAAGCAGCGGCGGGTGAACGGCGAGCCCGACATCCTGCAGGATGGGGTTGAGGTCGCGTCCCTCGATGGGCGCCGGCTGCAGGCGGGCGAACGGGTTCGAGGTCAGGAGGATGAAAAGCAGGAAGGCGCTGGCAATCAGCCCCTGCACGGCCAGCACATTGGCCTTCAGCGTCGGCGGCAGGTTGCGGCCGAAGGCGGCGACCAGCGCGCCGAAGAACGACAGGATCAGCACCCACAGGAGCATGGAGCCTTCATGGTTGCCCCAGGTGCCGGTGATCTTGAAGAGCAGCGGCTTGGCCGAATGCGAGTTCTCCCACACGTTGGCGACGGAGAAGTCCGACTGCACATAGGCCAGCATCAGCGCGGCGAAGGCGGCGGCGAGAAGGGCGAGGCCGGTGATGGCGGCAGGCTCACCCACGCGCATCAGCGAAAGGCTGCCGATCCGCGCGCCGACAAACGGCACGAAGGTCTGCACCAGCGCCAGCGCCAGTGCCAGGACGAGAGCGAAATGGCCGAGCTCGACGCTCATGGATACCGCCTCATTCTTCCTGCCAAACGCCTCTCTCCTTCAGGCTGTCCGCCACTTCCTTGGGCATGTAGGCCTCGTCATGCTTGGCCAGCACCGTATCAGCCAGGAGAACGCCGTCCTCCCCGAGGGCGCCTTCCACCACCACCCCCTGCTCCTCGCGGAAGAGATCCGGCAGGATGCGGTCGTAGACCACGGGAACGGTGTGCTCGTAGTCGGTGACGACGAAACGCACGCGCGTCCCCTCGCCGCGCACGATCGAGCCCTTTTCCACCAGCCCGCCAAGGCGGATGCGGTCGCCGGCGCCGGCGGGCTGTGCCAAGAGATCGACAGGCATGTAGAAATAGGACGTCTGCTGACCGAGCGCATAAAACGTCAGCGCCGCTGCCAGGGCCAGGAAGCCCATCCCGGAGCCGATTACGGCCAGCCGCTTCTGCTTGCGCGTCACGTCACACCTACTCGCCTTGCGGGACGCCCAGCGTCTCCGCGTATTCCGTCAATGTCTCGGCTTCCTCGCTGTCAGCGCCGAATGCCGCCAGCGCGCGCTCCAACGCCTCGCCGGCCTCGTCCTTCCTGCCCAGAACGACATAGGAGCGCAAAAGCCGCCGCCAAGCTTCAATATCAGCCGGATCCTCGCGCAGCCGCGCGTCGAGACCGGCCACCATTCCTTCTATCATCTCCTGACGCGCTGCGGGCGTCATCTCCTCGGCCGCCGTGATATCCGCCTCGGAAGGGCCCGGCGCTTCGCCCTCGCTGCCGGTAAGGCCGGCGATCGCCTGCCCGGCGACCTCCTTCCATGGCGAATCCTGCGGAAGTCCTGCCGCCATCTTCTCCCAGATAGTGCGCGCTTCCGCCGTATTTCCCTCCTGCGCTCGCGCCATGGCGATGAAGAAGCGTGCACGAGGATTGGCCGCGTCGATCTCAAGCGCCCGTTCGAACGCCGCCTCCGCCTCCGCGGTGACGATACCGCCCGCTTCGCCCACCAGGGCCTCGCCGAGAGCCGCCTCGCGCGCCGCGCTCGGTCCGGTGAGCGCGATAGTCTTGCGATAGGCCACCGCCGCATCGCCGTAGCGCCCCAGCCGCGCATAGATCGGCGCCAGGACCTCCCAACCCCGGGCATCCTGCGGGTTGTCCGCGAGATGAGCCTCCGCGCGGGCGACCAACTCGTCGATCGAAGCCTGTGAGGGATCGATCGTCAGCCGCGCCTGCAGGGGAAGGGCGGGCGTGCCCGGCGAGCCGAGGAATGCATAGAGGCCCCAGCTTACCAATGGCACCGCCAGCACGGCGGCCGCGGCGATGGTGCGGGCCGAGCGCTCGCCTCCGGCGCCGCCATCGGGCTTGCCGGCCTCACTCAAGCGCAGGATGCGGCGCCCGATCTCGGCGCGCGCCTCGGCCGCGTCGGCCTTGGAAATCAACCCGCGCCCGACCTCCTGCTCAAGCTCGGCAAGCTGGTCGCGATAGACGGCAAGGTCGTGCTCTGCGCCCGCGCGCTGGTCCCCGCGCCGGCGCAGGAAGGGCAGCATCACCGCCAACGAGGCGATGAGCGTCAGAAGCGCGGCTAGAACCCAGAACAACATGTCTGTTCAAATATCCGTCACGCCGGGCGGTGCCAACTCCCTCGGCATGCGGCCTTTTGGCATGACCGGGGCTTTGCTGGCGTCAGTTGAGCAACGTCCAGCTTCCATCGGGATTGCGGCAGGCGGTGCCACGCACCGAGCGCGCCGATCCGCCCGCGTTCACCACGTGCGAGTAGGGCCGGCAATCCTGCGAGCCCACGCGATAGGGCTGTGCCGCGGTCACCGTGCCGCCGTGACCGGTCTTCTCGTCGCGCCAGGCTACCGGCTCACCGGCAGGCGCCGATTCGAGCGCCCGGTACTCGGCATTGATAGCCTCAAGCCGCTCGCGCCGCGATAGTTCGGCGCCGGCGTTCGCCACCAACCCGCCACCGATGATCCCGGCGACCGGCTCACCGGAACCAGCGCCGATGGACCGGGTAAGTGACCCATCGGCGGTTCCGGACAGGCCTCCCATGGCGCAGCCCGAAAGCGCAAAAATTGCAAACGTGACAAACGCCGGGAATTTCATCGCCGCATCAAGCCCTTCAACCCGCTCCACAAAAAGCGCCGTCGCCTATAGACCATGTTTGACGGAATTTTGTCCACCTTCCCGCATTCCCAGTGGTCTGACCCAAACAGATGGTACCCATCTGTTTGGGTCAGATGGGATATTCGGCTTGAGCCCATTTCTGATAATTCTGGGCGGAGGTGCTGCGCTTCGAGCTGATGATAGAACGTGGTCTGTCTGGAACAGCCACAAGCATCAGAAGGGAAGCGCAGCATGAGACATTATGCCGGTCTCGACGGTGCGCCGTGACGGCGCGGGAGGTGCACATGAAATAGCCACCTCTCAAGCTTGCTGATTTTCGACCGGCGGCTGCAA
>NZ_WQNH01000067.1 GCF_009812055.1 Chelativorans xinjiangensis | reverse complement strand
CCGCGAAACGTCTGAAACAGAGTAGAATCAATGTCATGCGCCGTGTCCAGAAAATTTAACCGGACACCAGTGGGTCAAGCCCGAGGATCCATGCCTGAACATCGCCGCACCACCAGCGGTCAAACATAAAGGCCGTTGATATTACCCGTCCGCCAGCTTCGACAGCAGCCGGAGGAAGGTGGCGGCTTCGCGGGGTGTGAGGGGGGCGAGTGTATCGTCGGTGACATCGCGGGCGAGCGGCAGCAGCGCTTCGATCGCCGTGCGGCCCTCGTCGGTGAGATTGACCAGCAGGCGGCGGCGGTCGCGGGCGTGCGGCGCGAGGGCGACGAGGCGGCGCACCTTCAGCCGGTCAATGACGCCCTTGATGGTGGCCGCGTCCATGGCGATCAGCTGGCCGAGCTGGTTTTGCGAGGTCTCGCCCACCTCGTGGAGCTTGGCGAGAGCGGCGAATTGCGGCGGCGTGAGGTCGCCGATCCTGGCAGCGAAGATCGCAAGGTGGCGCTGGTTGGCCTTGCGCAAGACGAAACCTACCTGCTCGTCCAGGCGGTAGTCCTCTGCCTTGCGGCCTTCCTCTACCAGTTCCAGCTTGCCGGAAACGCTCATCTGAGGCCGTCCTCCCCCTTCACATCCTCGGCCTTGAGGCCGCCCATGCGTGCATGGACGCGCGGTCCGCAGGCCATGGCGAGGCAGAAGAGGATTTCGTCAGGCCTCGGCCCGTCGGCGATCCCCACCTCCATGGCGTCGAAATGGCTCCGTACGTAGGCGGCGTTGATATGGCCGAGGGGGACGTCGATGCGCGCGCCAAAGACGCCGACCTTCTTGGCCGAGGGCACGATGGCCTTGGCGTCGCCCAGCCGCTCGCGCATGGCGTAACCACCGGGCACGTGCCACAGGGCGCCGTGCTCCAGTTCGCCCGCCGTGCCGACGATGGCGCCCTTGCCGAAGCCGTCGATGGCGGAGATGTCTCCGCCAAGCGTTTCGATGAGGCGGTCCGTGAGCTGCAGGCCGAGCGGCTTCAGGTCATCCATGGCGCTTTCCAGTTCCTGCGCATAGCGCCCGGCGAAGGGGTTCTTCACCAGCGCCATGGCCGCGGCGCGCCGGCGCGGGGTCGCGGGCGCGGGCCCGCCCTCGTGGAGGATTTCCTCCGACAGCACGGCGATCTTGCGGATGATGAATTCAGGCATGACAGATGGTCCTCCCGGGAAGCTTATGGGTGTTGCCGCCGGTTGCCGCAAGCGGGCCGCAGATGCGGCTTTCGCCACGCAGAAACAGGGCTGCGGAATGGATGTGGCCGCGTTCGGCCATGGCGTTCGCCGTGGCAAGTCCACGCTCCAGCGCGGTGGCAACCTCCGCGCCGGAAAGCGGACCGACCTCCTGTGTCACCAGCCGGTCGCCGAGATCGCTGTCGGGGTCGATCTTCGAGGCGGGGATGCGGGCAATGCCCGGATGGCCGGGCAGATCGACGGCGTTGGCGATCAGCGTTGCGGCGACGTCGGCCGCCGCCGCGTTCTCCGCCAATACGGTGACGGCATCGGCGATGCCCAGCGAATGGCTGCGCCCGCGCCAGCCGCTGGTGGCGATGCCGCGAACCGGATCGTTCGCGGCGATGGTCAGGCGGTCCGTGAAACCGTGGCCGGTGCCGGCGATCGCCGCGTCCATCCGTTCGCCCGGCGCCAGGTAAAGGGCGACGTCGCCGCCATTGTTGACGTAGGCACGCCGGAGGCGGCGGCCCGCGACCATGGCCGCCAGCGTCTCGTCCGCCACGCTGCCCGCCACCGCCGCCATGGGGGTGACGAAGGTTTGAGAGTGGCGTAACGTCGCCTCTTCCATGCGTCTGGCCGCCGCGAAGCGGAAGGGGCGCGGCGTCCTGCCCACCGGCCGGCGCAAGGAGGAAAGCTCCGATACGAGTTCTTCCAGGATTGTCTCGAAGCGCTCGGCGGCCTGGGCATAAGCCGCCTGCCGCTCCTCTTCCGCGCCGAAGGCTTCGACGACAAGGTCGATGGGCCCGTGGTTCATGTGCAGCCGGCGGCGATCGGCGAGCCAGGTGACAACGGGGCCGCTCATCCCTTCGGCTCCCGGCGCAGCTGCTGCAGCGGCGGCCAGGGATTGCCCGCCGGCGCTGGCTTCCCCTCGCGGCTGTTGAAATACTCGCCGCCCTTTTCCAGCACGTCCTCGATCGGGCGGATCTCATCCGCATAGCCGCCGAGGCGGATATAGTCGTCGCGGCGCAGGGTGAACTCGATGGGCGCCACAAGTGCGGGTGTCGGCACGTAACCGAAGGCGTTGTCGGGCATGCGCGAGACGTCGACCATCAGGGTGATGCCGCCGCCCGGCCAGACGTAGACCGGCGCGCCGCCGCAGGTGACGTAGGTCTGAAGGCCTTGCACGGAGCGGGTGAGGTTCACCGGGTTCTCGGTCACGCCGGCGCGCAAGCTACCGCCGGCCCCGCCCATGAAGAGCACGGTGCAAAGGGCGGGTTCGCAATTCTCCTCGATGAGTTCGACCGATTTGCGCAGCCGTTCCGGGAACTGCTTCTGCACGGGTTTCAGATCGTCGTCGAGCTCGTAATAGGCAAACTGCTCGCCCGTGGTGGAGACCATGAGCAGGGAAAGGCCGGGCCGCGCGCCCTTCTTGGCGTTGAAGTCGCCCAGGATCTCCAGCGGATCGGAGATCGTCGTACCGCCCCAGCCGAGCCCTGGCTCCGAGACCTTGAAGTAGCGGCCAGGGGTGGAGCGGCGGCCGATGATCTTTATGCCGGTATCCTCCCAGCCGATGACCTTGCCCGCCTGGTGCTCGGAGACGACGCCGGTGATGTGGTCGTCGACCACCACCACCTCGTCCACCAGCCCCCGCCACTGGGTGGCGAACATGCCGATGGTGGCGGAGCCGCAGCCGACCCGCATGCGCTCCTCGCGCCTGCCGTCGATGACCGGGGCAGCACCCGCCTGGACGACCACCGTGGCGCCGCCGTCGATGGCGAGTTCCACCGGCTTCTTGTTGCACAGGTCCATGAGCGTGTTGCAGGTGACGCGGCCTTCCGCCTTGGAGCCGCCGGTGAGGTGCTTCACGCCGCCGAGCGACAGCACCTGCGAGCCGTATTCGGCGGTGGTCACGTGGCCCACCGGCTCGCCCTCGGCGCGCACGGTGGCGGTCTCGGGGCCGAGATGCCGGTCGGTATCGATCTTCACCTTGACACCGCAATAGGAGAAGATGCCTTCGGTGACGACGGTCACGAGGTCGATGCCTTCGACTTCCTGGGAGACGATGAAGGGCGCGGGCTTGTAGTCCGGATAGGTGGTGCCGGCGCCGATGGCGCTGACGAAGCGGCGCTTCGTGTTGACCAGTTCGCCGCCCCAGGGCTCCTCGTCGCCGAATGGGACCACCTCCCTCCCTCCCTCCTCGGCGTGTTCGAGGATGGTGACGGGATCGCAGCGGGTGATCTTACCGCCGAAATTGCCGTAGCGGTCGCAGGCGCCGGTGCGGCCCTCGGCGATGTAGCACATCACCGGGCAGGCGTCGCAGCGCAGCTTTTCGCCGGTCGGCTTCTGCGGCGGCTCGATCTCGAAGCGTTCGGAAAGCTCGTTCATGGGGCTTTCTCCACCGCCTGAATTGCCTCGAGCACGCGGGCGGGTGTGGCCGGGACCTTGGTGATCTCGGCGCCAGTGGCATGGCGGATGGCGTTGAGGATCGCCGGCGCGGTCGGAATCAGCACGTGCTCGCCCAGCCCCTTGGCGCCGAACGGGCCTTCCGGGTCCGGCACTTCCATCAGAATCGTCTCGACCTCCGGCACGTCGCCGATGGTGGGTATGAGGTAGTCGTGCAGGTTCTCCGTACGGCCTGGAATGTACTCCTCCATCAGCGCAAGGCCGATACCTTGCGCGATGCCGCCCTCGATCTGGCCCTCGGCCAGAAGCGGGTTGATCGCGCGGCCGACGTCATGCGCGGCGGTGACTTTCCGGAGCTTCACCGTGCCCAGCGTCACATCCACCTCCAACTCCACGAGCTGGGCGCCGTAGCCGTAGATGGCGTAGGGTTTGCCCTGCCCCTTCTCGTCGAGCGCCTCGGTCGGCGGGTCGTATGTGGCTTGCGCGGCGAAGGCGTAGCCGTCCGCGTCGAGCGGCAGCGACGAGAGGGCGATGCCGCGCCGCACTTCGCCTTCGCTCACCAGAAGGTGCTGGCCTTCGACGGCGATCTCCGCCGCCTCCGAGACGTTGGCGAAGCGCAGGATCTTCTCGCGAAGCGCACGGCCGGCAAGCTCCGCCGCCTTGCCGGAGACATAGGTCTGGCGCGATGCCGAGGTCTTGCCGGCGTCGGGCGTCATGCCCGTATCGCCACCCAGAAGGGTGAAGGTGGAGAGGGGAAGGCCAAGGGCGTCGGCGCAAATCTGGGTCACCACGGTGTTGGACCCCTGGCCGATGTCGACGGCGCCCTGATGCAGGACGACGCAGCCATCGGGCGCGATGCCGAGCTTGATGGTCGACGGGTTGGGCAGCGAGGTGTTGCCGCAGCCATACCAGCAGGAGGCAACGCCGACGCCGCGGCGGGTCTTGCCGGCGGCGGCGTTGTGGCGCGCGGCCTCCTCGAGGGCGCGCCGCCAATGGGCGCGCAGTTGTTCCAGGCACGGGCGGATGCCGACGCCGCTCGCCAGAAGCTGGCCGCAGGTGGTTTTCTGCCCGTCGGTCAATGCGTTTAGGATGCGGAACTCCAGCCGGTCGAGGCCGAGCTTTTCGGCAAGCCGGTCGTAGAGCGTTTCCTGCATGATGGTGGCCTGGGGCACGCCGAAGCCGCGGAAGGCACCGGAGACCGGACCGTTGGTGTGGATGGCGCGGCCGACGGCGCGGTAATTGGGCGTGAGATAGGGGCCCGAGGCGTGCACCGGCACGCGGTTGGCCACCGTCGGGCCCCAGCTTGCATAGGCCCCGGTGTTGAAATCGCCTTCGAAGACCATGCCGGTGATGCGGCCCTGCGCATCCGCGCCGATAGCGGCCTTCATCGAGGCGGGGTGGCGCTTGGTGGTGGAGCGCATGGAATCGCCGCGCGTATAGGCAAGGGCTGCCGGGCGCCCGGTCTTCAGCGCCACGAGCCCGATCAGCGGCTGCAGCGAGACGTCGAGCTTGGAGCCGAAGCCGCCGCCGGTCGCCAGCGGCACGATGCGCACTTTCTCCGGCGGCAGGCCGAGGACGGCGGCGGTGTCGTCGCGGTCCATGTAGGGGGCCTGGGTGCATGCCTTGACGACGAGTGTATCGCCTTCCATGGCGGCATAACCGGCCTCGGGCTCGATATAGGCGTGCTCGACATAGGAGGTCTCGATGGCGCCGCCGACGGTGGCATGGGCGCTCGCCAGCGCGGCCTCCGGGTCGCCGCACTCGACGTAGCCCTGCGTCAGCAGGTTGCCGTCGCGGCCCTCGTGCAGCGGCGGGAAGGTTTTCGCCTCCTCGGGCGAAAGCGCGTGGGGAAGCTCCTTCCAGGCAATCGGGAAGTCGGCCAAGTCGAGATCCTCGATCGCCGCGCGCTCGCCGGCGATGAGCGCCACGGCCTCGCCGCGGAAGCGCGCCCGGTTTTCCGCCAGCGCGGGCTGGTCGGCGAAGGGCGGGATAACGCCGAAGCGGTTGCGGCCGGGGATGTCGGCGGCGGTGAAGACGGCGAGGATGCCGGGGTGGGCGCTGAGGAAGGCGGCCTTCGTATCGCCGATCTCGAACGCCGCGTGCCAGTGCGGCGAGCGCACCACCAGCACGGACAGCGCGTCCTCCGGCCGCTCGTCGGCGCCGAAGATCTCCGCACCCGTCACCTTGCGCTCGCCGTCGAGGCGGATGGGCGAGGCGCCGACGGCGGCACGGGCGGGGATGAGTGCGGTGTCGAGCGCGGTTGGGCCGTTGGCGTTTGTCACCGCGCGCACGATCTTGCGATATCCCGTGCAACGGCAAAGAACCCCGCCCAAGGCATCCTGCACTTCCGTCTCGCTGGGAACGGGGTTCTTCTCCAGAAGCGCTGTTGCAGTGACCAGAAGGCCCGGCGTGCAGATGCCGCACTGGGCGGCGCCATGGCGCAGGAACGACTGCTGCAGGGCGGACAGGGTGCCGTTGGCAAGGCCCTCCACCGTGCGCACGCGCGCGCCCTCGACGCTCGCCGCCGGGGTCAGGCAAGCACACACCACCTCGCCGTCGACGATGACCGAACAGGCACCGCAATCGCCGGCGTCGCAACCGACCTTGGTGCCGGTCAGGCCGAGTTCATCACGCAGGACGGAGGAGAGGCGCTGCACGGGCGAGACGGCAACGGAAACCGGTTTGCCGTTGATCTCGAAGGAGAGGGAGACGGGGGCGGCGCTCATGCGGCAAGCCCTCCCTCAGCACTGCCGCCCATCGCCTGGAGCAGCGCGCGGGCAACGATCTCGCGCGCCGCCTGCAGGCGGTAGCTCGCCGTGCCGCGCACGTCGTCGATGGGCGAAAGCTCAGGGAAGCCGTAGGCGGCGACGATGCCGGCGCAGGCCTGCACCGGCTGGCCTTTCAGCCTTTCCTCCAGGCCAGCAAGGCGTTGGGCGACGGCCGAGCATGAGCCGACGGAGATGGCGGCCTCGACGATTTTTCCCTGGGCGGTTGTCACGCGCGCAGCCGCCATGGCAATTGAGATGACCAGGTAGCGGCGGGCGCCGAGCTTGACGAAGCCGGACGCGCCGGTGGCCGCGTGCCGGGGGATGCGGACGGCGGTGACCATTTCGCCGGGCCCACGCGCCGTCTTCCGGTTGCCGAGGATGAAGTCTTTCAGCGGCAGGGTTCGGGTCTCCTTCACCGAGTGGATTTCCACCTCCGCATCGAGGATGAGTAGCGGCGGTACGCCGTCGGCGGCGGGCGAGGCGTTGCAGAGATTGCCGGCGACGGTGCCGCTGTTCTGGATCTGGATCGAGCCCACCTCGCGCGCGGCCAGCTTCAGCGCATCGAAGGCGGGCGGCAGAGGATGGCGGAGAACTTCGGTCCAGGTGGTGCGGGCGCCGATGACGATGTGGCTCTCAATGTCCACGATGCCCTTCAGGGCGGCGAGGCCGTTAATGTCGAGCACGTTGTCACGCAGCGGCGCGCTGCCGAGCGCGGGATAGAAATCCGTGCCGCCGGCGAGGATCGTCCACCGCGCCTCGTCCAAAAGCCGGAGCGCTTCTTCAAGGTCGGTCGGTTTCGCGTAGCGTGTCGCCATGCCCGCCTGCCTGCCTCGTTCCCCGTCGCGCCTTCTCTTGTCGTTCGTGTGGGCGCGGAATTCGTTCGTGTACAAATGATATACCTCGCGGCCGGCTTGTCAAAGGGGAACATTGGGCTAGGTTGCGGGAGGAACCACGCAAACGGAGACGCGGCATGGCCGACGAGGCGCTTATCGTCATCGACGTTCAGAACGATTTCTGCCCCGGCGGGGCGCTGGCCGTGGAAGCGGGGGACGAGGTGGTGCCGGTGATCAACCGGCTGATCCAGCGCTTCGACCATGTGGTTCTGACGCAGGACTGGCACCCGGCCGGCCACTCCAGCTTCGCCTCCTCGCATCCGGGCAAGGCGCCCTTCGAGACAATCGAAATGCCCTATGGCGAGCAGACGCTGTGGCCGGACCACTGCGTGCAGGGGACGAAGGGCGCGGCGTTCCGTGAGGGGCTCGAATGGACCAAGGCGGAGCTCGTCATCCGCAAGGGGTTCCGCAAGGAAATCGACAGCTATTCGGCTTTCTTCGAGAACGACCACGAAACGCCCACGGGGCTCACCGGCTATCTGCGTGAGCGCGGCATCGCCAGGGTGACGCTCGCCGGGCTCGCCACGGATTTCTGCGTGGCCTTCTCGGCGCTCGACGCGCGGCGCCAGGGGTTCGAGGCGACGGTGATCCTGGGGGCCTGCCGTGGGATCGATCTCGGCGGTTCGATGGCGGCGATGACGCAGCGGATGCGGGAGGCGGGGGTGGGACTCGCTTAGACCAGGATGAATTCAGATCGGGTCACCAACCGCGCATCATCCCGGCCGAAGGGGTGGTCCGACCTATTCTCATCTGGCCCCAGGCCCTACCCCACCCCCACATACCGGTGCACCATCTCCGGGTCCTCGCGCAGCCGCTCCACCTCCACCGTCTCACGGTTCTGCCCGTTCTCGATGAAGGAGACGCGGTCGGCGACGGGGAGGACGGCATCCACCCGCTGCTCGACAAGGATGGTGGAGACGCCGTGCTCGCGCAGGGCGGAAACGGTCTCGCGGATACGGGCGATCATGGAGGGCATCAGGCCCTCTGTCGGCTCGTCGAGGAGGAGCACGTCGGGCTCCAGGCAGAGCGCGCGGGCCATGGCGAGCATCTGCTGCTCGCCGCCGGAAAGGGTGCCGGAGCGCTGTCTCAGCCGCTCGCGCAGGATGGGGAAGAGGCCGAGCACATGCTCGCGCGTGGCTTCGCCCTTGTTGCGGGCCATGAGGCCGATTTCGAGGTTTTCGGCGACGGTGAGCTCGGCGAAGAGGCGGCGGCCCTGCGGCACGTAGGCAACGCCTGCCTTGGGTACTTCGTGGGCGGCCAGGCGCGACAGCTCCATTTCGCCTTTCAGGATGCTGCCGGCGCGCACGGGCAAAATGCCCATGACGGCCTTCAAGGCCGTGGTCTTGCCGGCGCCGTTGCGGCCGAGCAGGCAGTGGACCTCTCCCTCACAGAGTTCGAGCGAGAGGCCGCGCAGGACCTGCACGTCGCCGTAGAAGCAGTCGATCCGGTCGAGTTTCAGCGCTGTCGCCATCGTCAGCCTCCCAGATATGCCTGCTGGACGGCCTTGTCGGCGCGGATCTCTTCCGGTGTGCCCTCGGCGAGGATGCAGCCCTGGTCCATGACGGTGATGCGCTCGGCCAGCGCCATCACCACGTCCATGTTGTGTTCTATGAGGAGGACCGTGGCTTCCCGGCCGATCTCGCGCACCAGGGCGACGAAGCTGTCGATCTCGCCGTCGGAAAGGCCCTGGGTCGGCTCGTCGAGGATGAGGAGGCGCGGCTTCAGCGCCAGGCCCATGGCCACCTCGAGAAGCCGCTGGTGGCCGTAGGCGAGGTTGCCGGCGCGCCTTTCCGCAAAGTCTGCAAGCCCCGTCTTCTCCAGCGCCGCCATACCGTCTTCCTCGAGCGCCCGCGCCGTCGGGCGCGCTTGCCTGTCGTCGAGCAGGTGGCGCTGCGCGGCGAGCGCCACGTTGTCGAAGACCGTGAGGTTGGAAAAGATGCTGGTGATCTGGAAGGTGTAGGCGATGCCGGCGCGCACACGCTTGTGGGCGGGCAGGCGCGAGACGTCGCGGCCGTCGAAGACGACGCTGCCCGAGGACGGCAGGATGCGGCCGCAGACGAGGCTGACGAAGGTGGTCTTGCCGGCGCCGTTGGGGCCGATGATAGCGCGGATCTGCCCCTCCGGCAGGGCGAAGTCCACCTCCCGTACCGCCTTCAGGCCGCCGAAGGAGCGGCTGAGGCCCCGCGTGGAAAGAAGCGGCGTCACGGCAGCCATGGCAGCCACCTTTCGCGCACCGTGCCGGCGATGCCCTTCGGGAAATAGAGGATGAGCAGGATGAGAGCGAGGCCGACGACCAGCAGATACGCGGTGGTGTAATCCGACGCCGTGTCGATGATGTAGAACATGAACAACGTGCCGATAAGGGGCCCCAGCGTGGTCGCGCCGCCGCCGAGAAGAACCCAGAGCAGCGGCAGGATGGAATACTGGATGGAAGCGAAGCCGGAACCGACATAGCCGAAGAGGACGGCGTAGGCGGCGCCCGCGGCGGCGCAGATGAGGCCGGAGATCACCACGGAAGCGAGCTTGTTGGCAAAGACGTCGTAGCCCAGCATGCGCATGCGCTCCTCGTTCTCGCGGATGGCTATCAGCGCCCGGCCATAAGGCGAGCGGACGAGGATGAGGGTGAGGCCAAGGACGATGGTGAGGAGCGCCAGTGCGGCCATATAGCGGGTGGCCGGGTCGGTGAGGCTGAAGCTCGCGCCGGGCAGGGCGAGCGTGCGCATCGCCTGCGGCAGGACCAGGCCTTCCTCGCCGCGCGTATAGGTCGTGAAGTAGAGGGTGGTCAGGTAGAAGACCTGGGCGAACATGAGCGTGACGATCATGAAGGCGACGCCCGTCGTCCTCAGCGCCAGAAAGCCGACGACGAGCGCGAGAAGTGTGCCGGCGAGAAGGCCGGCGCCGAGGGCCGGCCAGATGCTCCAGCCGAGATGGTAGACGGTGAGGCCGGCACCGTAGAGGCCGGCGGCGAAGAACATGGCGTGGCCGAGGCTCAAAAGCCCGGTGTAGCCGAAGGCCAGGTTGTAGCCCATGGCGAAGACGGCCAGCACCATGACGCGGGAGAAGATGCCGCGGTGGTATTCCGGCAGCAGGAAGTTGAGGGCGAAGAGCAGCAGGATAACGGCTGCGTGGAGCCAGAGGCTTTTTGCATTCGTCATCGCGCCACCGTCCCGAACAGGCCCTGGGGGCGGAAGACCAGCACCAGGGCGACCAGGAGTGTGGCCAGCATCTTGGCAAGCGTGGGCGAAAAGAACATGGAGATGATGCCGTCCGAAAGGCCGATGAGGATCGCCGCGACCACCGTGCCGCGCAGCGAGCCGAGCCCGCCGATGATGACGACGATGAAGGACAGAAGCAGCGGGTCGAGGCCCATCAGGTAGTGGGCCTGCTGGATGGGAACGATGAGGACCGCGGCGACGGCCGCAAGTGCCGCGCCTAGCGCGAAGACGCCGGCATAGACGCGGCCGACGGGGATGCCGAAGGCCTGTGCCGTCTCGCGGTCGTACTGGGTGGCGCGCATGACGAGGCCGATCTTCGTGCGCGTGAGCGCGAACCATGTGGCGAGCATCATGAGGATGGAGGCGGCGATGACGGCCAGCTTGTAGGCCGAGTAGCCGAACCAGGGCAGGCTGATGCGCATGTCGAAGGGCGCCTGCACCGGCCGCGCCTCCGGGCCGTAGAAGGTGAGCGCGAGCTGCTGGATGATGTAGAGGAGGCCGATGGTTGCGACGATGGTGGCTTCCGGCTCGTAATTGAGCCGGCTCAGCACCAGGCGCTCGGCGACGAAGGCTATCGCCGCGACGACCAGTGGGCTGAGGACGAGGGCGAGGAGGAAGCCGATGGCCGGGTGGCCGGTCACGAGGCTGGCAAACCACCAGGCGAGGACGGCGCCCAGCATGTAGAACTCGCCATGGGCGACGTTGACCACGCGCATGACGCCGAAGACCAGCGAGAGGCCGAGCGCCATCAGGGCCAGCACCGCCGCGGTGACGAGACCTTCAAGTGTGGCGAGGAGGAGGTAGGGTCCGAAGGCCATGGATTATCCGATAGAGGCAGGCGCCCTGTCGCGCGCCCCTTTGGCCTGCCGGCTATCTCCCCCGCAAGGGGGGAGACTAGCCCGCACCGGCTCTCCGTCTGCAGCGGCAAAGTTGCCATGAAGGCACCGGTGATGCGGCCAGCCAATCTCCCCCCTTGCGGTGGAGATAGCCGGCAGGCCAGAGGGGGGCACGACGGGCGCCAAGGCGAATTTCTTAAAACGACATCGCCGTATAATCGGCTTCCGGCTCGTACAGCCCGTCGTCGATCGACGTCCGGTGCACCACCTCCAGCTTGCCGTCCTTCACCTGGCTGATGCTCTGCTCGCCGAAGACCTGGTGGATCTTGCCGTTGAAGACCTTCCGGCCCTGCGGGTGCTCCCGACCGGCTTCCATCTCGCTCATGGCCTCTGTGGCCTCGATCAGCTTGGCGCGGTCGCCCGGTCCCTGGTAGTCGGCGGCCTCCATGGCGGCCTTGATGACGTGGAGCGTCTCCCAGCAGCCGAACATGTGGGCGGCGGTGGAGACATCCTGCGGGTCGTTGAGGCTCGCGCCGTTCTCGTCGATGCCGACGGTCTCGCGGTAGAAGGAGACGTGGTCGGGCTGGTCGGCTTGCGCGTAGCGCGGCATGCCTTCCCAGAAATGGCTGCCCTCGAGGAATTCGAGGCCGGGGCTGTTGATGTCGACGGCTTCCAGCGAATCGATGAAGCCGAAGAGCTGCGGTCCGCCGGTGCCGAAGAACTCGCCCATCTCCTTGACGAAGGTGAGCACCGCCGGGCCGACCATGACATGATAAATCACGTCCGTGTCGCGCGGGATCTGCGGGAAATAGCGGGTAAAGGAGGTCTCCGTCGGCGGGATCGGCACCTTGGCGACCACCTCGCCGCCCTGGGCCGCAATCGCCGGCTCGAAGAAGTCGCGATGGTCATGGCCGAAGGCATAGTCGGGATAGACCAGTGTAACCTTCTTGCCGAGGTTGCCGGCAATCCACGGGGCGACGGAGCGCACCTGCGCCTTCACGTCGGTGATGCCCGGCTGCACGCAGTAGCGGTTCAGCTTGCCGGAGGCGACGTGATAGCCTTCGCTCACCACGTAATAAGGGATCTTCAACTCACCCGCCATCGGGGCGGAGCCGACGACGACGTGCGAGAAGAGCGTGCCGTAGACGAGATCGACCTTATGCTGGTTGGCGAATTTCTGCACCACTTCGGAGCCGCGCGCCGGGTCGGTGCCGTCGTCCTCGATGACGATCTCCAGCGGCCGCCCGTTGATGCCGCCCTCGTCGTTGATGAGCTTGGCGGCGGCGTTGGTCACGCGCTCGTACCAGCGGCCATAGGCGGCGCCGATGCCGGTGCGGTGGCACTGGAAACCGATCCTGATTGGCTCGGAGGACTGCGCCTGGGCAAAGCGCGTGAAGCCGGGCGCGGCCATCAGGCCGGCGGCGGCGCCGAGGCCCTTGAGCGTCGTCCTGCGGGTGAGCCCGTTACCCGAAAGGATATTGGTATTGCGATCTTCCCTCATGCCGTTCCCCTTCATCGGCTGTCGTGGCCAAGTGTCCAGGCTGTTTTGAGCGACGTTTCTTGTTGCCGAAAATCACTTGTGTACAAACTAAATCACCAATCGCGCCTTTCGGCAATACGGCATCGCACAAGCGGAGTTCGGCGCATCCTATCCGGCTGTCGGCGTCGAGAGAAGCCACAGGCCGAAGACCGTATAGCCGATCATGAGGGCGGTCATGGGGATCTGGCTCAGGCTGGCGCGGCGGGCCGAGCCGTGGAGCCGGTAGGCGATGGCATGGGCGAGAGCGACCGCCAGGATGTGGCCGGCGACGATGGCCGCGGCCTGGGCGTTCCAGATCGTCCAGGCGGCGCGGGCACCCAGCACCACGCCCGCCTCGACATGGGCGATCGACGTGCCGAAAAGGTTCCAGCCCTTGAAAAAGGGGTCGGACATGGCGGCCAGCGCATACTGGCCGTTGACCAGAAGGGCCGCCAGGTAGTGGGAGAAGTGATAGGCGAGCGCGATGGGCGCGATGGACCAAACGAGAAGGCCCGCCGCCCGTCTCCACTCGCGTCCGCCGGCCAAGCGCTCGCCCACCCATGTGGTAAGCGCGAAGGCGGTGCCGAGGCAGAGGAAGACGGCGAGGAGGCCGAACGTGTTCTGCCAGATCACCGCGGAGCGGCCGGGGAAGGCCAGTGGGTTGATGCCGATCAGGCCGAGCCAGAAGAAGGTGCGCATGAGACCGTCGAAGGAGACGGTGGCGAGCGCCAGGAGAAGAAAGGCGATGCCGCTTGGCGGCAAGGGTTGCGCATCCATGAGCTTGCCGCCTGGCAAGCCGAGGGAGAGGCGGAAGCCCTTCGGCGTCTGGCGGGCCTCGAAGAGAGAAAGCCGGGAGAGCATGCGGAAGAAGACAGAGAGGAACTCCATGCGCCCCGTCCAGGCATCAAAGCCGAAAAGGCAGATGCCGGCGAAGGCGAAGAGCCAGTAGGCAAGAGCGGCGGCGGCCAGCCGCGCCGGGTCGTCCGGCGCGGTATCGATCAGCTCGAACCAGGCAAAGGCGAAAAGGAGAAGCAGGGCCGGCTTGTAGCCGAGCTTCCCGGGAAGGTGGAACCATCCGTCCTTCCGGCCCGCCAAGCGGGCGAAGAGCGTCCACGGCCCGTACCAGGGATTGAGCCACGCCCAGAGATTTCCGAACAGGCCATGGGCGAGGGTGAGCCCTACCCACAGAAGCGTCCACACCGTGAGCGGCAGCGGGTTGGCGAGCGGATCGCGGCTGCCGGATACGCCGGCATAAAGGAGGAGCGCGAAGAAAAGGAAGGAAAGAAGGCTGGCGGCGGCGCGCCCGTCTACCCGCAGGTTGGCAAGCGGCAGGCGCCTTTCGCCCAGCCGCGCCACGGTTCGCGGAGGCAGGAAGGCGAGCACGAGGAAGCTTGCCACCACCGCCAGCGCCCCACCCATCGCGTAATATTGCGTCGGCAGAAGAAGCACATGTCCCCGCTCCGAGGCATGCGCGAAGGCCGGCCCGCACAGGACGAAGGCTGTGAACGGTGTGGTGGGGACGGAGAGAAAGGCGAAGCGGCGGGCGGCGAACTGCATGCCGCCAATGTGGCCGAGGTGCGGCGATTTGAAAAGCGGGCGCGCGCTTCGCTTCAGAAGCGCGCGCCGGGACTTCAGATTCCGAGCAGCGTCTTGGCTTCCGCCAGCGACGCTTCGGATGCGGCATGGTCGCCGGCCTGGTGCTGCTGCTCACCCTGCGTGCGCAGCTCCATGACCCTTGCCCTATCCTCGTCCGAGAGATCGGCCGTCTCCAGCGCCGCGTCAACCTCCGCCATGAGGGCGGGACATTGATTGGCGAGGGCCGTCACCGGAAAGGCAAGCAGCGACAATGCGAGAATGATAGAACGCAACATGGAAAACTCCTCCTTCGCCGGCGTGGCATCTGCTGCATTTTGCCGGCGAAGCGGACCATATCGCCGCGCCTTGGTTCTGTGAAGGCGAGGAGCGCTCACGATTGCGCGAGCTTGCCCGGTACGGGCGGTTGCCTGACTGACCGATCTTTACAATCGCCGCCGAACGGTGATGATCTACGCCGCCCGTGGCGGCGATGCCGGCGGCGCGTCTGTTCCAATTCTCGACCGGGAGCTCGTTTCTTGAAATATGCAATCGTAGGCACTGGCGCGCGACACCAGATGTTCCGGCGCGCCATCACCGAAACCTATGGCGGACAGAACGAGCTGGTCGGCCTGTGCGACACGAACGACAGGCGGCTGGCGCTTTCGGCGTCCGCCATCCCCGATCAGAGCGGCAACGGCATCGCCACCTACAAGGCGCCGCAGTTCATGCAGATGCTGGACGAGCAGAAGCCGGATGCGGTGGTCGTGACCGTGCCGGACTATCTGCACCACGAATATATCGTCGCGGCCATGCGGGCCGGTTGCGACGTGATGACGGAAAAGCCGATGACGACGGATCTCGGCAGGCTCAAGGCGATCCTCGACGCGCAGAAGGAAACCGGGCGCTCGGTCGTCGTCACCTTCAACTACCGCTACACGCCGGCGCGCACGCAGATCAAGGACATGTTGCAGTCGGGCGCCATCGGCACGATCACCGCCGTCGACTTCAGCTGGCATCTCGACCGGGTTCACGGCGCCGACTATTTCCGCCGCTGGCACCGCTACAAGGACAAGTCCGGCGGCCTTCTGGTGCACAAGTCCACACACCACTTCGATCTGGTCAACTGGTGGCTCGATTCCTCCCCCAGCGCCGTCTCGGCGCAGGGGCGGCGCGCCTTCTACCGGCCGGAGACGGCGGAGCTTCTGGGGCTCGACGATCGCGGCGCGCGCTGCCACGACTGCCCGGCCGCCGAGCGCTGCGACTTCCAGCTCGATCTCGCCGCCGACGAGGCGCTGCGCCAGATCTATCTCGAGGCGGAGGATATCGACGGTTATTTCCGCGACCGGTGCGTCTTCGACGACGACATCACCATCGAGGACACGATGCAGGTGCAGGTCGGATACGAAAGCGGCGCCATGCTCAACTACACGCTGTGCGCCTACAGCCCATGGGAGGGGCTTGAGGTGCGTTTCCACGGCACCAAGGGCGAGCTCGTCCATCGCCACGTGGAGGTGCACGGCGTTTTCGGCGGCAAGCGGGAAAGGCCGGTCGAGGACGCCATGACCACCGTGCTTCACGTGGCGGGCGAAAGCCCGCGGAAGCTCGACGTGTGGACCGGCGTGGGCGACCACGGCGGCGCCGACCCGGTCATGCTGGGCTATCTGTTCAGCCCCGACAGCATGGAAGAAGACCGCTACGGGCGCGGCTCGACGCATGTCGACGGCGCGTGGTCGATCCTGACCGGCATCGCCGCCAACGCCTCGATGGCAAGCGGAGAGACCACGCACGTGGCACGCATGCTCAGCGAGAACGGGATCGAATTGCCGCGGCGGTAGGTTAGGAGGGTCAGACGGCCTGCCACCCGAAGCCCGAAGGGCGTAGGGTGGCGGGCCGTGCAGGATAGCGATGAGAACTATGTCTACGCTATAGCTCTCTCTCATGATGGTCTCGTCTGAATGTGCGCACGGCTATTCTGACACCGGAACAAAGTCCGGTGCAAGCTGGGAGTGAGCGACTTGGCGGGTGTGCTGCGCGCCTGTTGCCGACGACGATTGATCAAACTCTCATCCGCGGATTGGCTCCCGCACGACCCTTTTCCGTCGTGGACGTTCCTCCGGCTCCAAAACGGGCGTCGACAGATTCTGCCCCCAGGGCTATCTCGAGGATTGTCCGCGTCAATCGGAACGCGCAGCACGCCTGCCAAGTCGTGATGTCAACGATGCGATTCTCTCCTTTCCGTTCGTCCGCTCCTCCGAGAGCGCATGCGCTACCGACGTCAGCGGCAGACCTACCTTGGAACCGGTGCCGGCGTATGACGGGCGATGTCCCAGATGAAGCCATATATGAGCAAGGTGACCTCGTGCGCGTGCCGACACAGGAGTGGGCGCGGCTCTATCTGGTGCCGGGAATGGCTCATTGCCGCGGCGGCGAAGGGCTTGACCAGTTCGACATGCTGAGCAAGCTGGTGAACTGGGTGGAGAACGGCAATGCGCCCGGCCGAGGTCGTTGCGACCGGTCAGGCTTTCCCAGACCGCGAACGGCCGCTGTGTCCCTATCCGACCTACGCCCATTATACGGGAGAAGGCGACCAGCAATCGGCGACCAGCTTCGAGTGTCGCCAGTAAGACGCTGAGACTGGATCGGCGCCGGCCTGCTGCCGGCTTCATTTCCGTTCCAACCAACAATGCCGCGGAAATATCCCTCAGGGGCGTTGCCCTTGGCCGAAAGTTATGGCTCTTCGCCGGCTCTGAACGCGGAGGCCACCGCGCTGCCTTCACGTACACCCATGACCATGACGGCAAAGCTCAACGGCATCGACTCACAGGCCTGGCTGGCCGATGTCCTCGTCCGCTTGCCCAACACACCCGTGTCGCGCCTGCCGGACCTGCTGCCATGAGCCTGGGGCCAAACCCATGGTGCTGCTGACAGGAAGGCCGCATGACCGCGTTGCCCACCTCAAGGTCGCCCTCGGCGATTTCGAGCCTCCCGCCATGCGGCGGGTGGAAGGTCCCCCTTAACCTGCGATTGGATCGCCTGCATACCGTCATCCAGGAGGTCATGGGCTAGACTGACACGCACCTCTCGAGTTCCGCTTCCGCGACTGAACCGCCGCCCGGAACCTCTTTTCTCATCAGCTCTCCTTACGGGAGAACTGTTACCCTTTTCGTGTCTCAGAACCGGGGGGCACTACAGCTTGCTACCCGCAATGCCACCGTGGGTATTCCGATCTCATGGACCAACGGCCAAGTTGCGCCAGAGGAGCCGGCCATCCGGCTCGGCTCAGTTCATTCCACGGCGGTCAGGTTCAGGCGCGCCCCTTACCTGAAGATCAGATATCCTTGAGCAATCGCAGCGCGTCGTAGATTGCGGCATGCGTGTTGCGCGCGGAGACGGCATCGCCGATCCGGAAAAGCTGGAATTCACCTTGGCTGTTGCGGGCGACCGACTGCGGAACACCGGCGATAAGCTGCTCATGCGACATCTCGCCGAGGTTGGTGGATGCCGGCTTGAGGTCGAAGTAAAGCTCATCCAGCGGGATCGTGCCGTGGTTGATCACCACTTGATCGAAGGCGCGCCGCTTCGCGACACCTCCATAGTCACTGCCGACATGGGCGATCGGCTGATTGCCGTCCTTCTCGACCGCTTCGAGGCGGTAGGTGACCGTGAAGGTGACATCCAGCTTTTGAAGCGAGCGCATATAGGGTACGAGGCTCATGGCCATGACCTCGGGCGCGAAGGAGCGATCGGGCGTCATGATCTCGACCTTCGCCCCGGCATTGGCGAGGATTTCGGCAGCCTGCAGGCCGGCGTGATCGCCGGCGTCATCGAAGACGAGAACATTGGTGCCGGGGCTTCACATCGCCAGAGATGATGTCCCAGGAGGAAACGACGAACGCGTTGCCCTCGGACAGCACCTCGGTGTGGGGCAGACCGCCCGTCGCGATGATGACGACATCGGGCTTTTCTTCCCGGACGGTCTCGGCTTCGGCCCACGTGTTGAAGTGTGCTTCTCGCACTGCGCCATGCGCCGTCGATGATGCTGATCATCTCTGCGCGGCGATGGCTCTGCGCCGTCAGGCGAACTTGACCGCCAGGGTCGTTCGCCGCTTCAAAGACGACCACCTCGTGGCCGCGCTCTGCAGCCACCCGGGCAGCCTCCATGCCGGCCGGTCCCGCGCCGATGATGACAATTTTCTTTCTTGCATCGGCCCCGGAAATTTCATGCGGCATGGTGCTTTCGCGCCCCGTCGCCGCGTTGTGGATACTGTAGGCGGCCCCGCCTTGATTGATACGGTCGAGGCAGTAGTTCGCGCCCACGCAGGGCCGAATGTCGTCCTCGCGCTTTTCGATGATCTTCCGCACGATGTGGGGATCGGTCATGTGAGCGCGGGTCATGCCGACCATGTCGAGTTTACCCGAGGCAATGGCGTGGCGCGCGGTCGCCACGTCCGGAATCTTGGCCGCATGGAAGGTCGGGAAATTGGTGGCAGCGCGAATCTCGCCGGCAAAATCGAGATGAGGTGAATTGGCCATGCCTTGGATCGGAATGACGTCGGTCAGGCCGGCATCGGTGTCGATGTGCCCCCTGACGACGTTGAGGAAGTCGACCAAGTCGCTGTCCTTGAGGCGCTTGGAGATTTCCAGGCCGTCCTCCTTGGCAAGGCCGCCCTCGAGCATCTCGTCACCCGTATAGCGAACACCGACAATGAAGCCGGGACCGACACGCTTACGAATCTCCTTCAGGACGTCGAAGCTGAAGCGCAACCTGTTGTCGAGAGAGCCGCCATAGGGACCATCGAGCTCGTTCGTCAGGGGCGACCAGAACTGGTCCATGAGATGGCCGTAAGCCTGCAGCTCAATGCCGTCCATGCCGCATTGTCCCAGCGCGTCCGGCGGCCGAGATGGGTGAGCTGAATCATCACCGCAGCGCCCTCTTCGTGGACCGCATCGGTCAGGTCCTTCATCCACGGCACCACCTCGTCCTTGTGGACGAGGAGATTGTTGAAGACCGGCGGGCTGTCTTTCGAGACGGCCGCCGAGCCCGCCATCATCGTCATCGCGACCCCGCCCTTCGCGCGCTCCGCATGATAGGCGCGGTAGCGCTCCTTGGGCATGCCGTCTTTCCGGATAGGCCGGCTCATGAGACGTCATGATGATGCGGTTGCGCAGCGTCAGGTGCTTGAGCTGAAAGGGCTGAAGGAGTGGGTCGTTCGACATCTGCCTGGCTCCAATTTAAAGGCGTTCAGCGAGCCGCGTTAATTTGTTAGGAGCGATCCATGGAGCAGACTTTAAAGGATAGCGGGTGGCGCGGCTCTCCGGACCTCTGGCTGGGCGCTGCCTACGAGACCCTGCTGGAATCCGGCGTTGATGCCGTCAAGATCATGCCGCTGGCAAAGAAGCTCAATCTGTCGCGGACGAGCTTCTACTGGTTCTTCAAGGATCGCGAGGAATTGCTTGATGCCCTGATCTCGCGGTGGCGCGAGAAGAACACGGGTAATCTTATCAAGCGGGCCGATGCATATGCTGAGACGCTCGCCGAGGCGATGCTGAACGTCTTTGACTGCTGGCTGGACAGCGAAGTCTTCGATTTGAAGTTCGAATTTGCCGTCAGGAGCTGGGCGCTCCAGTCGCCCGAAATCCTGGCCGAGGTGAGACAAGCCGACTAGCAGCGCCTCGACGCCTTGACGCGGATGTTCGTGCGGATGTGGCGGGTGGTAGAAAGCCCGTATTTGGCACGAATCCGCTTGCCTTCGGCGCTCCCCTGCCGGCGCCGCAGGCTCCGCTGATCATCGATCAAGCCACCAGCGCAACCGCCTTCGTGAACATCCTCCGGGCGGCGGCCAAAAAGACTTCCATTCCCGCCGGGTGGGCCATCGACGATCAAGGTGCCCCAACGACCGATCCGGCAGAAGCCATGCTTGGCGCTTTGCTACCCTTCGGCGGTTATAAAGGGGCGAATATCGCCCTGCTGGTCGAAGTCCTGTCGGCGGGCCTCGCCGGGGCTTCGTGGTCTCTCGATGCGGGAAACTTCCGGTCCGGCCACCGGCGTCCGAATGTCGGACTGACCGTCATGGCGATTGCACCCGATGCCGTCGATCCCGATTTCGTAGAGCGTGTGGGGGACCATCTCCACCGACTGGCAGAACTGGGCGTGCATCTTCCGGGCGCCGTAACAGGACAGGCGCCCCCGGACGAGACGGAAACGATCGAGATTGGAGCCGGTATTCTGGCTTCCATCTGCTGTTTCATCGGGTGACCTGGTCTATTTGCTACACTTCTACCGTCACGCGGCTGATCGGGTTGGAACAACAGGCGAGGATATAGCCGTCGTCGATATCCTCGTCGGTGATGCCGCCATTGTGCACCATGTGCACCTGGCCTTCCGTTTTGCGAATCTTGCAGGTTCCGCATATCCCCATGGTGCAACCCGAGGGGATCACCAGACCCGCCGTACGGGCGGCGGCCAGGATTGTGTCGGTCTCCGCGCAATTTGCCGTGATGCCGGAGGAGGCAAACTCCACGACGGCATCGCTCGTCTCGTCCGGGAACTGGTTGTCGGGCACGACCTCGGTTTCCGGCAGCGGCGCATGGAAGCTTTCCTGATGGTAGCGGTCCATGTCGTAGCCGAGGCCGGCCAGCGCCTCGCGCACGGCCTGCATGAAGGGTTCGGGCCCGCAGCAAAAGACCTCGCGCTCGAGATAGCCCTGCGCCATGAGGCCCAGCATCAACTGGTTGAACATGCCCTGATAGCCGGTCCAGGGCCTGTAGTGATCGGTCTTCTCGACCACCCATTTCAGCTCGATGCCGGTGACGCGCGAGGCTATGTGCTCGAGCCGTTCGCGGAAGATGATCTCGAAGGGGCGGCGCGCGCAGTTGACGAAGACGCGTTCAGCGCGTCCGCTATCGCCATGGCATGGGGGATGAGCCTTCGCGCCGATGCGGAGGCGTCGAGACAAGCCAGAACAGGCGAA
>NZ_WQNH01000066.1 GCF_009812055.1 Chelativorans xinjiangensis | reverse complement strand
GAAACCGTCGGGCCTTTCCTGCGGAAATTTGGTGATTCCTCCAGTAATTTCAGCAGCTTACCGTTTATGGACGGGCACTAGACTAGGCTGTAGTGACAATCTAACGGCTCGAGGCTTCTCAGCGCGCCGGCATTGAGCATCGCGCCCACCCGCTCAAGTGCTGCGACGACCATCGCCTACTGCCAGTCGGGTAAAGCTTCGAATTGTTTTGGGAACGCCTTCTGCAGAGGATCGGGCGCAGCCTCCAGAAGCGTGCGCCCGCCTCCATCGGCGACGTCCAGACAACGCGTTTGTCGCGCTCGCTGCGTGTGCGCGCGACGAGGGCTACTTCCTTCATCAAGTACGGGGCTGTAAGGATGGAGCGTCTGAGGCCGACCATTGTTAACCCTCTGTCGGACACCCTTACCTTCACATGAGGGCCTCAACTTTGAGGCCCACCGCCTTTCACCCCGGAAAGCCGTCCTCAAGCCGACCAACCCGGAACCCTTTCACTCGTAGGGCCGCGACGGCCTCGAACTAAAGAACGCTGTACGGCCCATTGCGGTAGGCCACGATCTCCTGCTCCTTCGGCAGCTGCCAGAGACGCTTCTCCATCTCTTCGAAGGGACATTGAGCGCCCAGTGGGGATGGAAGAGATTGAAATTCTTCCTCCGACCGAACATCGAGAAGCGTCACCATCCCGTCTCGCTATAATGACACGAGTTCCTCCCGTGATAGAGGCGCAAGGGCATCGTGAGCGCTGAAGTAATCGCCTATCATCTGGCGTATTCGGTTAGTTCCGTTCGCCGAAGCAGCCGAGCGCCTTGAGCAGAGCCACCGCGTTGCCAGAACGGCGGCACAGTGGGGTGTTTGCGACTGTCCTGGAAATCCGATGATACACAACGGATGTGTGCGGGCCGGTCACACCGCCGCGCCAATCAATTTATTTCGTGAGTCGAAATACATAACTTTCACGAATCTTCGTCAACGGGCCTTGTTTTTTGGCATCTCTTTCCTGTATCGAGTCTTCCTAGGCAGCGTCCAGGAGCGGAACGCTTCGCAAATCGAACTATGTGGTGACAGCATCTTCCGGGGCGGGAACGTTCCGGGCCGCGTCGTGGGCCTTCCGCCCCGCTGACCATCCGGCCACCGCCGATCTGAAATTGTGCCTTTGGCGCCTGCATTCGCCGCAAGCCGGGTCGGAGCGACCCGGAGGTCCGAACACGTCAACGAAGAGAGGAGACGTCATGTCCGATTCGAGTGCGATGAACGTGGAGCTTACCCTGACCGACCAAGTATACAGCGGCGACCCGCTTAAGGATCGTGAGACCGACCGGTATCGGAACGAGTACGTGATGAGCTTCGTCAAGAAGTGGGACGAGCTGATCGACTGGCGCGCGCGCGCCGAAAGCGAGGGCCAGTTCTTTATCGACGTGCTGAGAGCCCGCGGCAAGGAGACCGTGCTCGACGTGGCGACCGGCACCGGCTTCCACTCGGTGCGCCTGACCGAGGCCGGCTTCAACGTGACCTCCGCCGACGGCTCGGCGGCAATGCTCGCCAAGGCGTTCGAGAACGGCCAGGCACGCGGCCTGATCCTCAAGACCGTGCAGGCCGACTGGCGCTGGCTCAATCGCGACATTCAGGGCAAATACGACGCCATCATCTGCCTCGGCAACTCCTTCACGCATCTGCACGAGGAGCAGGACCGCCGCCGCGCGCTCGCCGAATTCTACGCCGCGCTGAAGCACGACGGCGTCCTGATCCTCGACCAACGCAACTACGACACCATGCTCGACGAGGGCTTCTCCTCGAAGCACAAGTACTACTATTGCGGCGACAAGGTCAGCGCAGAGCCCGAACATATCGATGATGGCCTCGTGCGGATGCTCTACAGCTTCCCCGACGGGGCACGGTACACGCTGAACCTCCACCCGATCCGCAAGAATTACGTCCGCCGTCTCTTGTCCGAGGCCGGTTTCCAGCGCGTGCGTACCTATGGTGACTTTCAGGATACCTACGCGGAGAACAATCCCGACTTCTTCATCCATGTGGCCGAGAAATCGACGATGCCTCTCGGCGCCCGCGAGCCGGGCGAGACGGATGTGCGTGACATCGCCGAGAGCTACTACGACAGCGAAGACGCCGACACCTTCTATTCCACCATCTGGGGCGGCGAGGATCTGCATATCGGTATCTATGAAAACACCAAGGACATCCGGGTCGCGAGCGATGAAGCCGTCGATTGCATGGCGGCCGTCGTTCCAGGCCTCGACGAGTCAACGCGCATCCTCGATATCGGCGCTGGCTACGGTGGGTCGATGCGCCGGCTGGTGCGAAACTACGGCTGCACGGCGACGTGCCTGAACATTTCCGAGACGCAGAACGACTACAACCGCGCCAAGACGCGCCACGCGGGCCTCGCCAAGAACATCGGCGTCGTCCACGGCGTGTTCGAGGTCATCCCCGAGGCCGACGCCAGCTACGACGTGGTGTGGAGCCAGGACGCGATTCTGCATTCCGACCAGCGCGACAAGGTGCTGTCCGAAGCCTGGCGCGTGCTCAAGCCGGGCGGATATTTCGTCTTCACCGATCCCTGCCAGGCAGACGACGTGCCCGAGGGCGTGCTGCAGCCCGTCTATGACCGGCTGCAGCTCAGCAGCCTCGGTTCGTTCCGCTTCTACCGCGAGGCGGCGGAGGCGTGCGGCTTCGAGGTGCTGCGCCAGGAGGAGATGACCCATCATCTCCGCACCCACTACGAGCGGGTGCGCGAGGACCTGATCGCCAACTACGACAAGCTGCGCGAGGCCGGCGCTTCGGCAGCCTATCTCGACAAGATGGCGGTTGGCCTGGAGAACTGGGTCAAGGCGGCCGATGACGGCCACCTGTCCTGGGGCATCCAGCTGTTCCGCAAGCCCGCCGCGTGATCTGGGGGACGGGCGGCGCGCGCCGCGCGCCCGTCGCCCGCCCCTCGCCGCTTTCAAGCTCACAGAGAAAAACACGGAGCAATCCGCATGGGCGGGCATCTCCCCGAACACCCCATCACCGTCTCATTCGAGCTGTTCCCGCCGAGAACCGAGCGGGGCATCGACAATCTCGGCCGCACCGTCGCCCAGCTCGCCAGCGCCGGTCCTCAATACTTCTCGGTCACCTACGGCGCCGGCGGAACGACGCGCGACCGAACAGCGCGCGTGGTCGACATGGTACGCCGGCGCACCGGGCTGCCGGTCGCGCATCACCTGACCTGCGTCGGCGCAAGCCGTGCCGAGATCGACACCCAAGCGCAGCGCCTGTGGGAGGCGGGCGTATGCAAGATCGTGGCGTTGCGCGGCGACCTGCCCGAGGGCCAGGCCCTCGCCACCGACGGCTATCGCGACGCGGCCGAACTGGTGGCGGGCCTGCGCCGGGTGGCCGATTTCGACATCGCCGTTGCCGCCTATCCGGAAGTGCATCCCGAAGCGGCCGGCGCGCAAAGCGACCTTGACAACCTCAAGCGCAAGCTCGACGCGGGCGCGTCGCGGGCAATCACGCAGTATGTTTTCGACACCGACACGATCCTGCGCTTTATCGACCGTGCCCGCGCCGCGGGCATTGAGGCGCCGATCGTGCCCGGTATCATGCCGGTCGCCAATTTCGCCAGCCTCAAGCGGTTCTCGGAAGGCTGCGGCGCCTCGATCCCCGACTGGATGGAGGCGATGTTCGACGGGCTGGACGATGCGCCCGACATGCGCGCGATGGTGGCGGCGAGCCTTGCCAGCGAACAGTGCCGCCGTCTTGCGGCCGAGGGCGTTACGGACTTTCACATCTACACCCTGAACAAGCCAGATGTGAGTCTGTCGGTCTGCCGCGCGCTGGGCATGCCTACGCGGATCAGCGCCGACCGAGCCGCATGAAAGGACGGAGCCAATGACAGCCGATATCGAAAGGCACGCCGTCGAGCGCATCCTCGTGCTCGATGGCGCAATGGGAACGATGATCCAGCAGGAAAAGCCGGACGAAGCAGTCTACCGCGGCGAGCGCTTCCAAGATCACCCTGTCGACGTCGGCGGGAACAACGAGCTTCTCAGCCTGACCGCGTCCGAGATGATCCGCGGCATCCATGCCGCCTTCCTCGAGGCCGGCGCCGACATCCTGTGCACCAACACCTTCGGCGCCAACGCCATCAGTCAGGCCGACTATTCCATGCAGCACCTGGTGGCCGAGATGAACGCCGAGAGCGTGCGGCTGGCGCGCGAGGCGGCCGATGCCGTGGCCACGCCCGACCGGCCGCGCTGGGTCGCCGGCGGGATCGGGCCCACGAACCAGACCGCCTCGATCAGCCCCGACGTGAACGATCCGGGTTTCCGGAGCGTGACCTTCGACGACCTCGCCCAAGCCTATGGCGAGGCGGCGCGGGCGCTGATCGAGGCGGGAGCGGATCTACTTCTGATCGAGACGATCTTCGACACGCTGAACGCCAAGGCCGCGATCCATGCCGTCGAATCGCTGCGTGACGAAGGTATCGCGGTGCCGCCGCTGATGATCTCGGGGACGATCACCGACCGGTCGGGCCGCACGCTGATCGGGCAGACGCCCGAGGCGTTCTGGGCGTCGATGAGCCATGCGCGCCCGTTCTCCGTCGGGCTCAACTGCGCGCTTGGCGCCGGCGAGATGCGCCAGCACATCCGCACGCTGTCGCGGGTGGCCGACACCCGCGTCAGCGCCTATCCCAATGCGGGCCTGCCCAACGAGATGGGCGGCTACGACGAGACGCCCGAGGATACCGCCCGGCACCTGGGCGAATGGGCCGAGTCCAGCCTTGTCAACGTCGTCGGCGGCTGCTGCGGCACCACGCCTGCGCATATCGCGGCCATCGCCGAGGCGGTGAAGAACAAGGCGCCGCGCGCCGTTCCGCCGAAAGTGACGCGGATGCGGCTCAGCGGGCTCGAGCTGTTCGAGGTATCGGGCGTCGAGGCCCGGCATGAGGGCGCCGCATGACCGGGATCGCGAATTTCATCAATATCGGCGAGCGGACCAACGTCACCGGCTCGGCGAAGTTCAAGAAGCTGATCATGGGCGGCGACTATGCCGCCGCGCTGGACGTGGCGCGCCAGCAAGTCGAGAACGGCGCACAGATCATCGACGTGAACATGGACGAGGGGCTGCTCGACTCGGCCGAGGCGATGACGACCTTCCTCAACCTCATCGCGTCGGAGCCCGACATCTCCCGGGTACCGGTGATGATCGACAGCTCGAAATTCGAGGTGATCGAAGCCGGGCTGAAATGCGTCCAGGGCCGCTCGGTCGTCAACTCGATTTCGCTCAAAGAGGGCGAAGAGGCGTTCCTCGAGCAGGCCCGGACCGTCCGCCGCTACGGCGCCGCCGTGGTCGTCATGGCCTTCGACGAAAACGGCCAGGCCGAGACCGCCCGGCACAAGTTCGACATCTGCAAGCGCTGCTACGCCCTTCTCACCGAGAAGGCCGGCTTCGACCCCTGGGACATCATTTTCGACCCCAACATCTTCGCCGTGGCGACCGGGATCGAAGAGCACAACGACTATGCGGTGGCTTTCTTCGAGGCCACCCGCATGATCAAGGAGGCGATGCCGCACTGCCATGTTTCGGGCGGACTGTCGAACGTTTCGTTCAGCTTCCGCGGCAACAATGCGGTGCGCGAGGCGATGCATTCCGCCTTCCTCTACCACGCGATCCCGCTGGGACTGGACATGGCCATCGTGAACGCCGGCCAGATCACCGTCTATGACGACATCTCAGACGTCCTGCGCGAGCGAGTCGAAGACGTGCTTTTGAACCGACGCGACGACGCGACCGAGCGGCTTATGGAGATCGCCGACCAGTTCAGGGGCTCGGGCGAGGCGGCGAAGAAGGAAGACCCCAAGTGGCGCGAGCAGCCGGTCGAGAAGCGGCTGGAGCACGCGCTCGTCCACGGGATCACCGATTTCGTCGTCGCCGACACCGAGGAATGCCGCCTGAGGGCGGACAAGCCGCTCGACGTGATCGAGGGGCCGCTCATGGACGGCATGAACGTCGTCGGCGACCTCTTCGGCGCCGGCAAGATGTTCCTGCCACAGGTGGTGAAATCGGCCCGGGTGATGAAGACCGCCGTGGCGCATCTCCTGCCCTACATGGAGGAGGAGAAGAAGAGGTCCGGCGACACCTCCGCCAAGGGCAAGGTGCTGATGGCCACCGTCAAGGGCGACGTCCACGACATTGGCAAGAACATCGTCGGCGTCGTATTGCAGTGCAACAACTACGACGTGGTCGATCTGGGCGTGATGGTCCCGACCGAGGACATCCTCGCCAAGGCGCGCGAGGAAAAGGCCGACATCATCGGGCTTTCAGGCCTCATCACCCCCTCGCTCGACCGCATGGTCGAAGTCGCGGCCGAAATGAAGCGGCAGGGTTTCGACATCTCTCTTTTGATCGGCGGCGCGACCACATCGAAGAAGCACACCGCGCTGAGGATCGCCCCGGAATACGAGCACGGCGTGATCCATGTCGACGACGCCTCGAAGGCGGTCGGCGTGGTCTCGCGCCTGCTGTCGAAGTCGGCCCGCGCCGACTATCTGGACGAGATCGCGGCCGTGCAGGAGCGGGTACGCGCGGCGGCCAGCCGCGGTGGCGACCGCCCGACGATACCGATCGCCGAGGCCCGCGCGAATGCCTTCAACGGCGGGTGGGAAAGCTACACCCCGCCGGCGCCACAGACGCCCGGTCTGACCGTCATCGACGACATGCCGCTCGAAGCGCTGGTCGGCTATATCGATTGGACACCCTTCTTCGACACCTGGGAGATGCGCGGCAAGTTCCCCGCCATTCTCGACGATCCCGACAGGGGCGCTGTGGCGCACGAGCTTTACGGCAACGCCACGGCGATGCTCAAACGGATCATGGCCGAGGGCTGGTTCATGCCCCGCGGCGTGGTCGGACTCTGGCCTGCCAATCGCGACGGCGACAACGTGATCGTGTGGACGGGTGAGGATCGAAGAGCCGAGGCGGTACGCCTGCCGCAGCTTCGCCAGCAGGGCCGCAAGTCGGGTGACAGGCCCAACATGTGCTTGGCCGACTTCGTGGCGCCAAAGGGCATTGACGACTGGATCGGCGGCTTCGCCGTGACGGCGGGTGCCGGGGTTCACGAATTCGCCGAGCGCTTCAAGGTGGCGGGTAACGACTATGACTCGATCTTGGTCCAGGCGCTGGGCGACCGCCTCGCCGAGGCCTTCGCCGAGGCCCTGCATGCCCGCGTGCGCCGCACGCTGTGGGGCTATGCCGCGGACGAGGCGCTCGACAACGAGGCGCTGATCGCCGAACGGTATCGCGGCATCCGCCCCGCGCCCGGCTATCCGGCCTGCCCGGACCACACCGACAAGCGCACCCTCTTTTCGATGCTCGATGCGCCCCGTCACACCGGGATCGAGCTGACCGAAAGCTGCGCGATGTGGCCGGCCTCGGCGGTGTCCGGCCTCTATTTCGCCCATCCCGGCGCCCGCTATTTCGGTATCGGCCGGATCGGCCCCGATCAGGTGGCCGACTATGCCCGGCACAAGGGCATGGATCTGGCCGAGGTCGAACGCTGGCTGGCGCCGAGCCTCGCCTACGTGCCCGACCGTAGCGGCGCGCGGGACGAACCCGAGCGCAAGATCGCCTGACCACGACCACCCATTCCAACGCGAAAAAGAGAGGAACGAGATGAGCGACAACACCTGGCTTTTCACCAGTGAATCCGTGTCCGAGGGGCACCCCGACAAGGTCTGCGACAGAATCTCGGACGCTGTGCTGGACGCCTATCTGGCCGCAGATCCGAACTGCCGCGTCGCCTGCGAAACGCTGGCCACCACCGACCACGTCACCATTGCCGGCGAAGTTCGGGGCCCCGACGAGGTGCGCCAGCATGTCGAGGAGATCGCGCGCCGGGCGATCAAGGACATCGGCTACGAACAGAAGGGCTTCTCCTGGAAAACCTGCGCCGTCAACAACCTGCTGCACGAGCAGTCGGCCGACATCGCCATGGGTGTTGACGAAGGCGACAAGGGCGAGGAAGGCGCCGGCGATCAGGGCATCATGTTCGGCTATGCCTGTAACGAGACCGACGAATTGATGCCGGCACCGATCCAGTTCTCGCATCGCATCCTGCGGCTGATGGCCGAGGACCGGAAGGCGGGCAAGCAGCCCAAGTTCGGCCCCGACGCCAAGAGCCAGGTGACGCTCAAATATCGCAACGGCAAGCCCGTCGGGCTCGACACCGTCGTCGTCTCGACCCAGCATGCCGAGGGTCTCAGCCAGGATGAGGTGCGCGAACTCGTCAAGCCGTATATTGCCGCCGTCTTCCCCGAAGGCTGGTCAGTGCCCGACGACCGGCTGATCGTGAACCCGACCGGCAATTTCGTCATCGGCGGGCCGGACGGCGACGCCGGCCTCACCGGCCGCAAAATCATCGTCGACACCTATGGCGGCGCAGCACCCCATGGCGGCGGCGCCTTTTCCGGCAAGGATCCGACCAAGGTGGACCGTTCGGCAGCTTATGCCGCCCGCTATCTTGCCAAGAACGTCGTGGCCGCGGGCCTCGCCGATAAGTGTCAGATCCAGCTTGCCTATGCCATCGGCATGCCGGAGCCGGTCGCGCTCTATGTCGAGATGCTCGGTACGGGACGCGTGGACAATGACAAGCTGTCGTCGGTCCTGCGCGAGATGGTGCGCCTGACCCCGCGCGGCATCCGCGAGCATCTGGATCTTCTCAAGCCCATCTACGCCCGCGCCGCGGCCTACGGCCATTTCGGGCGCGAGCCGGACGCCGATGGCGGCTTTTCCTGGGAGAAGACGGACCTGGCCGACGAGTTGGGGCGCACCTTCGGCGCCACCCAGGCAGCCGAGTAACCGAAACGCCCCAATCGGAAAGGTGAACAGACATGAACAAACCTGAGACATTCACCCCCGAGAATTGCGCGATCCGCGACATCGCGCTTGCCGACTACGGGCTTCGCGAACTCGACATTGCGGAGACGGAGATGCCTGGGCTGATGGCGCTTCGCGCGGAATACGGAGCGTCGAAGCCGCTGAAGGGGGCGCGGATCGCCGGCTCCCTGCACATGACGATCCAGACGGCGGTTCTGATCGAGACGCCGGTGGAGCTTGGCGCCGAGGTCCGCTGGGCATCGTGCAACATCTTCTCGACGCAGGATCACGCCGCGGCGGCGATCGCGGCCAGCGGCACGCCGGTCTTTGCGGTCAAGGGCGAAACGCTAGAGTTTTCGGAATAAGTTGGGTCACGCATCGTAGCCGGCATTGGCGAAGAAGTTCTCGCATTCCTTTGGTTCGAAGCGATCGATCGCGAGGCGCACAGCGTCCCACAGCTCTGGAATTGAACGCGCAGCGACCTTTCGCAGGAAGGCCTTCAACTTGGCGAAGGCCATCTCGATTGGATTGAAGTCCGGCGAGTAGGGCGGAAGATAGCGAAGGCATGCGCCCGTGGCCTCGATGATCTCGCGAACGCCGGCCACCTTGTGAGCCGGGAGGTTGTCCATCACGACGACGTCGCCGGGCTGAAGCGTCGGCGCAAGGACGCGGCGCAGGTAGACCAGAAACGCTTCGCCATCCATCGCACCGTCGAGAAGCCAGGGAGCGGCGATCCCGTCGAGGCGCAAGCCCGCCGTGAAGGTCGTGGACTTCCAATGCCCGTGAGGCACGGCCGCCCGGCAGCGTTCGCCGCGCGGCGAGCGACCCCGAAGCCGCACCATCTTTGTGTTGAGGCCACTTTCGTCGATGAAGATCAGGCGGCTCGGGTCGAGATCGAGTTGTCCGTCGAACCAGTCTTCTCGCGCCGCCAGAACGTCCGGGCGCTGCTGTTCGACCGCATGCGCTGTCTTTTTTTATACGTGATGCCGCGCTTTGCGAAGAACTCGTGCACCGTCGTCACGCCTGCTTTGACCCCGCGCTCGGCCTCGAGACGCTCGGCGATCTCGGCAAGCGTGATGTCCCGCTCGTCGGTATCCACCGGGGCGAGAATGAACGCCTCGTGCGCGTCCAGCTTCGAAAGCTTCGGCTTGCCCTGCCGGCCAGGCTCCAGCCTGCCGCTCGATCGCCACTCGCGATACCACGCGCCAGACGTCGATATCCCGATCGAAAACCGCCGCGCCGCTTCCCGGGTGGACAGTCCTTCCTCTATCGCCTCGACCACACGCTTTCGCAAATCCACCCCATAGGCTCGCGCCATCCGTCGCTCCTTCCGCAAATCACTTCGATCAGGGAATCAGAGCTAGCCACTCAATGCAAACTCGCGACTCCGAATTTGGCAAAACCGCTCTAGAGGAATACTGGGACTATTGCGACCGCATACATGCGCGCCAACTGGCTCTCAAAGCGCGTCTTCGACACCTATGAGGCGATCATCAACGCCGCTTGCGAGGCCTGGCAGAAGCTCCTCGCAAGTCCACAAGCCATCACCTCGATCGGAATGAGGCGCTGGGCGCATGTCGGTCAATCATCATGACCGCTGGTATAAGTATATCGTATTAAATATTAAGAAAAATAGAGGATCATATAGGCGTCATAGGCAGTGGCTTATGGACTGTTTCGCACATCGCTTGGCCTGGCCGTGCGCATGACGGGCGAAAATCCACATGGAGCGGAGGCGCGTTTTTGGCGCTCTCTGCCTTCAACAGCTTCTCCCCACCATGGTGCAGGGACGCTGGCGTGCTTTGACGCGTGGCCGTCGCGCCAATAAGCGATGAGGTTACGGTTTTCACCTCCGGGCACGGGTCGGAGCGCGCTTAGGCGCGCGCAAATTTGCGATCAATCCTCGTCGATATAGCGTACGACATGGACCGAGCAGTCCGCATGCCGCACGACACGCGCGGTTGTCGGGCCGAGCAGGTAACCCTTGAGAGACCTCCTCAACGCGGCCATGACAATCAGATCGGCGTCGATGTCGGCCGCGGTTTCGATGATCTGCTCGAACGGGTTGCCGCTGTCTACCAGGATTCTCGGAGCAAGGTCTTCCGGGATGTTGCTGGCACAGATGTCCTTGAGCCGCTCCTCGGCCAGCCGCATGAGGTCCTTCAGGTCGTACGCTTCAGAACCACCGGTCTCGCCGCGTATGGCGTAGCGCCAGTCCATGCCCGCAAGAAAATCCGGCACGACGCTTAGAATATTGATCTCAGCGTCGAGCATCCGCGAAAACTCCACGGCAACAGGCAGCGCTTTTTGCCATGAGCTGTTGTGCTGAACGTCGATCGGAACAAGAAGCCTGTGATACATGGCTTTTGCCTTTCAAGTTGAGCGTGCGTATCACGCGCCGCCAGATTTGCGGGCCTGCCTGCGGCGTACACTGACGGGCTGCTTGCGCACGTAGAGGTACAGGAAAAAGACCATCAGGCAGATCGCCAGAAAGTTGACCACCGAATATGCGGTCGACGGATTGATCGGCTCGGGTTCCGGCTTTGGCCTGGGTGCAAGTATCGGCGAGACGGGGATAGCCGGGTCGATCGTTTCCCGGCTTGGCAGCGCCTCGTTGAGCGCCGTTACGGTCTTGCTGGTCAGCGGCAGCACTTCGCCGACCGCCGCGCTCCCCGGCCCGGCGGTTCCGATCGGATCGGCCGCTGGAACCGGGCCGGCAAGCACAACCTGGGCGCCGATCGAGTCGACGGGTCCGGTCATGTTTGGATAGGTATCCTCGTTGATGCGTGTCAGCCGCAGGAACGGGAATCGGATCAGATTGTTGCCCTCCTGCCATTCAGGCAGTCTGATAAGACGCAGATCGTCCGTCTGCATCTCGCGCACGATGCGCGGATGACCGATTTCGGCCATGAACAGGACCGCATTCAGTTCGCCATTTCGCAGAGCGTCGATTTGCGCATCGATCGGCGATTCCACATCACCGGGAGCTGGAATCACATCGGCTTCTGTATGTCCCAATCCGGCCAGGAGGATACGGGCAACATGCTCCGAGCCGCCGCCAGCACGCGCGACGCCGATGCGCTCTGCATCGTTTATCGACGCAATGTCGCTATCATCACGCGTCAGGATATGAACCGTGTCGTAACCGATCACCCCGACCGCCTGCATGCCCTCGCGCCTGACCGGGAACACATCATCGCCCAATTCGAAGAAGGCAGAGGTGTTGACGACGGCCATGCGGACTTTCTTGTCCAGCAGCGCCTCTGCCGGTGTCGGCGTGTTGAGAACCGAGAGCGCCCGGCCGGAGAACGCTTTGCGCGCCGCCGACAAGGCTGTCGCGCTTTGTCCGCTCAGCGCGTCGGCCACCCTTCGAGATTTTGCGCGCGATAGTCGCGGGAGAAGGTCTTCTCGCCGGTCACCTTGGCGATGGCATCAAGCCGGTATCGTGGCTGACCGGACGCATCAAGCCAGTCGGGGCCGGGACGAGGAGGCTTCTGCAGCAATCGAGCTTCAGCTGGCGAGGTCAGGGTGGAGACATTGACCGCTACGCCCGTCGCGGCGCTTCCTGCGAGGAACGTCCTACGGGTTATCTGAGTGGCCATCGCACTCCCTCCGTAAAGTCGTCAAATGAAACAAGTCGCAACTGATCATTCTAGACCGATGGAAGAAATGCCGCCAATCGACTGCCTGGTGATTGATCACGTAGCATCGGCCAATCTTCCTCAGATTCTTGACTATGCGGTATCACTCGACGGACAAGTCTCTATTGTCGTGACGCTCCCACCTCCCATGGAAAAACTCAACCCGTAGCACTTTTTTTTTATTCAAAAGAAAAGACAGGGACGAATGAACAAAGATCCCATGCCGGTTGGTGGGTAGCGACCTGCGCTCTGGAAGAGTGGGGTTGCTGACCAACAACTCTGTGGAGGCCAATCATGCATGTTGCAGCCTATCGACCCGCGGCGCGCTATCCGCACCGATCTTGGCGCGATCTTTGCTTCTTTGGAGCTGAGTAAATCGAGCTGGCTGATCACGTCGCTGTCGCCGGCCAGTGGCGAGAAGATGTCGAAGCATGCGGTATGCGGCGGCGACGTCGTCGGACTGTTGGCGCACTGCACTCAGCTTCAGGACAAGGCGCAGGCGCGCACCGGGCGGCGCTTCGCGCTTGTCGTCATCCAGAAGGCGGGACTCGACGGCTTCTGGGTCCATCGTGTCTTGGAGCACCGGGAGTCGCCCGCAGCGAGCCGCTCACGGTGACGTGACGAGCGGAATAGGGTCGCCTATTTCCAGATGCTGGCGCGTTTTCTGACTTTATCCATTTCGCGGCTCCCGCGCCACTTTTCACGGATCGCTCACGCTCGATCAACGGTGCTTGCACGCTCGACATGTAGAACAGACCGTGCGGTCACAAGCAACGCAAATCAAGAAAGAATTTGACCGCGGTTCCTTACAGAAACACAGGAGATTACAATGAATAAACTTGCTATTCTCGCATCCGTTCTCGCTACACTTGGTGTGGGCAACGCAGCTGCTTTCGAAGCCGCGTGGGGCGTGGGTCCCAGCGAGGCGAACAGTATGCCTGCTCCGCGCTACCAGATGGCGCCCTCCGTCGACAGGACGGTCGTAACCGGTAGCGCCTACAGCTCCTACGGCTTTTCCACTGGTGCTGGCCGGAGCGGCCGCTTCTCGGCTGCGGATGGTTTTGGCCCCAGCGATGAGAACGACGAGCCCACCCCGCGCTTCCAAATCGCACGCTAGCGGTCGGTTCGACGCGCAACAGCAGCCCCGAACGGGGCTGCTGCTTTTGTTGTGCAAGAAATTGAGAGCTCGAGAAGGCAGCGCGTCGCGCCTTTGGACGCGGCTTCCGCTGACCGGGCAGGTCAATTCCCCATGTAACGCCTGCCGGCTTATCACGTCACGGAGGTGGGCTGCCGCCAGCAAAGTACGTCGAGAGCAATCCCGTCATCTTGGCATGCAGCGGTTCGCAGGCCAGAAGCGCTGACGTTCCAGTTGCACGTTTTTGTGTTAATATGTTGAGTGGGTTGCCTTTAAGAACGTGATTGTCGGCCCATTCGCCTTCTCTGGCGGAGTCATTGCGGCTTCGAGAGATTTTCTTGGGCGATCCAGATTTGCGTTCGTTACGCCGTACAGGCGGCTTCGCGCCATGAGCTACTATCTGCGTGTTCTTGGCGGCTTTGAACTGCTCCACGACGACACGCCCGTTTCGATCGCGTCCGCCAAGCAGCGCTGCCTGCTTGCCTCACTCGCCCTGGCCATACCGCACAGTTGCCATCGAGAGGTATTGGCGGAGCGCCTTTGGGGCGAGCGGAGTGGTGGAGGCGCTAGCCAAAACCTACGAACCGCGTTGAGCCAGCTGAGAAAGCAATTCGTCGCGGAACCAATGATCGGTGCCCAGCGGGAGGAAGTGTGGCTCCGCCCTGAATTGATCCAGGTCGATGCCTTGACCTTCAAAACACTTCTAGGAAGTGACGACCCGCAATCGCTTCGCGCTGCATCGGAACTCTACAGGGGAGATTTTCTCAGCGACGTCCGCATCCGGGACGGCGATGTGGAGCAGTGGATTTTCGATCAGCGCGGATGGTACCGGACGCGTGCCTTGGAAGTATTCGTGAGGCTGTCCGAAACTTCGCTTGCGAGCGGTGACCTGGAAACAGCCGTGCGGGAGGGGCGGCGCGCTGTGTTGTTGGACGATCTCGCCGAGGAGGCGCACCGTGCCTTGCTGAACGCCCTGCTTGCAGCCAATCGACGTGGGGAAGCAGTGCGGCATGCGAGGTCGATGTTGGAGTTGTTCGAGACCGCGCTCGGCGTCGCTCCCTCATCGGAAACAATGTCCGTCATCGAAAAGGTAAGCAAAGAACCCGGAATTCGCTCAGCTTTGAACGAAACAGCTACATCGTCAGTAGCCACGCCGGAGCCCGCACAGCTTCCGCCGGCCCAAGTAAAGCGTAGACTCATCGAGCAACGCATGGTCGTCGCTCTCAGTTATGAGATCATAGGCGTCTCTGATGCCGCCAACTATTCAGATGATGCCGGAGTTCTCGCGGATCTCATAGCTGATCTAAACCATCTCATCGGTGCGGTAGCAGAGGAATGGCTAGGCTTGGTTGGCGCTTCTGGCGCGGATCATGGCGTGATCTACTTCGGCGTCGAAGGGCAGACGGAGGATTACGCCAGCGATGCAGTTACGGCGGCCAACGAACTCAGCGAAGCAATCGCGAACTACCGTTGGTCAAGCCGCTCGGACCAGCGCTTCATATTCAGAGCAGCCCTCGACGAGAGCGTATCGCTGGTCTTTTCGACCGAGAGCGATGACGACCGACCCAGGGTTATCGGCCAAGCCGAGCTCAAGGCGCGCAGGATGCGTCATGCGGCCCCGATACCGGGTATACTGATAAGCGACAGACTTCGCGCGCGCGTCAGCAGTTATTTTAAATTCCAGCCCTACCGGGATCGCTCGCCTGCACGCGACCGGAACGAAGCCGATATTCTTTGGCAACTGATCATGCCTCGGCGCATACCCGATCGCTTTGAGGCGAGACAGAGACATGTTTTACCGCTGGTTGGCCGTCGTGGCGAACTCGATCTGCTGATAAACCGCTGGTCCGACACCCGCGATGGCCACGGACAAATTGTGATCGTGCGTGGGCAATCAGGCATCGGCAAGTCCCGATTACTTCATGATCTCCGCGGTCGTCTCAAGGCGTCGGGGGTGCGTCCCTGGCTGTTCCAGTGCACGCCCAGTGGGGCTCGTACGGCGCTTTCGCCGCTTGCGGGCATGTTTGCCGGTCGTCGACGCTGGCGGCAGCCGCCGAACTCGGTGTTCATGCGGGCCGTACGCCGCCTGGGCGTGCCGGATTCCGATCCTATCGAACAGCTGGGTTTCGCAAGCGGCATCATTCTATCCGGTGGCAACGATCCGCCGCTGTCAACGAAGGAAGCTCTGAGGCGCACACGAAGTGCAATCCAGGCGGCGATCGAGAGCCGTGCCAGGAGGGGCCCGGTTTGCCTTATAGTCGAGGATATCCATTGGGCCGATCCATCAACCCTTGCCGAGCTTGAAGCCCTGTCGATATGGATCACCGACAAGCCAGTTTTCATCGCTCTTACGGCGCGCGACGATTCGCTTCGTTCAATTTCGGACGCGAGCAATGCACTCGATCTGACGCTTCGGCGGCTCGGCCCTGCCGAAACACAGGCGCTTGCAACCTCCCTTTGGGAGATGACAGCCGATGACAGTCCGGCTCCGGAGCAGGTGGCCTTCATATCGGAATTCAGCGATGGCATTCCGCTGTTTCTCGAGGAACTGGTGCTGTGGCGGCTCCGGATGGATCGTAGCGTCGGGACCAGCCCGGCGCTGAAAAAGGATGCTTGGGACGATCCGGCGATGCCGCTCAATGATCTGCTCCTCTCCCGCATGAATGCTTTGGGAGAGGGGCGAAAGGTGGCTCAGATCGCCTCCGTAATAGGAAGAAGCTTCGACCTGGCGATGTTGCGTGAGGTGGTGGGCGACCTGCTGCCGGAAGAGAACCTGTCCGCCCTGCTGGCGCTCCTGGTCGACCAAAATGTCCTGCGACAGATTTGGCCGCCGCCGGATACCGAATATGAGTTCCGACACGCGTTGCTGCGGGAAGCCGCCTACAGCTCGCTTCGGGATACCGACAGGCGGGTTTTTCATCAGCGGGTGTTCAAACAGCTAGAGCAGCAAAAGGAAGAAGGATCAGTCACACGAGACACAGATCTGGCATGGCATTCCGAGCGCGCGGGCAATTACCGGACCGCCGCTGCCATTCTGGCCAGGGTGGGACGTGACAGCGCTGCCCGGTCGGCGATGGCGGAAGCGAGATCTACGCTTTTCCACGCCCTCCGACTGACCGAGAACATCGATGATATCGACGCCCGTGAACGCCTCCAACTTGAGATTATCGCCGCTCTCGGCCCGCTGCTGACCAGCCAGTTCGGCCCTCGGGACGAGCGAGCGCAGCAACTCTACGATCGTGGTATCAACATTGCTCGGCAACGTCCCTCCCATGAACTGGCTGAGTGGTTCCCGGTATTTTGGGGCTGGTGGTACACCGGATCGGATTTTCGCATCATGCACGATCGCGCCATACGCGTGCGGGAGATGCTTTCAGGGGTGGACGATCCCGAGGTCAAGCTACAGATCAATCACTCCATTTGGGCGATCGCCTTCAATCTCGGCCGGCACAAGGAAACCCTGGAAGCAATCGAGACTGGCATTGCACTTTATGACGCCGAACGCGCCGGGATTAATCGGACGCTGTTCGGTGGACATGACGCAAAAGTGTGCGGGTTAGGCCAAAAGGCCCTATCGTTGTGGCTGGTCGGCCAGACCGCGATGTCGGACGCTGCTCTCGCGGAAATGATCGGCTTTGTCGACAGCATCGGACATATTCCCAGTAAGGCACACTCGCTCGATACCGAAGCAGTGTCCGCCTTTTATCGCGGGGATTTCGACCATCTTGCTGAAATTGCCGTGCGGATGGGGGAGTTTGCGGCAAAGCATGAAATGGAGTTCCTCAATGGCCTGTCACTTCTGTTTGGTGGATGGACTAGAGCGCAGCTGAAAAAAGATATCGACCCCGGCCATGAGGTATTCTGCAATGGGCTCGAGGTCTTGGAACAGCTTGGATCGATAGGTGATCTTCCGATATATCTTTATATGCACTCCAAAATTCTTGGGCTTGAGGGAAAGTTGGACAAGGCCATTGCGGCCTTGGATTACGCAATCAGTCAAGCCAATGATACCGGGCATAACTATTGGCTGGCCGAACTCTATCGTCTCCGTGCGGAACTGCGCGCCCAAACAAGGGTCGATCCGAATCTGATCGTTCCGGATGTGAAGCTTGCATTGGCAATCGCGAGCGAGCAGGGCGCTGTCGCTCTCTTTGAACGGTCTGCCCGGTCAGCCAAGGATCTCGGCATTGCGCCTGATCTCTCCCAAGGGGGCAATGAAAATTGGATCGTTCCCTAGAGGAATTACGCTCGGCGCTGTCGGCGGCGAATTCATTCCCATTGTCGATGTCGCCGACGCACGACGATTTGGACTGCCTCCTTTCGCGGCTTCTACCCCTGTGCCGAAAGGCCCGGATCACCCGACTGGGGGACTTGACCGGACTGGACCGGATCGGGCTGCCCGTGGTTCAAGCCATTCGCCCGGGCGCTCTTTCAGAGGTAACAGCGCTGGGGAGAGGGCTTTCCGTAGCGGAAGCCGCTGTCGGCGCTGTTATGGAATCGCTCGAACGCTTCTTTTCCGAAATTATCCCACCGGACCGGATCTTTCTTGCTTCTGCCGGGGAACTCGGAATCCCCCAGGGTCTGTTTGAAAATCTGGCCCGACCCAGCTACCGGGGTGAATGGCGGGAAGTTCAAATTCCGTGGATTTTGGCGCTCGACGTATCTTCGGGCTCAACACAGCCTGTGCCCCTCGAACTCGTCCACACTTGCTACACCGAGTCGCCGCCGGCTGGTGACGGCGTTTTCCTGCGCACGACCACCGGTCTTGCCTGCCATGTGAGTGCGCCCGCGGCGTTTCTGCATTGCCTGTTCGAATGCATTGAACGGGACGCAATGGCGCGGGCCTTCGCCATGCACGGTTTTTTTGACCGTATGCGCCTTCGATCCTCGACACCCTTCAGCGGGAAAGCACAGAGGCTTCTGGATCTTGCCCGCGAAAACGGGCTTTCCGTCGCTTTCTGGTACGTGCCGTCCCCCACCGAGGTTCCGGTCGTATGGTGCCAGACGATAGAAACAGGTCCTGGTGAACCGACACTTGCCCTCCCAACCGAGGGCCATGCAGCCGGCCCAACGCTGGAGGCGGCCGCCTTTGGCGCCTTGCTTGAAGCTCTGGTGACCCGAGCCGCCGCAATCTCCGGCACACGCGACGACCAGACCAGGAGGCACTACCGTTCCGGCAATGACGCACTCGTCGCCCAGGCGCGCCAGCTCATTGCTGCAGACGTTGCTCCGATAGATCCTGCGACGATCGAAAATCTTGCCGCCGTGGACCTGGGCTCATTTGTCCAGCAGGTCGCCGTATGGGGATTGGGCCCGGTGCTCGCGGTGCCGGTCGGATCAGACAGCGAAAGCGGCGTTCACTGCATAAGGACGATCCTTCCAGCAGCACAGCCCTTCGCAGCGGTTCGGTGAGTAGTCAGATGGATCACCCGTCCACAAGCGGTCACATATCTCGCACCGACGGCCCCATACTGGTGTTTCTCGGCCCGACGCTCCCGCTTGCCGAGGCCCAGCCAGTCCTCGACGCCGTCTATCTCCGGCCCGCGGCACAGGGCGATATTGTGCTCGCCGCACATGCCTTCAGGCCGCTGGCGATGATCTTGATCGACGGGCAATTCGAGGATCGGCCTGCCGTCCGTCACAAGGAAATTCTATGGGCAATGGCTCAGGGGATCACAATGATCGGAACCGCCAGCATGGGAGCGCTAAGGGCCGCCGAGTTGCACGAGTTCGGCATGATCGGAGTCGGCTTGATCTATCGGTGGTACCGCCGGTGGGCTTTGGCCCCCGACGACGCGGTGGCGGTGCAGTCCGCACCAGCCGAGCTTGGCTTTCTTCCGCTGACGGATGCGATGATTGATCTTCAGGCAACTTTCTCCAGGCTTATGCGCGACAAACTGATCTCGCCTGAAGACCGGCGCAAACTCACGCAGACGGCGCGGAACATGAACTTTCGCGATCGCATCCTAAAGGCGGTACTGCGAAAGGCCGGCTGGGCGGACGATGCGTCGGATAGACTAATTGGCGGGATGTTCCGCCAAAAACAGCACGATGCGCTCGCAGCCTTGCAAATTGCGCCGCGTCTCATCGTATCCGGCCCGCCTCCCGTTGATTGGACTTGGCGCGCAACAAATACTTTTATTCGTGATCTAGAAGCGGGTGGTATTGACCAAACATTGTTGAATTCATACAGTTGATTTGCAATATATATTGATAGTTTCTTAGGTATATTTCGTAAGTAATTTGATAAAGCGTCAATAATGCTTTCGGTTGATGCTATGGCTGACGAACTACGTCCTCAGGCTTATCGGCACGCCGAACAAGGTGTCGGCACACGCTTTTGGATATATCCTCAAGCGCCATTTATTCCGGGCTATGAGCAGCCGGACCGTATATGGCTGCCGATACTGCCTGATGAGATCGGCGAGGGCCCCAGCGACATGATGATGTATGTCGCTGATCCTCTCTTCGACAAGCAGCCTTACGGCTCAACATGGTTGCCTCCGTTCGACGGCGCGCGGCGTGGACCTGTCCAGGCAGGCCCCGACCGCCATTTCGATCACCTTGATCCACAGGCGCGATCCTTTCTTGCGGTCCACGCCTATGCCTGCGTGCATTTCGTGCTTGGAATCTGGCAGAGCTACCTTGGACATCCCGTCCGCTGGTTCTTCGACCAAACCTTCGAGCGCCTCGAGATCGTTCCGTTGGTCGATTGGGAGAACGCGCAGGCGGGCTACGGATTTCTCGAGCTCGGTTATTCGCGCGTCGACGGCATCGACCGGCCCTACGCGTTGAATCTGGATACGATCGCTCACGAAGTCGGGCATTTGATCAGTCTGGGCGAGTTGGGGTTTCCGATCGCCGCGTCGCGCGACAGCGACTTCTTCCCGTTCGCAGAGGCGTTTTCGGATGTCGTCTCGCTGATCTCGTTTCTGCATTTTGATTCCGCGATCGACCGGCTGCTCCGGCGCACCAGGGGAAATCTCCTGCTCCACAATGAACTGAACCGGTTTGCCGAAACCAGTCCTGAAACACAGATCAGGCTTGCAACGAATTTTCGGCGAATGTCGGAGGTGACACAGGAGGCGCATGACCGTGCGCTTCCTTTCGTCGGCGCTGTATTCGACAGCATCGTGGAGCTCTATCACCGAGAATTGGTTCGAAACGGTTGCGCGGATCCGCGCCTCCTGGATTCCGATCTCCGTCAGTTTTCCCAGCATGATTGGGATGGATTTCGCGATTTGACGGGGGAAGCGTTCAGAACGCGGCCCCATCTTTTCAGGTCCGCGCTCATCTTTGCGCGCGATGCGGTTGGTCAGGCGCTGGCTACTTCGTTGGCCTCGCTGGATGCCAACTCGCTGCGTCTCGATAGAGCGGCGGAGGCGATCATCGTCGCCGCGGAAGGAGCTGCCGCCGAACGTCTGGAAGCCAACTTTCTTTGGCGCGAGATTACGCGCCCGAATATGAGCATGAGCCCACGAAGGAGAGGACCATGAGTGATTGTTACGCTAATCCAGGCGTTGGCCCAGAGTTCACGCAGGGACAAGGTGACTACAATTCCTTCAGACCTGGAGAGGTGCGTCTGTACGGCCGGCCGGCAGTTAGGGACGACGAGAATCTGACGGTCCAAGTGTCTGAATTAAAAAAGCTGCTTGAAGAAGGGGGGAAAGACATAACGGATTTGGTCAGACGCGACGGTGAAGAAAAGAGAGAAATTATAAAACTCATAGTAAGGTCAGCTCCTTCCAAAGATTCTGTGAAATCTAAAGAAAGTGAGGTTTCTGAAAACACACTCACAATATCAGACGTTGGGGCCCCACAAGTTGCGAGTATCGGTGTTATCTACGGCTATGCCTACGAAGGTCACTGCTATAAGCTGCCAAAGCCGCAGATCATGCTCTTGCCTGTGGAGCCGCACACTGTCGTTGAAGGAGACTGCGGCTACAAGCGCGAACTCGGTTATGCGGTCTGGCAGATCGACAAGCTGGAACGTGCAGTCGTGCTCGATGTGCGCTCGGACGACATCAAGACGCTTGTGCTGGATGCGAACACACCCGGCAGTCGCTCACCATTGGCTTACGCGCAGACTATGGCTCTTGCACCGCATCGGAGCGCGCGCGATTAAGGCCGTCCCAGCGAATGGGATGGCCTGCCCCTATGAGGTGGTCCAGTTTCAGTCTTAATGCATGATCGGCTTTCCGGCCATTGCCTGTGCAGATGGTGGTGCCGATCC
>NZ_WQNH01000065.1 GCF_009812055.1 Chelativorans xinjiangensis | reverse complement strand
GGGATCAGGGCCCACGGCCGGGCCGGCCATGGCCACGAGGGAAGCCACGATGCGCTTCAGCGCCACGCGATCTTGCTCGATTGCCGCAGTTCCGTCCATGGCTGCCTCCATTCGTCCAAGTGGCGAGGATTATCGCACGGGTCGGGAGAGGCGTGAATGGGAATAGGAAAACATTCCTGACAGATGCTGACAGGCATGCGACACGCGCCGGGGGCGAAGGCGCGGTTGTGTGGCGGGATGGATTGGCGTGGCAAGGCATGGTGCAAGGCCCCCTCTCTTGCGATTTCTAAGGCTTAGCTTCGCTAAACCTAAGAAATCGCTTTCTCCCCCACCAAGGGGGAGATAAGGCGGCATCGGCGCTCCCGCTAATCGCCAACACCGGGGATCAGCCCAAATCCTCACCGATTCGGTCCAGCTTCGATAGGCATTACCAAAGTAAATAGAGTGGCACGGGCAACGCGCCCCGCTTCCCACGTTCTTTGACATAGCCCGGCGGGCAAACCCCGCGCGGCAACGGATAGCTGTGGCTCGACCTTGCCGGCCGAAACCATTTGCGAATGTGGATTTCTGGAGAAGTGGTACGGTTGGGTGGATTCGAACCACCGACCTCAGGAGCCACAATCCTGCGCTCTAACCAACTGAGCTACAACCGCATGGCGTCGTGCGACTGCCGCGTCATTACGGGCAAACGGACGCTTTTTCAAGAGCCATGCGCGGGTAGGCTGCGAAGCGGTGCAAAAAAGAAAAGACCGGGGGGAGGGACCCGGCCTTTTCAGGAAAGGGCTGGCGGGAGGAGGAGGAGATGCCAGCCCAATGTTCTTGCGAACGAGCCGGATATAGGCCCGCGCGCGAAAGTTTTCAGCGCGACCGTTCGCCTCAGGCGGCGGCCTGCTTCAGCGCCTTCTCGAAGGCGTCCTTGACCGGCTTGGTGACCTCGGTGGCCGCCTTCTGGGAGATCGCCTGGAACTCCTTGGCCTGGTCGGCGGCGAGTTCCATCTGCTTGCGCAGGAAAGAGCTCTGCAGCTCGATCACCTCGGAGAAGGAGGAAGCGCCAACCAGCGCCTCGAACTGGGCGAAATTGGCCTCGGCGCCAACGCGCATGGCGGCGATGGACTTCAGAACCAGCTCGTCGCCCACGGACTTGGCGTTCTCGAAGGAAGCCTCGAAAGCCTTGCGGGCATCCTCGGCGCCGGACTTCATCTTCTCGTAGGTCTCGCGGGTCTGCTCGGCGCTCTTCTCGGCGAAGCTGCGGAACTGCTCCGTTGCCTTGGAGGCGTCGAAAGTGGGGAACTCGGTGCCTTCCGGCTTGTTGCTGGTCTTGCTCATGTGTCGATCCTCTTGTCTACTGTGGGCGGCTCTCTGGACGGCCCCGAACTGAATGTGAGCCTAATATAACACGTATTTTGTGCATTGCAACATTTTTGTTGCGGCGCAGCAATCAGAGGAGGCGGGCGGGGATTAACCAACGGGCAAATTGAAGCTGTCGACAAATGCGGGGTTTGTGGACGGGCGCTTGCCGTGCTCTTATTACTAATGACTGGTTAATCTTGGGGCTCACCAGCGGAAATGGTTCGATCTGAATGGCGTCGGCGTATTCGTTCCTCGATATAGCGGTCCTCGACGAGGTGCGCGAACGATTCGCCGCGGGCGACGCGCTGGCGGTGCTGTCCGTCGATCTTGCGGAAATCGTCTGGGCCAACGGCGCTGGAGCGGCGTGGCTCGGCTATTCCGATATCGAGGCGGCGATCGGCAGCGCGCCGCGGCTTCCGGCCGTGGCGCTGCGGCAGGTCGCGGCCGCGCCGGGCTTTCCCAATATCGGCCGCGACAGGCCGCTTGCCCTCAGGCTGGCCGGCGGCTTGAAGAGCCGGATCGTCACCTTGCAGGCAAGTGCGATCGCGTTGCCGCGCGGCGAGAAGGCGCTGCTTCTGGCCCTTCCCTCGCCGGAAACGAAAGACACCCCGGAAAAGGAACGGGCCGAGTGCATCATCGCCGGTTTCGACGAACCCGGCCACTTTGCCGCCCTCCTCGACGCGGAAGGCAACGTGGCGGCAGCATCCGAAGGCTTCGAGGCGCTGGGCGTTGCGGCGGACACGCTGAGGGCGCTGGTCGAGGAGGTGCACGGAGAAGAAGACCGGCTGGTCAAGAAGCCGATCGTCGGCGCGCGCCGGTTTCCCGCAGGCATCGCCCGCCTCACCGACACACCGGCCACACATCTGCTGGTCGTGGTCGACGAGGGCAGCACTGCTCCCGATTTGTCTGTGGACGACGCGGACCTGGCCGAGAGCGTACCAGAGGCGTTGCAAGCAATGGAGCCCCAGCCGCGCGCGGCCGAGCCGGAGGAACCGGCCCCTGCGCCCGTTGCGGAGGAGCCCCTCCCCGCCGCGGAACGCCGCGGCACGGAAAGCCGCCCCGAGAGTGAAGCGCACGCCGCGCAGACGGTTCGTTTCGCTTGGCGCACGGATGCGGAGGGCCGCTTCTCCGCCCTTTCGGATGGGTTTGCCGAAGCCATGGGCGCGCCCGCCGCCGATATAATCGGCCGCAGCTTCCGCGAGGTCTCCAATGCCTTCGGGCTGGACCCGACCGGCTCCATCGGCCGCCTCCTGGAGCGGCGCGACACGTGGTCGGGTCGCACGGTCATGTGGCCGCTCTCGGGCACGGAATTGAAGGTGCCGGTCGATCTCGCCGCCCTGCCCGTCTACGGACGTGGGCACACCTTCGAAGGTTTTCGCGGCTTCGGCATCGCCCGGCTGGGCGAGGCGGAGGCCGATACGGAAAAGATCGGCATGGCGCTCACGCCTTCCGCGCCGGAGGACGAACCCCAGGGCATTCCGCCCGTAGCGGATGACGATACGGGGGACCTGGCGGCCAAGGAAGCGCCTCCCGAAACCGCAACCGATCCTTTCCTGGGCGAGACGCCGGCCATCAGCATCTCCGACGGCCCGGAGCGGCGCACTACGGATAAGGTCATTCGCCTCGCCGAGCACCGCGAGGATACGCGGGATACGCGCCTGTCGGCTTCCGAACGCACCGCCTTCCGCGAGATCGGCGAACGGCTGCGGCGGGCCAGCGAGGCGGCGGCCGCGCGGGCGGCGGAAGTGAGCGACGCGGAGGAGCCGAAAGCGGCGGAGGAAGCCCCCGTTCCGGAGGAGACCACGGCGGAGGAGACAGGGCTGGAGCCCGAGGAAACCGCGGACGCAGCGGCGGAGGTGCAGGAGCAGGCGACCGAGCCTGACGAAGAGCAGCGGACGACGCCCGATTTCACCCCCTCGGCCTTTGCCCACCCCGTCCCGGAGCGCCGGGAGAAGGCCGCCGATACCGGCCTTCTGACGCATCTGCCGCTGCCCATCCTCATCCATTCGGGCGACCGGCTGCACTATGCGAACCGGGAGTTCTTCACCTTCACCGGGTATGAGGATCTTGCCGCACTTGAGGCCGTCGGTGGCATCGGTGCGCTCTTCGAAGAGCCGCAGGACAGCGCCGAGGAGGCGCCGAGCCGCACCCTTCGACTGACCACAGCGCAAGGCGCGGACGTCCCGGTGGAGGCGCATCTGCAGTCGGTGCCGTGGGAGAACGGGAAGGCGCTGATGCTGGCACTGCGTCCGGCGCGCGAAGGCATGGGCGACGACCACGAGCCGGAGGGCGCCGCGCCACGGGCCGAGGATGCCGACGAAGTCGAAGCGCGCCTCATGGAGATGCGCGCCATCGTCGACACGGCAACGGACGGCATCGCCGTCATCGCCGACGACGGCACCATCCGCTCCATCAACCGGCCGGCGGAAGCGCTGTTCGGCTTCGATGCCGAGCATGTGACGGGCAAGCCCTTCACGTCGCTTTTCGCCATCGAGAGCCAACGCACGGTGCAAGACTATCTGGCCGCCCTTGCAGACAACGGCGTGGCGAGCGTCTTGAATGACGGCCGGCAGGTGATCGGACGCGAGGCGCAGGGGCGCTTCATCCCGCTCTTCATCACCATCGGCCGCCTGCCGAACCACAGCGGCTACTGCGCCGTCTTGCGCGACATCACCCACTGGAAGCGCGCCGAGGAGGAACTGACCCAGGCGCGCGCGCAAGCCGAACGCGCCTCTTCGCAGAAGAGCGGGTTCCTCGCCCGCGTCAGCCACGAGATCCGCACGCCGCTCAATGCCATCATCGGCTTTTCCGAACTGATGATCGACGAGAAGTTCGGCCCCATCGGCAACGAGCGCTATCGCGACTATCTGCGCGACATCAACCGCTCCGGCAACCACGTGCTCGACCTGGTGAACGACCTCCTGGACATCTCCAAGATCGAGGCCGGGCAGCAGGAGATGCAATACGAGGCCGTACCGCTCAACGAGACGCTGGGCGAGGTGGTCGCCATGATGCAGCCGCAGGCCAACAGCGAGCGCGTCATCATCCGCTCCAGCTTCGCCTCGCGGCTGCCCGACGTCGTCGCCGACCTGAGAAGCGTGCGACAGATCGCCCTCAACATCCTGTCGAATGCCGTGCGCTACACGCCGGCCGGCGGCCAGGTGATCGTTTCCACTGCCTACGACGTAGACGGCTCCGTTGTGATGCGGGTGCGCGATACGGGACTGGGCATGAGCTCGGCCGAGATCGACGAGGCACTTAAGCCCTTCAAGCAAATCAGCACCTTGCGCCGCAAGCGCGGCGACGGCACCGGGCTCGGCCTGCCGCTGACGAGAGCGATGGTCGAAGCCAACCGGGCGCAGTTCGCAATCACGTCGAGGCCCGGCGAAGGCACACTGGTGGAGATCACCTTCCCGCCCACGCGGGTGCTGGCGGATTGACGTTGCCGCCGATAACCTGACAATCGTAGTTTAGAATTATTCTAAACTACTGATTTTTCTTGCGTTTCTCTTGACCGGTATGGGGTTTTCCACCATTAGGGGGCCACGGAGGGGATGGCCCTTCCGCCTGGTTTGCAGCCCTCCCGGGACCTTGCCTCCCGGTGGTTAGGAGGAGAATGACGATGTTTGACAGTGCCTTCAGGATGAGGGCCGGCCTGGCGGTGTTCGCCGTCACTGCCGGCGCTGCCCTTCTGCCCGTTTCCGCTCAGGCCGACGGCGTGGTGAATGTCTATTCGCAGCGCCAGCCCTTCCTGATCCAGCCGCTGCTGGACGCGTTCACCGAAGAGACGGGGATCCAGACAGAGGTGCTCCATCTCGACGAGGGCCTGCCCGAGCGCATCGCCGCCGAAGGCGAGAACTCCCCTGCGGACGTCATTCTGACCGTCGATATCGGCCGGCTCGTCGCCGTGGTCGATGCAGGCGTCACCCAGCCGGTGGAGAATGACGTCATCTACGAGGCGATTCCGTCACAGTACCGCGACCCCGAGGGCCACTGGTTTGGTGTGACGACGCGCGGCCGCGTGATCTACGCCTCCAAGGAGCGTGTGGAGCAGGACACCATCACCTATGAGGAACTGGCCGATCCCAAGTGGAAGGGCAAGGTCTGCATGCGCAGCGGCCAGCACCAGTACAACATCGCGCTGTTCGCCTCCATGATCGCCCATCACGGCGAGGAGCAGGCCGAGGAGTGGATGAAGGGCCTGAAGGAAAATCTGGCGCGCAAACCCGGCGGCAACGACCGCGGCCAAGCCCAGGCCATCTATGCCGGTGAATGCGATCTCGGCCTCGGCAACACCTATTATGTCGGCCTGATGATGAACAACAACGAGGAGCCGGAGCAGCAGGAGTGGGCGGACGCCATCAAGGTGCTGTTCCCCAACTCGGAAGATCGCGGCACCCATGTCAACATCTCCGGCATGGCGCTCGCCAAGAACGCGCCGAACAAGGAGAATGCGCTGAAGCTCATGGAATTCCTGACCAGCGCGGAAGCCCAGGCCATCTACGCCGAGGAGAACTACGAGTATCCGGTTCTGCCCGGCGCCGCGGTCTCCGAGACGGTGCAGTCCTTCGGCGAGATCAAGCCGGACACGCTTCCGCTCGCGGATGTCGCCAAGTATCGCAAGGCGGCGTCGGAGATGGTCGACCGCGTCGGCCTCGACGACGGCCCGGCAAGCTGAGGCTGCGACCGACAGTCGAGACAAAGAGCCGGACCGGGACGACCGGTCCGGCTTTCGCATTTAGCCCACTCGGCATCCGATGAGCAGCTTCATCCTCAAGGCACCGCTTTCCCCACCCACCGCGGGTACGGGCAAAACGCGCCGACAGCGCCATCCTGCGGCGCTTGCCGTCACGGCGCTGGTCGCCGCTGCCGTTCTCCTGCCGATCCTCGCCGTCATCGTCATGGCGTTTTCCGGCACCGGCGCGGACTGGCCGCACCTGGCGCGCTACGTCTTGCCGCAGTCGGTGACGACGACCTTCGTTCTGCTCGCCCTGGTGGCCGTCGGCAGCAGCGTCGTGGGAGTGGGCTGCGCCTGGCTGGTGGTGGCATACGAGTTTCCCCTGCGCCGCACCTTCGCCTGGGCGCTGGTGCTGCCGCTTGCCGTGCCGCCCTATCTCGCGGCCTACGCCTTCGGCGAGTTCTTCCATTATGTGGGGCCGGTGCAAACGGCGATCAGAACTCTTTTCGGTTTCACGAGGCCCGGCGACTACTGGTTTCCCGATATACGCACCACGACGGGTGCGGCCATCGTCATGACCTGTGTCACCTTCCCCTACGTCTATCTGACGGCGCGGGTCGTCTTCGTCATGCAGGGGCGCAATATCGCCGATGTCGCCCGTACCTTGGGGGCGGCGCCCGCACGCGTCTTCTGGCGCGTGCTCTTGCCCGTCGCGCGGCCGGCCATCGTCGCCGGCGTTGCGCTGGTGCTGATGGAGACGGTCAACGATTTCGGTGCCGTGCAGTATCTGGGTGTGCGCACGCTGACGCTGGCGATCTATTCCACCTGGCTCAACCGGGGCAGCCTGGAGGGGGCGGCGCAGATCGCTGTCGTCATGCTGTTCCTCGTCTTCATGCTGCTGACGGCTGAGCAGATGGCGCGGCGCAAGCAGCGCTTCCATTCGGCGCGCGGAACGCAGATGAAAGCACGGCCGCCGCGTATCGCACTTTCCGGATGGCGGGCGGGTGGCGCCTTCGCTGTGGCGCTCGTTCCCATCCTCGCCGGCTTCGGCATCCCGCTCGCCGTCTTCGGGCGCTACGCGCTGAACAGGCTGCACCAGTTCACCGAACCGGCCCTGGCGGAAGCGCTGGTGACCAGCATCGGCACCGCGCTCGCGACAGCCGTCCTGGCCATCGCCGTCGCCCTCCTCCTGCTTTATGCGGCGCGGCTGGTACGCACGCGCCGAATGATGCTCCTGGTGCGCTTCGCCACCATCGGCTACGCCATGCCCGGCACCATCCTGGCGCTCGGCCTGCTCATATCGCTGGCGCGGTTCGACAATTTCATCGACGGGCTGGCGCGCGAATATCTGGGATTGTCCACCGGCCTGCTTCTGACCGGTTCGGCCGCGGCGGTTGTGCTTGCCTGTGCCATCCGCTTCCTGGCGCTTGCCGAAGGCGCCGTGCAGGCGGGACTGGAGAAGCTTCCGCCGAACCTCGACGAGGCGGCACGCAGCCTTGGCCGCTCGGCGCCGGCCAGCGCGGCCACGATCCTGCTGCCGCTCTTGAAGCCGGCCATCTTCACTGCCGGCATCCTCGTATTCGTGGACACGGTGAAGGAGCTTTCGGCGACCATTCTCTTGCGCCCCTTCGGCTTCAACACGCTGGCAACCTACGTCTACGAGAACGCCTCGCGCGGCGCGGTGGAAGAAGGTGCCATGGCCGCTCTCTTCATCATCGCCACGGCCATTGTGCCCGTCATCCTGCTTTCCGGCCCCTTGATGCGCGACCGGGATGCCTGAACTCCATAAAAGAAACGCCCCGGAAGGGGCGCTATCGAGTTGATTGGGTGCTGTCAAAACGGGGCTTGGCGAACTCTCTGGCCGCAATGGCGCGGCTGATCCGACAAGTTGCCCGCGACTATCGGTGTCATTCATTAACGGGACCTTACCGGCGCGCACCAAATTTTAACCGAGTGTCCCAGCCCTGAAATCTCGGTAAATTTCGCAGCAATCATTCGTTAACCCTTGAGCACAGGCAGATCGCGGAAAAGCTCCAATGCCTCCGGGTTGGCCAACGCTTCCTTGTTCTTCACCTCGCGGCCGTGCACCACATCGCGCACCGCGAGCTCGGTGATCTTGCCCGACTTGGTGCGCGGGATGTCCTTTACGGCGACGATCCTCCCCGGCACGTGGCGCGGGCTGGCGCCGGTCCTGATCTTGTCGCGGATCGCCTTCTCGAGCGCCTCGTCGAGCGCCACCCCCTCGGCAAGCCGCACGAACAGCACCACACGCACGTCGTCTTCCCACTCCTGGCCGATGCAGAGCGCTTCCAGGATCTCAGGCAACTGCTCGACCTGGTTATAGATTTCCGCTGTGCCGATGCGCACGCCGCCGGGGTTGAGCGTGGCGTCCGAGCGACCATGGATGACGATGCCACCATGAGCCGTCCATTCGGCGAAATCGCCGTGGCACCAGACGTTGTCGAAACGGTCGAAATAGGCGCTGCGGTACTTCGCGCCATCCGGGTCGTTCCAGAAGCCGATCGGCATTGATGGAAAGGCCTTGGTGCACACAAGCTCGCCCTTGCCGCTTTCGAGCGGGCGCCCTTCGTCATCCCACACGTCGACGGCCATACCGAGGCCGGCCCCTTGAATCTCGCCTACCCAGACAGGCAGTAAGGGCACACCCAGTACAAAGCAGGAGACGATGTCGGTACCGCCGGAAATGGAGGACAGATGCACGTCCTCCTTGATTGCGCGGTAGACGAATTCGAAGTTCTCCGGTGCCAGGGGCGAGCCGGTCGACGAGATGACGCGGACGCTTTCTAGGTCGTGCGAGGTGGCTGGCTCCAGCCCCGCCTTGCGTACGGCATCGATGAACTTCGCCGACGTGCCGAAGTAAGTCATCTTCTCGGCTTCGGCGAAATCGAACAGCGTGTTGCCGTCCGGATAGAAGGGCGAGCCGTCATAGAGGAGGAGCGTGGCGCCGGAGGCGAGCCCCGAGACCAGCCAGTTCCACATCATCCAGCCGCAGGTGGTGAAGTAGAAGAAGCGGTCGCCGTCCTCGATGCCGGCATGCAGGCGCTGCTCCTTCAGGTGCTGGATCAGCGTGCCGCCGGCCGAATGGACGATACATTTCGGGATGCCGGTCGTGCCTGAGGAAAACAGGATATAGAGCGGGTGCGCGAAGGGAAGCCGCTCGTAGGCGATCTCCGCCGGTGTAAAAGGCAGAAGCGCGTCTTCCAGCGCCACCGCCCTGTCGATGCCGCCCGCTGTCTCCCGCGCCTTACCCAGATAGTCGACCACCAGTGCCTTCCTGACACCCGGCAGGGCGGCAAGGATTTCCGCCATCTTGCCGGCCACCTCGAAAGGCTTGCCATTGTACCAATAGCCGTCGGACGCGATGAAAAGGACCGGCTCGATCTGGCCGAAGCGGTCAAGCACGCCGCGTGACCCGAAATCGGGTGAGCATGACGACCAGATCGCGCCCAGCGAGGCGGCGGCCAGCATCGCGGCGACCGTCTCCGGCATGTTAGGCATCATGGCGGCGATACGGTCGCCGGGTTTCACACCCTCCGCCTTGAAAAGCTGCTGCAGGCGCGAGACGAGGGCGCGCAGCTCGTCCCAGGAAAGGCGCCGAGCCACCTTGTCCTCTCCACGAAAGACGATGGCATCTTCCGCGCCGGATTTCCTTAAAAGGTTTTCCGCGAAATTGAGCTTTGCATCGGGGAAGAAGGATGCGCCCGGCATCTTTTCTCCGTCGACCAGCACCCGTTCGCCGCGCTCGCCGACAATGCCGCAGAAATCCCAAACCAGCGGCCAGAAAGCCTCCCGCTCCTCCACGGACCAGCGATGGAGCGAATCGAAATCGGCGATGGGTCGGCCTGATGCCCTCGCCGCCGTCTCCATGAAGACCGACATTGGTGCGCGCCGAAGCTGCTCTGCGGACGGTATCCACAATGGCTTTTCTTGCTGCATGGCGCTCCTCCTCATCGTGCCGGTTATGCCCTTGGCGCAGCGAAGGGGCAAGCACGTGACAGTTAAACCCAGTTACAAAGGCTTGAAATAAAAGACCCGTCGTTTAAACCCCTCCTAGGGAACTGGGGTCGGGGCCATTTCTGCTCACCGGGCGAGGAAGTATGCCGGTACCGTTGGCGAGAAAAGGCGTTTTGGCCGCCGGCGTTGTTGTGGTCCTGGCCATACTCTTGGTGGTCGGGCTGCCGCTTGTCGCCTCGACGCAGATCGTGCGCGACGGCATCGCCTATCAGATGAGCGCGTGGAGCGGCTATCGCGTGCGGCTGGGCGACACGCCGGATATCCGCGTATGGCCCTTCCGTGCCGTGCTCCATGACGTGACCCTTTCCGACTGGAGCGAGGCGAACCCGCAGCCCGTGCTCGAGGCGGAGCAGGTTCAGGTCGACCTGTCGGCGCTGGCAGCACTCAGAGGCGAGATCGTCTTCACCAAGATGCGGCTCATCCAGCCGGTCCTGCGCCTGCGCGGGCGGGAGGGCGCGTTGCGCCTGACGCCGCCGCAGAGCTGGGGCAGGCTCTCGCGCTCCGTGACGGCGGCACGGGAAGTGGTCGCTGCCGCACCCACCGAGCCGGACACCAGCGCCCTGCCATCCGATACCTTCGGCGAGGTGGAAGTCGTCGATGGGCGGATCACCACGCGCATCGGCGGGCGCAGCCGGGACATCGTCACCAGCCTGGCGGGCGTATTCAATTGGCCGGCGCTGAATCGGCAGGCCTCGCTCTCGGCGAAGGGCATCTGGCGCGGCGAAAATGTCACGCTGGAAGCGGCGAGCACTCAACCGCTGGTGCTGCTCGGCGGCGGCAGCGCACCCGTCAATTTTTCACTGCAGGCCACGCCGGCAACGGCCTCTTTCACGGGCACTGCCAATTTTTCCGGCAAGAATTTCGTCGACGGTCAGCTCGACTTCTCCGCACCTTCGCTCAACCGCTTGGTGGAGTGGACGCATTCCGTCGCCCTGCCGGGAACCCGCGTCGGCCCCGTCACTGTCGCTGCCAAGGTGACCGGCGATATGAGCCGGTTGAAATTCGAGGGCGCGACCCTCGGCCTCGACAAAAGCACGGGCAAGGGTCTGTTGGACGTGAGCCTTGGGCCGGGCCGGCCGAGCGTCGTCGGCACGCTCGCCTTCGACACGCTCAACCTGCGCGCACTCCTGGATACGTTCAGCCCGTTTTCCCCCGCCGCGCTGCCGGCGCAGACGGCGCCGCCGTCGATGAACCCGAGTGGCTACGATTTCGACCTTCGCTTCTCCGCGGCAAGTGCCGGTTTCGAAGCTGCCACTCTTACCGATGTCGCCGCCGCGGTGAAGGTGAAGGACGGGCTGTCGACCTTCGACATTTCAGACGCGACGGCCTTCGGCGGGACAATCCAACTCGGTGTGCGGGCCGACCAGACCGGCGGGAGCGACGTGGTCGAAATCCGCATGCGCGGCGAAGAGATCGACATGGGCCAGCTTGCCGAGACGTTCGAGGTCAAGCAACTCGTTCCGCAGGCACGTTGCACGCTCTCGGTGGTGCTGAAGGGCACCGGGAATGATCTCGACGCCGTTCTGGAGACGGCGGATGGGAGTGTTTCGGCGACCTTTGGCGCTGGCAATGTACCGGGTCTCAGCCTGGAAACTTTCCTCCAGCGCAGCGCGGAGGGCGATTTCTTCCCGCTCAGGGCAATGGGCGAAGGTGCGCTGCCGATCAGCCGCGCCGACGTCAAGGCGACCCTTTCCAAGGGCGTTGCAAGGATCGACCAGGCGGAGGCGTTCTCGGGACAACACCGGATCGGGCTCGACGGCCTGGTGCCCTTCGCCAGCCGTGGCCTGGCGCTCTACGGCACGCTCACGTCGCTCGATGGTGCCGATCCGCGGTTTGAGTCGCCGCTGACGTTCTTCGTCGGCGGCTCGTGGAGCACGCCGTTCATCGCTTCGTTCCTTTCGCCAGCCAGGGGAGAGGGGAGGTGAACAGATAGTATGGCAGGGGATGGACGTAGCGTCTCCCTTCTGTCCTACTCTCCTCCTGCCTCCCTCTGCCGCAGCACGTCCTGCCGCTTGTTTGCCAGCGAAGCCACAACGACGCCCACCGCCACGATGGCGATGAGAACGGTGCTGACGGCGTTGATTTCCGGCGTCACGCCCAGTCGCACCTGGCTGTAGATTTTCATCGGCAGTGTCGTGGCACCCGGCCCCGAGGTGAAGCTGGCGATCACCAGATCGTCGAGCGACAGCGTGAAAGCCAGCATCCAGCCGGCGATGACGGCCGGCAGGATGACCGGCAGCGTGACCTGGAAAAACGCCTTGACCGGCGTTGCGCCCAAATCCAGCGCTGCCTCCTCCAGAGAGCGATCGAAGGTGATGAGCCGCGACTGCACCACGACGGCGACGAAGCACATGGAGAAGGTGATGTGGGCAATGGTGACGGTGGCAAAGCCGCGGTCGAAGTTGATGGCGACGAAAAGGAGCAATAGCGACAGCCCGGTGATGACCTCCGGCATGACGAGGGGCGCGAAGACGATGCCGGAGAAGAGCAGCCGTCCGCGAAAGCGGGTGTAGCGGGTGAGCGCCACTGCCGCCATCGTGCCGAGGACCGTGGCGACAGTGGCCGAGAGGAACGCGACGCGCGCTGTCACCCAGGCCGCGTCCATCAAGCCGCGATTGTTGAGCATGGCGACATACCACTTGGTCGAGAACCCGGCCCAGACGGTGACCAGCCGCGACTCGTTGAAGGAATAGATGACGAGCAGGACGATGGGCAGATAAAGGAAGGCGAAGCCCAGGGCGAGGGCGACAACGTTGAAGCGTCCCCAGGTGCCTGCCATGTCAGCTCTCCTGTTCCCGTGCGCGGGCCTGGGCGCGCTGGAAGTACGCGATGGGCACGACGAGGATGAGAAGCAGGACGACGGCCACTGCGGAAGAGACCGGCCAGTCGCGATTGAAGAAGAACTCGTCCCACAGGGTCTTGCCGATCATCAGTGTGCGCGAGCCGCCCAGGAGATCGGGGATCACGAACTCGCCGACGGCGGGGATGAAGACCAGCATGCAACCGGCGACGACGCCGGGAAGCGAAAGCGGGAAGGTGATCTTCCAGAAAGCGGCAAGCGGCGGGCAGCCGAGATCCTGCGCCGCCTCGATCAAGGAGTAGTCCATCTTCTCCAAGGCCGCATAAAGAGGCAGAACCATGAAGGGAAGGTAGGAATAGACGATGCCGATATAGACGGCACTCGTCGTGTTGAGGATGACGAGCGGCTGGTCGATGATGCCGAGGAAGGCGAGAAACTGGTTGAGCAGCCCTTCCGGCTTCAGGATACCGATCCAGGCATAAACGCGGATCAGGAAGCTGGTCCAGAACGGCAGGATGACCAACATCAGAAGCAGCGGGCGGAGGCCGGCCGGCGCGCGCGCCATGCCGTAGGCGATCGGGTAGCCGACCAATAGCGTGAGCAGCGTCGAGACGGCGGCGATGACGAGGCTCGACAGATAGGCATTCACGTAAAGCGCGTCTTCGAAAAGCCACAGGTAGTTTTCGAAGGACAGGTCGCGCAGGTTGCGGACAAAGCCGGAGCCCCCCTCCTCCAGCCCGAACACCGGCAGATAAGGCGGCATGGCGATCGCCGTCTGCGACAGCGATATCTTGAAGACGATGAAGAAGGGGACGAGGAAGAAGACCAGAAGCCACAAATAGGGCACGGCGATGACGAAGCGGCTGCCGATCATGGAGAAAAGCCGGGCCATCTTCTTCCCCTACCTCGTCAGGACGACACCGGCATCGGCGGAGAAGGAAACCCAGGCGCGGTCGTGCCAGGTCAAGGCGTCCTCCAGCCGGCGGATGCTGTTGATCGTGCTCGCCTTGACGATGCGGCCGTCGTCCAGCTTGACGTTGTAGACGGTCATGTCGCCGAGATAGGCGATGTCCCATACCTCGCCGTCGAGCGCGTTTTCCGCGTCCGCCGGCCGCTCGCGCGAGACACGAAGCTTCTCAGGCCGCACGGCCAGCCACACCGTGTCTCCGGCGGCCGCCGCGCCGGCATCCGCAACGCGGAACTCCGCGCCGCTCCTATCCCTGATGCATGCGGCGCTGCCGGCCCTCGTCACCGAGCCCTCGAACGTGTTGATCGAGCCGACGAAATCGGCCACGAAACGGCACGATGGCGCCTCGTAGACCTCTGCCGGCGTCGCCACCTGCAGCACCTTGCCCTTGTCCATGATGGCGATGCGGTCGGCCATGGTCATCGCCTCCTCCTGGTCGTGCGTGACGACGACGAAGGTGAGGCCAAGCTCGTACTGCAGGTCCATCAGCTCGAACTGGGTTTCCTCGCGCAGCTTCTTATCGAGCGCACCCAACGGTTCGTCGAGGAGGAGCACCTTGGGCCGCTTGGCGAGCGACCGGGCGAGCGCCACGCGCTGGCGCTGGCCACCGGAAAGCTGGTGTGGCTTTCGCTTGGCGAACGGCTCGAGCTTTACCAGCTTCAGCATCCGGGCGACGCGCTCGGCGATCTGCGGCTTCGGCATGCCGTCCTGCTTCAGCCCGAAGGCGATGTTGGCCTCCACGGTCATGTGGGGGAAGAGCGCGTAGGACTGGAACATCATGTTGACGGGCCGGCGGTAGGGCGGGATGCCCTTCATGTCCTGCCCGTCGAGGAAGATGCGGCCGGAGGTCGGCTGTTCGAAGCCGCCCAGCATGCGCAGAAGCGTGGTCTTGCCGCAGCCCGACGCGCCGAGAAGAGCAAAGAACTCGCGCTCGTAGATCGTCAGCGACAGGTCGTCGACGGCGGTGAAGTCGCCGAAGCGCTTCGTTACGTTCTCGAAACGGATATAGGGTTTCGCCGTCGGATCGGCCCACGGGGCGAACGTCCTTCGCGTGCTGCCAAGCGATGCCATCCCGCTTCCGCCTTCTGCCCGTCGAAAAGCTGCGGCCGGCCCGGCAGGTGGTGCCGGACCGGCGCTCACCGAAGCTACTGCCCGGTGACGACCCTGGTCCACAGTCGCGTGACGAGGCGCTGTGTTCGCGGATCGTAGGGCAACGTCGTGTAGAGCTTTTCGAGAACCGCTTCGTCCGGATAGACAGCGGGATCGTTGATCACCTCTTCATCGAGCAGTTCCTGCGAAGCCTTGTTGCCGTTGGCGTAGAAGACATAGTTCGATGCCTTGGCGATGACCTCGGGGCGCATGATGTAGTTTATGAACTCGTGCGCCTCCTCGACGTGCTGCGCGTCGGCGGGAATGGCCATCTGATCGAACCACATCTGCGCCCCCTCTTTCGGGATGGCATAGGCGATCTCAACGCCCTGGTCGGCCTCGGCCGCGCGATCACGGGCCTGAAAGATGTCGCCCGACCAGCCGACGGCGAGGCAGATATCTCCGTTGGCGAGCGCGTTGATATATTCGGAGGAATGGAATTTGCGCACATGTGGTCGTATGGAGAGCAGGAGTTCCTCCGCCCTTTCCAGATCGGCCGGATCGCGACTATCGGGATCGAGCCCGAGGTGGTTCAACGCCGCGCGCACCATCTCTGCCGGCGCGTTGAGCATGTGGATGCCACAATCCCCCAGCTTTGAGATCGTGTCGGGATCGAAGATTACCTCCCATGAATCGATCGTATCGGTGCCGAGCGCTTCCTTCACCTTGGCCACGTTGTAGCCGATGCCGGTGGTGCCCCACATGTAGTTGACCGAATAGGCGTTTTCGGGATCGTATTTCTCCGTGCGTTCGGCAATCATGTCCCAGAGATTGTCGATGTTGGTGAGCTTGGATTTATCCAGCTTCTGAAATACACCAGCCTCGATCTGCCGGCCCAGGAATTCGGCCGAGGGTACCACCACGTCGTAGCCCGTGCCGCCCGCAAGCAGCTTTGTCTCCAGGATCTCGTTGGAATCGAAGACGTCGTAGACGACCTCGATACCGGTCTCGGCGGTGAAGTCCTCGAGGATCGATTCGTCGATATAGTCGGACCAGTTGTAGACGTTGACGACGCGGTCCTGTGCCGCGGCACTTGTCGCAAGCGCCGCCGCGGCGATAGACACGGCGGAAAGCAGAGCGGCTTTTCGTATCATGAACCAGACTCCCATTTTTCGGCTTCTTTCGGCCTGTCCACCCCGCCCGGGCCGACCGGCTTTTGCGCCAAGCCTATTTTCGTTTTCGCAGTGCGACAAGCGCGAAATTCCCTAGATGCGCAGCGAAGAGAGCGGAGGTAACGATCCTTCCACCATCGCCGCCGATCCGCAGGCTCGGGCCTGTTCTTCCCGCGCCAGTCTGCTACAAATTTCCGCGGCGGAGGAAATGCGCCATGAAAGCAGCCTGGTATGAGAAGAACGGGCCGGCGCGCGCGGTGCTGGAGACGGGCGAGATGGCAACGCCTGAACCCGGCACGGGCGAGGTGCGCGTGCGGCTCTACGCCTCCGGCGTCAACCCTTCGGACGTCAAAAGCCGCCGCGGCCGCGCGCTGATCGCCCCGCGCATCATTCCGCACAGCGATGGCGCCGGCGAGATCGATGCGGTCGGCCAGGGGGTGGCGCACGCACGGATCGGCGAGCGCGTGTGGGTGTGGAACGGGCAGTGGAAGCGCCCCTTTGGGACCGCGGCCGAGTTCATCTGCCTGCCCTCCGAGCAGGCCGTGCCCCTCCCGGAAGGCATCGACTATACCATCGGCGCCTGTTTCGGCATTCCGGCGCTGACAGCCGTCCAGGCCGTGCGGCTGCACGGCAACATCGGCGGCCGGACGCTGCTCGTCACCGGTGCCGGCTCCTCCGTTGCCTATTATGCGGTGCAGATGGCCAAGGCCGCCGGCGCGCGCGTGCTGGGCACGGCCTCGGCCGAGCGCGCCGCCCTTGCACGCGAGGCGGGGGCGGACTTCGTCATCGACTATAAGGCGAAGGACGTCGCCAAGGTGGCGAAGGACCTGACCGGCGGCAAGGGTGTCGACGGCGTCATCGACATGGATTTTTCCTCCACGGCAGCGCTCGTCGCCGATGGTCTCGTGGCACCGCACGGAAAGATCGTCTGCTACGGCCCGAACGTCGCCGGCGATATTCCGCTGCCCTTCCCGGCCATGCTGTGGGGTAGCCTGACGCTGCAGTTCTTCCTGGTCTACGAGCTCTTGCCGGAGGAGCGCGCCGCGGCCCTCGCACAGCTTGCCGGGATGCTGCGGCAGGGGGCGCTTCGGCACATGGTCGGGGCGCGCTTCCGGCTCGACGAGATTGCCGATGCCCACGAGGCCGTGGAAAGCGGCGATGTCGTTGGCAATGTCGTCATCGATGTCGTCTGACGAACCTGCCTAGACGCCGCGCACCCTGCATCACCCGGCTCGGCGTGTACTGCGCGATATAGTCGTCATTGGACCGGTTCTCGAGTTGCTGCATCGTCCAAACGTGGTGGCAAAGAACCCATCCGCTCACGTAATCCATGGTGTTTTTCTCCTGCTGTTTTTCACGAGCGGAGAGTAAAGGTGCCCTTTCCCTTTATCAGGCTTCGATTTCGCACTATCTTTTTCAACCATGAAAAGCCTGAGTTGGGACGACCTGCGCATCTTCATCGGCGTGGCGCGCGGTGGCGGACTGTCGCCGGCGGCCGCTGAAGCGGGCCTGAGCCCGGCCACCGTGGGCCGGCGCATGCTGGCGCTGGAGGAGTCGGCGGGCCGGCCGCTCTTCGTTCGCCGGCAGACGGGCTACACGCTGACGCCCGATGGGGAAGCGCTTTTCCAGCGTGCCCAAGCGATGGAAGCGAGCGCCCGGCCGATCGGCGAATGGCTCGCCGCCGAGGGCGCCCGGCCTGTCGTGCGCGTCTCAGCCGGCACGTGGACGGCCAATTTCTTCGCCGCCAACTTCTCACGCCTGTGGACGCCGGACGACAATTTCCGCATCGCCTTCAAGACGACGGAAGCGAAGCTCGACATCGGCCACCGCGAAGTCGAGATCGGCATCAGGAACCACGCACCCGAAAGCTCGAACCTGGCCGCGCGCAGGACGGGAGAGGTGGCGCAGGCGCCTTTCCAGGCGCGCAACCAACCCCGGCCTGGGCGCGAAGACTGGGTGGCGATCGCGCCGGAGGACATCTCGACGCGCTCGGCGCGGTGGGTTGCCGAGCAGAAGGGCCTTTCGGTCGTCGCCTGGGCGAACACGCCGCGCACGCTCTACGACCTGATCCGCTCCGGCGTCGGCAAGGGGGTGCTTCCCTGCTTCGCAGGTGATCGCGACCCTCTTCTGGAACGGGCGGGCGAGGAGATCGCGGACCTGCGCGAGGGCCAATGGGTCGTCATGCACAACGACGACCGCCACCGCCGTGAGGTGCGTATCGTCATCGACCGCATCGTCGACCTTCTCACCAGCCATGCCCCGCTGTTTGCGGGAGAGCGGCCGCTGGGGGCGGAGTAGGAGGCATTGTTCACTCGCTCACCCCGGCATGCTATCTTCCTCCCACAGGAGACCGTGCGATGAACCAGACGCTCAAGGACGCCCTGAGGGAAGTCGAAGCCTTGCCCGAGGAAGAGCAGGAGGAGCTTGCGCAGGCGCTTTTGAAAATGGCGGTGCGGAAGCGGATCGACGCCAAGCTGGCCGCTGCCAAGGCGCGCGGCGGCTCAACGCCCCATGACGAGTTCATGGCTGAGTTGCGGGCGCGCTATGGCGGTTGAAATCGTTTGGTCGGATGAAGCGAAGGAAGATATTCAAAGACTGCTTGATTTCATCGCCGCCGAAAACCCGACGGCCGCGGCGAACTATGTTCGCGGGCTGGAAGATGCTTGCCAGAAACTTGTCGACTTCCCACAGGCCGGGCGCCTCTACCGGGACGAGGCTCGCTGCATTGTCTTTCGCAATCACATCATTCTCTACAGCTATGAAGAGCAAACCGGCCAAGCGCTGATCTTGACCGTGGCTGACGGCAGGCGGGACTTGGACACCCTTCTTGTAGACCGACCGTAGCCTGCCTCACTGAAAATCAAACGCGCTTAACCCTGTCACCATCTCGTCCAGCCCCAGCGGCCTTGTCACCGGCGGCTCGGCGCGGGCGAGGCAGCCGGGGCGCTCACACAGCCTGCAGGCCGGGCCGACGAGGATCGGCGCCTCGGTAGCGGAGGCGGGAAGGGCCGCGCCGTAGACCAGTCGATCCTTGTAAGCGAGGTCGCAGGCCAGAAGGAGCGCGGTGCGGCGCGGGCGCTCGTCGAAGGCCGCTTGCGGGCCCTCCAGCGTGCGCGCCAGCGTCAGGAACATCTCGCCGTCGGGCATTGCCACGGCTTCCACCAACACCTGCCCCGGCTGAGCGAACGCGGCATGGTGGCCGAGCTTCGGGCACCCGCCGCCGAACCGGCTCGCCGGAAAGCCGCCAGCACCGGCACGGCGCAGGCGGTTGCCCGCGTTGTCGACCTCCAGCATGAAGAACGGCACACCCGCCGCGCCGTCCCGCGCAAGCGTGGTGAGCCGGCTGGCGGCCTGTTCGAACGACACGTGGAAGCGGGCCGCCAGCACCTCGATATCATAGCGTGTCCGCTCGGCGGCGGCGAGGAAGGCCTGATAGGGCATCATCAGCGCATGGGAGGCGTAGCGGCCGAGCTCAAAGCGCGCCAGCCGCCTCGCCTCGTTTGAGCCGAGCTTGAGGGTCTCAATTCCGGCCGCGACCGCCACCTGCATGCGGATAAGACAAGCCTCCACGGCGATCTCGCGCAACCGGTCGGCTGCCGACAGCCGCTCGGAGATGAAAAGCCGCTGCGAGTGCCGGTCATAGCGCCGACGCCAATTGGGCATGATGTCGGCCGGCAGCACGCGCACGGCGATGCCGTGCTCGCTTCTGAGCCAGGTTTTCAACGCACCCGCCAAATCCTCGCCGGCCTCCAGCATGCGGTGAAAGGCCTCCGCCTCCTCCTCCAGCGCAGGGAAATAATTGGCGTGGCGCTCGAATATCTCGCGCACCTCGTCGACCGGCAATCGTGTGGCGGAGATCGCCGTGGCGCGACCCTCCCGCGCCAGCATTTCCGACAGATCCGACAACCTTGCGGCCTGCTCGCGGTAGGCGCGATAGAGCTTGGCAAGCGCGGCGGCCGCGTTGGGTGCGGCTTCCACCACCTCCACCAGCTCGTGTTCGCCCGGCAGTTCGCCGGCGAGCAGCGGATCGGAGAACACCTCCTTCAACGCCGCCAGCGACGCTCCGCTTTCGCCCTGCAATTCTTCCGGATCGACTTTGTAGACGGAGGCGAGCTTGAGGATGAGCTGCACGGTCAATGGCCGCTGGTTGCGCTCAATGAGGTTCAGATAAGAGGGCGAAATGCCGAGCCCCTCGGCCATCGCCGTCTGGGTCAGTCCCTTGGCGTTGCGAATGCGCCTGATGCGCGCGCCGGCGAATATCTTTTGCGGTGCCATGGCTTCCAAGCTCGCCTTTACAGCTCTTTACAGAGAAAGCGCAAATATCTCTCGCGAGGGTTTTACTTCTTTTACAAATTTACTGAATCTGCCTGTGAAAGACAAGACAGACCCACTCGATTCCGTGCCACTCTGGAGCGAAATCTCGTGTGTTTCTGTGCAGTGCAGCGTAAATTTTGTCACAAGAGTTGGCGCCAGCCACTCGATGAACGGCACCACGGAGACACCAGATGACGGATTTTTACAACCTCGTTCCTTCTGCACCCAAAGGCCGCTTCGGCGGCATCGAGCGGCCCTATGGGGCCGAAGAGGTGCGCCGGCTGCGCGGCTCGGTGGCTATCCGTCACACATTGGCGGAGGAGACCGCCAACCGACTGTGGCAGCTCATCCGCGAAGAGGACTTTGTCAATGCGCTGGGCGCGGTTACCGGCAACCAGGCCATGCAGATGGTGCGCGCGGGGCTGAAGGCCATCTATCTCTCCGGCTGGCAGGTGGCGGCGGATGCCAACACGGCCTCATCCATGTATCCGGACCAGTCGCTCTACCCTGCCAACGCGGGCCCGGAGCTTGCCCGACGCATCAACCGCACACTGCAGCGTGCCGACCAGATCGAGACTGCGGAGGGCAATGGCCTTTCCGTCGAAACCTGGTTCGCCCCCATCGTCGCCGACGCAGAAGCAGGCTTCGGCGGTCCGCTCAATGCCTTCGAGCTCATGAAGGCATACATCGAAGCGGGTGTCGCGGGGGTGCATTTCGAGGACCAGCTGGCGTCGGAAAAGAAGTGCGGTCACCTCGGCGGCAAGGTGCTTATCCCCACCGCACAACATATCCGCAACCTCACCGCGGCGAGGCTTGCAGCCGACGTGATGGGGGTACCCACGCTCGTCATCTGTCGCACCGACGCGGAAGCCGCCAAGCTCGTCACCTCCGACATCGACGAGCGCGACCGGCCCTTCGTCGATTACGACGCCGGTCGCACGGTGGAAGGCTTCTACCGCGTCAAGAACGGACTGGAGCCTTGCATCGCGCGCGCCATCGCCTACGCGCCCTATTCCGACCTCATCTGGTGCGAGACGTCCAAGCCGGACCTTGAGCAGGCAAAGCGGTTTGCCGAGAGTGTGCACAGGCACCACCCGGGTAAACCGCTCGCCTACAACTGCTCGCCTTCCTTCAACTGGAAGAAGAACCTGGACGAGCCTACCATCGCCAAGTTCCAGCGCGAGCTGGGCGCCATGGGCTACAAGTTCCAGTTCATAACGCTGGCGGGCTTCCATCAGCTCAACTACGGCATGTTCGAGCTGGCTCGCGGCTACAAGGAACGGCAGATGGCGGCCTACAGCGAGCTGCAGCAAGCCGAGTTTGCGGCCGAGGCGAACGGCTATACCGCCACTAAACACCAGCGCGAGGTGGGTACCGGCTACTTCGATGCCGTGTCCATGGCGATTTCCGGCGGCCAGTCCTCCACCACGGCCATGAGCGAATCCACCGAGCAAGACCAGTTCCGCCCGGCGGCGGAATAGCAATCGATCGAGGAGAAACGACATGAAACCGAACACACGCGTCAAGGAGCGCGCAGACGAACAGGCCAGCGCCATGAACGGCGACCAACAGGCGATCGTGCGCATGATTGCCAACGATCTGCACCGCCTCAACCAGTCGGTGATGACGGCGGTCGAGGCCGGCATCTCCGTGGAACTGGTGCGCTCGGCGCGCCACCACGGCGGTGAAGGCAACTGGGGCGACCTGCTCGTGCCGGTTATCGTCACCAACCGTCTGGCGCGCGGCTAGAGTATCCGTGTTGGTCAAGGAAGGGCAGGCGTCCATTTTCGGCTGTCTCTGAGCAGGGCGTTTGCGAGCAGGACGAGCTT
>NZ_WQNH01000064.1 GCF_009812055.1 Chelativorans xinjiangensis | reverse complement strand
CAAGCCAATCGCCAGTAAAATGCGCCGCGCAAACTGGAATAGAGACTTCTTCCATGAGCTCTTTACTCATATGCGATAGCCCTGCCCGTGTGGGGGAGATGTCCGGCAGGACAGAGGGGGGCGCGAAGGGCAACAATTTGTGAGAAAAAAGGGTGGCCCCTGCCCTCCTCAGCCCACCGCCAGCGCCCTCTTCAACGTGTGCCACGATGCCTTCGGCGTGCGCGCCAGCGTTTCGAAGTCCACATGCACGAGGCCGAAGCGCTTCTCGTAGCCGAGCGCCCATTCGTAGTTGTCGAGTAGCGACCAAACGATATAGCCCTTGATCGGGATGCCTTCGTCTATGGCGCGGCGCACCTCCGCAAGGTGGCGGTTGAGGAACGCGATGCGGTCCGGGTCGTCGGCCTTGCCGCCCGCAAGGCGGTCGGGCGAGGCCATGCCGTTTTCGGTGACGTAGATCGGCAGGCCCTTGGCGTAGTCCTGGTGCACGCGACGCATGAAGAAGGCGAGACCTTCGGGATAGATCTCCCAATCCATCAGCGTCTTCGGCAGCGGGCCTTCCACCTCCTTCAGCGCCGGGAACTGGCTCGTGCCGTCGGGGGCGATCAGCTTGCGCGTGTAATAGTTGATGCCGACCCAGTCGACGGGCGTGGCGATCACATCGAAATCATCCTCATAGCCCTCCGGCATGTGCGGACCGAGGCCGGCCAGGACCTCCGACGGGTAGGCCTTCTTGAACACGCCGTCGAGGAACCAGCGATTGTAGATGCCGTCGTAGAGATGCGCGGCCGCCTTCGCTTCCGCGCTGTCGTCGGCGGGCGCGGCGTATTCGAAATTGGTGACCAGCCCGAGATTCCTCATGCCCAGCGCGCGCATGGCCTCAATCGAACGGCCGTGCGCCAGAAGCACGTGATGCATGGCGCGCGCGGTGGCGCGTATGTCACGCAGGCCCGGTGCGTGATGGCCCATGAAATGGCTGAGCCAGGCCACGCGCCATGGCTCGTTGATGGGCGCGGTGGCCGCCAACCGGTCGCCGAGGCGCTGCCCCACCACCTCGGTATAGTCGGCGAACCAGGAGGCGATGTCGCGGTTGCGCCAACCGCCGAGATCGGCGAGCGGTGCAGGCAGGTCCCAGTGGTAGAGCGTGGCGAAGGGCTTGATGCCGCGCTCGAGCATGCCGTCCACCAAGCGGTCGTAGAAATCGAGGCCTTCGGCGTTCGGCTTTCCGGTCCCCTCGGGCAGTACGCGCGCCCAGGAGATGGAGAAGCGGTAGCAGTCGAGGCCGGCACCGCTGACGAGGTCGAGATCCTGCGGCCAGCGATGGTAGTGATCGCAAGCGACCGAGCCGTCCTCGCCGCGCGCGGTGTTGCCCGGCGTGGCGGCGAAGGTGTCCCAATGCGAGGCGCCGCAGCCGCCGAAGCTCGACCCTTCGATCTGGTAGCTCGAGGCGGCAACGCCGAACTGGAAGTCCGGTGGGAAGTCCGAGCGCGTGTAATCGATTACATCCCTGGCGGCTTGGCATTCGGCCATGATGTTTTCCCTTCACAAGTTCGGATTGGATCTACTGGGCTATCTGCGGGGCGTTATCAGCTTTTGGCTGCGGCCGGAAGGGGCGTTTGCTCCACTGGGCGGGGCGCGGTGGTCTCGCCAATGACCAGTTCGGCCTCCCACAATTCGTGCCGCCGGCCACCGTCGGGCGCGGCGATCTGCTCCAGAAGCATTTCGGCGACCCGCCGTCCGGCTTCCCGGATGGAGGAGCGCATGGCGGTGAGGAAGGGCACGTCCCGCGCCTTGCCCTCGCTCGCCATCTGCAGAAAGGAAAGACAGTCGTCGAAGGCGATGATGGAGACGTCTGCGCCGGGCCTGATGCCGAATTCGGCCAGCGCCCGCACCACGCCCATGGCCGGCAGCACGCTGGAGACGAGAATGGCCGTCGGCGGGCGCGGCGAGGAGAACATCTGCCGCGCCACCCGGTAACCGTAAGGCTCCACCATATCCTCGCTGAAGATGAGAGACGGATCCTGATCCAGCCCCCGCTCGACAAGGACGGACTCGTAACCCTGTCGGCGCCGGCTGGCGAAGTTCATCGCCTCCAGCCCATTGATCAGAGCGATGCGGCGGTGGCCCAGGTCGGCCAAAAAGCCCGTCGCGCGGCAGAAGGCGCGCCGGTTGTTGACGTCGAGCCAGGAGTAGTCGCCGGCGCCATCGTCGCAACGTCCGTGCACGACGAAGGGCAGCCCCAGCGATTTGAGGAGTGGAATGCGCGGGTCGTTCGTCAGCGGCCCGTGCACGACGACGCCGTCGACACGGCTGCGGCTGGCGAAATCGCGATAGACGTCGGCCTCTTCGGCCTGCGCAACCACGCGCAAGAGCATTTCGTAGCCGAACTGCGCATAGACCTCGCCCGCACCAGCCAGGAAGTCGGAGAAATGCGGGTTTATCATCATGTGCTCGGCCAGGGGCACCACATGGCCTATGGCGCAGGCCTTGCCCGTGGCGAGGCTCGCAGCGCTCGCGCTGGGCCGGTAATTGAGCCGCCGCGCCGCCTCCACCACCCGCGCACGCGTCCGCTCGTTGACTTCGGGAAACCCGTTAAGGGCGCGCGAAACCGTGGTCTGTGAAAGACCCAGAACCTCCGAAAGTCTACGCAGATTGACCGTTTCCCGCATATTGCCCGCCGCGGCATCTCCTCCTCAAAGCGCTTTGGGAATATTTCGCATACCGGTTTTCAAATCAAGCCTGTGTCATGCCCACACTAACACCGCAGCGCAAAAAGCCCGCAATACCATGGGCAAAAGAGGGAGATGGCACCTCGCTTTATCGACCGTCTTGACTCGGCTCAATCGAGGCTCAATGCTAGACGTCCCAAAGCGCTTTGAGTTTTGGGCGTAATGCCACCAAGCGGCGGCGCGTCGACGCCCGCCCGGCACATATGAATTTATCGAGCCTTTGGAGGCAAAGGCGGCTTGTGGAGGAGACGATGAAGAGATGGACCGTTGTCGGCGCCTGCGCGCTGGCGCTTTCGTGCAGCGCCGCCGCAGCGCAGGAGCTCAAATTCGCACCGGGCGAGGACGACCGCTTCAACTGGCAGAGTTTCGACGATTACGCCGCCGAATATGACCTGTCGGGCCAGCGGATGACCCTTTTCGGGCCATGGCTTGGCCCCGACAAGGACCTGATCGAATCCATCACCGCCTATTTCGAGGAGGCGACAGGCGCCGATGTGGCCTATTCCGGCTCCGACTCCTTCGAGCAGCAGATCGTCATCGACGCCCAGGCGGGGAGCGCGCCGAACGTGGCGGTGTTCCCGCAGCCCGGCCTCGCCGCCAACCTGGCGGCGCAGGGCCATCTGACGCCGCTCGGCGAGGAGAATGCCGACTGGCTGCAGGAAAACTACGCCGCCGGCCAGTCCTGGGTCAATCTCAGCACCTATCCCGGTGAGGACGGCGAGCCCCAACTCTTCGCCTTTCCCTACAAGATCGATGTGAAGTCGCTCGTCTGGTACGTGCCGGAGAACTTCGAGGATGCCGGCTATGAAGTGCCGGAGACCATGGAGGATCTGAAGGCGCTGACCGAGCAGATCGTCGCCGACGGCGGCACGCCCTGGTGCATCGGCCTCGGCTCCGGCGGCGCCACGGGTTGGCCGGCGACCGACTGGGTCGAGGACATGATGCTGCGCACGCAGCCGCCGGAGGTCTACGACCAGTGGGTGTCCAACGAGATCCCGTTCGACGATGAGCGTGTCGTCGCAGCCATCGAGGAGTTCGGCTGGTTCGCCAGGAACGATGACTTCGTTGACGGTGGCGCCGAGGCCGTCGCCTCCACCGACTTCCGCGACAGCCCGAACGGTCTCTTCTCGTTCCCGCCGAAATGCTACCTGCACCATCAGGCTTCCTTCATTCCCAGCTTCTTCCCGGAGGGTACGGAACTCGGCGTCGACGCCGACTTCTTCTACCTCCCGCCTTATGAAGAGAAGGATTTGGGCAGGCCGGTCCTCGGCGCCGGCACGCTCTTTGCCATCACCTCCGACTCGGAGCCGGCGCGCGCCTTCATCGAGTTCCTGAAGACGCCGATCGCCCACGAATTGTGGATGGCGCAGTCCGGGTTCCTGACGCCGTACACGGACGCCAATCCCGAGGCTTACGCCAATGAGCCTCTGAAGAAGCAGGGCGAGATCCTGACAAATGCGACCACCTTCCGCTTCGACGGCTCGGACCTGATGCCCGGCCGCATCGGTGCCGGCGCGTTCTGGACCGGCATGGTCGACTATGTCGGCGGCAAGTCCGCCGAGGAAGTCGGAGCAGACATCCAGAGGGAGTGGGATGCCATCAAGTAGCCGCGCGGGTGGCAGACGGGATGGGGCGCCATTGCCAGGCGCCCCGCCCGCGACAAAATTCATCGGGGAAGACGGACCGCCGCACCGGCTTCCTCTATAAGAAAAGCGAGAGCGGACCTCGCGGCAGGGAGACGAAGCGTCCGCTCCAGCCGGAGGGCCGAAAGTGGCAGTATCGACGACGGCGGGGCCATCGGCAGCCGCATCGGATTTGGGGTCGCTCCTGACGACGGCGCTCCTGACCCTCTTCATCATGGCGGCGGGCATCATCGTCAGCGTGGTTTTCGCCGTTGGCGCCTACGCGCTCATCAGCCTCATCCTGCCGGCATACAAATTGATCGGAGCCGTGGCCGTCATGGTCCTCGGCGTGGCCGCCTGCTTCGGCTATTTCTGGGGTTCCAACCGTCTTCTCGACACGATCTACCCCGCCTCCGGCGCCAACATCGGCGCCAACGTGACCAAGGCCAACGCCATCCGCCCCTGGCTCTTCCTCGGGCCGGCGATCGTCATCCTGAGCATCTATCTGGTCTATCCGGTCTTCAACTCCATCTGGCTGAGCTTCCACGGCCCCACCGGGCAGGGCTGGGTCGGCACATCGAACTACGAGTGGCTGGCGCGCGACGGCGGCTTCCGCGAAAGCATGCGCAACAACCTGCTGTGGCTCATCGTGGTGCCCGCGGCGGCCACCTTCTTCGGCCTCATCGCCGCAGCGCTGACCGACCGTATCTCCTGGGGCAACATCGCCAAGAGCCTGATCTTCATGCCGATGGCGATCTCCTTCATCGGCGCCAGCGTCATCTGGAAATTCATTTACGACTACCGCGCTGAGGGCACCGACCAGATCGGCGCGTTGAACGCCATCGTCACCACCTTCGGCGGCGCGCCGCAGGCCTGGATCACCGTGCCTTTCTGGAACAACTTCTTCCTGATGGTGGTGCTGATCTGGATCCAGACCGGCTTCGCCATGGTCATCCTGTCGGCCGCGCTCCGCGGCATTCCCGAAGAGACCATCGAAGCGGCAATCATCGACGGCGCCTCCCCCTTCCAGATCTTCTACAAGATCAAGGTGCCGCAGATCTGGGGCACCATCGCCGTGGTGTGGACCACCATCACCATCCTGGTCTTGAAGGTCTTCGACATCGTCCTGGCCATGACGAACGGCCAGTGGGGCAGCCAGGTGCTGGCCAACTACATGTTCGACTGGATGTTCCGCGGGCTCGACTTCGGCCGCTCGTCCACCATCGCCCTGGTCATCATGGTGCTGGTGGTGCCGATCATGATCTGGAACATACGCGAAGCACGAAAGGACATGCGATGAGCACGGCAGTCGGCCAGCGCCCCGCGCTTACCTGGGCAGTCAACCTCGCCGTCCTCCTGCTCGTCGTGATCTGGACGGTCCCCACCTTCGGCATCCTCGTTTCCTCCTTGCGCGACAAGGACCAGCTTGCCGTAAGCGGCTGGTGGACGGCGCTTTTCCCCTCCGAGCAGAGCATCGCCGCGCGCACCGCACCGCCGGCGGAGGCCGCGCGCGAAGGCGCCAACTGGGTGCTGCGCGGCAACGTTTTCGAAAGCGGATCGGGCCGCATAAGCGCCTTCGGCACCTCCATCCAGCGGCCGTCGGAGTTCAAGCCCGGCGAGGTTGCGGAGATGCGCGGTGGCGGCACGGCCACCGTGGAGGAGAACGGCGACTATGTCGTCACCTACTCGGAACAGCCGGACGACACGCGTGGCGAAAGGATTTTCGTCACCGCCCTGGAGGCTCCGAAGTTCACCTTGGCGAACTACAGGACGGTGCTGTTCTCCGAAGGCATCGGCCAGAGCTTCATCAACACGCTCACCGTCACTATTCCAGCGACCGTGATCCCCATTCTCATTGCGGCTTACGCGGCCTACGCGCTCTCCTGGATGCAGTTTCCGGGGCGCGCGCTGCTTCTGGCGGTCGTGGTCGGCCTTCTGGTGGTGCCGCTGCAGATGTCGCTCATCCCGCTGCTTAGGCTCTACAATGGCGTCGGCATCGGCAAGTCCTATATCGGCATCTGGCTGGCGCACACGGGCTTCGGCCTGCCGCTCGCCATCTATCTCCTGCGCAATTACATCTCCGGCCTGCCGCGCGAAATCATCGAAAGCGCGAAGGTGGACGGCGCGTCGGACTTTGAGATTTTCAGGAAGATCGTCCTGCCGCTGTCGTTCCCGGCGCTAGCCTCCTTCGCCATCTTCCAGTTCCTGTGGGTGTGGAACGACCTGCTGGTGGCCACGGTCTTCCTCGGCAACAACGAGGAGCAGCTGGTGATGACGGGAAGGCTGCGCGAGCTTCTGGGCTCCCGCGGCGGCAATTGGGAGATCCTCACCGCTTCGGCCTTCGTCGCCATCGTCGTGCCCATCGCCGTCTTCTTCCTGCTGCAGCGCTATCTCGTCCGGGGGCTGCTTGCCGGCTCCGTCAAGGGAGGTTGACGCCATGCACGCGGCGATTGGCAAAGGCGGCAGCCACGAGATAGAAACGCTGAACCTGCGGTTGGCCAGGGCATATCACCGGGGAGGAGAGTAATGACCGGCGTTCTCATGAAGGACATCAAGAAGAGCTACGGAGTGACGAAGGTCATCCACGGCATCGACCTGGAGATCAAGACGGGGGAGTTCGTCGTCTTCGTCGGGCCGTCCGGCTGCGGCAAGTCCACGCTCCTGCGCATGATCGCCGGGCTCGAATCGATCACCGGCGGCGACATGTATATCGGCGAGGAGCGGGTGAACGACATCCCGCCTTCCCAGCGCGGCATCGCCATGGTGTTCCAGTCCTACGCGCTCTACCCGCATATGAGCGTCTACGACAACATGGCCTTCGGCATGAAGATCGCCAAGGCGCCGAAGGCCGAGATCGAGAAACGCGTGAACGCGGCCGCCGAGATCCTGCAGCTCACGCCCTACCTCGACCGCCTGCCCAAGGCGCTGTCGGGCGGCCAGCGCCAGCGCGTGGCCATCGGCCGCGCCATCGTGCGCGACCCGAAGGTCTTCCTCTTCGACGAGCCGCTGTCGAACCTTGACGCCGCCCTCCGCGTGGCGACCCGGATCGAGATCGCCAAATTGAAGGAGTCCATGCCCGACTCCACGATGATCTACGTCACCCACGATCAGGTGGAGGCCATGACGCTGGCCGACCGCATCGTCGTCTTGTCGGCCGGCAATATCGAGCAGGTGGGCGCGCCTATCGAACTCTACGAGAAGCCGGCCAACCTGTTCGTCGCCCAGTTCATCGGCTCGCCGGCCATGAACATCCAGCCCGCCAAGATCGACAAGGCCGGCGAGAAGACGACCATCAGGCTCGGCAAGACGCGGGCCGACCTGCCCGTCCCCTCGCCGGCGAACATGGCCGGACAGGAAGTGCGCCTCGGCGTGCGGCCGGAGGACCTCACCATCGCCTCCAACGGCGGCGGCCTGTTCGACGGGCGGGTGAACATCGTCGAGTCCCTCGGCGAGGTCACGAACGTCTATCTCGACGTCGAGAACGTGCCCGACCCGGTGATCGTGAAACTGCCCGGCGTGCAGAAGTTCGGCCGTGGAGAGACGGTTTCGCTGGCCGCCGAACCGACGAAGCTGCATCTCTTCAACGAGGCCGGGCGGTCGTTGCTGTATCTGTGAGTGCTCCTCCCTCCCCACTGTGAGGAGGGCTGTCGCATGTGGATGGACTCTTGTTCGGCTTCGCCTGACCCCACCCTCAATCCCTCCCCTCAAGGGGGAGGGAAGCCCGGTCGAGCGCGACATGATCCCCCTCCCCTTGCGGGGAGGGGTTGGGGGGGCAGCGAAGCCAACCAGAAAGAGTGACGGCGCGGCGAAGTCATGCTATGAGCGCGCCAGATGAACGGGCGGCCCAAAGCGCCGCCCGAAACGCATTTGAATGCACCATGACCCTGACAATCGACACATCGACCACTGAAAGCCGCACGCGGCTGCGTCCTGAGATACAGGCGGAGAAGAAGCCGCTGATCGGCCTGTTGCGCGAAGAGCTGGGCGAAGCCCTTGCCTCCGTCGGCGTGCCCGAGCGGCAGGTCCGCATGCGCGTGCGCCAGCTCTGGCACTGGCTTTACGTGCGCGGCGTTTCCGACTTCTCGCGCATGTTCAACATCTCCAAGGAGCTGCGCGCGGCCCTCGACGAAGCCTTCACCATCGCCCGGCCGGAGATCGTCGAGGAGCAAATTTCGCAGGACGGCACGCGCAAGTGGCTCCTGCGTTTCCCGCCGCGCGGCGCCGGCCGCCCGGTCGAGGTGGAGACGGTGTACATCCCCGAGGAAGGCCGCGGCACGCTGTGCATCTCCTCCCAGGTCGGCTGCACGCTCACCTGCACCTTCTGCCACACCGGCACACAGAAGATGGTGCGCAACCTGACGCCGGGCGAGATCCTCGATCAGTTGCTGGTCGCCCGCGACCGGCTGGGCGACTTCCCCGATGCCGACACGCCGGACGGCGCCATCGTGCCGGCGGAAGGCCGCAAGGTGACGAACATCGTCATGATGGGCATGGGCGAGCCGCTCTACAATTTCGAGAACGTGAAGCAGGCGCTTCTGATCGCCTCCGATGGCGATGGCCTGTCGCTGTCGAAGCGCCGCATCACGCTGTCGACGTCAGGCGTGGTGCCGGAGATCTACCGCACCGGCGAAGAGATCGGCGTCATGCTGGCGATCTCCCTGCACGCTGTGCGTGACGAACTGCGCGACGAACTGGTGCCGATCAACAAGAAGTACCCGCTCAACGAGCTTCTGGAAGCCTGCCGCGCCTATCCCGGCCTGTCGAACGCCCGCCGCATCACCTTCGAATATGTGATGCTGAAGGGGGTGAACGATACGCTCGACGACGCGCGCGCACTGGTGCGGCTCTTGAGGGGCATCCCGGCCAAGATCAATCTGATCCCCTTCAACCCGTGGCCCGGCAGCGCCTATGAGTGCTCGGACTGGGAGCAGATCGAGAAATTCGCCGAGATGGTCAACCGCGCCGGCTACGCCTCGCCCATCCGCACCCCGCGCGGCCGCGACATCCTGGCGGCCTGCGGCCAGCTCAAGTCGCAGTCCGAGCGCCTGAAGAAGGCCGAGCGGCTGAAGCTGGAAGCCATGATGATCGCCGGGCACGGCGAGTAGGGCCATAGCGGCAAGGCCGCGCCCCTTCGCGCCTCTGACCTGCCGGCCATCTCCCCGTTTGGGCGGGGCGGAGGGACTACCGCGCCTGCGCCGTCAAAATCTTCACCGCGAAGGCGGAGAACACACCGGCGAACAGATAGTCCACCGCCCGCGTCACCTTCGGGCTCTTCCTGAGCAGCTTGGAAAATCCGTCCGCGGCGAGCACCATGGGGGTGGTGATCGGTAGGGAGAGCGGAATGAACAGCAGGCCGAGGAAGAGCAGTTTCGAGGAGGCGTGGGGGTCGCTGGGCGACACGAACTGCGGCAGGAAGGTCATGAAGAACAGGATGATCTTCGGGTTCAAAAGGTTGATGCCGAGGCCGGTCGCCCAGTTCTTGAACAACGACCGCCCGGCACCCGCCTTCATCTCCGGCGAGAAGGCGGAGCCGTGGCGGATGGCCTGCCAGGCGAGCCAGACGAGATAACCGGCGCCGAAAATCTTCAACGCAAGGAAGGCCTGCGGCGAGGCGACGATCAGCGCCGACAGCCCCAGCGCCACCAGAAGCGTGTGCACCAGGATGCCGGTCATGGCGCCGAACATGCAGGCAAAGCCCGCCGCCCGCCCCTGCGAAAGGGCGCGGCCGACGAACAGCGTCATGTCCGGACCGGGGGTGACCGCGATCACGAAAGTGGCGGCAGCGAATTGCAGGATGAGGGCGAGATCGGGCACGAAGACCATGACGAGTACCTTGAATCCGGAAGCGCGCGACAGGCTATCGTGCCTTCCGGCGCCGCGCCAGCCTTATACGACTTTAGTATTATAAAGGCCGTTGCCGCTTCCGCTCCGCCCTATTTTTCCTGCATGATTGGAAGGATGGCTTGATGAGCTATGCTCGATAACAACAAAAATGGGCCACCAATAAAGGGAGGAATATGATGAGTGACAAGACGCTTTCACGCCGTAAGTTCCTCGGCACGGCGACCACTGCCGCGGGGGCGGCGGCTGCCGGCTCTCTGGCCGCTCCAGCCGTTCTCGCACAGTCTCCGATCACGCTCAAGATGCAGTCGTCCTGGCCGTCTTCCGACATCTTCCAGGACATGGCCGCGCAATATGTCGAGCGCGTCGAGGTGATGTCCGGCGGCCGCCTGAAGATCGATCTCCTGCCGGCGGGCGCCGTGGTCGGCGCTTTCCAGGTTCAGGACGCATGCCATGACGGCGTCATCGACGCCGCCCACACCGTGCCGGTCTACTGGTACGGCAAGAACAAGGCGGCATCGCTGTTCGGCACGGGCCCGGTGTTCGGCGCCGACGCCAACCAGATGATCGCCTGGATGTATCATGGCGGTGGCGACGAGTTCTACCGCGAGCTCGTTCAGGACGTTCTGGGCCTCAACGTCGTCGGCTTCTTCGCTTTCGGCATGCCGGCGCAGCCGCTCGGCTGGTTCAAGGAGCCGATCGAGAGTGCCGACCAGATCCAGGGCCTGAAGTACCGCACGGTGGGCTTGGCCGCCGACCTGTTCCAGGCCATGGGCGCCAGCGTGGCGCAGCTTCCGGGCGGCGAGATCGTGCCGGCCATGGAGCGCGGCGTCATCGACGCTTTCGAGTTCAACAACCCGACCTCGGACATGCGCTTCGGCTCGCAGGACGTGGCCAAGAACTACATGCTCTCCTCCTACCACCAGGCGAGCGAATCCTTCGAGTTCATCTTCAACCGCGACCGCTTCGAAAGCCTCGATCCCGACCTGCAGGCGATCCTCAAACACGGCGTCGAGGCGGTGCACCTGGCGAACTTCGCGCTCGCCATGGACCAGTATTCGAAGGATTTGGATGCGCTGCAGGCGGAACACGGCGTCAATGTGCGGCGCACGCCGGACGACGTGCTTCAGGTGCAGCTCGACGCCTGGGACCAGATCCTGCCGGACCTGATGGAGGACGAGTTCTTTGCCAAGGTCGTGGAGAGCCAGAAACAATGGTGCGAGCGCGTGGTCTTCTACACGCTGATGAATTCGCCGGACTACAAGCTGGCCTACCAGCATTACTTCCCGGACAAGATAAACTTCTGACCGGTGTTGGGTCGTCACGGGGCGGTGTCGCCCGCCCCGTGACCATCGCTTTCCGCGGGTAGAGCACTTCCATGCATCGATACATCCACTTTGCCGACACCGTTTCCGCGTGGTTCGGCAAGGCCTTTGCCTGGTGCGTCGTCCTGATGACCCTCGCCGTCAGCTACGAGGTCGTCGTACGCTATTGGTTCAGGGCGCCCACCGTCTGGGCCTTCGATCTCACCTACATCATGTATGGCACGCTGTTCATGATGGCCGGCGCCTATACGCTATCGCGCGACGGCCATGTGCGCGGCGACTTCATCTACCGCCTGTGGAAGCCGAGGACCCAGGCCAAGGTGGAGCTCGTGCTCTACTTCCTCTTCTTCTTCCCCGGCATTCTGGCGCTGGTCTTTTCCGGCTGGCGATACGCCAGCCGTTCCTGGCGCTATCTCGAAGTCAGCACCATGAGCCCGGCGAATGTGCCGATCTACCAGTTCAAGTCGATAATCATCGCCGCCGGCATCCTCCTGGTCATCCAGGGCATCGCCCAGGTCTTCCGCTGCATCATCACCATCCGCACCGGAGAGTGGCCGCGCCAGAAGGAGGATGTGGAGGAGCTTGAAACGATACTGCAGAAAGAGGGCGCCGAGGCACTCCGCCACGGCAGCGAGGCCGTGGATGTGATCGAGCCCAGGGAGCCGCGGTCATGACCGACCCGCAAGTCGCCGTGGCCATGCTCGGCATCTTCATCTTCATCATCCTCTTAGGCTTTCCCATCGCCTTCACGCTCATGGCCATGGGCATCGGCTTCGGCTATTACGCCTATTTCGACCCCGACCGCATGTGGATACGCTACACGCGTGCGCTGCAGGAGGACGCCGACACAATGACGCTGATCCAGCATTGGATCGGCGGCTTCTTCAACAATCGGGTCTTCGACCTTTTCGTCAACCAGACCTACTCGGTCATGGCGAACGACGTTCTGACCGCCGTACCGCTGTTCCTCTTCATGGGTTACCTAGTGGAGCGGGCCAACATCGTCGACCGCCTGTTCCACACGCTGAGCGTGACCACACGGCGGCTGCCCGGCTCGATGGCGGTGGCCGCGCTTATCACCTGCGCCCTCTTCGCCACCGCCACCGGCATCGTCGGCGCCGTCGTCACGCTGATGGGGCTTCTCGCTTTCCCGGCCATGCTGAAGGCCCGCTACGACACGCGCTTCGCCTCCGGCGTCATCTGCGCCGGCGGCACGCTGGGCATCCTCATCCCGCCCTCCATCATGCTGATCGTCTACGCGGCGACGTCCGGCGTCTCCATCGTGCGGCTTTATGCCGGTGCGCTGCTGCCGGGCTTCCTGCTGGCGGGCATGTATCTCGTCTATATCGTCGGCCGCGCGCTCTTGCAGCCGAAGCTCGCGCCGCAGGCCGAGAAAATGGAGGATGTCGGCCTCCTGAGGGTCGCCTGGCTGCTGCTGACCTCTTTCCTCCCGCTCGCCACCCTCATCACGGTGGTGCTGGGGGCGATCCTGCTCGGCTTCGCCACGCCGTCGGAGGCGGCCGCCGTTGGCGCGCTGGGCGGGCTGTTGCTGGCGCTCGCCTACCGCGCACTCACGTGGCAGCGCCTGCAGGAATCGGTCTATCTGACGGTGCGCACCACGGCGATGGTCTGCTGGCTGTTCGTCGGCTCCTGGGTCTTCGCCTCAGTCTTCTCCTATCTCGGCGGCGAGCAGCTTGTGCGCGAGTTCGTCGAGGGGCTGAGCCTGACGCCGCTGCAGTTCCTGCTTCTGGCGCAGCTCATCATCTTCCTGCTCGGCTGGCCGCTGGAATGGTCGGAGATCATCATCATCTTCGTGCCGATCTTCCTGCCTCTCCTGCCGCTGTTCGACATCGATCCGCTGTTCTTCGGCATACTGATCGCGCTCAACCTGCAGACCTCGTTCCTGACGCCGCCGATGGCGATGTCAGCCTACTATCTGAAGGGAATCGCACCGCCGCATGTGCAGCTCACGCAAATCTTCGCCGGCTCGATGCCCTACCTGGCGATGGTGTTCCTCACCATGGTCGTGCTCTACAACGTGCCGGCGATCATCTACTATCTGCCGCAGTTGATATACGGACGATAGGGGAAAGGAAGACCGATGCTGCTCGACCGGATCGTCGCCCTCGTCGCCCTGGCAACGCTGACCGGCTATCTCGGCATCTTCGTCTTCTCGGTGCCGCGCACGGCGCTCTTCGTGGTGACGGGCGCCGTGCTGTGCCTCGCCTTCTACGACTTCTGGAACCAGCTCTTCCGGCAGGGACGGAAATAACAGGCCCAGAGCAATTCCAGGAAAAGTGGAAACCAGTTTTCCGTCCGGAATTGAGACAAAACCTATTGCGGCCTGCCCGCCAGCCACACCCGACGCACAGAGAGGTCGTCGCCGAGATGCACGAGGTCGCCGCGCGCGCCGGGCTTCAGGAATCCGTACCCACCATCGATGCCGAGGAAGGTTGCCGGATAGGCGGCGGCCATTTTTAGCGACTCTTCCACCGGCAAGCCCAGTATCTCGACGCCGAAACGTACGGCCGAGGCCATGTCCAGATCGGAGCCGGCGAGCGTTCCGTCCTCAAGGACAAGCTTCGAGCACACGGCCCCGGGCTCACGCCGCACCGTGCGCCCGTTGAGCTGAAAGCTCTCCGCCTCGCTGCCCACCAGCGCCATGGCGTCGGTGACGTGGTAGAGGCGCCCCGGCCCGCGCTTGGCGCGAAGTGCCACGCCGAGCGCCAGCGGGTCGACGTGATGGCCGTCGGCGATGATGCCGCACCACACGTCGCCGGCGTCGAGCGCCGCACCCACCAACCCCGGCGTGCGGTGGGAAAGTCCGCTCATGGCGTTGAAGAGATGGGTGACGCCGCGCACGCCGGCGTCGAACAGGCGCCGCGCCTCTTCGCTCGTGCAGTTCGTATGGCCGAGGCTGATGATGACGCCGCCCTTGGCGAGCCGCTCCACCTGCTCCGCCGTCACCTGCTCCGCGGCCAGCGTGACGTGCAGAACCGGTAGCGCTTCGGCAGCGCGGCAGAGCGTTTCGACATCCGCCTCCTCCATCGGCCGCATCAGCTCGGCCACATGCGCACCGCGCCGCGCCGGCGCCAGATGCGGCCCTTCCAGATGCAGGCCGACAACGCCTTTAGCCGTGCGGCAGGCCTCTATGGCACTGGCGATCGCCGCCTCGGTGACAGCGCGCGTGTCGGTGATCAGCGTCGGCAACAGGGCCGTGGTCCCGTAGCGGCGATGCGCGGCGGCGATGGTGTCCATCGTCTGCGGCGAAGGATCGTTGTTGAGCATCCGCCCGCCGCCGCCATTGACCTGCACATCAATGAACCCTGGCGCCAGGATACCGCCGTCTAGCCAGGTGACATCGTCGCGGCCGGCGATTTCCGCCTCCGGTACGACCGCCTTCACGCGCCCTTCCTCGACAACGAGCGCGTGGCCGTCGTGGAAGCGTTTGCCGTCGAACAGCCGCGCACCGGCGATTGTGGCATCGCCCATCAGATGGTCTCCGTCACCTTCTTGAGCTTGTCGGGGGCATCCGGGTCGAGCCCCCGCTCCCGCGCCAGGCGCTCGACCAGCCGGTAATAGGCGACGAGCGCCACCAGCGGATCGAGCCGGCCGTGCCCGGTGGACGGCACGGCGATGGTGCGTGGCCCAAGCGCCCGCGAGGAGAAAGCGACGACCGCAGCGCCCAGCCCGCTAAGCCTGTCCACGGCTTGGATGCTGGAGGCAAGCGCCTCGTCCTCCGGCAGGAAGGCTAGGATGGGAAAGCCCTCGTCGACGAGTTGCATGGGGCCGTGCATCAACTCTGCCAGCGAAAAGGCCTCGGCGTGCAGCTTTGCCGTTTCCTTGGCCTTGAGCGCCGCCTCGAGCGCGATGGCAAAGCCCGGTCCCCGCCCGGCCGTGTAGAGGGAACCGGCCGCAGCGAGCAGGGGCAGGGCCGGCGCATGGTCGGCTTCGCATGCGGCCGCCAGCGCCTCCGGCAGCCGCGCGAGGCCGGCAGCCAGGCCGGCGTCCCCGGTGGCGGCCTGCGTCACGGCGGCGAGAGCGGCGGCCGAGGCGATGAAGCTCTTGGTCGCCGCCACGCTCCTTTCCTCGCCCGCGTGGATGGGCAAGACGACGTCGGCGCCATGCGCCAGCGGGCTGTCGGCGACGTTGACGACCGCCACCGTCAGCGCCCCGCCGCGTTTTGCCTCGCCCTGCAGGGCGATGATGTCGGGGCTTGCGCCCGACTGCGAGACGGTGATGTGCAACCCGCCGGGCAGATGCAGGGAGGCCCGGTAGACCGAGGCGACGGAAGGCCCGATGGAGGCGACCGGAATGCCGGCCGTGATCTCGAACAGATATTTGAAGAAGCTCACCGCGTGGTCGGACGAGCCGCGCGCCGCCACGGTGACGACCGGGGGGCGGCGCTCGCCGATCAACCGGCCGAGTTCCTTGAACGTCTTGTCTTCCCGCGAGAGGAGCCTTGCCACCGCCTGTGCCGCCTCTCCCGTCTCGCTGAACATCAGCGAGGGTGCCTCGCTCATCAGATTCGCCTCCTGTTGGCATGTCGGGATGTTGTCGCCGCGCCATCCCGAAATGGTGATAATCGGGTACATAGCGGCTTCCCCACCGAGTTTCACGTCTTAAAGGTCCGCTCCGGGTGCAAAATGAAGGTGGGCCTGTTATGAGGACGGAACAGCCCTCTTATACACCCCGATTTGAATGACGCTCGAGCCCCTGCACCTTCTGAAAACCGTTTACGGCTACGATGCGTTTCGCGGGCGGCAGGCGGAGGTTATCGCCCATGTGATCGCCGGCAACGACGCCTTTGTGCTGATGCCGACGGGCGGTGGAAAATCGCTCTGCTATCAGATCCCCGCACTGTGCCGGCAGGGAATGGGGCTCGTCGTCTCGCCGCTGATCGCGCTGATGGCCGACCAGGTGGCGGCCCTCTGCCAGGCCGGCGTAAGGGCGGCCGCGCTCAACTCCTCGCTCGCCTTCCACGAGCGTGCGGATATCTGGCGCGCCATCGAGACAGGTGCGCTCGACCTCCTTTATGTCGCGCCGGAAACGCTCCTGAGGCCGGAAATGCTGGGGCGGCTGCGCCCGGTGCCGCTGTCGCTCATCGCCATAGACGAGGCCCATTGCCTCTCCCAATGGGGGCACGATTTCCGGCCCGAATACCGCAAGCTCGACTGTCTGACGGAGCTTTTTCCCGGCACGCCGCGCATGGCGCTGACGGCCACCGCCGACGCCCCCACCCGCGCCGAGATCATCGGTCATCTGAAGATCGGCGAGGAGAACAGCTTCGTCGCCGGCTTCGACCGGCCCAATATCCGCTACGCCATCGCCGAGAAGGACGGTCCGAGCAAGCAGATGCTCGCCTTCCTGGAGGGGCGCAGGGGCGAGAGCGGCATCATCTATTGCCTTTCCAAGCGCAAGACCGAGGAAACCGCCGCCTTCCTCAATGAGCGCGGCTTTACCGCACTTGCCTATCACGCCGGCCTCGATAAGGCAGTGCGCGATGCCAACCAGACGCGCTTCCAGCGCGAAGAGGGCGTTGTCATGGTCGCCACCATCGCCTTCGGCATGGGCATCGACAAGCCCGACGTGCGCTTCGTCCTCCACCTCGACCTGCCGGGCAGCATCGAGGCCTATTACCAGGAGACCGGCCGCGCCGGCCGCGATGGCCTGCCGGCGGATGCCCTGATGCTCTATGGCTATGACGACATCGCGCTGCGGACCCGCTTCATCGACGAATCGGACGCGCCGGAACAGCGCAAGCGCATGGAACGGCAGAAGCTCGACGCGCTTCTGGGCCTGACCGAGACCGGCCAGTGTCGCCGCCAGGTGCTGCTCAACTATTTCGGCGACGCGCACGAACCCTGCAACAATTGCGACAACTGCGCCGCTCCGCCCGAGCTTTTCGACGGAACGATTGCCGCGCAGAAGGCACTGTCCTGCATCTACCGCACCGGCGAGCGCTTCGGCCAAGCCTATATCGCCGCCGTTCTGCTCGGCGAGGAGGACGAGCGCATCACCCGCTTCGGCCATGACCGTATATCCACCTACGGTATCGGCAAGGAGCACGACGCGCGCACCTGGCGCTCCATCCTGCGCCAGCTCGTCGCCCACGGGCTGGTCTCCGTCGATCTTGCCGGGCACGGCGGCCTGTCGATCTCAGACCGTGGCCGCGACTTCCTGCGCGAAAAGCCGACCCTGATGCTGCGCGAGCAGAGACGCGCAATCAAGACCAGCAAGAAAGCCGCGCGCCGCGAGGCCGCCAGCAACATGGAGCCCGCCGCCCGCGCCCTTTTCGAGGTGCTGCGCGAAAAGCGGCTCGAACTCGCCCGCCACCAGGGCTTGCCGCCCTACGTGATCTTCCACGACAGGACGCTCATCGAAATGGCCACCGCCCGCCCGGCCAACCGGTTGGAACTCGCCGCCATCTCCGGCATCGGCGAGGCCAAGCTGGAGCGCTACGGCGATGCCTTTCTCGACGTGATTGCGCGGCACGGGGCTTAGTTCAGGGAATACCGGCGCCTGTCGCCACCACCTGCGGGGGAAGGCCTAGCGCTGGGTGAGCTTGAACAGAAGGCCCGAAACGAGCGCTTTGACGTGGTGTTTTGCCTGGAAGCGGCCGTTCAGTGAGACGCGCGGCAAGGCCGTCGGCCGTTCGAGGCTGGCCGGCCTTAGAACGCCGGGCTGCGTCGTCACGGCGAGGGGGAACCCCGCCTCTGCCACCGCCCGTATCTCGCGCTCGCCTAGTGACCAGGGCTGGCCATAGGGATAGGCAAAAGAACGCGGGGGACGGCCGACATATCTTTCGACGGCGCGCGCCGATGCCTCGACCTCCTCGCGCAGCCGCTCGCTGCCGACGCGCCGGAGGTTGACGTGTGTGAGCGTGTGGGCGCCGAAACGGGCAAGAGGATCCTTACCAAGCGCGCGGAGATCGGCCTCGTCCATGACGAGTTCGTCAACGATGGCAGCGGGTTCGATACCTGCGGCGCGGGACGCGCGGTCAATCCGCTCCACCGCCTCATCCTCGTCGACCGTCCCCACGAAGGCCTCGAGCCGCGCAAAGGCGGCCCGCTTCTGTGCGGCAGTCGTGGTTGCGACCTTTTCGGGGCCATTGCCGAAATCGAAGGTCAACCCCGCGCTCTTGTCCACGAGCGCGGCCGCCGTCTCCCACCAGATGGTGCGCGTGCGCTCAACGAAGCCGGCGGTGAGGAAAATCGTATAGGGCACATCGAACTTGCGGAAGACGGGTGCGGCGAACGCGGCGTTGTTGCGGTATCCGTCATCGAGCGTGAAGGCAGCGAACTTCCGCTTGTCCGCCGGATCGGACAAGAGCGCCGGCAGGTCGTGGAGGTGTACGGGCACGAGGCCGCACTCGCGTGCCGCGACGATGGCTTGCGCCAAAAAATTCGGGGTGACGGAGAGATGGGCGTTGGGAGCAAAACGCGGGCCCTCAACGGGCCTCACGTGATGCAGCGTGAAGATGACGCCACGTCCGCCAAGGGCGGGAAACAGGGCCTGTGCACGGGAGTGGGCAACGGCTTCGAGACTGGTTCGAATGGCCGCGTATTTAAGGAATTCCCGGGCTGAATGGAGAAGCGCGTGCCGGCTCGCCGGGCCGGCACGAGGAACGGCGGGGTAGCCCGCGCGACCGCTTCGTGAAATGCCCTTTTCCATCCGCCCCGGCCTGATACCTCTATCCCAACCCGGCATCACCGATACGCCAAAAACCTTTAGAGGCGGTTTCGGAGTGAGCCGATTGGAGGGCCGCCTAACAGAAAGCCCTCCCTGCTGTAACGCAGGAAGGGCTTTCGGGACGTGTGGGAGGGTCGTCCGGCCCCCAAGGGCTTTCGGTGTTACTTCAAGCGAAGAGCGGGGTGATATCGGTATCCACCCAGACCTGCGCATTACCCTGCGTGTAAAGCTCGTAGGCGGTATCTCCACTCGGCGGGGTCTCGGTCGGCTTGCTTTCGTGGCGGAAGCCGTGGAGGGTGACCACATCTTCGCTATCGCCGTCGATCCGCAGGATTCCGGTGATATTCTTGCTCAGCTGTTTCACATGGCCTGGGTCCAGCGTCAGCGTGTTCTTGCCGGAGCCGGTCAGGTCGAGAATCTCCACGCCGGATATGTTCGCCTTGGCAAGGCCCGAAAGATCCTCGAGGTCCGTCACCGCGAGCCTGTCGACGCCTGCCCCGCCGTCGATGCTCCCGAACTCCAGATCGGGCACGAAGATCAGGTCATCGCCGCCACCGGCCGAAATTGTGTCTTTCCCACCGTGGCCGATCAGGCGATCCGCGCCGTCGCCGCCTTTAAGTGTATCGCTCTCGTCGGTACCTACCTGCGTTTCATACGTCTTAAAGGCGACATGCGCGCCCAGGAGGGGCGTGGCGAGTTCGAAACCGACCTGCATGCCGGCCATTCCTTTCGGCAAATCCATTTCGATAACGCGATCATCGGAGAACTCGCCGTGTTCGTCCGCAAGGTAAGCGGTCAAAACGCCCTCGCTGTTGCGGTCGGGTACGATATTCGTAGGGTTCCCATCGTGGATGAACACGTAGTCGAGCCTTCCGTCTCCGTTCACGTCGAAGACATGGGTGGATTGGTCGAGATTGGCCAGATTCCACTCCGCAATGCCGACCCGGTCTCCTTTCAGCGTGCTGCTTATGGGTTTCGGATCAAACTCACCCCGCCTACTGCTCGAGCCGAGCAGGACATCTATATGCGTGTCTTCGCCGACACGCTCCGCATAAAGATAGTCGCCAATGCCATCTCCATTGAAGTCGCCGACAAATGTTGCCTTGTCTACGTTATATCCCACCTTCTTATATTCATCGGTTACCTTTGGGGCCTTGGAGAAGGTTCCATCGCCGTTGCCAAGGAGGACCCTTATATCCGTCCCGTTCTTACCGTAGACATAGTCGACATTCCCATCCCCATCCATATCGGCCAGGAAGGTGCTTTGGTCGTCCGATTGCCCTTCCAGGTCCAAACCGACAGTTGCGTTATGCTTGAAAGTTTGGGTAACGGGGTCGTCCTCGAAGCTTCCGTCGCCCTTTCCCAGATATACATCCATTTGCATCGCTAAAATCGTGTCATGCGTATGCACGTAGTCCAGGATGCCATCGTTATCGACATCCGCGGTAAGGGTCGCTTGCGAAGCGTCCTGACCCGACGCTCCCACCTTCAAGGCCGTCGAGATTCCGCGTGCCTCGAAGCCGCCGTCGGGCTTTCCGGCAAAAACATTTATGATCGTATCGTGGAAACCGTCGATGGCGAACAAAATATCGGATATTCCGTCACCGTTGAAGTCGCCGAGGGTCGTCGTTCGAGCGCCGTCGTTGCCCGCATATCCTTCAGAGTGCTTAATACCGTTACGATCGACTATCGGTCCGGATATTCTGCTTTCCTTTTGGCTGGCGAAGTTGGCCGTGAGCTTGTCTCCGGCAGTATTCGTTATCTCGTGTCCGACAAAGCTGGTTATCGTCGCCTCACTAAAAGTCGAATAGTCAAACGTATATATGAGATCGGACGTAGCCGCCCGAGGATCGCTCGAAGCAAGCGGAGTTCCGTTGGAGTCGACCACTTCGACCCTGATATTGTCGCCGCCCGAGATAGAGCCGCTGCCGGGCGTGATCGAAAACGTATAATCGTCCTCTACGGTTGCGGTACCGATGGTTTGGCCGGTGGTCTCGTTGATCGCCCGCAACGTATCGCCGGCAACGCCTTTACCGCTGATCTCGTTGGGCAAGATGGCCTCCACGTTCGGTTTGTGCGTCGAACCGGAGGGACCCATTGCAATGGTCAAGGACTTGTTCTCGCTCTCATTACCGGCAGTGTCTTCGGCCGACACAGTGAACGTCTTGCCATGGTTGGCCAGCCCGCTCGCCGGGATTTCAAGCACCCCGTTGTCAGGCACGGTATACGAGATCGCACCGGCGCTCGCTCCGCCTCCATTGGAACCCTTGACGGGCTTGAAGATAACCAGGGTGCCGCCTTCCGATTCGACGTGGATTTTACCATCGTCGGTCGAACTCACGTCGAGCGGCGGCGGCGTTGTGTCGACTTCGACTGCCGTGTCGACGACATTGCCTGTATTGCCGGCCTTATCGACCACCCTCAGGTGAACGGTGTGCTCGCCTTCGGTGAGATCATCGGCGACGTTATACGACCAGTTCACTCCGTTGACTGCCTCGACGTTACTCCAGCCTTCCACATTGACCTCGTCATCGACCTTGATCTGCAGGCTCTCGCCTTGCTTGAGGCTGGATGACAGCTTGCCCGTTATGGCCGGCGTCTCTTCATTGGTGATGAAGCCAACGTCGCTCCCGGGACGACCGTCCACCGTCACGACCTCGACTGTCTGCGAAGGCGCCTGTGTGTCGACTTCCACCTCCTGGCGGTCCCGGGCTGAGGCAATCAGGTGGTTCTCATGGTCGAGCACCCGCACCTCATATGTGTACCTGCCGTCGGCAGCCTGATCCACGAAGTGCCAAGTCCCGTCGTCCGCAACCTTCACGCTTTTCCATTCGGTCCAGCCGCTTCGGTGGATTTGCACCGTGTCGCCGGAGTCCAAGGTCGCCTTGCCGCGGATCTCGAAATTCGTCTCTCTGGTGACGAAGTCGCTGCTCGATTCACCTGTGTCGGAGGAGACCGCAGTGATCTCGACACTCTGTTCGATGCCGCGTTTGACGCCACCGGTGTTGCCGTCGCCCATCCCGCCGTCAGTGTTGCCATCGCCCGTCCCGCCGCCGGTGTTGCCGCCCGTGCCGCCGCCGGTGTTGCCATCGCCCGTGCCGCCGCCGGTGTTGCCGCCGCTCGTGCCGCCGCCGGTGTTGCCACCGCTCGTGCCGCCACCGGTGTTGCCGCCGCTCGTCCCGCCGCCGGTGTTGCCGCCGCTCGTGCCGCCGCCGGTGTTG
>NZ_WQNH01000063.1 GCF_009812055.1 Chelativorans xinjiangensis | reverse complement strand
AAAGCTCGTCCTGCTCGCAAACGCCCTGCTCAGAGACAGCCGAAAATGGACGCCTGCCCTTCCTTGACCAACACGGATACTCTAGCCGAGGCTTTCGACCATCGCCGCGAGCGTCAGGCGGAAGGCCTGGGCATCGGCGCCGGCCTCGATGGCGAGGGCCGCGCGGTCGTAGGCGGCGGCGAGCAGTGCCGTCAACGGGTCGAGCGGCAGCCGGCGGATGGCGCCGGCGCGCATGGCCGCCGCCAGCCCCTCGCGCAGGGTGCGGTTGCCGTGCCTGCCGTCGATCGCATCCATTGCGGCGCGGCCAAGGACGGCCGGGCCGTCGAGCAGGAGGAGGCGGGTGCGGCCGGGCGCGGCCATCGCTTGCAGAAAGGCGTTGCCGCCTTCGATCAGGGCGTCGAGCGGGGTGAGGGCGGTGTCTGCCTGCCGCTCGATCTCGGCTGCGACGCGCTCCGCCTCCTCATCCACCACCGCCTGGAAGAGGGCCTGCTTGTCGGCGAAGTGGTGGTAGAGGGCGCCGCGCGTCAGGCCGGCGGCGGCGGCGATCTCCGGCGTGCCGGTCCCGGCATAGGACTTTTCCACGAACAGGCGCCGCGCGGCGGCGATCAACCTGGCGCGGGTCTCTTGCGTGCGCTCGCGGTTGGAGCGGCGGGTACTGCGCTCTTGCATACATGCAGCCTGTATGTCAATTCAATTTACATGCACACTGTATGTCAATGTGGAGAGGGAAGGAAGCGCGGCGATGAGGACGACCAGCTATTACCCCGTCATCATGACGGGCGACGTGACGGGGACGGCGGCATTCTACCGGGCGCATCTCCGGTTCGAGGCGCTGTTCGAGAGTGACTGGTATGTGCACCTTCGGTCGCGCGAGGACCGGCGGGTGAACCTTGCCATCCTCGACGGCGACCATGCCACCATTCCCGAGGCCGGCCGAGGCCGGGTGTCGGGGCTGATCCTCAATTTCGAGGTTGCCGACCCGGACGGCGAGTACGCGCGGGCGAAGGCGGCGGGGCTGCCGATCCTGCAGGAACTGCGCGACGAGGAATTCGGGCAGCGGCATTTCATCACCGCCGATCCGAACGGCGTGTTGATCGACGTGATCAAGCCGATCCCGCCGTCGGCGGAGTTCGCGGCGCAGTACGATGCGGAGGCGCTGCCGGAGTAGGGGCGCGTCCTTGTCATAGCCAAGGCGCGGTGTCTTTAGGTGGAAGTGGGATTCCCGGAGATGCCGGCGCCCCTTCGCGCCCCCCTCTGTCCTGCCGGACATCTCCCCCACAAGGGGGGAGATCGGCTGTCGCGAATGGTTTCGCCAATCGCCAACGTTGCGGGACAGGCGCCGGAGCAAGCGGCCGGTGCAATCTCCCCCCTCGTGGGGGAGATGCCTAGCCCCTTCGACAAGCTCAGGACAGAGGGGGGCGCGAAGGGGCGTTCAGCTATCGAGCAGCAGACCCTCGCCCAACACCGCTGTCAGCCGAAGGCCGGGCCGGGCTCCGTGCCGACGATCTCCACCAGTTCGACGTCGAAGACGAGGTCGTGGCCGGCGAGCGGGTGGTTGGCATCGACGGTCACCTGCATGTCGTCGACCTCCACCACGGTGAGAGGGATCTGCCGCCCGTCCTGGGTGGTGGCCTGCAGGCTGGCGCCGATCCTGAGGTCTAGATCGGCGGGCAAAGCCTCGCGCGGCACGGTCTGCACCTGGCGCTCGTCACGCGGGCCGTAGGCTTCCTCGGCGGGGACGGTGACGGTCGACTTCTCGCCGACCTCCATGCCCTCGACGTGTTTCTCCAAGCCGGGGATGATCTGGCCGCCGCCGACCTGGAACTGCAGCGGCTCGCGGCCTTCGGAGGAATCGAACTTTGTACCGTCCTCCAGCTTGCCGGTGTAATGGACGCGCACGACGTCGCCGGTTTTGGCCTGGCTCATGGGGTGGGCTCTCTGTCTTTCGCTGTGGTAAATCCTGGCGCGGGAAATCCTCGGTCCTTGCCAGAACCTTCCGCGCCGGCGAAAAGGCCGCGCCAAAACGACTGTCGCAGCCTTGTGGCCCAAGGGTAGGTCATGAGAGCGGGATGTAAACCCTTGGCGCCGGGATATTTTTCGCCGGCGCCGCTGGACCGGCTCATCGATGAACCGGTCCAACTCATTGTTTTGTCGCAATTCCGGGCGGAAACCGGTTTCCACTTTTCCCGGAATCGCTTTGGCGTCTACTTGCCGACGACCGCCCACGAGACGCCGAAGGGGTCGCGCACCTGGCCGTAGCGATCTCCCCAAAACATCTTCTCGAGCGGCATGACCACCTCGATACCCTCCGTGGCGATCGCGCGATTCCACCAGAAATCGACGTCGTCGACGCAAAGCGTGAGGGTGACGGCGGCGGGGGTCTGGGCGGATTGGCCGTATTCGGGATAGGGGTCGCCGATCATCAGCGAGCCGCCGTTGATGTAGAGGTGGAGGTGCATGGTGCGGCCCTTCTCGTCGACCGGGTGGCGCGCCACCTCCTTGGCGCCGAAGGCCTTTTCGTAAAGGGCGGCGGCCTTGGTCGTGCCGTCGAGCATCAGATAGGCGATGACGCCGCCGCGCGGTTCGCCGGTTTCTCCGGGGGCCAGTTCGATTGCCGACATTTTTCTCTCCATGGTTTCGCCAACGAGTCCCCTTGCGGAACTCGAACGAAGGACGGGCGGGGGAGCGGAAATCCGACAGGGGCGGGTTTTTCAGGGAAAAAAGCGGCCGCACCAAAAGAGGGGGGAGAACGGTGCGGCCGCAAGGGGGCCTTAGGAGGCAGTGGCAGGCAGGGGTTTTTCGGTCTCCTCGGTCGGGCCGGGTGTGCCCTCGCGGCGCAAGACGCCGAGGATGAGGAGCATGGTCAGGATGGCGATGGCGGCGCTTATGAGGGAAGCGAGCACCAGGCCTTCCGTGAAGGCCTCGCGGGCGGTGGCCAGCAGCGGTGTGCCGAGGGTCTCCGGCAGTTCGCGGGCGACGGCGCGTGCGCCGCCCAGCGTGTCGCGCGCCGTCTCGACCATGGAGGCGGGGATTTCGGCGAGGCCGTCCGCCTGCATGGCGCCGCGGTAGACGGCGGTCACCATGCTGCCCAGCACGGCAATGCCGAGCGCGCCGCCGAGCTCGGCGCTCGTCTCGGAGATGGCCGAGGCGGCGCCCGCGCGCTCCGGCGGGGCGGAACCGATGATCAGGTCCGTCGTCAGCGTGAAGACGGGGGCGAGGCCGAGCGAGAAGACGGTGAAGGAGGCGATCATGGCGATCAGGTTTTCCGCCCGCGCGGTCCAGGCGATCGCTGCGAAGCCGATGGCCGCCAACAGGAGGCCGCCGGCCATGACGAAGGCGGGGCGGGCGAGCACGGTGAGTTTTGCCGTCGTCATCGAGCCGACGATGAAGGCGAGGCTGGAGGGCAGCGACCACAGGCCGGCCTGAAGCGGCGTGAGGCCGAGGACGAGCTGCAGGTACTGGCCGATGAAGAGGAACGAGCCGAAGGCCACGAACAGGCTCAAGAGGTTGGTGAGGAGGGCGGCGCTGAAGGCGGGCCTGCGGAACAGGCCGATGTCGATCAGCGGGTCGTCGAGCCGCTTCTGGCGGCGCACGAAGAGGTAGCCGAGAACGAGGCCGGCGGCGATGATGAGGACGGCCGGGAGGCCGAAGCCCTGTTCGGCCACCCATTTGATGCCGTAGATGACGGAGAGCACGGCGGTGAGCGACAGGGCAGCGCTCGGAATGTCGAGCCTGCCGGCCTCGGGGTCGCGGAACTCCGGCAGCAGGAACGGAGCGACGGCCAGAAGGAGCAGCATGACGGGAACGGCGATCAGAAACACCGAGCCCCACCAGAAATAGGCGAGCAGCACGCCGCCCACCACGGGACCGATGGCGGCGCCGGCGGAATAGCTGGAGATCCACACGCCAATGGCGAAGGTGCGCTCCTTCGGGTCGTGGAACATGTTGCGCAGGAGCGACAGCGTCGAGGGGGCGAGCGTGGCGGCGGCGACGCCGAGGATGGCGCGGGCGGCGATCAGCATCCCGGCGCTTGTAGCGAAGGCGGCGAAGACGGAGGCCAGGCCGAAGGCCGTGGCGCCGATCAGAAGCAGCTTGCGCCGGCCGATGCGGTCGCCCAGCGTGCCCATGGTGATGAGGGCGCCGGCGACGAGAAAACCGTAGATGTCGACGATCCACAGGAGCTGTGCGCTCGACGGCTTCAGGTCTGCGCTGAGCGCCGGGACGGCGAGATTGAGCACCGTCATGTCCATGGAATAAAGGATGCAGGGGAGGGCGAGGACGGCGAGGCCGATCCATTCGCGCCGGCCCGCGCGGGGCGTCTCGGGGGCCTTGGTCATCGCAAAGTCCTTTCAACGTGCGGCCGGGGCCGGCGGGCCGATCACGGCATGGGGGGCATATCGTGGAAAGGCCGCCGGGCGACGCCGGGGCGCGGCCCGGCAACCTGTTCCTCGTCTTATCGCACAGGGCTCCTGCCAGCCTTGTGTCAGGAGGCCTTGCGCTGCTCCACCGCATATTCGTCGTGACGGTGGATCCAGTCGAGCGGGGTCTTCTCGTTGCGGCCGATGGGGGTCATGTCGAGATACATCAGCGCGCCGAGCACCTCCTCGCCGCCGCGGGCGAAGGTCGAATAGGTGTGGTAGACCGTGCCGTCGGCGTCCTTGTAGAAGACGCTCAGGCCGGGGAGATCCTCGACACCGGGGTCCTCCTTGAGGGGCGCGAAATTGTAGGTGGCGGTGCCATTTTCCAGATCCTCCTTGCGGAAGGAGACGTGGAAATCGTAGTTGAAGTCGCTGCCGCCGGAGGAGACCCAGGGGAAGGTCCAGCCCATGCGCTTGCGGTAGGCCTCGATCTTGTCGACGGGCGCGCGCGAGATGGCGACGTAGGTAACGTCCTTGTGCAGGAAGTGCTGGCGGGCGCCGTCGACATGGTCGGCCTCGAAGGAGCAGCCGGGACAGCCGGCCTCCCAGCTTGGCGGGAACATGAAGTGCTGGACGATGAGCTGGCTGCGGCCGTCGAAGAGATCGGCAAGGCTCTTGCGGCCGTGGGGCGTGTCGAAGACGTAGTCCTTGTCGATCTTCACCCAGGGCAGCGCCCGGCGTTGTTCGCTGATCTCGTCGCGCAGGCGCGAGGCCTGCTTCTCCCTTTCCAGGAGCGCCTTGCGGGCGGCGAGCCATTCTTCGCGGGAAACGACTTGATGTTGCATTGTCCTTCTCCTCTCTTTCAGTGATCGCCTTCAGCGATTGCGGGGGCGATCCCCCGCAGGACGAAGGCGGAAGCCGCCTTCCGACATTTTTTCGCGAGGGGTGGCGCGTCGGGCGTTCAGGACGGCTCGGCCAGGCACCTTCCCACGGCGCGGACTTCGATCGTGTTGTCCTTCAGCATCGGCAGTTTCGCGGCGAGGGCGAGGGCTTCGTCGCGGTCCTTCGCTTCGACCAGCAGGAAGCCCAGCAACTGCTCCTTGGTCTCGGCGAAGGGGCCGTCGGTGGCCACGGTCCTGCCGCCGCGCGTGCGCAGCGACATTGCGTCCGACGACCATTCCAGGGCGTGGCCGACGATGAGATGCCCGCCCTCCTGCAGCACCTTGTCGTTGGCGACCGCTTCGCGCTCGAGCCGGCGCAGTTCCTCTTCCGGCAGGGCTTTGAGGGCCGCCTCCTCGCCGTAGACCAGCAATGCGTACCGCATGGTCCTCTCCTTCTCCTTCGGCACCCCGCACGACCGCAGGACGATCGGCAGGGGGCCGGTCCGACATTTTTGTGCTGCGAGGAGGGAAAATTTTGAGTGGGGTTGGCCGAACGGAGATGCCGGCGCCCCTTCGCTATCCCCCTTCCAGCATCATGACCTCCCGCACCTCCACCGGCCCATGCCGCAGCATCGGCACGGTGGCGGCGAGCTCGACGGCCTCGTTTCGATCCTTCGCCTCGAACAGGAGGAAGCCGAGCAGCTGCTCCTTGGATTCGACGTAGGGGCCGTCGGTGGCGATGACCTTGCCGCCCTTGGTGCGCAGGCAGGTGGTGGCCTCCGCCGGCGCCAGCGCGTGGGCGAAGACCAGATGGCCGTTTTCGGCGAGGGTCCTGTCGTTGTTCATGTTGTCACGCTGGAGCTGGCGCAGCTCTTCTTCCGGCAGGGCGCCGATCGCCGCGCCATCGCCGTAGACAAGACATACATACCGCATGATCTTCCTCCTTCGTGATCAGGTATCCGACATTTTTTCCGTCCTCGGCGACGACAAGGCGCCTGGCTATTCGCCTTCCAGCCAGTGCACGGCGCGCACCTCGATGGGCCCGTGCCGCAGCATGGGCACCTTGGAGGCGAGCGCGAGCGCTTCCTTGCGGTCCTTCGCCTCGATCAGGAGGAAGCCCAGCAACTGTTCCTTGGTTTCGGAGTAGGGGCCGTCGGTGGCGACGATCCTGCCGCCCTTCGTGCGCAGGCAGGTGGCGCGGGTGGGCGATTCCAGAGCATGGGCGACGAGGAGGTGGCCGGCTTCATCGAGAACGCGGTCGTAATCGAGGGAATCGCGGGTGAGCTTGCGGCCGTCCTCCTCCGACAGGGCCATCAGATCGGCTTCGTCGCCGTGGACAAGGCAGACATAGCGCATGGTTCTCTCCCTTTGCTGTGGTTGCGCGGACGCAGGACGCGCGAGGGGCGGCGGCGCCGACATTTTTTCTTCCTCCTGGAGGGGAGGGCAATCGCATGTGATCTTTAGTTCGGCTTCGCCGGACCCCCACCCTCAATCCCTCCCCTCAAGGGGGAGGGAAGCCCGGTCGAGCGCGCCATCGTCCCCCTCCCCCTTGTGGGGAGGGTAGGGGTGGGGGTCCCGGCGAAGCCGAACAAAGAGTCCATCCATATGCGATAGGGTTAGCTTGCGGCGCGCTTCTTGCCGTCGGCCAGAAGCCGGTCGATGTGCTGGCGGATGTGGGCGGCTTCGGCGGGGGTGCGGGCAAGCGCGATGGCCTTGTCGAAGGCGGTGCGGGCCTCGGCACTGCGGCCGAGCTCCATCAGGAGGGCGCCGCGCACGCCGTGGAAATAGAAGTAGCCCGACAGGCGGTCGGCGAGCGGCTCGATCAGGAGGAGCGCTGCTTCGGGGCCCTGCGCCTTGAAGACGGCGACGGCGCGGTTGAGGCGGACGATGGGCGAAGGCTGGTAGCGCTCCAGCATCTGGTAGAGGAGGTTGATCTCCTGCCAGTCCGTATCCTCGGGCTTTGCCGCGCGGGCGTGGAGGGCGGCGATCGCCGCCTGAAGCTGATAGGGGCCGGGCTTGCGGTGGCGCATGGCCTTGTCGACCAGAGCCAGGCCCTCGGCGATCTTCTCGCGGTTCCACAAGCCGCGGTCCTGGTCCTCCAGGAGCACGATGTCGCCCTCGGCGTCGAGGCGGGCGGGGGTGCGGGCGTGCTGGAGGACCATGAGGGCGAGCAGGCCCATGATCTCGGGCTCGGCGGGGAAGAGGCGCAGGAGCAGGCGGGCGAGGCGGATCGCCTCCTCGCACAACTGCTCGCGCACATGCACGTCGCCGCCGCTGGCCGAATAGCCCTCGTTGAAGATCAGGTAGATCATGGCGGCGACGGCGGCGAGCCGCTCGGAGCGCTCGACCGCATCGGGGGCGGCGAAGGGCACGTCGGCGCCGGTGACGCGGCGCTTGGCGCGGGTGATGCGCTGCTCCATCGCCTTTTCATTGACGAGGAAGGCGCTGGCGATCTCCGGCACGGTGAGGCCGCAGACGATGCGCAGGGCCAGCGCGATCTGCTGGGTGGCCGGCAGGTCCGGATGGCAGCAGATGAACATGAGGCGCAGGATGTCGTCGCGGTAGTGCGCGTCGTCGAGGCGTTCGGCCATGTCTGTCTCCGCGTCATCGAGGTCGGAGATGGCCGCGTCCTCGGGCAGTGCCGTGTTGCGGCTGTCGCGGCGCACCGCATCGAGGGCGGCGTTGCGGCCGACGAAGATGAGCCAGGCGGCGGGGTCGCGCGGCGGCCCCTTGACCGGCCAGGTCTTCACGGCGCGCAGGCATGCCTCCTGAAACGCCTCCTCCGCCCGGTCGAGATCGCGGAAATAGCGCAGAAGCGCGCCCATGGCCTGCGGGCGGGCTCCTGTCAGTGCGGTCTCGATCCAGGCGAGGTCGTTCATGATGCCACTTTCACCTTTTCAGGCAGCACGCCCTCTTTGAAGATGCTCAACGGGCGGATTTCGAAGGTGCAAGCCTCGCCCTCCTTCAGGCGCTTGCCGAACTCGACCACCTCGTCGAGGCTTTCGCAATCGACGATGTAGAAGCCGAGGAGCTGTTCCTTGGTCTCGGCGAAGGGGCCGTCGAGGACGAGCTGCTCGCCTCCCGACACGCGCAGGGTGGTGGCGGCGGAGGTGGGCATGAGGCGGATCGCCGGGCCCATCTTGCCCTTGTCGACGAATTCCTGCTGCACGCGCTCGCGCTTGGCCAGCACGGCCTCGTCCTCGGCCTTGGACCAGGAACTGACGACGTCCTCGTCGTGGTAGCACAGGATGGCGTAGAGCATTCGGGTCACCTCGTTCGGTTGGAAGACGCTGGAGCATGCCTCAATCCGACAGGGACGGTCGAGAATTTTGTGGGGAGGGCAATCGCTCGATAGGTTTTCGCCCCTTCGCGCCCCCCTCTGTCCTGCCGGACATCTCCCCCACACGGGGGGAGATCAGCCTTCGCGCCTGCCTTCGCCAATCGCCAGCGTTGCAGAAGGGAGTGTCGGAGCAAGCGGCCGGCGCAATCTCCCCCCTTGTGGGGGAGATGTCCGGCAGGACAGAGGGGGGCGCCGTAGGGCACGGCATTTCAAGCGATTGCCCCAATTTTTGTGGGCGTGCTCCTTGCGGGGAGGGGGAATTCAGGTATCTAGGACGCCGGACATGAAAACGCTCACCATAAGACAACCCGACGATTGGCACCTTCACCTGCGCGACGGGGCCGTGCTTCAGGCGGTGGCGCCTTATACGGCGGCGCATTTTTCGCGGGCCATCGTCATGCCGAACCTGGTGCCGCCGGTGGTGACGAGCCTTGAGGCGGCGGCGTATCGCGAGCGTATCCTGGCGGCGCTGCCGGAAGAGAGCCGCTTCACCCCGCTGATGACGCTTTACCTTACCGAAGCGACGCAAGCCGCTGATGTCGAATCGGGTTTCCGCGACGGGCTGGTGGCGGCGGTGAAGCTTTATCCGGCCGGCGCGACGACGAATTCCGAGAGCGGGGTGCGCAACATCGAGGCGGTCGTTCCGGTGCTCGAAAGGATGGCGGCGATCGGCATGCCGCTTTGCGTGCACGGCGAGGTGACGGATCCGACGGTCGACATCTTCGACCGCGAGGCGGTGTTCATCGAGCGGGTGCTCGCGCCGTTGCGCCGGCGGCTGCCGGAGCTTCGGATCGTCATGGAGCATGTGACGACGAAGGACGGCGTGGCGTTCGTGCGGGCGCAGGACGATCATATCGGCGCCACCATCACCACGCATCACCTCATCATCAACCGCAATGCGATCCTGGCCGGCGGCATCCGCCCGCATTACTACTGCCTGCCGGTGGCCAAGCGCGAGACGCACCGGCTGGCGCTGCGCGAAGCGGCGACCTCGGGCGAGGGGCGGTTCTTCCTGGGCACGGATTCGGCGCCGCATGTGGACCCCTTGAAGGAGAGCGCCTGCGGCTGCGCCGGCGTCTTCAACGCGCCCAACACGATGGCCTGCCTGGCGCAGGTGTTCGAGGAGGAAGGCGCGCTGGAGCGGCTGGAGGCCTTCTCATCGCTCAACGGGCCGGCGTTCTATCGCCTGCCTCCCAACGAGAGGCGCATCAGGCTTACGCGCTGCGCGGAGCCGCTGGAGTTTGTGCGCAAGGTGACGGCGGGGGCTGAGACGATCACCGTCTTCGACCCGATGTTTCCCATCCACTGGAAAGTCGAGGACGATGCTTCCTAGCCGGGGACGATACTGATAGTGGTGCGATCTTGACAGATGGTCCCCATCTGTCAGGGCAATCGCCCCACCAGATCAATAGCTTGTGGGCTGACTTCTCCAAACGGATGGGTACCATCTGTTTGGGTCAGACCACTAGCGAGAGAGCATCACAGCGGGAGCCTGCCCATGTTCGCCAACACCTTTCCCGACAAGGCGCTGATCGCCGAGGCGGTCGCCGACATGCTTCTGGAGATCGAGGCCGTCCATATCCGCGCCGACAAGCCCTTCACCTTCACCTCCGGCATCGCCAGCCCGGTCTATATCGACTGCCGCAAGCTCATCTCCTACCCGCGCATCCGCTCGGCCGTGACCGATTTCGGCGCCTCCGTCGTCCTGCGCGGGGCGGGGTTCGAGCAGTTCGACGCGGTGGCCGGCGGCGAGACGGCGGGCATTCCCTTCGCCGCTTGGCTTTCCGACCGGCTGGGGCTGCCGATGCTCTACGTGCGCAAGAAGCCGAAGGGGTTCGGCCGCAACGCGCAGATCGAGGGCGATCTGGCGGAGGGGGCGCGGGTGCTCCTGGTCGAGGACCTGACGACCGACGGCGGCAGCAAGATCAAGTTCGCCGAGGTGATCCGCAACGCCGGGGCTAAGGTGACGGACACGTTCGCCGTGTTCTACTACGGCATCTTTCCCGACACGCCGGACCGCCTGAAGGCGGCCGGCATGCGGCTCCACTATCTGACGACATGGTGGGACGTGCTCGATGCCTGCCGCAGGCAGAACCGCTTCGGCGCCGACGCGCTCGAGGAGGCGGAGCGGTTCCTGAACGAGCCGCTGACGTGGTCGGCCGCCCATGGCGGGATTGCGGAGCTGGCGGGAGCGGAAAGTTGACGTTCACGTAAAAGGCGGGCTAAGGTTTGTTTTGATGCGGGTCGTCATCCCGGAAAGCCGAAGGCTTGTCCGGGACCCATTCCGTGATGCTCTCGCTTGGCACAGGCCGTTCCGGAATGGGTCCCGGACAGTCTCCGCTTCGCTCCGACTTCCGGGATGACGCGCGCGCGGGTGGGGACGATGCGCGGGTAGGGATGACGCGCTGAGGTGATGACACATGGTGTCAGCCATGGGAGGAACGGACATGTCGCTTGCGGGCAAGACGCTTTTCATTTCCGGCGGCAGCCGGGGGATCGGGCTGGCGATCGCGCTCAAGGCCGCGCGCGACGGGGCGAACGTCGCCATCGCCGCCAAGACCGCGGAGCCGCATCCCAAGCTGCCGGGGACGATCCATACGGCCGCCGGCGAGATCGAGGCGGCGGGCGGCAAGGCGCTGCCGATCCTGTGCGACATCCGCTCGGAAGAGCAGGTGGAGGAGGCGGTGGCGGCGACGGTGGAGGCCTTCGGCGGCATCGACATCTGCATCAACAACGCCAGCGCCATCCAGCTCACCGGCACGCTTCAAACCGAGATGAAGCGCTACGACCTGATGCACCAGGTGAACGCGCGCGGCACGTTCCTCGTCTCCAAGACCTGCATTCCGCACCTTAAGAAGGCCGAGAACCCGCATATCCTCAGCCTGGCGCCGCCGCTCGACATGAAGGCGAAATGGTTCAGGAACCACGTCGCCTATTCGATGGCCAAGTTCGGCATGTCCATGTGCACGCTGGGCATGAGCGCCGAGTTCGCCGCCGACGGCATCGCCGTCAACGCGCTGTGGCCGCTGACGGCGATCGACACGGCGGCGGTGCGCAATGTGCTGGGCGGCGAGGCCATGGCCAAAGTGTGCCGCACGCCGGAGATCGTCGCCGACGCCGCGCACGCCATATTGAACCGGCCGGCGCGCGCCTGCACGGGCAACTTCTTCATCGACGAACTGGTGCTGCGCGAGGAGGGGGTGACGGATTTCGCGAAATACGCCCCCGGCGTCACCGGCCCGCTCGCCGGCGACTTCTTCGTGCCGGACGAGGTGCTGGAGGAGACGGACACCGAGGTGCGGACGATCGTGTAAGGCCGGAACGGGCCCGATCGGCGCTGCCGCCTATCCGGTGCGGCGCGTGTCATGCCGCACCGACCGCGAGGTTTCCGCGGGTAGGAACCTGCTCCTGCGCCGGAACGACGAAGTCCGCTTGCGCGAAATCAATTCCCCTCGCCCGGAACCCGGGTAGAGCAGTCTTGTCTTCTCGCAAGGCAGGGAGCTCTTGACCTTCCACTTACTGGAAGCTGCAAGAATTCCGAATGGTGGGAAGGCAAGGTTGGCGTAGCGGCCGGGTAGCCCGGCGCAAGGGGAAGCGAATGCAGGAAGTCCACCGCGACGCTGCTGGGCACGGCCAGCACCACCATCATCATGGGATGCACGAGGATACGCCGCCTGCCGCGGGCGGTCACCCCGAGGCCGGCTCCGGCTCGGGCCATGCGGGGCATGCCGACCATTCAGCGATGGTGGAGGATTTTCGCCGCCGGTTCTGGGTGGCGCTGGCGCTGACGCCGCCGATCCTCCTCCTGTCGCCGATGATCCAGCACTGGCTGGGGCTGGGTGAGGCGCTCGCCTTCCGTGGCAGCGAGTACCTGCTCTTCCTCCTCTCAAGCGTCGTCTATTTCTATGGCGGCTGGCCCTTCATCAGCGGGTTTTCCGCAGAGGTCAGGTCCGGCAAGCCCGGCATGATGACGCTGATCGCGCTGGCGATCTCGGTCGCCTATTTCTATTCGGCCGCCGTGACCTTCGGGCTGCCCGGCATGTCCTTCTACTGGGAGCTTGCCACCCTCATCGCCATCATGCTGCTCGGCCATTGGCTGGAGATGCGCTCCGTCATGGGCGCCTCGCGGGCGCTGGAGGAGCTGGTGAGGCTGCTTCCCGATACGGCGTTGCGGCTCGATGCCGAAGGCAACAGCCACGAGGTGGCGATCGCCGCGCTTGCGCCCGGCGACCGGGTGCTCGTCCGGCCGGGCGCGAAGGTGCCGGTGGACGGCCGCATCGCCGAGGGCGAAACCTCCTTCAACGAGGCGATGCTGACGGGAGAGTCGCGCCCGGTCGCGAAGAAGCCGGGCGACAGCGCCATAGGCGGAGCGATCAACGGGGCGGGGGCCGTCACGATCGAGGTGACGGCGACGGGCAGCGGCACCTATCTGGCGCAGGTCATCGACATGGTGAAGCAGGCGCAGGCGAGCCGCTCGCGCACCCAGGACATCGCCAACCGCGCCGCGGGATGGCTCACCTATATCGCGCTTATCGTCGGCTTCGGCTCGCTCGCCTTCTGGGTGGCGGCCGGCGAAAGCTGGGAATTTGCGATCGAGCGCATGGTCACGGTGATGGTGATCGCCTGTCCGCATGCGTTGGGCCTGGCCGTGCCGCTGGTCGTCGCCGTCAGCACGTCGCTCAGTGCCGGAAGCGGCCTTCTCATCCGTGACCGCGCCGCCTTCGAGCGGGCGCGCAACCTCAACGCCGCCGTCTTCGACAAGACGGGAACGCTGACCGAGGGCAGGTTCGGGGTCAGCGACATCGTCATGCTGTCTGGCAAAGACGATGTGGAGGCGCTGCGGCTGGCGGCATCCGCGGAGAGCCAGTCGGAGCACCCGATCGCACAGGGCATCGTGGCGGCGGCGAAGGAGCGGGGCGTTGCCTTTCCCAAGCCCGGCAGCGTCCGCAACATCACCGGCGAAGGGATCGTCGCCACGGTCGAAGGGGAGAAACTCAGCATCGTCAGCCCGGGGCGGCTCGCCCGGCAGGGAAAGCCGATCGGCCACCCGCGCCTCAGGGAGCTGGAGGAGCAGGGCAAGACCGTCGTCGTCCTCGTCAGGGGCGGAGAGCCGCAGGCGCTTTTCGCGCTGGCCGACATCGTGCGCCCCGAATCGCGGGAGGCCGTCGCGCAGCTCAAACGGCTGGGTATCAGCCCTATCATGCTGACGGGAGATGCCGACGGGGTGGCGCGGGCGGTCTCGGCGGAACTTGGCATCGAGGAGTATTTCGCGGAAGTTCTGCCGGACCAGAAGGCGGCAAAGATCGGCGCGCTCCAGGACAGGGGCCTGCGTGTGGCGATGGTGGGCGACGGGGTCAACGACGCGCCGGCCCTCGTGCAGGCGGATCTCGGCGTGGCGATCGGCGCGGGAACGGACGTGGCGGTGGAATCGGCAGACATCGTCCTCGTGCGCAGCGACCCGCGCGACGTGGCGGCCATTCTCGGCCTATCGCGGGCGACCTACGGCAAGATGGTGCAGAACCTGATCTGGGCGACCGGCTATAACGCCATCGCCATTCCCATGGCCGCGGGCATTACATTCGGCACGGGCTTCCTGATGACGCCGGCGATCGGCGCCGTGTTCATGTCGGCCAGCACGATCATCGTGGCGATCAACGCGCAATTGCTGAGGCTCTATGGCCGAGGGAAATAGGCCGCCGCAATTTTGGCGCTATCGCTTGGTCCACCTCAAGAGTGCTCCGCGATGAGCGTTCGAGAATGAACGTTAGACCAGTTCATCGTTTCATGGAATCAATGAACTGATCCAACTCGTTGTTTTGTCGCAATTCCGGACGGAAAACCGGTTTCCACTTTTCCTGGAATTGCTCTTGAAGCCGACGGAGGAAAAGCGATGCGCCTTCTGCGTGCCAATGGAGGGGAAAGACGTCTCTTGCGTCTTCGGCACGCTCTCGCCGCGCCGCGGCGGCTGGTGCTTGCTTTGCTGCTGGTCGCCTCGATGGTCCTCGTCGGCGGCTTGCATGCCCATGAGGGAACGCCGCGTGCGGCCGCCCACGCGGCGGAATTGCATGTCCCGCAAGAGCCGTGCAAGGACGGTGCGGCAGGCATTCCGGCCGATGACGGCTGCTGCGTGTCGGCTGCGGGGTGCGGGCTCTTTCTTGCTTACGAGTCGCTTCCGGTGTCGTTCCGCGCCTTCGCAGGCGAAGAGGACGGACTGCCGCTTCGTTTGCTCGATTCGATCTCGCTCGCTCCGGAATTCCCACCGCCCCGGCCTGCCCGCGCCTGAGCGCGCGGCTTCTCCCGCCCGCGCGCTGTCCGACAGTCGGCCGGACCTTCCGGCCATGCGCAACGAGCATGAGAGAATGCCACCATGCATATGATTTCACGACGCCAGTTCCTGGCCTCCGCCGCTTCCTGCGCGGCCGGCGCGGTGCTACCCCTTTCCACATCGATCAGCGCCTTCGCCGGCGTTCCCACGGTGCTTCGCGCCGAGAAACGGGTGATCGAGGTCGCGGGAAAGGCGGCCGATATCTTCGGGCTGACGCAGCCGGACGGGACGCACGGCCTCTACCTGCAAGCCGGAGATGATTTCGATGTCCGGCTGGAGAACCATCTGGACGAGCCGACGCTGATCCACTGGCACGGGCTGACATCGCCCTACGGGCAGGACGGCGTGCCCGACCTGCCGCAACCTCTGCTGCAGGCGGGAAAGAGCTACGATTACCGTTTCCCGGTCGATCGTGGCGGCACCCATTTCATGCACGCCCATACGCTGCAGGAGCAGCGGCTTCTTGCCGCTCCGCTGATCGTGAGGGATGCGGCGGAAGCCTCGACGGACGAACAGGATGTCGTGGTCCTGCTGCACGACTTCAGCTTCAAGAGCCCGGAGGAACTGCTCTCGGGCCTCACGGGAATGTCTGGCGGGATGGCCGGGCATGGCGGGGGGCATGGCGGCATGGCGCCCGACCTCAACGATATCGAATACGACGCCTACCTCGCCAACGACCGCACGCTTGACGATCCGCAGAGCTTCCGGGTGGAGCGCGGCGGCATCGTGAGGCTGAGGCTCGTCAACGGTGCCGCCGGGACGGCCTTCTGGATCGACCTGGGCACGCTCGAGGGCGAAGCGATTGCCGTCGACGGCAATCCGGTCACACCGGTCACCGGCAGGCGCTTTCCGCTCGGCATGGGCCAGCGCATCGATATCCGCCTGCGCCTGCCGCGGCAGCAGGGTGCCTGGCCGATCCTTGCGTTGCGCGAGGGCGCGCGGGAGCGGACAGGCTTCTATCTCGCCACGGCCGAAGGCGCGCTCAAACGCATCGCCGCCACGGGCGAAGAGGTGCCGGGCCCGCTCGATCTGGTCCTGGAGGCTTCGCTGCGGGCCGAAAGCCCGCTCGACGAGGTGGCCGCCGACCGGTCGGAACAGGTCCCGCTCGGCGGTTCCATGAACGGCTATGTCTGGACGCTGGGCGGCGCGGCGTGGGGCTCCCACCGGGTGCTGGAGGTGGGCGAGGGCGAGCGGATGGAACTCGTCATGCGCAATGAGAGCATGATGGGACATCCCATGCATCTGCACGGACACCGCTTCCAGGTCGTCGCCATCGACGGCCGCCGCGTCAGCGGGGCGCTGCGCGATACGGTCTGGGTGCCGCCGGCAAGGGAAGTCACCATCGCTTTCGACGCCGACAATCCCGGCGAGTGGGCATTCCACTGCCACCATCTCTACCACATGGTGGCCGGCATGATGACCGTCGTCCGTTATTCGTGAGGAGCAGGCCATGCTAGTGGTCTGACCCAAACAGATGGTACCCATCCGTTTGGAAAAGTCAGCCCACAAGCTATTGATCTGGTGGGGCGATTTGTCCTGATAGATGGGTACCATCTGGCAGGATCGCACCACTAGATCATGATGCCTTCTTTTTTTGAATCAGCATCATGATCTATCTCTTTGTTTGAGCATGATCTTTTCCGAAAACCGGTAGCCGATTTTCGGGATCATGCGTTATAGCGCCGTACGTCCGTTCGGACGCACGGTGCTATAAGTTTTTGAATCTGCGCATCGGCGGGCTTGAACTTCCAGTTTCTGGAACCTTTATTGGCCAGGACGTGAAGCGAGACCGTGGAGACCAGTTCATGAACATCGGAGCAGCGGCGGAACACTCGGGCCTGCCCGCAAAGACCATCCGCTATTACGAGGATATCGGTCTGTTGCGGGCATCCAGGGCCCTGAACGGCTACCGCGACTACACGACCGACGACGTGCACCGGCTGAAGTTCCTTCAGCGGGCCCGCAGCCTCGGTTTCACGGTCGAGGAGTGCCGGCAGCTCCTCTCGCTTTATGCGGACAAGAATCGTGACAGCGCGGACGTGAAGGCGATTGCCAGCAGGAAGCTCGACGAGATCGACACCAAGATTGCCCAGCTCCAGAGCCTGCGCGCCGTCCTGTCGCATCTCATAGCCCACTGTCACGGAAACGACCGTCCGGACTGTCCCATCATCGATGACCTGGCGGGAGAGGCCCATTGAGGCCGCACGGGCCCTGCAGGTGCTGATGAAATGGATCTTGTGAATGAATCTTGGGGTGGCCTGCCACCCGAAGCTCGAAGAGCGAAGGGTGGTGGGCCCGGAGGGACTCGAACCCCCAACCAAGCGGTTATGAGCCGCCGGCTCTAACCAATTGAGCTACAGGCCCGGTGTGGCTGAATTAATGGCTTTCGCGACTGCGCACAAGACAGGGGCGCCGCAATCGATCCATAATCGGCGCTTATCCAATGCCTGCTTCAAGACTCAGGCTTCAAAATCCGAAGGAGATTGCCGATGACCCGTTGCTTCATTCCGCTGGCGTTCGCCGTGTCCGTTCTGGCCGCCGTACCGGCGGCTGCCCAGGAAGCCGACGTCGGGCCGAAGATCATGGTGACCGGCGAGGGCGAGGCGACCGTCAGCCCGGACATGGCGGTCATTACGTTTGCCGTGCTGCGCGAGGGGGATACGGCGCGCGCGGCGATGGACGAGAACAACGCTGCCATGGCCGCCGTCATCGCGGCGCTGAAGGAAGAGGGCGTGGAGGCGCGCGACCTCAAGACCAGCGGACTGGCGATCAGCCCGCAATATGTCTATCCGAACGACAGCAACGGCGAGGAGAAGCCGCGGATCACCGGCTATCAGGTGACGAACACGCTGACCGTGCGCGTGCGCGACATGGAGAAGGTGGGAGAAGTGCTCGACCGCTCCGTCTCGCTCGGCGTCAACCAGGGCGGCGACATCACCTTCACCAACGACGACCCGGCGGAGGCGCTGAAGGAGGCGCGCACGCGCGCCGTCGAGGACGCGTTCTCGAAGGCGCGCACGCTGGCGGAGGCGGCAGGCGTTTCCCTGGGCAATCTTCTGGAGATCTCCGAGCAGGCGGGCGCGCGCCCACCCATGCCCATGGTCAAGGCGATGCGTATGGAGGCGGCGGCCGATTCGTCCGTGCCGATCGAGGCGGGCGAGAACAGCTACAAGGTGCAGGTGAGCGTCACCTTCGCGCTGGAGCAGGGCTGACCTGTTTCTGAACCCTGTAATGAAAGACGCCGCCGGAGCGATCCGGCGGCGTTTTCGTCTCAGTCCTGCCCGAGGTTAGAGCGCGCGGATGACGGGGCAGTGGGGCGCGCGGGCGAAGACGATGCTGGCGCGGCGATGGTACCGGTGGCCGGAGACGCGGATGGCGCGATGGCCGACCTCGGCCACGCGGACGTGGCTGAGGCCCATGCGGTAGGCCTTCCGGACGGCGCTGCGCGGCGTGCAGGTGAAGACCCGCCGCGGGCGGTGGTGCCGGTAGTAACGGTCATGGCCGCGGTGAATGCCGAGGCGCGGGCTACTGTGGCCAAAGCTGAAATAGAGGCCGTCGGCCTGGGCGGTCGCCGGCATGGCGGCCAGCGTGCCGAGACCCAGAAGGGCCGAAAGGGCGGCAATCCTGATCTTGCGAAACATGGGTTTCCTCCTGGTTTCAATGCCTATCCGCCGAGGCGAATGGGGCAACGATGCCAGGGGGCGCCTGAACCGGGCGCGAATCGGTCGTTCATAATGCGTTCAGGCGGGCATAATGCGTTCAGGCGGGCATAGTGCGTTCAGGCGGGTCTCAGCCTTTTTCGAGCTGCGCCTTCAGGGCTGCGCGGTTGAAGCAGTCGGTGAAGCGGGTGACGAGATCGTCGTCGACTTCGAAGAAGATGCCGGCCTCTAGGCGGTAGCTCTGGTCGCGCGCTTCCGGCAGGCCCTCGGCGGTGGCGAGATAGGTGCCGCGGACGGTGAATTCGGCCGCCGCGCGTATGCCGGCGGGGGCGGTCATGACGATGATGTCGGCAAGCTCCTCGCGGAAGTGGCGGGCCCTTTCGGCCAGCGACCAGCGGAACTTTTCCTTGCCGATCTCGCGCTTGCCCTCGCGGGTGTCGTGGACGACATCCTCGGAAAGGCAGGCGAGCATGGCCTCATGGTCGCCGGCGTTGAAGGCGGCAAGATAGCGCTCGATCAGCGCCCGCGTGTCGGTCTCGCTCATGGCTCTTCCTCCAGAACATAGGGAAAATAGTCCTCCGGCGCGTCGAGCTCGTCTTCAAGGGCCCGGACGCGGCCGCGCACGGAGATGCCGGCCTCGTGCACGGTTTCGGGATTGCCGGAGACGAGGGGGTGCCACCAGGCGAGATCCTTCCCCTCGGCCACCAGGCGATAGGCGCAGGTGGCGGGAAGCCAGGTGAGCGTGCGCACATTCTCAGGCGTCAGGCGCACGCAGTCGGGCACGCGCTTCAGCCGCCCGGCATAGTCTGTGCAGCGGCAGGCCCCGGCGTCGAACAGGCGGCAGGCGACGCTGGTCCAGTGGATGTCGCCGGTGTCCTCGTCCTCGAGCTTGGCCAGGCAGCACTTGCCGCAGCCGTCGCACAGGGATTCCCATTCGGCAGGGCTCATGGCCTCGAGGGGCTTGGTTTTCCAGAAGGGGTCCATGGCGACGATGTGGCGCGTGGCGGCGGAGAGGTCAAGCAAGGGGCGGAAAACACCTGCCTAAAAGAGGAGATTCGCCGGTTTTGCGGTGCTTTCCGGGTGGGAAGGGGGCAGCGCCGTCGGCGGGCGAGGGAACCAAAGCGAGGGTTCGCCGATTACGTGCGCCGAAGGGATGCTCCTCTTCAGGAGACATTGCAGATGAAAATGGCAAACCAGTTCCTCGCCGGTTCGGCGCTCTACCTCATGATGGTCGCGCCGTTCGGCGCTCAGGCGGATGGCGGTCCGGCGCCGGTAAATGGCGGCGAAGCGCCGCCGGTGCTGGCACAGACGGAAGAGGTTCCAGTGGAGCCTGAGGCCGGCGAGGCACCGCCCGCCGCAAGCGAATGCCCGCCGGGCACCGCGCCGGCGTCAGGCGGCGGATGCGCGGCAGTGGAAGAGGAGGCGCCCGTCGAGGAGGCTCCGACGGAGGAGGCGCCTTTAGAGGAGGTGCCGGCCGAAGAAGCTCCGGTAGAGGAAGCGCCTGTCGAGGAAGCTCCAACGGAGGAGGCGCCTGCCGAAGAAGCTCCGCTGGAGGAAGCTCCTATCGAGGAAGCTCCCGCTGAGGAAGCTCCGGCAGAGGAAGCGCCCGTAGAGGAGGCGCCTGCGGAGGAGGTTCCCACCGAGGAGGCACCGGTTGAGGAGGTGCCCGTGGAGCCGGAGGCGGAGGCGCCGGCCGAGGAGGCGCCCACCGCGGAAGAGCCTGCGGCCGAAGAACCCGTGCAGGAAGAGCCGGCCACCGAGGAGGCGCCTGTCGAGGAAGCGCCTGTCGAGGAAGCGCCCGCCGAGGAAGCGCCGGCGGAAGCCGCGCCCGAAGATGAGGCGCCTGCCATGGAAGAAGCGCCGGCCGAGGAGGCGCCCGAGGCTGGGGAATGCCCGCCCAACGCCGAAATGACCGAAGGCGGCGGGTGTGTCGTCATAGACGAAGAGGTTCCGCTGGAAGAGATGCCCGCCGAGGAAGCGCCTGCCGAAGAGGCGCCTGCCGAAGAGGCCGAGGAAGCGCCTATCGAGGAAGCTCCGGAGGAGGAGGCCGCACCGGTGGAGCCGGAAGAGGCACCTGCCGACGAGGAAGCGGAGGCGGACGAGGAAGAGGCGTTGCCCGAGGACGCCGCCCCGGTGCTCGATAGCCAGAAGGAGGGGGCCGCGGAGGCGGTCGGTGAAGGCGAGGAGCAGCCTGCCGAGGCCGAGGAGCCTGCCGAACCGGCAGAGGAGCCTACCGAACAGGCCGAGGAACCCGCCGAGGAGCCGATCGAGCAGCAGGCGGAAGAGGCGCCGGTGCCTGAGAGCGACGAACAGGCGCAGGAGGACCTTGTCGATCCGCAGCAGGTGCAGGAGGCAATCCGCGCGCTCGTCGAAGAGGAAGGGCAGCCGATCGAGCTTGGCCAGACGCGCGAGGACGTGCGGGTGCGGCGTGCCGAACTCTATCGGCCGCGCGAGGAGATGCGGGTGGTCGAGGAATACAACGACAACCGCACAATCGTGGAGATCAACAACAACATCTACGTGCAAAGCCCGGACTACGACCGCCTCGCGCGCCAGGACGACCAGGTCTTCTACGAGGAACTGCGCGGCGAGCGCGTGCGCGAGGTGATCGAGCGGCCCGACGGCACGCGCGTCATCACCGTGCGCAACCGCTATGGCGACGTGATCCGCCGCGTGCGGGTGCTGCCGGACGGAAGCGAGTACGTGCTCGTCTACGTGCCGGAAGAGCGCTACGACGAGGTGCTCGTCTTCGAGGATCCGTCGTACGGCCTGCCGCCCTTGCGGCTCACCATCCCCGTCAGCGAGTACGTCCTTGAGGCCGACGAGGTCGAGGATCCGGACCGCTACTACACCTTCCTGCAGCAGCCGCCGGTGGAGCCGGTGCGCCGCCTTTATTCGCTCGAAGAGGTGAAATATTCGGCCCGCGTGCGCGACACGGTGCGGCGGATCGACCTCGACACCATCGAGTTCGAGTTCGGCTCGGCGCGTATCGAGGAGAGCGAGATCGCCGACCTCGAGGCGGTGGCCGAGGCGATGCTCAGGATTCTGGAGGAGAATCCGGCGGAGACCTTCCTGATCGAGGGCCACACGGATGCGGTCGGCTCGGAAACGGCCAATCTGGCGCTTTCGGACCGCCGCGCGGAGGCCGTCGCCGTGGCGCTGACGAATGTCTTCGACGTGCCGCCGGAAAACCTCGTCACCCAGGGCTATGGCGAGCAGTACCTGAAGGTGGAGACGCAGGAGCCCGAACGGCAGAACCGCCGCGTCGCCATCCGCCGCATCACGCCGCTGGTGACGCCGGTGGCGCGCGCTCAGTAGCGGCGTTCCCTGCCCCGTTCCCGAATAATCGGGACGCGCGGGAAGGAGCCCGGCCGGCTTTCCCTCCGCCGGCCGGGCTTGTTTTGGTCCAGACAGCGCCTACGGCAGCGGTATCTTCGGGTCTATCCCCGCCGGCGGCCGTTGCACCCGTGGCGGCGTCATTTGCGTCGGTGCATTGCGCACCGGGCGGCAGGTGGGCTGGATGCCGACGTTGCCTGGCGGACAGGCGCCGCGCACGGTGGGCCGGCAGCTCGGGAAGACGCCGAAGGTGCCGGGCGGGCAGCGCGAACGGACGACCGGGCGGCAATTGGGATAGATGCCGACGGTGGCGGGCGGGCAGAGCTCCACGGCGGGCTGTTGAGCGTGGGACGGGGAGGCGAGGCCGAGGGCCGCGGCGGCCAGAAGCGCCAGGCTCGCAGCGCAGAAAACGAGATGCGTTCGCCGCCCCGCGGCCGCCGAGCTCGCGGTATTGCCGTGCATGCGAGTCCGGTTCCTGGCCACAGCATTTCTCCCGATGAATGCACTGAAGGTGTGGGCGCCGGCTTCTCCGGTCAAGGGTAGTGGCGGAAGGCACCGCCGCCGACCTTCCCCCTTACCGCTTGAAACGCAGCGTGACGGAGAAGCTGATGGTGCTGCCGCCGACGCCCTCGGGCGGGCGCGGATAGGGGGCGGCTCTGCGGGCGACCGCCAGCGCCTCCTCATCGAGGATCGCGTGGCCTGAGCCGCGCGCGAGCCGCGCACCCGCCAGCCGGCCCTGCCGGTCTATGGTGATCGACAGGGCGGCGGCTCCCGCCGCGCCCTGGCGGGCGGCCTCGGAGGGATACCGCTTGTGGCGCTCGACGTGGCTCAGGAGTCGGCGCGCGTATGCGGCCTTCTCGCCGGCCGTCGCGCCGCCCGTGCGGCCGGCGCTGGCGGCAGGCGTCTGGACGGGTGCCTTTTTCGCGGTCGGCTTTGCCGGGGGCGTGGCCCGGCTGCGGGGCGGTTTTTCCGGCGCGGGCTTGCGGGCGGGTTTGGTCAATGCTTCCGCTTTCGCCTGCGGTTCGGGCCTCGGCGTGGGGACGGGGATGATCTGGCGCGGCAGGGTAAGGGTGCTTGCGGTCTCCGGCGCGGGTTCCGCGACGGGCTGGGGCGGGGTCTCGGCCGGTTCGGGTGGGACGGCCTTCGAAGCCTCGGCTTGGCTCTCGGGCGTCTCGGTGGGGCGGGTCTCTTCCGCCGCCTGCCGCGGTTCCACCGCTTCGGCGGCTTCTTCAGCGGCGGCCATCTCCGGCCGCGGCGTCTGCGCCGCCTCGCCCTCCACCGGCCTGGCCGGAGGCGCGGGGGGTGCTTCCAGGATGATCTCGACGCTGATGGCGTCGTCGGCTGCCTCGACGCCTTCGCGGGCGACGCGCTCGCCGAGATAGGCGAGCACGGCGGCGTGCACCGCCGCCGATAGCCCGAGCGCCACGACAAGGCCGAGGGAAAGGGCGCGGGCCCTCTTCGCCGAAAGATAGAGCGGCGGCGCGGCGGCGGGGAGAGCGGGGGCGGTGTCCGGCGCCGGCGGCGCGTGGGGCTCGACGGGCGGAGCGGGCGCGGCGTCGGTCCGCGGTG
>NZ_WQNH01000062.1 GCF_009812055.1 Chelativorans xinjiangensis | reverse complement strand
GGGGGAATCGGTCTCCCGCCAGCCACCGCAACTATGAGTATATCAGATGCGGCGGAGCTTGAGTTACAAGGGGGGCGCGAAGGGGCGCCGTCGTCTTTCACTTCCTCATCACAGCGATTCACCCGTCGTTAACCGCGATGAACGGTGCCCGCACGCCGCCGCATTTGCCGTGGTAGTCCGTTGTCCGGGACACTTTGGGACTCCGGCGCTCCGATCCGGGATCGGCGCCGACGTGACGGGTGAGGTTGCCATGTACATGACTGTTGCCGACATCGAAGCGCAGATCGAGGAAGAGAAGCGCTCGACCTGCGCCGAATGCCATAGCGCGGCCTGGGCCGAAGGCCTGTGGGCCGGCATCGAGCCGGAGATCATCGCCGAGGCGGCGCTGGCCACGGCGTTGAGCGAGCTCGGCAAGAACGGCGGCGAGGACGCGCTCATCTCGCTCCTGGAGCATATGCGAGAGCGCGTTCTGGCGGGCGATTTCACCCCCCGCCGCACCTGCCATTGAGCTTGCCACCGCCTTTGGGTATGTCTGAGAGGCAAGCTGCCTCTAGACCAGTTCATCGTTTCATGGAATCGATGAACTGGTCTAGCTCCTTGTTTGTCGCAATTCCGGACGGAAAACCGGTTTCCACTTTTCCTGGAATTGCTAACAGTCCGTCTTGAATCCCGGCGGCCAACAGACGCGCAAAGGTGGCGCCGATGCCGACATTTCTCCCACCGGCCTTCTTCGGCCGGCCGTTCGTTGTGGCTCTGGCGGCGGCCGGACTGCTTGGCCTTGCCGTTGAAGCACATGCGCTGAGCGAGGCACTGCCGGCGTATCAATCGGAGCAGGAGGAAACGGGCAAGGAAGGCGCCGACCGCATTCCCCTGCCCGGCCCGGAGTTGCCGTCTTCCCAGGCGGGCGACGAGCCGATCGACGCCACGCGGCCCGACACGAGCCTTGATGCGGCTCTCCCGGAGGTGATCTACGACGTCGACCGGCTGCCCGAGCCGGCGCGGCGCATGCGCAACCTCATCATCGAAGCCGCCCGCAGCGGCGATCCGGAGAAGCTGAGGCCGCTCCTCGGCACGGGGCCGGAGAGGACCCAGATCTCGCTCGGCGGGCTCGAGGGCGACCCGATCGATTTTTTGCGCGAGGTTTCCGGCGACGAGGAGGGCCAGGAGATCCTGGCCATCCTCATCGAGGTGATGGAAGCGGGCTTTGCGCGGCTCGACGAAGGCACGGATCTGGAGCGCTACGTGTGGCCCTATTTCTTCGCCCTGCCGCTGGAAGAGCTGACGCCGGCGCAGCGGGTCGAGCTTTTTACGCTTGTCACAGCCGGCGACTATGAAGAAATGAAGGACTTCGGCGCCTATATCTTCTACCGTGCCGCGATCACGCCGGAAGGGCGCTGGCTGTTCTTCGTCGCAGGCGATTGAGGAAAAGGGAGGCAATATGCGCGACGCGACGATCCTCGCCCAGCCGGGCGCAAGCGAACTGCCGCAGGTGCGCAGAGGCAGCCGCACGCGGCTCGTGCGCCGGGTGATCCTCTTCCAGGTGAAGCTTTTCGCCGACGGCCTGCGCGACTTCGTGATGAGCCCCCTTTCCATCGTCGCCGGAGTGCTCGGCATCCTCTTCAGCCGCGACCCCGAAGGCTCATACGATCGCCTCATGCGGTTCGGCCGCGAGACGGACCGGTGGATCAACCTCTTCGACGCGTATGGCGAAGAGGAAGGCGGGCGGGCGCCGACGCTGGACACCGTCGCCGACGAGATCGAGACGGCCATCCGCCGCGACTATGCCGACGGCGGCATGAGCGCGCGCAGCGCGGAAGCGATGCTGGGCCTTGCCCGGCAGTTGCGGCGCCGGCGGTAGCGGTCTTGCCGACAGGCGCGCAGCCGCTTACCTAGACTGGAAGCCGCACTCGACCGGATTCGGGAACCGCCCTGCCCATGCCCATCGCCCAGATCGCTAACCGCGCCGCCGTCCTCGTAGCAGGACCGGACGCCGAAACCCTTCTGCAGAACATCGTCACCCCCGACCTTTCCGCCCTCGAAAAGGGTGAAGCACGGCCGGGCGCCCTCCTCACCCCGCAGGGAAAGATCCTGTTCGACTTCCTCGTTTCACGCGCTGGAGAGGATGGTTTCCGGCTCGACTGCCGGAGCGACACGGCGCCGGACTTCCTCAAGCGGCTGATGCTCTACCGGCTTCGGGCGAAGGCGGAGATTTCCCTTGAGGAACAGTCTCTTGTCCATGTTTCGTGGCAAACCGATTCACCCCAAAATGATCCGACGACCGTCACGGACAGCCGCTTCCCCGAGAAGGTCACCCGGCACTACGGCGAAGGCGCACGAGCCGACACGCCCGAGGAGGCGTGGCACCGCCTGCGGGTGATGCATGGCGTTGCCGAGAGCGGCAGCGACTATGCGCTCGGGGACGCGTTCCCCCATGATATCCTGTTCGACCAGAACGGCGGCGTCGGCCTCAAGAAGGGCTGCTTCGTCGGCCAGGAGGTGGTCTCGCGCATGCAACACCGCGGCACGGCGCGGCGGCGCCTGGTGATCGTCCACGGCGAAGCTCCCCTGCCCGCCTCCGGCACCGACCTGACGGCGGACGGCCGCGTCCTCGGCGCGCTCGGCACGGTGTGCGGCAGCGACGGCCTGGCGATCCTGCGCGTCGACAAGGCGGCCAGCGCCCGCCAGGCCGGAACGCCGATCCTGGCCGGCGACGTCCCCGTCGCGCTCGCCGTGCCGGCCTATGCCGCCTTCACGCTCGACGGCGGCGGCGAGGCGGAGACGGCTTGATGGCACCCCGCCCGGCGGAGCCGCCGCGCGCCTGGCAGCGCATGCTTTCGGGCCGCCGGCTCGACCTCCTGGACCCCTCCCCCCTCGACGTCGAGATCATCGACATCGCCCACGGGCTGGCGCGCGTGGCGCGCTGGAACGGGCAGACGGAGGGCGACCACGCCTTTTCCGTGGCGCAGCACTCGCTGCTGGTCGAGCACATCTTCCGCCGGCTGAACGGCGATGCCGGTCCCGACTGGGCCATGGCGGCCCTCCTGCACGATGCGCCGGAATACGTCATCGGCGACATGATCTCCCCCTTCAAGGCGACGCTGGGCGGCGACTACAAGTCGGTGGAAAAGCGCCTGCAGCGGGCCATCCACCTGCGCTTCGCCCTGCCGCCCGAGACGCCGACGAGGCTCCTGGCGGAGATCAAGCGCGCCGACCGCATCGCCGCCTTCTTCGAGGCGACAAGGCTCGCCGGCTTCTCCGACCGCGAGGCCGCGCGCTTCTTCGGCCGGCCGCGCGGCTTCTCCGCCGACGCGCTGAGCCTTGCCCCACAGCCCGCCCGGCGCGCGCAAAAAGCCTTCCTCGCCCGCTTCCATGTGATCGAGAAGCTGCGCGCCAAGGCGTCCTAGGCTCCAATCAACGGTTTGTTCACCAATTTCCCCTAGTGGTGCGATCCTGACAGATGATACCCATCTGTCAGGACAAATCGCCCCACAAGATTAATAGCTTGTGGGCTGACTTCTCCAAACAGATGGGTACCATCTGTTTGGGTCAGACCACTAGGGGCATCGGCGGAGGCCGAACTGCGGCACGACGGGGCGAAAGCCGGTATTGGCATTCCGAACAACCGATATATCCGACCCTGATACGGCCGCCTGATTTGGTCGGGCTGCGGCTAGGGGGCTTGTGTGTCATGGTTGAACGGAGATTTCTTATATGGAAACGGAAACCGCACTCGCGCATTTGAGCGAGCTCGCCGTCAGCTATTCCCTGTCGATAGCGGGTGCGATCGTTCTGATCCTCGCCGGCTTCATCGCCGCCGGCATTCTGCAGCGTTGGGTGGGAAACAGCCTCCGCCGCCTCCCCAATTTCGACGAGACGCTGGTGCGCTTCCTTTCGGGGACCGTGCGCTACATCGTGCTTGCGCTGGTGCTGGTTGCCGTGCTGGCGCAGTTCGGCGTGCAAACGGCCAGCATCATCGCCGCGCTCGGTGCGGCGGGCCTCGCCATCGGCCTTGCTCTCCAAGGCACGTTGCAGAACGTCGCCGCCGGCATCATGCTTCTGGCGCTCAGGCCGTTCCGGGTCGGCGAATATGTCGATGCCAGCGGCATTGCCGGCACGATCGAGGAGGTCGGCCTTTTCGCCACCGAATTGAAGACAGCGGACGGGATCTACGTCCTGGCGCCCAACAGCGAGCTCTGGAACAGGGCCATCACCAACTATTCGCGCAATGCGCTGCGCCGCTTCGACCTGGCGATCGGCATCGGCTATGGCGACGACATCGCGCTGGCGCGGAAGATCCTGATCGACCTCGTGGAGGCGGACGAGCGCGTGGTCTCGGTGCCGGAGCCCTCCACCTTCGTCGCCGGGCTCGGCGACAGCGCGGTGGTGGTGACGGCGCGCTACTGGACGGCCACCGTCGATTTCTGGGATACGCAGTTCGACCTCACCCAGGCGGCGAAGCAGGCCTTCGACGAGAACGGCATCTCCATCCCCTTCCCGCAGCGCGACGTTCACTACGTCCCCGCGGAATCGCCGAAGCAGCCCGCAAAGCCGCGCCGCGCGGCGTAAACACGGCAACCGGCGCCTTCACGGCCAGGGCGGGCGCATAAGCCCGCCTTCTCAACTCATCAAAACTATTGAACGAGCAGGCCTCATCAATTCGTTCAAATCATCACAGGCTTCGGCTAGGTTACGCCCTCCATCGTCACGAGATCCCCCATGGCCGAAGCTGCTCCCGCCCGTCCCGCCGCCCCGTCGTTCCCCTGGCTGATCGTCATTTGCGGCTGCCTCATTGCCGCCCTCACCTTCGGGCCCCGCTCGGCCATGGGCTTCTTCCAGCTTCCGATGCTGGAGGAGAAAGGCTGGGACCGCACGACCTTCGGGCTTGCCATGGCCCTCCAGAACCTGCTCTGGGGCATAGGCCAGCCCGTCTTCGGCGCCATCGCCGACCGCTTCGGCACCTGGCGCGTGCTGGCGCTTTCCGGCCTTATCTACGCGCTCGGCTTGTTCTTGATGGCGACCGCCGAGAGCGAGGCGATGCTGCATATCGGCGGCGGCGTGCTCGTCGGCCTCGGCGTGGCGGCCGGTTCCTTCTCGATCGTTCTGGCCGCCTTCGCCCGCAACGTGCCGGCGGAAAGCCGCAGCCTCGTCTTCGGCATCGGCACGGCGGCGGGCTCGGCCGGCATGTTCCTCTTCGCGCCCATCAGCCAGGGGATGATCGACGCCTATGGCTGGTCCGACACGCTGGTCTACATGTCGATCGCCATGCTGGTCATCCCCGTGCTCGCCATCCCGCTCACCGGCAATTCGAAGAGCGGCAGGGTGCAGCAGGTCGAGTTCGAGCAGACTTTCAGGGCAGCGCTCCGCGAGGCCTGCGCGCACCGCAGCTACGTGCTTCTGGTTTCCGGCTTCTTCGTCTGCGGCTTCCAGGTGGCCTTCATCACCGCGCATTTCCCCGCCTATATCGGCGATATCGGCATCGATGCCCGCTATGCGGTGATCGCGCTGGCACTGATCGGCTTCTTCAACATCATCGGCTCGCTCGCCTCCGGCTTCATCGGCCAGCGCTACCCGAAGCCCGCGTTCCTGGCGCTGATCTATATCGGACGCTCGATCGCGGTGACGGCCTTCCTCCTCCTGCCGCAGACGCCCACCACCGTGATCGTCTTCGCCATCGTCATGGGGCTCTTGTGGCTGTCGACCGTGCCGCCCACCAACGCGCTCGTCGCCGTCATGTTCGGCACGCGCTATCTCGGCATGCTGGGCGGCCTCGTCTTCCTCTCGCACCAGGTCGGCTCGTTCCTGGGCGTGTGGCTCGGCGGCTATCTCTACGACCGGCTCGGCTCCTACGATGCCGTGTGGTGGCTCGGCGTCGCACTCGGCATCTTCGCGGCGGTGGTGCATTGGCCGATCCAGGAAAAGCCGGTGGACAGGCCGGCAATGGCGGCGGCGGAGTAAGCCGCAGAGCATCCCACAGCGGTCAGGGGACCACCCTTCGCGGCGCCGATAGGGAGGCAGGACTTTCGGCGGCTGGACTTTCATGTATATTCTGATTATATACATTCAATGATCGATTGGACCCGGATCGAAGGCTTTGATTGGGATTCAGGCAACAGCCGAAAAAACGCCCAGAAGCATGGGGTGAGCCAACCTGAGACCGAGCAGGTGTTCTTCAATGAACCGCTCCTGGCGGCCTTTGATCACAGGCACAGCGTGACTGAGGCAAGGTTCCATGTGCTCGGCCACACGGATGACCGCCGTCTGCTGCACATCACCTTCGCCCTGCGCCAAGAAGCAACATTGATCCGTGTCATCTCCGCCCGCGACATGAACCGTAAGGAGCGAGCCCGCTATGAGCAAGAAGCTTAAGCTGATCCCGACCTTCCGCAACGAAGCCGAAGAGCGGCAGTTCTGGGAAACGCATGATTCGACGGACTATGTGGACTGGAACAAGGCGGTGCGCGTGCGCCTTCCCAACCTCAAGCCCTCGTCCACCTCGATCTCGCTGCGCTTGCCGGTGTCGTTGCTGGAGCGCATCAAGATCGCGGCCAACAAGCGCGACATGCCCTATCAATCACTGATCAAGGCTTGGCTTGCCGAAAAGCTTGATGCGCATTGAGCGGAGAGAGCGTGTGAGGGCAGCAGCAAGACCATCAAGGCGTAGGGAACGCCTCTTCCCGGAGGCTGCGCCTCAGAGCTGAAATGAGCCCGGTGCGCGCTTCCGGTTCAGTGAGCCCGCGCGGCTCGTAGACGTGGCGGTGGAGGAAGAAGCCGGTCAGCGCGAAGGCCTCCCCGAGCGCTTCACCGTCGCAGCCCGTCTCGCCGCCCGCCAGCAGGAACGCCGGCAGCGGCAGAAGCTTGTCGCGCCACGCCTCCCCCGCCTGGCGGCTGGCCGCCCTGCCCGTCTTCGGCGACACATAGGCAAGGTCCTCGCGGCTTCCCGTCAGCGCGCATCGGGAGAGGTCGAGGCCGAAGCCCAGCTCCTCCAGAACGGCAAGCTCGAAGCGGGCGACCAGCGGGCCGGCCACGGCCGCATCGTCGAGATGGGCGGAGACGACACGAAGCGTCTCGAAGAGGCCGGGGTGCGGGTCGCGCTCGGGCAGAAGGCGCAAGTGGGCGGCCAGCACCTGGATGCCGTAGACGGCGACCGCCGAATCGAGGAGGCGGGCGGCGTTCAACTCCACCGGCTCGACCTGAAAGGTGCCCAGATGCTCGTCGAGCCGCGCGCGCCAGGTGATTTCCACCCGGTTGCCCGGCTGCAGGACGGGCTGCATCTTGCGCGAGCGGCCGCCGCGCACGAGGCCGAGATGGCGCCCGTGGACAGGCGTCATCACCTCCAGGATGGCGCTGGTCTCGCCATGCCGGCGGGTGCCGAGGATGATGCCTTCGTCGTGCCATTCCATGGCAAGGTTGTCGTCCCCTCACTCGGGGAATTCAAGCCCCGTCTCGCAGCAGTCTTCAGACCTGATCAATGTCGGTATGCGAAAAGTCGTTGCCCTTGAACAAGAGCGGCACGCGCGTCGACCGCGCGCAGGCATAGGCGAAGCAATCGCCCAGATTGAGCTTCGCTGGATGCCCGCTACCTCGCCCATACCGTTTGGTCGCGGCAATCGCTTCGCGTGTGATCTCGCTCGTGATGGCGATTTCCATCGCACCGATCGAGGAAAAGAAATTCTCCACGATTTCTTCCGCACGCTCGATCAGTTGCGGTTTGATGGGCCGCCGGGCGCTCACCATCATCTTTCGCGTGAGACCGATCACAGCTTCGTAGGTTGACAGCGGCGAATAGAAAAACCCTTCTTGAGCTGCATCGATCTTGGCAGTCAGATGTTCGGCATCCGCCTCATCCCCAAGAATGGCAATGACGGCAGATGCATCGAGAAACATCAGATGTCGCCCCACATCTCGTCCATATATTCCTTCAGGTCGAGGTCCCTATCATACGGTCCCAGAGCCTTCACTTCCTCCTGGAGCCGGCGGATACGCTCCCTGAGCGGCACAGCCTCGCGGGCGCGTTCCAACTCATGCTGTAACGCAATTCGCACCGCCTCGGTCTTGCTCGGCGCACTGATGACCTTCTGGACCTGCTTGGCCAGCACGTCCACCTCGTCGTCGCGAATGTAGAGGGCCATTGCATGCTCCATTTGTATATCCACAAAAGATATACAACTGCTACTCCGGAAACTCCAGCCCCATCTCGCGGAAGCGTTCGGGGTCGTCGCCCCAGCCGCCGCGCACCTTGACGAACAGGAACAGGTGCACCTTCTGCTCCAAGATCGCCGCCATCTCCTCGCGCGCGGCCTGGCCGATGGCGCGGATCGAAGCGCCCTTGTGGCCGAGAACGATCTTCTTCTGGCTGTCGCGCTCGACGTAGATCACCTGCTCGATGCGCACCGAGCCGTCCTTCCGCTCCTCCCACTTCTCCGTCTCCACATGGGCGGCATAGGGGAGCTCCTGGTGCAGGCGCAGGTAGAGCTTCTCGCGGGTGATCTCGGCGGCAAGCTGGCGCATGGGCAGATCGGAGATCTGGTCTTCGGGGTAGTACCACGGCCCCTCCGGCAGCTTTTCGGCCAGATAGGCCATCAGATCGTCGCAGCCGTCCCCCGTGAGTGCGGAGATCATGAAGGTGCGCTCGAAATCGGCCCGCTTGTTGGCCTCGTCGGCAAGCACCAGCAGCGTCTCCCGCTTCACCCGGTCGACCTTGTTGAGGATCAGCACCTTGGGCTGGCGGACGTTGGCGAGATTGTCGAGGATGGCTTCGGTGTCGCCGCGGATGCCGCGCTCGGCATCGACGATCAGCGCGACGATGTCGGCATCCCGGGCGCCGCCCCAGGCGGTCGTCACCATGGCGCGGTCGAGCCTTCGGCGCGGCCGGAAGATGCCGGGCGTATCCACGAACACGATCTGCGCCTGGCCGTGTATGGCGATCCCCCGGATCAGCGCGCGGGTGGTCTGCACCTTGTGGGTGACGATGGAGACCTTGGCGCCGACCAGCCGGTTGAGCAGCGTCGACTTGCCGGCATTGGTGGCGCCGATCAGCGCGACGAAGCCGGAACGGGTGGCGGCTCCACCCTCGCCGGGTGAGGAAGCGGGCTCGTTCATGACGCGTCTTCCAGCGGTTCCCAAACGCCCTCGCGCACCAGAACTTCGGTGGCGGCGGCCTGCTCCGCCTCGCGCTTGGAGCGGCCGCGGCCGCTCCCTTCCGCATAGCCGGCGATCTCGACGGCCACGGTGAAGACGGGGTCATGGTCGGGGCCTTCGCGCCCCTCGATCCGATAGACCGGCATGGCGCCGGAGACCCGGTGCGCCCATTCCTGGAGGGCGGTCTTGGGGTCGTTGCGCGCCGCACCCGCCGCCTTCGAGCGTTCCGTCCAGTGGGTGCGGATGAAGCGGCTGGCCGCTTCCAGCCCGTTGTCGAGGTAGATGACGGCGATGAGCGCTTCCATCACGTCGGCGCGCATGTTGATCTGCTTGCTGGCGGCGCGCGAGCGCAGGCCGGTGCCTGTCCGGATCAGCGTATCGAGGCCCAGCTCGTCGGTGACCGCGGCGAGCGTGTCGGCGTTGACCAGCGCGTTGAGGCGCACCGAAAGCTCGCCCTCCGGCGCCTTGGGAAAGGCCTCGTAGAGCATTTCGGCGACGACGAGGCCAAGCACCCGGTCGCCCAGGAACTCCAGCCGCTGATAGTCGGCGCCGACCTTGCCGCGCGCGCTCGAATGCGTGAGCGCGCTTTCCAGGAGGCGCGCGTCGCGGAACGCGATGCCGGTGCGCTGTTCGACCGCCTCGGCCAGCCGCTCTCCCGTCAGACGCTTGGCTGCCATGACGTTGCCGCTAATTGACCCAGGTGAAGAGGCGCGAGGGGCGGATATCGGTCGGCCACTTCCAGATCTCCAGCGGGCTGACGCCGCCGGCGATGGAGAAGAAGATGATGTTGGCGCGGCCGACGAGGTTTTCCTCCGGCACGAAGCCGACGGAGAAGCGGCTGTCGGTGGAGTTGTCGCGGTTGTCGCCCATCATGAAGTAATGCCCCTCGGGCACGACGAATTCGCGCGTGTTGTCGCCGACGGAGTTGGGCGAGAGGTCGAGCGTGTCGTAGGAAACGCCGTTGGGCAGCGTCTCGCGGTAGACATCGACGGGCCGCGTCATCTCGGTGATGTCGGGATTGTCGATCTCGCCGACCTTCTCACGCGCCACCGGCGCGCCGTTGATATAGAGCTGGCCCTCGCGCACCTGGATGCGGTCGCCCGGCAGGCCGATCACCCGCTTGATGTAGTCGAGCGAGGGGTTGGGCGGGAACTTGAAGACGACAACGTCGCCGCGCTCCGGCGCCGAGCCCCAGATGCGCCCGGAAAAGAGGGGCGGCGAGAAGGGAAGCGAGTGGCGCGAGTAGCCGTAGGCCCATTTGGTGACGAACAGATAATCGCCCTCCAGAAGCGTCGGGCGCATGGAGCCGGAGGGGATGGAGAAAGGCTGGAAAAGCAGGGTACGGATGACGAGTGCCAGGAGCAGCGCCTGGACAATGACGCTGACGGTCTCGCCAAGACCGCCTGATTTCTTCCGGGATTTGTCAGCCACGCTCATGTCGTCCTCGGTTCAGGGCAGCGGGCCGAACATCTCCGCGGCCCTTTTTGCGCTTCGTCTTATCGGCTCATGCCGCTCACGGCAATGTGCTCACGCACTCGTGTTGCCCTTTGTCACACGTCCGCCACGGCTTCGATGATGACGAAGGCCTGGGCCAGGGGGAAATCGTCGGTGATGGTCAGGTGAACGAGCGCCTTGTGGCCGGGCGGCAGCATGGCTTCGAGCCTAGCCGCCGCGCCGCCGGTCAACTGCATGGTGGGCTTGCCGCCCGGCAGGTTCACGACGCCCATGTCGCGCCAGAAGACGCCGCGCGACAGGCCGGTGCCGAGCGCCTTGGCGCAGGCCTCCTTGGCGGCGAAGCGCTTCGCATAGGATGCCGCGCGCAGGCGCCGGCGGTCCGACTTGGCACGCTCGATCTCGGTGAAGACGCGATGGACGAAACGTTCGCCGTGGCGTTCCAGCGTCTTTTCGATGCGGCGGATGTCGATGAGGTCGCTGCCAAGACCGATAATCATCAAACCTCACCCGCCACCGCGTTGGATTGCGCAACCGCGCGCCGGCGCGCCTTTTCGGCCAGGCGCCTGCGCCGCTGCTCGCGGAAGGTGACGGTGCCCCAACGCGTGAGGACGTAGACAGCAAGGCCTACGGCGAAGCCGAGGGGCAGCGAGCCGACCGCCATCGGCTTCAGGAAAGGCTGCCACAGGCTTGAAAACTCCATATGCCACAAAAGATGGCCGATGTCCCGCGGCCCCATGCCGGTCGGATGGCGGCCGTAGAGGATAAGCTTGCCGAGTTCCAGCGTGGCACCCCAGATGAAGGGGAAGGTAAGCGGGTTGCCGACGGCCGTGCCGATGGCCGAGGCCACCAGGTTGCCGCCTATCACCCATGCGACGGCTGCCGCGATGACGAAGTGGAACCCGAGGAAGGGGGTGAAGGAGGCGAAGACGCCGGCGGCAACGCCGGCGGCGATCGCATGCGGCGTCGCCCGCAGCCGCAGCGCGCGCTTGGCGAAATATTGGGCCGAGCGCCAGAACGAGCGCCGGGGCCACACCAGCATCCTCACTCGCTCGCCGAGATCCACGCTTTTCCTTCGTTTGAACAGCATCTTCGTCTACCATACCCCACGGGCCAGCCGGCCAGCACTCCCCGGGCCGAGTATAAACCGCTCCCGTTAACGGGGTCTTCCACAACACGGCCGGCAAGGGCTTCGACCTTCTGCGTAATGTCGGATCGTGCGAGGAAAACGGCAACCTGCCAATAGCGGGGGCTGGAGGCGGAAATGAGGCTCGGCTACCCATTCACCCGGCGTACGTCGCTCACGCAGGCCGCCTCCTTGAGCTGGGAGACGAGGCGGTTCAGGTGCTTCAGGTCCCAGACCTCGAGATCGAAGATCATTTCGGTGAAATCGGGCGCGGTGCGCGCCATCGAGAGCATGTGGATATTGGCGTCGTTGGTGGCGATCACCTGGGCGATGCTGGCAAGCGAGCCAGGTTCGTTGATGGCGGTGATCGAAAGGCGCGCGGGGAAGCGCTCCTTCATGTTCTCGTCGATGTCCCAGCGCACGTCGATCCAGCGCTCCGGCTGGTCGTCGAAGGCGGTCAGCGCCGGCGACTGGATGGGATAGATGGTGATGCCGGAGCCCGGCTGCAGGATGCCGACGATGCGGTCGCCGGGCACCGCCCCTTCCGGGGCGAAGCGCACCGGCAGGTCGCCCGACACGCCGCGGATCGGCAGCGCCCCGTTGTCGCCGCCGGCCGCCTCCTTGCCCTTTTCCTTGCGGCCGCGGCGCGAGGAGCGGCCGGGGATCTGGAACAGCATGCCGGCGGCGTTGCGCAGGTTGAACCAGCCTTCCTCGCGCGCCTTCGGGCTCTGGGTGACGCGCTCGTCCTTGTAATCGGGGAAGACCGCGTGGACGACATCCTGCGACGACAGTTCGCCACGCCCGACGGCCGCCAAAACGTCCTCCACGTCCTTGCGGGCGAGCCGGTGCAGCACCGGCTTCAGCGCGTCCTTGGCGTAGGTCTTGCCGGCCCGCTCGAAGGCGCGCTCCAGAATGCGCGCGCCGAGGCCGGAATACTGCTTGCGGATGGCATTCTTGGTGGCCCGCCTGATGGCCGAGCGCGCCTTGCCGGTGACCACCACCTGTTCCCAGGCGGCGGGCGGCACCTGCGCCTTGGAGCGGATGATCTCGACCTCGTCGCCGTTCTTCAGTTCCGTCATCAGCGGCATGATGCGGCCGTTGACCTTGGCGCCCACGCAGGTATCGCCGACATCGGTATGGACGGCATAGGCGAAGTCGATGGGCGTCGCCCCGCGCGGCAGGGCGATCAGCCTTCCCTTGGGCGTGAAGCAGAAGACCTGGTCCTGGAACAGCTCGAGCTTGGTGTTCTCCAGGAAATCCTCCGGGTTGTCGCCCTCCGACAGCGCCTCGATGGTGTGCCTCAGCCAGGCGTAGGCGTTGGTGTCCTTGGATATCCGGTGGCCGGGGCCGTTCGGCTTCGAGCCGAAATCCTTGTAGAGCGAGTGCGCCGCCACTCCGTATTCGGCGATGGTGTTCATCTCGCGCGTGCGGATCTGCAGCTCCACGCGCTGGCGCGACGGTCCGACGATGGTGGTGTGGATGGAGCGGTAGTCGTTCTGCTTCGGCGTCGAGATATAGTCCTTGAAGCGCCCCGGCACCATCGACCAGGTGGAATGAATGGCCCCCAGCGCGCGGTAGCAGTCGTCCACCGTGTCGACGACGACGCGAAAGCCGAAGATATCGGAAAGCTGCTCGAAGGAGAGCGCCTTGGTCTCCATCTTGCGGAACACCGACCACGGCTTCTTCTGGCGGCTCTTCACCGTCGCCTTGATCTTGTATTTCTTGAACAGCTTGGCGAGCGCCTCCTCGATCTCGGAGATGACGCCGCGATTGCGCTCCAGAAGGTCGGCGAGCCTTTCGGTGACCGCATGGAAGGCTTCGGGGTTGATGTAGCGGAAAGCCAGCTCCTCCAATTCCTCCCGCATATCCTGCATGCCCATGCGGCCGGCCAGCGGCGCATAGATCTCCATCGTCTCCTCGGCGATCCTCAGCCTCTTGTGAACCGGCACGTGGTCGAGCGTGCGCATGTTGTGCAGACGGTCGGCGAGCTTGACGAGGAGCACGCGGACGTCCTCGGAGACTGCAAGCAGCAGCTTGCGCAGGTTCTCCGCCTGCGCGGCCTTGGTGGAGACGAGGTCGAGCTTCTTCAGCTTGGTCAGGCCCTCGACGAGGCGGCCGATATCGGGGCCGAAGAGTTCGTCGATCTCGGCGCGGGTGGCCGAGGTGTCCTCGATGGTGTCGTGCAGGAGAGCGACGGCGATGGTCGATTCGTCCAGATGCATGTCGGTGAGGATGGCGGCGACTTCGAGGGGATGCGAGAAATAGGGGTCGCCCGAGGCGCGCTTCTGGTGGCCATGCTTCTGCATGGCGTAGACATAGGCCTTGTTCAGAAGCGCCTCGTTGACGTCAGGCTTGTAGCGCTGCACGCGCTCGACAAGCTGGTACTGACGCATCATGGGCGGCCTCTCCTCATGCACAAAACATGCGCCGCGTCACCCACGCGGCGCATATCGACGTTGCATCGGCAGGATATGCCTGTGCGGGCCGCTGCGAAAGAGCCGCGCGGGCCGCGTCGACGATCAGAAATCGTCGCTCTTCTCCGGGGGGACGAGCCCCTCGATGCCGGCAAGCAGGTCTTCCTCGCTCATGCGATCGAAGGACACGCCCTCCTCTTCCGCCGCCTCGGCTTCCGGCGCGGCCTGGGGCAGGTCGGCGATGACCGGCAGGTCGGCCTCCGGCTCGTCCACCTCCACATGCTTCTGCAGGGAGTGGATGAGCGCCTCCTTCAGGTCGCCGGGCGACAGCGTCTCATCGGCGATCTCGCGCAGCGCCACGACCGGGTTCTTGTCGTTGTCGCGGTCGATGGTGATCGGCTCGCCCTGGGAGACCTGGCGCGCCCGGTGGGCGGCGAGGAGCACCAGGTCGAAGCGGTTCTCGACCTTGTCGATGCAGTCTTCAACGGTGACACGGGCCATTGTCTGCCCCTTTCATTGCACAAAACTTGCGGGAAAACCTGCGCGGTCCTTAGCTTTTCCGCATGCAAAATACAAGGCTTCCATGCGGGATGCGACGAGCCGCCGCCTCCCTTGCCTTTCATGCGGGGCCTGCCAAGCCGGATCGACATACGCGCAGGCTCGATAATTTTTCACTGACTATAATTAATTTGCATTGGCATGATTACAAGTCCGCACTATGTCACCTTGTATGCTGAACCATTTCGGCGCCGGCTGTGTAAGTGGCGCCATGAGCTATTCCTGCGCAGCCGATTGCCACGAAGGATATTTGTACCATGTTCGACCCCCGCGAAAAGATCGCCATGTTCATCGACGGCGCGAATCTTTACGCCACGTCACGCGCGCTCGGATTTGACATAGACTACCGCAAGCTGCTCTCCAGCTTCCAGAAGCGTGCCTATCTGCTGCGTGCCTATTACTATACGGCCCTGGTGGAGGATCAGGAGTACTCCTCCATCCGTCCGCTCATCGACTGGCTCGACTACAACGGCTACAAGGTGGTGACCAAGCCCGCCAAGGAGTTCACCGATTCCACCGGCCGCCGCAAGATCAAAGGCAACATGGACATCGAGCTGGCGATCGACGCGCTCGAGCTTGCCGACGTGGTGGACCACTATGTGCTGTTCTCCGGCGACGGGGATTTCCGCACGCTGGTCGAGGCCTTGCAGCGCAAGGGGCGCAAGGTGAGCATCGTCTCCACCATCCAGTCGCAGCCGCCGATGATCTCCGACGAGTTGCGCCGGCAGGCCGACAACTACATCGACCTCGCCTCACTGCAGGAGGAGATTGGGCGTGACCCGTCCGAACGGCCGATGCGCCGCAGCGAGCCGCACGATTTCGAGCCCAACGAGGCCGAATGAGCCTCTGCATACGTTCAAGCGGCTTTCGCCCGTAGGCGGCCGCCAGAATGCGACGCAGGGTGCAAGGAGTGTGAGAAATGCGGGCTGACGCCGAGCCGCCTCGGGACTGCTCCCACTGCCCGCGCCTCAGCACCTTCATCGCCGGCTGGCGCGAACGCGAGCCGGCATGGTTCAACGCGCCGGTGCCGACCTTCGCGCCGGCCGGCGGCGACGATGACGCGCGGCTCCTCGTCGTCGGTCTTGCGCCGGGCCTGCGCGGCGCCAACCGGACCGGCCGCCCCTTCACCGGCGATTTTGCCGGCACGCTTCTCTACGAGACGCTGACCCGTTTCGGCTTCGCGCGTGGCACCTTCGACGCGCGCCCCGACGACGGGCTGGAACTGGTCGACGCCGCCATCACCAACGCCGTGCGCTGCGTGCCGCCGGAGAACAAGCCGGTGGGCAGCGAGATCAACACCTGCCGCAAGCACTATCTCGCACCGACGCTCGAGCGCTTCGCCAATCTCAGGGCGATCGTCACGCTCGGCACCATCGCCCACCAGTCGACGGCGCGCGCGCTCGGCCTCCCCGTCCGCGCCCTCCCCTTCGCCCACGGGGCAAAGCAGGACGCCGGCGGCCTCCGCATCTTCTCCAGCTATCACTGCTCAAGGTACAACACGAATACGGGAAGGCTGACGGAGGCGATGTTCGTGGAGGTGTTTGGGAGGGTGCGGGCGTTTTTGAGTGAATGATCGAATAGTGAATAGTGAATAGTGAATAGTGAATAGTGAATAGTGAGGATTAAACTGCAGTTCAGGCTGAAATCAAGTTCTGACTTCTAAGACTTCACCTGCTTAACTATTCACTATCCACTATTCACTACTTCACTATTCCCCACCTCACCCCTTCTCCTTCAACAACCGCGCCTTCTCCCGCGCCCAGTCGCGCTTCTTCTCAGTCTCGCGCTTGTCGTGCAGCTTCTTGCCGCGGGCGAGCGCCATCTGCAGCTTGGCGATGCCGCGCTCGTTGAAATAGAGCTTCAGCGGCACCATGGTCATGCCTTCGCGGTCGACGGCCTGGGCCAGACGGGCGAGTTCCTTCTTGGAAACCAGGAGCTTGCGGCGGCGGCGCGGCTCGTGGTTGAAGCGGTTGCCGGCGAAGTATTCAGGCACATAGGAATTGATGAGCCAGAGTTCGCCGCCCTCCACGGAGGCATAGGACTCCTGGATGTTGGCCTGCCCCTCGCGCAGCGACTTCACCTCCGTGCCGGTCAGGACGAGGCCCGCTTCCAGCGTGTCCATCACTTCATAGGCAAAGCGCGCCTTGCGGTTCTCGGCAACGGTCTTGATGTTGGGGTTCTTGTCTTTGGCCATGGAATGGGAATGCGCGCCGGCGCCGTCAGTTCATCAGTCCGGCGTGCATCATCGCCGCGTCGATCTTCTCGGCCGTCGAGGCCTCCACGGTCACAAGCGGCAAGCGAACGAAATTCTCCACCTTTCCAAGGCGCGACAGCGCGTATTTGGCGCCGCAGAGCCCCGGTTCGATGAACAGCGCCTTGTGCAGCGGCATCAGGCGGTCCTGCAGGTCGATCGCCTTCTCCTTGTCGCCGTTGAGCGTGGCTTCCTGGAACTTTGAGCACAGGCGCGGCGCCACATTGGCGGTCACCGAGATGCAGCCCACGCCGCCATGGGCGTTGAAGCCCAGCGCGGAAGCGTCCTCGCCGGAAAGCTGGATGAAATCCTTGCCGCAGGTAAGCCGCTGCTCCGACACACGCTCCACCTTGCCGGTGGCGTCCTTCACGCCCGCGATGTTCCTGAAACCGGCGGCAAGCCGGCCCATGGTCTCGGGCGTCATGTCGATCACCGAGCGCCCGGGGATATTGTAGATAATGATCGGCAGGCTGGTGGAGCGGGCCACCGCCGCGAAATGCTCGTAGAGGCCCTTCTGGTTCGGCTTGTTGTAATAAGGTGTGACGACGAGGACGGCGTCCGCCCCCACCTTTTCGGCGTGCTCGACGAAGCCGATCGCCTCGCGCGTGGAGTTGGACCCGGCGCCGGCGATGACGGGAACGCGGCCAGCCGCCGCCTCCACGCAGAGCCGCACCACCTCGCGGTGTTCCTCATGGGTCAGCGTCGGAGATTCACCCGTCGTGCCGACCGGGACGAGGCCGGTCGTGCCCTCCTCGATCTGCCATTCGACAAACGCGCGGAAGGCGTCTTTATCCAGGCTTCCATCCTGACGGAACGGCGTCACGAGCGCGGTGATGGAACCCCTGAACATTTCCCGAAACTCCTCGATTCTGCTCCCGGCATACCCGCTTCGACGGGCGGCCGACCGGCGCTTCTACCCGATCATGGAGCGGGGCACCATAGTGTTGCCACGCTAAGCCCGCAAGAACCGCATAGCGAATGGTTATTGGCACAACGCCATCATGCCCGATAACCCTTCTTTAACGCGCTTTTCAGTGCCCGCGAAATAGGATGGGGCCGCGAAATAGGATCGGGTGAGAATATCTGCGCATTAATGGCGATCATTAGGTGGCAGGGTTGTTGAAGACGAAAGCGGCGCTGACGGCGCTGGCACTGGGGCTTTCCGTATCCGGCGTGGGGGCGCAGACCGAGAGCCTCCCCGGCGAGGCGCCGCTGCCGACGCCGCGCCCCTACGCGCCGCTGGGCAAGGCGGCAATGGCCGCCTCGCTTCCCTTCGCGGCCGGCATCCTCAATCCGCAAGGCGACCTGGCGTTATTGAAAGAGGGCCTTCAAGCGCTGTCGAAGGGGGATGTCCCGGCCGCCAGAGGGGCCCGGGAAACGCTCAAAGAGGGTTCTCTCGACCACGCGATCTTGGGCTGGGCCATCGCCCTTTCCAATGCCGAGGGCGTGCGCAGCCGGGAGATCGTCGAGACCGTGAAGGCCCTCTCCGGCTGGCCCGGCATGGCGCGGCTGCATGCCAACAGCGAGCGCGCGCTCTACCGCGAGAACCTGCCGGCCAGCGACGTCATCGCCGCCTTCGCCGGCAAGCGCCCCGCAACCTTCGAAGGCACGATGGCGCTCGCCCGCGCGCATGCCGCCCTCGGCAACCGCGGGGCGGCGCTGGCCGTGCTCTCCCCTTTCTGGCGCAGCGAAAAGCTGGAGCCGAAGGAGGAGGCCGCGCTCTTGAAGGAATTCGGCGGCCTGATACCGGCGGCAGACCACCGCCACCGGATGGAGCGCATGTTGTACGACGACCGCGTGCGCTCGGCGGAACGGGTGGCGAAACTTGCCGGCGGCGAGGCGCTGACCCGGGCCTGGGCGGCCGTCATCCGCAACCAGCGCGAGGCGGGCAAGCTGCTCGACGCCGTGCCGGAGGGCGAGCGCACGGCCGGCTACGTCTTCGCCAAGGCGCGCCACCTGCGGCGGACGGAGAAGTTCCGCGAGGCCGCACAGGTGATGCAGTCGGCCCCGCGGGACGCAGCAAGGCTGGTCGATCCGGACACCTGGTGGTTCGAACGGCGGGTGCTGTCGCGCGAACTCCTGGACATCGGCGAGGCGAAAACCGCTTATCAGGTCGCCGCCGGCCATGTCGGCGGGAGCCGGACAAGCAGGGCGGACGCGGAGTTCCACGCCGGCTGGTACGCGCTGCGCAACCTCGGCGAGGCTAAGACCGCCGCCCGCCATTTCGCCGAGATCGCCAAGATCGCCGACGGCCCGATTTCGCGTGCCCGGGCCTTTTACTGGCTCGGCCGGGCGGCGGAAGCGGGCGGGCCGGGAGACGCCAAGGACTATTACCGGCAGGCCGCCGCCTACGGCACGGCCTTCTACGGCCATCTCGCCGCCGCCAAGCTCGACCGCTCCATCCTAGACGCCGCCCATCCGGAGCCGACGGACCTGGAGCGCCGGCGGTTTTCCGGGCGCAGGAGCGTGCAGGCGATCCGGCGGCTGGAGACGGCCGGCGAGGACCGCTATGCCGGCATCCTCTACCGTGATCTTGCCGAAGACCTTTCGAATACCGGCGAGTTGGCGCTTCTGGCGGCGATGGCGGAGGGGAGCGGCAACCACTACCTGGCGCTGCGCATCGGCAAGACCGCCGCCGGCCGCGGGCTGGAGATCGGGATGCTGGCGCATCCCGTGGGCGCCATACCGGCAAGCGCCTCCGTCTCGGACGCCGGCAAGGCGCTCGCCTACGCCATCGCGCGGCAGGAGAGCGAGTTCAACACGGGCGCGGTTTCCAGCGCCGGCGCGCGCGGGCTTCTGCAGCTCATGCCGGGGACGGCCAAGGCCATGGCGCGGAAGGCGGGCCTTGCCTACTCCGCCCCCCGGCTCACCACCGACGCCGGCTACAACGCGACGCTCGGCTCGGCCTATCTCAGCGAGCAGCTCGGCCGCTTCGACGGCTCCTATATTCTTACTTTCGTCGGCTACAACGCCGGCCCGCGCCGCGCCGAGGACTGGATGGAACGCTATGGCGACCCTCGCGGCGCACCGCTCGAGGAAGTGGTGGACTGGATCGAGCACATCCCCTTCACCGAAACACGCGGCTATGTGCAGCGCGTGATGGAGAACTACCAGGTCTACAAGATGCGGTTGACCGGCCGCTTCGACATCGAGCAGGATCTGGTGAAGGGACGGTGAGGCGAGGATGCGCTTAGGTCGAGCCAGCCCCACCCCACTCCACCCGCGCGCGCGTCATCCTTGCTCCACCCGCGCGCGGGTGGAGTGGGGTTGACTCAGCCTAGGCGCATCTTGCGATAAAGGGGGCGATACGGGGAGCGAGGCTTTGCAGGACGGTTTTTCCGACTTCTTCTACACCTCCAGCGATGGGCTGAGGCTCTACGCGCGCGTCTACGGCAAATCGCGGGACGGCAGGCTGCCGGTGGTCTGCCTGCCCGGCCTCACGCGCAACGCCGGCGATTTCCACGCGCTTGCCCTGCTCCTTGCGGGCGACGAGAAGACGCCGCGCCAGGTCATCGCCTTCGACTATCGCGGGCGCGGCCGGTCGGCGTATGACCGCGACTGGCGCAACTACAACGTTGCGACCGAGGCCGCCGATATTTCCGCCGGGCTGACGGTGCTGGGCGTCGAGCATGCCGCCTTCGTCGGCACCTCGCGCGGCGGCCTCATCACCATGGCGCTGGCGGCGATGCGGCCGGCGGCGCTGAAGGCCGTGGTGCTGAACGATATCGGCCCGGTCATCGAGGGGGCGGGCCTGGCGCATATCCGCAGCTATCTGGAGAACGCGCCGAAGCCGCAAAGCATCGAAGAGGCCGTCCGCCTGCAGAAGGCGGCGCACGGGCAGGCCTTCTCCGCGCTTTCTAAGGCGGATTGGGAACGCCAGACGCGGGCGCTCTACCGCATCGAGGACGGCCGCCTTGCCGCCGACTTCGACCCGCGCCTCGTCAAGACGCTGAGAAAGATCGACCTGAGCCTGCCGCTGCCGGCCAACTGGCCGCAATTCGAGGGGCTGGGAGGCGTCCCGCTGCTGGCGATCCGCGGCGCCAACTCGGCGCTGCTTTCGGCCGAGACCCTTGCCGAGATGGCACAGCGGCATCCGCGTCTCGAGGCGCTCACCGTCGAGGGCCAGGGCCACGCGCCGCTTCTGGAGACCGGCGACCTGCCGCGCCGCATCGGCGCTTTCCTGACGCGCGCCGAAAAGGCGACGGGCGGTAGCGGATAAAGAAAAAACCCGGCGGGCAAGCCCGCCGGGTCCTTTCAAGCTTCTCTTCCAACCGCGATTAGAAGTTGCGGTCGAAGCGCAGGAAGCCGTGCCACTGGTCGGGATCGCTCACGCCTTCGATATCGCCATCGAACTTGGTGTAGTTGACGGCCAGCTTGGCGTTGAAGTTCTCGACGATCTCGTAGTCGACCGTCAGGCCGGCCTTGATCGCGTCGAGATCGTCCCCGAAGATCGGGTCGTGTCCGACATTGCTGAAGTACTGCGCACCGACCGAGGCCTTCAGGCGCGGGCTGATGTGGTAGCCGACGAGACCGCCAGCGCTCCACTCGGCGCCCAGACGCGCGATGGCATCGATGTCCGCATCGGTGAAGCCGGTAGCAATACCGCCGAACGGATCAACCGAGTAGTAGCTGATGCCGCTTTCGTAGGTCGCGATGGCCTCGGCGAAGAAGGCGGTACCGGGATCGTACGCGACGATCGCCTTGGCGGCCCACTCTTCGGCCGTGGCGTCGTAGGCGCCCCACAGGTTCGCGCTGCCCCAAGCTTGCGAGACACCGATATTGCCGACCACGTTCGGCGTCCAGTCATAGGCGTCGTCGATCTCTTCCAGAGCAACCGACACGAAGACGCCGTTGGCGGCATCGAAGGTGTAGCGGATGAAGTTGGCACGGTCGCCGCCGCCCTGATCGAACTCACCCGAAAGACCGGCATCATAGAGCGTGTCGGATACACCCATGGAGAGCCCGCCAAGCGACAGGATCGCCTGCTGGACGCGCGCGGTGCCCGAATTTAGCCCCGTCGAAAGGTGATCCCCATCGTTGATCCCCTCAATCTCGAGCACCTCGCCGCCCGTCGTCTGCAGACGCAGCTCGATGAAGCCGCCCAGTGTGCCGTACTCCGTCTCGGAGCGGGCATCGAGCGTGACTGTCGCACGAGCAAGCTTGTCCCAGCCTTCGGCTTCAACGAAGTCACCGTCCGTGAAACCCATCTCGTAACGGACGTAGCCGCCGATCTTGAGGCAGGTCTCGGTGCCGGGGATGTAGAAGAAGCCGGCGCCGTAGACGTCGCAGACGCGGACATATTCCATCGGCTCCGGCTCGGGAACGAAGATGGCGTCGGCCGCCTGGGCGCCCGTAGCGGCGACCGTGGCGGCCGCGGAGCCAATGAGAAGGCTCTTAATGTTCATTTTCTGACCTCCAGTCTGAATCGCGGCTGGAAGGCGCAAGCGCTTGATTTTAAAATAAACTTTCCCGAAGCAGCGATTTCAGGCGACAAAAACGGAATATCTTTTTTTGGGAAAATGCGTCCGATGTGTGCCGAGAGCGGGATGCATTTAGGTGGAGCCAGCAGGAAGATCGGAAATGCTGGCGTCCTTTCGCGCCCCCCTCTGCCCTGAGTTTTGTCGAAGGGCCGGGCATCTCCCCCACGAGTGGGGAGATCAACTGGCCGCTTGCTTCGACGCCTCTTCTGCAGCGTTGCGGATTGGCGAAAGCCGTGGTGACGGCCAATCTCCCCCCCGTGTGGGGGAGATGCCCGGCCCTTCGACAAAGCTCAGGGCAGAGGGGGGCGCGAAAGGGCGCCCAGCTTTCGCCCTTCAATCTCCGGGCGTAAGCCAGCCGAAGCCCGCAGGGCGAAGGCTGGCGGAGAGGATGGGATTCGAACCCACGAGGCCCTTTTGGGGCCTACTCCCTTAGCAGGGGAGCGCCTTCGACCACTCGGCCACCTCTCCGTGGCAAGGCTGGATAAAGAAAAGCGGCGGCACAATCAACATGTCTTGCATGCTTCGCGCATTACAATGACGCCATACAATGACGCCATAGCGCGCAAGACGCCTCCTCCGCCGTCCGGCCACGCCGCGAATCGTGCCGGCCACGAAAGCGCAGATGGGCGCCGGCAAACGCGAATTCAATGCGCACGATTCGCCCCTTCGCGCCGAGCTGCGGGGTGGAAAGGGGGGAAATCCCCGGCGCTTCTTACCGTAAGCCGCTCTGTAACCTTAACGATCCATTACCGTAGCCCGCTCAATCGTGGCTTTTGTGCAACAGGTGCCGTCGATAGCGTGTGCGTGACGGCATAGGTGCGGCAATCGCGGTTGATCCCCGGCCCGGCGTGAGTAATGTCGGCTTGGAAGAAGGAGCGCCGGGGGCGCGACTTTTTCGTACCGTGGGGATGGGGCAGGGAAAGCTGTCCTTCAGCAAAATACCCAGACCCGTATTTAGAACTTTTGACTGGAGGTCAGAAAATGAACATTAAGAGCCTTCTCATTGGCTCCGCGGCCGCCACGGTCGCCGCTACGGGCGCCCAGGCGGCCGACTGCGTCTGCGACGTCTACGGCGCCGGCTTCTTCTACATCCCCGGCACCGAGACCTGCCTCAAGATCGGCGGCTACGTCCGTTACGAGATCGGTTTTGACGAGGACGACGACGGCTGGCGGAAGCTTGCCCGTGGCACGCTGACGGTCGACGCCCGCTCGGAGACCGAGTACGGCACGCTGGGCGGCTTCATCGAGCTGCGCGGCGACGTCAAGAGCGGTCATGTCGGCGCTCCCGACAGCGACAACTGGATTCGCGTTCAGCAGGCGATCATCTCGCTCGGCGGCTTCTCCATGGGTCTGTCCGACACGCTCTACGACGCCGGCCTGTCCGGTGAGTTCGACGGCGGCGGCGGCGACCGCGCTCACTTCATGCGCTACACCTTCGATGCCGCCAACGGCGTCTTCGTCACGATCGCTCTCGAAGAGGCCGATTACAACGTGGACTACACGCCGAACGTGGTCGGCAATGTCGGTATCGCGCAGGGCTGGGGCAGCCTGAACGTCTGGGGCGCCTACGACGCCACGGCCGAAGAGTGGGCCGCCAAGGCGATCGCCAAGATCAAGGCTACCGAGCAGCTCACGGTTGAGTTGCTTGCCACCTACGAGTCCGACAACAGCTTCTATTCGGTCACGAAGGACGGCAACGGCGGCTACGAGTGGACGGCCGGCGGCTACCTGAAGTATGCCGCGACGCCCAAGCTCTCGGTCGGCTTCGGCGGTCAGTACTTCGCCAGCGAGCACATCACCGGCGACGACAACTATGCCCTCGGCGGTGTGATCGACTACGCGCTGGTCGAGAACTTCAACACCAAGCTCGCTGTCAACTACTTCGACGGCGACAGCTACGAGGACGGCCACTTCGGCGGCTTCCTGCGCTTCGACCGCAACTTCTAAGCGGTCTGACTTCGCGCCCGGTGGCTTCGGTCACCGGGCGTTGCATCTCCGTTCAATCCCAAGTAAAGCCTTTGTCATAGAATATTACCACACATCATATTGTGTGACCGGGGCTGGCGCTAAAGGGGGGACTGAATGGTGGTTCAGGGCGAAAAAGGGTGGTCTGTATTTTTCCCGCTGGGGAAGGGTGTAAATGCAGAAGAGCACAGCCATAGCTCACCAAAAGACTTCAGGGCTGGTGTCTTTGAAGTAGCGGCTTTTATAGCCGGCAATGCCAGACGAACGATTTTATGGCTGCAAGGGATGGAGATGCGTCGCATACCGCGGACATGGTCCGTGGCGGCGATAACCTGCTGATACTTAACTTTTACAGCAGAGCGTCTCGATCGTTATGTCTCATGATCTGCATGCCGTTGGCAGCAACAATGATGAATGGGTCACGAGCCCGGTAGCCGAGTATTCGGTGACGTTCGGCACCACGCCGTTGCGGGTTGTCGATACGTTCAGCCTCAAGGAACTCTTCGCCAGGTTCGGCGACGTTCTGTGGGAACCCGGACGACATAAATACAATGTCACCTCATTCATCGGCGAATTGAACGAACTGCTGCTAAGCAGGCGCTTCAGCGCCTTCGATCAGGAAACGCTTGACGACCTGATCGGCAAATTACGCTCCCGCGGGAACAGCAACGCGACCATCAACAGAAAGATGGCGGCGCTGAGCAAGTTGCTGCGGAAGGCATATAAGATGGGGTGCATCCACAGTCTGCCGGAGTTCCGGCGGCAGAAGGAGAGAGCGGGGCGGATCCGTTTCCTCGACATGGAGGAGGAGACGAGGCTGTTCGCTGCCATCCGCGCGCGCAGCGAAGACGCCTACAGGCTGTGCATTTTCCTGGTCGACACGGGCTGCCGGCTGGGCGAAGCGATAGGGTTGACCTGGAACGACGTGCAGGGCGGGCGCGCCAGCTTCTGGATCACCAAATCCGCGCGCAGCCGCACCGTTCCCATGACCGCCCGCGCGCAACGCGCCGTGAAAATCCCGAAGGACGGGCACAAGGGCCCCTTCGCCATGCTGCAGCAGGCGCCTTTCCGTGCCATCTGGAACGAGGCCAAGGCCGAGGTCGGCCTCGGCAGCGACACCCAGGTGGTGCCGCACGTGCTGCGCCACACCTGCGCCTCCCGCCTGGTGCAGGGCGGGATCGACATGCGCCGCGTGCAAATGTGGCTCGGCCACCAGACCCTGCAGATGACAATGCGCTACGCCCACCTGGCGACCAGCGACCTCGACCCCTGCGTCGACGTGCTGGAAATGACCTGCCGCAAGAAGGCGAAGAGGGCGGGCGCGGCGGCATAGGGCGGGTGTCTTTTGGGGGCGCCGGCATCTCCATCCCTTCCAAGTAAGCAACACCCCACCCCGCCACACCCACCCACTTTGCACCAGGCGCCCGCGGCCTTAAAGAAGACCGACGACACCTTCAAAAGCCGAAACGCCCATGCCCCAGCGCCCTCCCCTCACCCCGCTTGTCGACAGCCTTCCCGCGACCGTGCCCTTCGTCGGCCCGGAAACGCAGGAGCGCAATCGCGGGCGGCCCTTCCGCGCCCGGCTCGGCGCCAACGAGAACGGCTTCGGCCCCTCACCGAGGGTGGTCGAGGCGATGCGGGCGGCCGCGCCCGAGATGTGGAAATACGGAGACCCGGAGAGCCACGACCTCAGGCACACGCTCGCCGCCCTTCACGGCGTGGCGCCGGAAAACATCGTCGTCGGCGAAGGCATCGACGGGCTGCTCGGCCTCATCGTGCGGCAATATGCGGAGCCGGGCACGCCCGTCGTCACCTCGCTCGGCGCCTACCCCACCTTCAACTATCACGTGGCGGGCTTCGGCGCGCGGCTCGTCACCGTGCCCTACGAGAGGGACCGGGAGAGCCTCAACGGGCTGCTTGAGGCCGTGCGGCGCGAGAAGGCGCGCATCGTCTACCTCTCCAACCCGGACAATCCCATGGGCACCTGGTGGGAGGCGGACGAGATCGCCCGCTTCATCGCAGCGCTGCCCGAGACCGCCATGCTGGTGCTCGACGAGGCCTATTGCGAGACCGCGCCGGCCTCCGCCCTGCCGCCGCTCGAGCCCCAGCGGCCCAACGTCCTGCGCATGCGCACCTTCTCCAAGGCCTACGGGCTGGCGGGGCTCAGATGCGGCTATGCGATCGGCGAGGCGGAAGCGATCCGCGCCTTCGACAAGGTGCGCAACCATTTCGGCATGACGCGCATGACGCAGGCGGCCGCTCTTGCCGCGCTCAACGACCGGGCGCATCTTGAATGGGTGATCGAGGCCGTCGACGCCTGCCGGCAGCGCCTGACGGCGATCGCCGAGGCGCACGGGCTTGCCGCCCTCCCCTCGGCGACCAACTTCGTCACCATCGACTGCGGCGGCGACGGCGCCTTTGCCATGCGGGTGCTCGAAGCGCTCGGCGCGCGCGACGTCTTCGTGCGCAAACCCATGGCGCCCGGCCTCGACCGCTGCATCCGCGTGAGCGTCGGGCCGGAGGCCGAGATCGCCGTCTTCGAGGCGGAACTGGCCGGCGCGCTGGAGAGGGCGAGGAAGAGTGAGTAGTGAGTAGTGAGTAGTGAGTAGTGAGTAGTGAGTAGTGATATAAAGCGTATCGCCTTTCCATTCACTATTTATTATTCACTATTCACTATTCACTACTCACTCTTCCTCACTCTTCCTCACTCTTCCTCCCCACCGCCAAATCCCTATCCTCCTCGCCACCCGGGCCGAACTGGCGATGCAGGATCTCCACCAGCTCCGCCGCCTTGCCCTTGGGCATGGGGCGGAAATCGTTCACCAGCGCCTCGTCGTTCATGACCCAGGCATGCGCCTCGGCCAGTTCGCGCTCGCTGGCGCCGGTGGCTGCAAGCTCGGCCAGAAACGCACTGTCCACCGGTCCCAGAATCCGGTGCACCCCTTCCCTGGTCAGGGCCATGGCGATCTCCCCTTTCTTCCTGTTGAACCCGAGGGGAAATGCCGTCGATGCCATGTGGTTCCCGAGCTGCGAGGCGAGGTGTGCCAAGCGCCGCCTTGCCATAATTAAACGTACGTTCTATTAATTAAAGCGGAGGAGCATCGGCCATGGCGCGCACCGCGGGTTCCGACGGGGAGAAGACCGAGGCCGCCATACGCGCGGCGGCCTTGCGGCTCATGGCGCGGCACGGCTTCGAGGCGGTGTCGATGCGCCAGCTCGCCGGGGAGGTGGGCGTGCAGGCGGCCGCCCTCTACCGCTATTTCCCCACCAAGGAAGACCTGCTCTACACCCTCATGCGCGCGCATATGGAGGGGCTCATCGCCTCGTGGGAGGCGGCGCGGCCTGCCTCCGGCAATGCCGCCGCGCTGCTTTCCGCATTCGTCGAAAACCACATCCGCTTCCACGTGGCGCGGCGGCACTCCACCCATGTCAGCAACATGGAGCTCAGAAGCCTGTCGCACGAGCGGCTCACGCATATCCTGCGCCTGCGCGGCGCCTACGAGAAGGAGCTGCGGCAGATCCTGCGCTCAGGCGCCGACGCCGGCACCTTCCACATCGACGATACGGCGCTGACGGCGATGGCGATCATCCAGATGATCACCGGCGTCATCGTCTGGTTCCGGCCGGGGGAGCGCCTTTCCGTCGAGGAAGTGGCCGATACCTATCACACCATGACCCTGCGCCTTGTCGGCGCCCCAGCCTGACGGGAGGACCTTTACAATGTTCACGCAGACACTTTCCTTCGGCCTCGGTGAGGAGATCGAGGCCCTGCGCGACATGGTGCACCGCTTCGCAAAGGAGAAGATCGCCCCGCTGGCGGCGGAAATAGACGAGAGCAACGCGTTCCCCGCCCATCTGTGGGCGCAGATGGGGGCGCTTGGCCTCCTCGGCGTCACCGTCGAGCCCGAGCATGGCGGCTCGGGCCTCGGCTATCTCGCCCATGTGGTGGCGATGGAGGAGATCTCCAGAGCTTCCGCCTCCGTCGGCCTTTCCTACGGCGCCCACTCCAATCTCTGCGTCAACCAGATCCGCCGCTGGGGCACGCCGCAGCAGAAGGCCAAATACCTGCCGCCCCTGTGCACCGGAAAGACCGTCGGCGCGCTCGCCATGTCGGAGACGGGGGCGGGCTCGGACGTCCTGTCCATGCGCCTGAAGGCGAAGAAGAAGAACGACCGCTTCATCGTCAACGGCTCGAAGATGTGGATCACCAACGGGCCCGAAGCCGGCACGCTGGTCGTCTACGCCAGGACGGACCCGCAGGAAGACGGCCGCGGCATCACCGCCTTCATCGTGACAAGCGGGATGCCCGGCTTTTCCGTCGCCCAGAAGCTCGACAAGCTCGGCATGCGCGGCTCCAACACGGGCGAGCTCGTCTTCGACAATGTCGAGGTGCCGTTCGACAACGTGCTCGGCGAGGAGGGCCGCGGCGTCGAGGTCCTGATGTCCGGCCTCGACTACGAGCGCGTGGTGCTCGCCGCCGGCCCGCTCGGCATCATGGCCGCCGCACTCGACGTTGCCGTGCCGTACGTGAAGGAGCGCAAGCAGTTCGGCCGGCCGGTCGGCGCGTTCCAGCTCGTCCAGGGCAAGCTTGCCGACATGTACACGGCGCTCAACGCGTCGAGAGCCTATGTCTACGCCGTGGCGGCCGCCTGCGACCGCGGCGAGACCACCCGCAAGGACGCCGCCGGCTGCATCCTCTTTGCCGCGGAAAAAGCCACCCAGACGGCGCTCGATGCCATCCAGCTCCTCGGCGGCAACGGCTACGTCAACGAGTTCCCCACCGGCCGCCTGCTGCGCGACGCCAAGCTCTACGAGATCGGCGCCGGCACGTCCGAGATCCGCCGCTGGCTGATCGGCCGGGAAATCGTCGGAGAAGCGGGCTGATCCGGGGCGCGAAATGGCCTATGCATTAGTCCCGCCGCCCACCGCCGAGCACAGGAAGCCATGGCCGTCATAAAATCCCAGCTCTCCCCCGCCTCCGACGCCTTCAAGTCGAACGCCGCGCGCATGAAGGCGCTGGTCGCCGAGATGGCCGAGAAAGCCGCAACGATCGAGCGCGGCGGCTCGAAGGAGGCGCGCGAGCGCCACACCGCCCGCGGCAAGCTCCTCCCGCGCGAGCGCCTCGCCCGCCTCCTCGACGTCGGCGCCCCCTTCCTGGAGATCGGCCAGTTCGCCGCCTGGGGCATGTACGAGGGCGACATCGCCTCTGCCGGCCTCATCGCCGGCATCGGCCGCGTCGAAGGCCGCGAATGCGTCATCGTCGTCAACGACGCCACGGTGAAGGGCGGCACCTACTATCCGCTGACGGTGAAAAAGCACCTGCGCGCCCAGGAGATCGCGCTCGAAAACAACCTGCCGTGCATCTACCTGGTCGATTCGGGCGGCGCCAACCTGCCCAACCAGGACGAGGTCTTCCCCGACCGTGAGCATTTCGGCCGCATCTTCTATAACCAGGCCAACATGTCGGCCAAAGGCATCCCGCAGATCGCCTGCGTCATGGGTTCGTCCACGGCGGGCGGCGCCTATGTGCCGGCGATGTCCGACGAGACCGTCATGGTCAAGGGCCAGGCGACCATCTTCCTCGGCGGCCCGCCGCTGGTGAAGGCCGCCACCGGCGAGGTGGTCACGGCGGAGGAGCTCGGCGGCGCCGAGGTCCACACCCGCCTCTCCGGCGTCGCCGACCACTACGCGCTGAACGACGAGCACGCCCTCGCGATCGTCCGCCGCATCGTCAAGAACCTCAACCGCACGAAGACCATAGCCCTAGACCTCCAGCCCCCCGCCCCACCCCTCTACGACCCGGCCGAGATCTACGGCCTCATCCCGGAAGACACCCGCCAGCCCTACGACGTGCGCGAGGTCATCGCCCGCCTGGTCGACGGCTCGCAGTTCGACGAGTTCAAGCAGAACTACGGCACCACGCTCATCACCGGCTTTGCCCGCCTCTACGGCATCCCCGTCGGCATCCTCGCCAACAACGGCGTCCTCTTCTCCGAATCCGCCCTCAAGGGCGCCCACTTCATCGAGCTCTGCTGCCAGCGCAAGATCCCCCTCGTCTTCCTGCAGAACATCACCGGCTTCATGGTCGGCAGGAAATACGAGGCCGGCGGCATCGCCCGCGACGGCGCCAAGCTCGTCACCGCCGTCGCCACCGCCCGCGTCCCCAAGGTCACGGCCATCATCGGCGGCTCCTTCGGCGCCGGCAACTACGGCATGTGCGGCCGCGCCTTCTCCCCCCGCTTCCTGTGGATGTGGCCCAACGCGCGCATCTCCGTGATGGGCGGCGAACAGGCGGCAACGGTGCTCGCCATCGTCAAGCGCGAGGGCATCGAGCGCAAGGGCGGGACGTGGAGCGAGGAGGAGGAAGCCGCGTTCAGGGCGCCGATCCTGGAGAAATACGAGCGCGAGGGGCACCCGCTGTATTCATCGGCGCGGCTGTGGGACGATGGGATTGTCAATCCGGCGAAGACGCGGGAGGTGTTGGGGTTGAGCCTGAGTGCGGCGTTGAATGCGGAGGTGGAGGAGACGCGGTTTGGGGTGTTTCGGATGTGAGGGGTAGACAGAATGTTCTCTGTATGTTCTATATGTTCAGCTTGACGATCCACGCGTCACGAACGCAAGTTGGCGGCATAAATCAAACTTTGGCTGAAGTGGAAGCGTGAAACACAATCACGAATTTCGCGATCCAATCCATGTATTCATCACCCTCGACACCGATGAGCGCAGGGTTGTGGACTCGCGTCCATTCCAACGCCTAAGGCATATTCATCAACTAGCGACTTCTTTTTTGATCTTTCCGGGTGCTACTCACAGGCGTTTCGAACACTCGCTCGGGGTGATGCACCTCGCCGGTCTTGTATTCGACATAGTGACTGCTGAGTCGCACGTGCATTACGAAATTAAGACTCATCTGCCAGGCAAGCATCAACTAGAATATTGGAAGAGAGTGGTCCGCTTGGCGGCTCTTTGCCATGATGTAGGACACCTCCCATTCTCACACGCAGCCGAGCATGAGCTTCTACCAACAGACTGGAATCATGAACGCCTGACATACGACCTGATAATGTCAGATGAAATGAAGGACATTTTCACCAAGTCCATCCCTCCTATTCTACCAGAACATGTTGCGAAGATAGCAATTGGCCCTAAAAAGCTTTCTGATTTTTCCAATGATTTTGCATTCACGATTTGGGAGACTCTCCTCTCAGAGATAATAGTCGGGGACGCTTTTGGAGTTGATCGTATCGACTACTTGCTACGTGATGCATATCATGCTGGCGTGGTTTACGGGAGATTTGACCACCATCGATTGCTACAGACGTTGAGGATATTGCCAAGAACGGACCGAGAATCATTAGAACCTTGGCTTGGCGTGGAATCTGGAGGACTTGAAGCAGCTGAGGCAATGTCTCTCGCACGATATTTCATGTATAAGCAGGTATATTTTCATCATGTCAGAAGAGCTTATGATATTCACTTAAAAGATTTTTTGAAAGAATGGCTTCCAGACAGTTTCTTTCCCACATGTGTGGCCGATCACATTAATTTGACTGATAACGAAGTTATATCAGCACTGCTAAGTGCAGCCAGAGAACCTTCGGCGAAGGGGCATCTTCATGCAAAAAGAATCGTAGATCGACTTCATTTCAAGAGAATTTATGAAAGAACTCCAGCCGATCAGAAAATAAACTTACGATCTGTTGATCTGATCTATGCAGCCCTGATCAAGGAATTTGGAACAAACATGTTACGGCGGGACTCATATCCGCCCAAGAGTGTTGCCTTGGATTTTCCTGTCTTACAAAGCAACGGTGGAATTGAATCCTCGATTAACCTTTCTGAAACCTTGACTAAGATACCCTCTGCGACCTTTGATCTTCTTTTTTGCGACCGTGAAATTTTGGATAAGGCCACTAGCTTTTTGAACGCGAATCGCGAAGAGATCATTAGACAAAAAGGAGACGCCCCATGAGCGCGCCTAGCCTGGCGTCAATCGTTTTGTTCACCATGCAAGCCTTGAAGAATGAAGGTAGCTGGTGTGGTGAGACGCATGTCCAGAAAGCATTATATCTGTGCCAAATGCTCGCTGGAGTTCCTTCGGATTTCAAGTTCATTCTCTACAAACATGGTCCTTTTTCGTTTCAGCTCTCTGACTATCTTCAGAGCTTAATAGCAGATGAAATAGTGCAGGTTGTCTCCCGGCATCCCTATGGCCCTATGTTGTGCATTTCTGATGAGGCTATCGATATTGCCTCTGAAGTTAACTCGAATGAGAAGATAGCTTCGGGGATATCTTTCGTCGCGAAAAATCTTGGTAGTAAGAATGTTTCTGAGCTAGAGAAACTCGCGACTGCTGTGTTTGTGAACAATAAATATGGCAGTGAGCTTTCTCTTGAGAAGAGAGCAGAGATTCTTACCTCTCTGAAGTCTCACGTTCAATTGGATGCTGCGCGGAGTGCGTTTATTGACGCAGAGAGATTAGCATCAGAAGCTCAATCTGTTCACTAGCGAACAGATTGCTTATTAGGTACAGGACGATATGCCTTGCGGCAGTTGGCCGAGGAGAGTGGGCACCGGTGGTCGCCCAGCATTGTCCTATTCACACTAAATCATCAATAGCCACCCCAAGCGCCCCAGCCAGCTTCCGCAGCGTCTGCACAGACCCCGTCTTCCTCCCCGCTTCGATGTCAGCAATCTGCACCCGGTTCACAGTAACCGGCCGAATAGGACCGCCTTATGAGAGGTGGTGTGAACCGGTAAGTTCAGGTCGTTAACGACGTCGTTATTGACGTCGTTAAG
>NZ_WQNH01000061.1 GCF_009812055.1 Chelativorans xinjiangensis | reverse complement strand
GCTCAGGCGTAAAAGGGCCGGCTGGAGCACCGAATACCTCGCCTCAATCCTCGGCCAACTTCCCCGTTAACCCCGATTCGTAGCCCTGGCCGCGGATCCGGGTTCATGATCGTCAACGCTCTCCTTTGCGGATTCGCTCGGCAGGATGGTGAAGGCAGGCGCGCGCCATCGCCGCCACGCCCGCCTTCGCGTCTGGCCTCTTGGGTAAGTTGGGAAGCGGGGCGCGTTGTCCGAGCCACTCAATTTTTTTTAGGCGCGTCCAACGCGCCCCGCCGGAGTCTGTCCCGACAGTTGGCCGGTCACTCGGCCTCCCCGCCCTTCCCGGCTGCACCCGATTGGGGGCTTTGCCGGGCCGGACGAGAAGCCCTGGCGGCTTCTCCGCAATGCCGGCAACGCTGTCACCCAGCGCTCCCGGCACCGCCGGCCTGTCGCGGACCCTCAGGCCTCCGGGTACCGAGCCCGAAGGGGAGGTCTCCGCCGCTCTCCCGAACACCCGGTGCGCATCCGGTTCCCGCGAGAGCGATGGGGTGGATTGTAGGGGTGATCTGAGGAGGGGGGAGTATTTTCCCGCGAAAAAATTGGAGAATTTTTTCTGCAGTGAGTGAAACCAATGGGTTGTCGGGAAAGAAAAAAATTGTCGCCACATTTTATCCCCGCGCAGGCAAGGCATCGCCGGCTGAGGTGAAGGGCGCCCGCCGCCTTTCCAACGCGCGTCATCCCTACCCGCGCGCGTCATCCCACCCGCGCGCGCGTCATCCCCGGAAAGCCGAAAGGCTTGTCCGGGACCCATTCCGTGACTCGTCCACCTTCCGGAATGGGTCCCGGACAGTCTCCGCTTCGCTCCGACTTCCGGGATGACGCGCGCGCGGGTGGGGTGGGGATGACGGTGGGTGCGGGCTTGCGGGAGGGCGCGGCAGCGGGATTTGTCGCCGTTTGCGCGCCCTCAGCGGTTCTTCGTTCCCATGAGGCGGTGGCGGAGGGTGTTTGAGATGTTGTCGAAGACGAAGACGACGAGGAGAATCAAGAGCACCATGTAGGCAACGTTCTCCCAGTCGGAGTTGGTGCGCATGGCCTCCCACAGTTTTAGCCCGATGCCGCCGGCGCCGACCGCGCCGATGATTGTCGCCGAGCGCGTGTTCGATTCCCAGAAATAGAGCGACTGGCTGAGGAAGACCGGCAGGACCTGCGGCAGGACGCCGTAGCGCTGCACGGACGAGGGCGAGGCGCCGACGGAGCGCACGCCCTCGCGCTGCTTGTCGTCGATGTTCTCCAGCGCTTCGGAATAGAGCTTTCCGAAGGTGCCCGTGTCGGTGAAGAAGATTGCCGAGATGCCGGCGAGCGGGCCGGGCCCGAAGGCGCGGGTGAAGAACAGCGCCCAGATGAGCATGTCGACGGAGCGCAGGAAGTCGAAGAAACGTTTGAAGAGGAAATTGGCGGCGCGGCTCGGATAGATGTTGCGCGCGGCGGCGAAGGAAAGGGGAAAGGCGATGAGCGTGGCCAGGACCGTGCCGGCGAAGGCCATGACGATTGTCTGCAAAAGCTTCAGCCACACGTCGCCGTGCTGCCAGTCGGCATTGTTGAGGAAATTGTCAAAGGCGAGCGCGGCGTTGGATTTCTGCGGGTTGAGCCGCTCGCCGAACAGGACGAGCCGGGCGACCTCGCCGGCCGGCAGGCCCCAGAAGGGCGAGCGCGTGTCGAAGAAAAAGTTCTCCCAGCCGAGAAAGCGACGGCGGATCTTCACCTCGTCGTCCTCGATCTCCGCCCGGCCGGCGAAACCGAAGCGGACGATCACCTTTGCACCCGGCTCGCGCTGGAAGGCCCAGACCGGCAGGGCGCCGCGCGGCTCTACGCGCTCACCGCCGGCGATGTCGAGAACGAGCGTCTCATCGCCGCGGGTGACGCTCACCACTCCCGGCGCGACGTCGATATGGCTTTGCGGGGAGAAGCGGACGCTGGCTTCCACCACCGCTTCCTCGCGCCGCGTCTGCGGCGTCGGAGCGCGCGGGGTATCCCCCGCGGGCGCCGCGCTCCCGGCCGCGTTGCCGACCGGGCCGAGGAAGCTGCCGCTGCCGCCCTTGGCGTTGGCCTCTGGGAGGCTGCCCAGGAACCCGGCGCCGGAGGTGGCGCCGGCCTCGGCATCTCCGCTTTCGGCGCGGATTTCGACGGTCGCGCTGCGCCTCGTCAGCCAGTCCGGATCGGGGTTCTCGCCGAGCGGCGAAAAGCGCGGGAAGGAGACCTCCAGATAGTCGTCGCGGTACTCGATATCGGGACGCACCTCGTAGGAGACCCAATCCGCCAGATAGGCGCCGGCGATATTCCAGTTGGCATTGGCGACGACCTGGCCGATGGAGAAGAACGACCAGGCGAAGACGAAATAGAAGACGACGCCGAGGGCGACGAGCCATCCGGTCACCCGCTTCCTCATGGAGCCGGCGAAGACCTGTGGATGACGGGCGATCAGTTCCCGGGTTTGCGCGGTGTCGAGATGGGTCATGTCAGCCTCCGCGCCCGAATTCGAAGGCCTGGTCGCCGACGAGGCGCCGCCTGAGCCAGGCCGAGAACTGGTCGACGGCGACGATGGTCGAGAACAGCAGGAGGACGATCGCCAGTGTCTTGGCTTCGTGCGTCTGGCTGATGGAAAGGCGCAGCGTCTCGCCGATGCCGCCGCCGCCGACGGCGCCGATGATGGTCGAGGCGCGCACGTTGATCTCCAGCCTCAGCAGCGCGTAGCTCAGGAAGTTTGGCATCACCTGCGGCACGATGGCGAACCAAACGCGCTCGACCCAGTTGGCGCCCGCCGCCCTCAGCCCCTCCTCCGGCCGCATGTCGGCGTTCTCCACCACCTCGAAGAACATCTTGCCGAGCGCGCCGATGGTGTGGATCGCCACCGCGATGATGGCCGGCACCGCGCCGAGCGACAGGATCGCCAGGAAGAAGCCGGCGATGACGATTTCGGGAAAGGCGCGCAGCACCTCCATGAAGCGGCGCACGAAGAAACGCAGCCAGCGCCGCGTCGTGAGATTGGCGGCGGCCAGGAAACACAGGACGAAACCCAGCCCGAAGCCGATCAGCGTCGCCACCAGGGCGATATTGATCGTCTCCAGCATCTTGTAGAAATATTCCGGCAGGTAGAGGGTTTCGGTGAGGTACACCCGGCCTTCCGGGTAGTTGTATTTCAGGCTGCCGTCGTCATAGGGCGAGGGCAGGTCGAAGAGCGCCCGCCAGACCTCCCAGCCGTCGCGCGGCGTGAGCTGGCCGACGAAATCGAAGAAATAGGGCAGCCGGTCGAAGAACTTGCCGGCGTTGGACGCGTTGGCGAACCACAGTGACCCGCCCATGGCCAGCACCATGAAGGCGATGCCGCCGATGGTGTAGAGCCGGCGCCGCGCCGCCAGCGCCTGCCAATGCTGCTCGATCGACTGGGCAGCCGGCGACAGGGCGGGGCCGTGGGTGGTGGTGCTCATGGGGTTTGCGAGAGTGTTTTGTCTTTGAGTGGGTTCGATGGGTGGAAGGTTGGCGCCCTTTCGCGCCCCCCTCTGTCCTGCCGGACATCTCCCCCGCGAGGGGGGAGATCAGCCGGCGCGGCGACTTTCGCCAATCGCCAGCGTCGCAGAACAGGTGCCGCAGCAAGCGGCCGGCGCAATCTCCCCCCTCGCGGGGGAGATGTCCGGCAGGACAGAGGGGGGCGCGACAGAGCGCCGACAGACAAGTCCATCCGAATACGGCCTGTTCCAAAAAAAGCGCCGCCAGGGCTGCTGGCGGCGCTTTTGGTTGCTTACGAGCCGATCTGCGAACGGCGGGCGTCGATGATGGGCTGGTAGAAGGCCGGCGTGACCTCGGTGTAGCCCGTGAAGTCGCCGCCCTGGATGGCGGAGAAGCATTCGGGGTCGCTCTCGGGAAGCTCCATCATGAACGTCTTGAAGGTTTCCTTCATGTCTTCGTTCATGGAGGTGCGCACGACGATGGGGCCGTTGGGGATGAGCGGGGACTTCCAGATTTCCACCAGGTCGTCCATGTCGAGAACGCCCTTCTCGACCATCTTGTGCAGGTTGCCGGAGGTGTAGCCTTCGGAGAAATCGCCGACGCCGGAGGCCCAGGTGGTGCCGGCGTCGAAGGTGCCCTTGACCACCTCGAGCACCAGGTTCTCGTGGCCGCCGCCGAAACCGGTCTCGGAGAAATAGTCGTCGATGGTCGAACCGATCGCCTGCGGCAGCGTCACCGCCGGAACGAGATAGCCGGAGGTGGAGTCGGGATCGGCGAAGCCGAGCTTCTTGCCCTTCAGGTCTTCCAGCGTGCGGATGCCCGAATCCTTGCGCGCCACCATCACCGAATGATAGCCGGTCGAGCCGTCGGTCTGCACGGTGGTGAGGATCGGGTCGACGGCCTCGGGGTCTTCCAGATAGACCTTGGCATAGGCCGAGGCGCCGAGCTCCGCATAGTCCAGCGTGCCGCCGAGGAGGCCCTGGACGACGCCGTCATAGTCGGAAGCCGGGAACAGCGAGACCTTCTCGACGCCCAGAACTTCCGGCAGCTTGTCCACCATGCATTGGAAGTTGCGCATGCGGTCGGCCTCGTTCTCGCCGCCGAGGATGCCGATGCGGAACTCCTTGAGGTCCTCGGCCTGCGCCGTGCCGGCCATAAGCGCCGTAAAGGCGGCGGCGGCCATCAAAGCTTGCTTCAACATGTCCGTCTCTCCTGTCTCGTGCCGGCGCGCCGGCGGTATGGTTTTGTCGTTGCGGGCCCGTTACGTGGGCGGGACGCCTCGCGCTAGTCGGCGAGGGCGGGCTCGAATACGCGCCCGTGATACGGCTCGGCCGGTGTCTGGATGCTGGTCGAGGTGATGGTTTCGGAAACGGCGTCGCCGCCGTCAGCTCCGTAAATCCGCTGCACGGCCTCCGCCGTCAGCGCTTCGGGCGCACCGTCGAAGACGACGGCGCCCCCGGCCATGCCGATGATGCGCGTCGAATAGTGGCGGGCCGTGTCCAGCGTGTGCAGGTTGGTGATGACGGTGATGCCCTCGCGGGCGTTGATATCGGCAAGGGAATCCATCACCACCTTGGCGTTGAGCGGGTCGAGGGAGGCGATCGGCTCGTCTGCCAGGATCACTTTCGGCTCCTGCATGAGCGCGCGGGCAATCGCCACGCGCTGCTGCTGGCCGCCGGAAAGAGTGCCGGCCTGCTGCAGGGCCGTGTGGGCGATGTCGAGCCGTTCGAGGGCGGCGATCGCCTGGATGCGCTCGTCGCGCGAATAAAGGCTCAAGAGGTTGAGCGCCGTCGGGCGGTGGTTGAGCCGGCCGAGGAGGACGTTCGTGAGCACATCGAGTCGGGGGACCAGGTTGAACTGCTGGAAGATCATGGCGCAGTCGCGCTGCCAGCGCCTGAGGGCCGCACCCTTGAGCGCCGAAACCTCGACGCCCTGGAAGGCGATCGACCCCTCGCTCGGGTCGATGAGCCGGTTGATCATGCGCAGAAGCGTCGACTTGCCGGCACCGGAGCGGCCGATGATGCCCACCATCTGGCCTTCGTCGATCTCGACATCGATGCCGTCGACGGCAACGGTCTTACCGAACCGGCGCGTGACGCCGCGAATTTCGAGCATGGCAAATCCCCGTTTGGACTTTTCCGTCCTTGTTGGGGAATCGCCTAGCGCCCGCGCATGAAGTTGCGATGTCGGCTGTGTGTCGGTTTCGTTACAATCCACCGATGGGCCACCGGCGGACCACCGGGCGGGCCGGCGCCCGTTCAGTTTCCGAGGATTGCCGGCAGGCGCAGCCCTTTTTCCCGCGCGCAGTCGAGCGCCTCTTCGTAGCCGGCGTCGGCGTGGCGCATGACGCCGGTGGCGGGGTCGTTCCACAAGACGCGTTCGATGCGCCTGGCCGCGGCCTCCGTGCCGTCGGCGCAGATCACCATGCCGGCGTGCTGGGAAAAGCCCATGCCGACGCCGCCGCCATGGTGCAGCGACACCCAGGTGGCGCCGGAGGCGCAGTTGAGGAGCGCATTGAGCAGCGGCCAGTCGGAGACGGCGTCGGAGCCGTCCTTCATGGCTTCGGTTTCGCGGTTGGGCGAGGCGACGGAACCGGAGTCCAGGTGATCGCGGCCGATGACGACCGGCGCCCTCAATTCGCCGTTGGCCACCATCTCGTTGAAGGCGAGGCCGAGGCGGTGGCGGTCGCCCAGGCCCACCCAGCAGATGCGGGCCGGAAGACCCTGGAAGGCGATGCGGTCGCGCGCCATGTCGAGCCAGCGGTGCAGATGGTTGTTATCCGGCAAAAGTTCCTTCACCTTCTCGTCGGTGCGGTAGATGTCCTCGGGGTCGCCGGAAAGGGCGGCCCACCGGAAGGGGCCGATGCCACGGCAGAAGAGCGGCCGGATATAGGCCGGCACAAAGCCGGGGAAGGCGAAGGCGTTCTCGAAGCCTTCGTCCTGCGCCACCTGGCGGATGTTGTTGCCGTAGTCGACGGTGGGAACGCCTCGGTTCCAGAAGGCGACCATTGCCTCGACGTGCTCGCGCATCGAGGCGCGGGCGGCTTTCTCGACGGCCTTGGGATCGCTCTCGCGCTTCTGGCGCCATTCGGCCAGCGACCAGCCCTTGGGCAGGTAGCCGTTGAGGGGGTCGTGCGCCGATGTCTGGTCGGTGACGATGTCGGGCCTGACCCCGCGGCGCACGAGCTCGGGCACGATCTCGGCCGCGTTGCCGAGGAGCCCCACCGACTTCGCCTCGCCGGCGCTCGTCCAGCGCTCGATGATGGCGAGCGCTTCCTCGAGGCTGGTCGCCTTCTCGTCAAGGTAGCGGGTGCGCAGGCGGAAATCGATGCGGCTCTCCTCGCACTCGACGGCGAGGCAACAGGCGCCGGCCATGACGGCGGCGAGCGGCTGCGCACCGCCCATGCCGCCGAGCCCGGCGGTGAGGATCCATTTGCCCTTGAGATTGCCGCCATAGTGCTGGCGCCCGGCCTCGGCAAAGGTCTCGTACGTGCCCTGCACGATGCCTTGAGTGCCGATATAGATCCACGAGCCGGCGGTCATCTGGCCGTACATCATCAGGCCGGCGCGGTCGAGCTTGTTGAAATGGTCCCAGTTGGCCCAGTGCGGCACGAGATTGGAATTGGCGATCAGCACGCGCGGGGCGTCGGCATGGGTGCGGAAGACGCCGACCGGCTTGCCGGACTGGACGAGCAGGGTCTCGTCCTCTTCGAGGGTCTTCAGCGTGGAAACGATACGGTCGAAATCGTCCCATGTGCGGGCGGCGCGGCCGATGCCGCCGTAGACGACAAGCTCGTTCGGGTTCTCCGCCACCTCGGCGTCGAGATTGTTCATCAGCATGCGGAGCGGCGCTTCCGTGAGCCAGCTTTTGGCGTTCAGTTCCAGGCCGCGCGGCGCTTTCACCTGGCGGATGTTGTGGCGCGGGTCGGTCATCGCTCGGTGTCCTCCTTCAGGGAATGCGCAATCGCTTCGAGCCGCTCCAGAATGGCGCGCAGATGCGGGCGCAGGCGGCGGGCTTTCGTCTCGTCATAGGCGAAGGGCTCGCTCTCGCTTGCGAGGTAGGTCGACTGGGCAAGCTCCATCTGGATGGCGTGGACGCCTTCATGGGGCTGTCCGTAGTGCCGCGTCGTCCAGCCGCCGCGGAAGCGGCCGTTGAGCACGCTGGAATAGGCCTCCGCGCCGATGCAGATCTCCGCCACCGCCGCTTCGATCTCCGGCGCGCAGGTCGCGCCGTTGTCGGTACCGATATTGAAGTCCGGCAGCGTGCCGTCGAAGAGGAACGGGCAGTGGGAGCGGATCGAGTGGCAGTCGTAGAGGACGACGACGCCATGGAGCGCCTTCACGCGGGCGATCTCGGCTTCGAGCGCCGCGTGGTAGGGGCGATGAAAGGCGGTGAGCCGCGCCTGGATCCCGGCGTCGTCGGGCTCCGCGCCTTCCCGCCAGAGAGGCTGGTTGTCGAAATCGGTGAGCGGCACGAGGCCGGTGGTGTTCTGCCCCGGATAGAGGCTCGCGCCGGAAGGGTCGCGGTTGGCGTCTATGACGTAGCGATGGAAGGTGGCGCGTACGGTGGTCGCGTCGGGGAGCAGGTCCCGATAGAGGTCGTGGATGTGCCAGTCCGTATCGCGCAGTTTTTGTCCTTCCTCGTTCAGCAGTGCTTGGATTTCCTCCGGCACGCTGGTGCCCGTGTGGGGCAGGCCAAGGATGACGGGCGATGTTCCCTGCACGACTTCGACCGGTTTCACGGCTCGCTCCTCAGTTCCGGCAATATGCCCGGCGTCACACTGGCGTTGAGCCCGCCCGAGCGCACCAGCGCGATTGCCGCTTCGAGGTCGGGCGCCATGAAGCGGTCTGCTTCGAGGCCCGGTACAACGGCGCGGATGGCGGCGTGGGCTTTCTGAAGCTCCGCGCTGGTCTTCAACGGGGCGCGCAGGTCGATGCCCTGCGCCGCCGTTACCGCCTCGATGCCGACGATGCCGAAGAGATTTTCCGTCATCGCCAGAAGCCGCCTTGCGCCGTGGCAGGCCATGGAGACGTGGTCCTCCTGATTGGCCGAGGTGGGGGTGGAATCGACCGAGGCCGGATGCGCCATCTGCTTGTTTTCCGACATCAGGGCGGCCGAGGTGACCTCGGCGATCATCAGGCCGGAGTTGAGCCCGGGCTGCCTTGCGAGGAAGGCCGGCAGGCCGAAGGAGAGCGCGGGATCGACCAGAAGGGCGATGCGGCGCTGAGCGATGGCGCCGATCTCGCAAATGGCGAGCGCGATCTGATCTGCGGCGAGCGCCACCGGCTCGGCATGAAAGTTGCCGCCCGAGACCACCTGGCCGTCCGACAGCACAAGCGGATTGTCCGTCACGGCATTGGCCTCAACGGTCAGCGTGCGCGCGGCCTGGCGCAGGATATCGAGGCAGGCGCCGTCGACTTGGGGCTGGCAGCGGATGCAGTAAGGGTCCTGCACGCGCTCGTCGCCCTCGCGGTGGCTCTCGCGGATTTCCGAGCCGTCGAGCAGCTTCCAAAGGGCGGCCGCCGTGTCGATCTGGCCGCCGTGGCCGCGCAGGGCGTGGATTTCCGGGTGGAAGGGGGCGGAGGAGCCCATGGCCGCGTCGGTCGACAGCGCGCCGGTGATCAGCGCCGAGCGGGCGGCGCGATGGGCGCGGAAAAGGCCGGCAAGCGCCAGCGCGGTGGAGACCTGCGTGCCGTTGATGAGCGCCAGCCCCTCCTTGGCGGCAAGCACCACCGGGGAAAGCCTTGCCTTTGCCAGTGCTTTATTAGCCGGCAATCTTTCACCGTCATGCCAGGCTTCGCCTTCGCCGATCATCGCCGCCGCCAGGTGGGCGAGGGGGGCGAGGTCGCCGGAGGCGCCGACGGAGCCTTTTTCGGGGACGACGGGGATGACGCCGCGCGCCGGCATCTCCTCTAGGAGCCGGACGATCTCCATGCGCACGCCCGAGGCGCCGCGGCCAAGCGACATCAATTTAAGCGCCATGACGAGGCGCACGACGTCCTCGCTCAAGGGGGCGCCTACGCCGCAGCAGTGGGAGAGGATGAGGTTGCGCTGGAGCCTCGCCACGTCTTCGGTCGGAATACGCACGCTGGCGAGCTTGCCGAAGCCGGTATTGACGCCGTAGACGGCGGCCTCGCCGCCGGCGATCTCGGCGATGCGGGCTGCGGAAGCCTCGACGGCCGGGTGGCAGGCGGGATCGAGACGCAGCGGCTGCTTTTCCCGCCAGATACGCTCCAGCGTAGAAACAGAGACGGCACCGGGGGTGAGGGTGAGTGTCATCGCGATGCCGCTCCCCTGGCTGTGGTTGGCGCCGAAGACCCGCTCACCAACTCCGCTTCCACCTTCGCCCTTCGGGCTTCGGTGGACAGATACGTGGGGCCAACCCTCCCTGTCCGAGGCGGGGTTATCGCATACCAGTCATTTTTGCCGGCTTCGCCGGAACCCCCACCCCTCACCCCTCCCCTCAAGGGGGAGGGGGATGACGACGTGCTCGACCTGCCTCCCTCCCCCTTGAGGGGAGGGATTGAGGGTGGGGGTACGATCAAGGACTCAGAACCCATATGTGATTGCTCTGTCGTCGGAGGGGGAGAGGAAGGGGTCATGCACCATCTCCACGAATGAGCCGATGCAGCGGATTGAAGCCGACGCGATAGGCGAGTTCGGCCGGGTGCTCGACGTCCCAGACGGCGATCTCGGCGCGTTTTCCCGCTTCGATGGTGCCGATATCCTGCCCGAGGCCGAGGGCGCGGGCGGCTTCGCGGGTGGCGCCGGCCAATGCCTCCTCAGGGGTGAGGCGGAAGAGGGTAGAGGCCATGTTCATTGCCAGAAGCAGGGAGGAGAGCGGCGAGGAGCCGGGGTTGCAGTCGGTGGCGACCGCTATTCGCACGCCGGCCGCGCGCAGGCCGGCGACGGGGGGCGCCTGGGATTCGCGCAGGGTGTAGAAGGCGCCGGGGAGGAGCACGGCCACCGTGCCGCTCCGTGCCATGGCGGCGATCCCCTCTTCGTCCAGATATTCCAGATGGTCGGCGGAAAGCGCATGGTAGCGGGCGGCGAGCTTGGCGCCGCCGAGATTGGAGAGCTGTTCGGCGTGGAGCTTCACCGGCAGGCCCAGTGCCCGTGCCTTGTCGAAGACGCTGGCGATCTCCCCGGGCGAGAAGGCGATGGTTTCGCAAAAGCCGTCGACGGCGTCCGCCAGCCCTTCGGCGTGCGCGGCCTCCATGCCCGGCAGCACCACCTCCTCGATATAGGCGCCGGTGCGGCCCCGATATTCCGGCGGCACGGCGTGGGCGGCGAGATAGCTGGTCTTCACCCGTATCCGGCGCGTCTCGCCCAGCCGCCGCGCCGCGCGCAGCATCTTTAATTCATCCGCGATGGACAGCCCGTAGCCGGACTTCACCTCCACCGTCGCCACCCCCTCCGCCATCAACGCGTCGAGCCGCGGCAGGGCGGCGGCGACGAGCGCCTCCTCGTCCATGCGCCGCGTGGCGGCGACCGTGGAGACGATGCCGCCGCCGGCGCGCGCGATCTCCTCGTAGGTCGCGCCTTGAAGGCGCATCTCGAACTCGCGGGCGCGGTCGCCGCCGTGGATGAGGTGGGTGTGGCAATCGATGAGGGCGGGGGTCGTCAGGCGCCTGCCGAGCTTCGTCCGCTGGGCGCCCGCCCAGTCGCCGGGCAGCGCCGCGCGCGGCCCGGCCCAGGCGATGCGGCCATCCTCGACGGCGATTGCCGCATCCTCCACGAGCCCGTAGGGTGCGCCGCCGGGCACCATGCCGGCGAGCCTTGTTTCGGTGAAAACCGTGCGCTTCATCGCTTGAGGAGACCTGCCGCTTTGTCTAGACTTGATATGATTATGTCTATACAAATTGATTTCTAGCTCCGGACCGCCGCCGCATGCAAGAGATTTTCGCCCGAACCGCGCTGACGCTCCAAGGCTGGCGGGACGATGTGCGCGTGACGATCGGCGGCGACGGCCGCATCGTCTCGGTCGTGCCGGGCGCTGAGCCGGGCGCGGCCGACGTCGTGCCGGTGCTCCTGCCGGCGCTTTCCAACCTGCACAGCCACACCTTCCAGCGCGCCATGGCGGGACTTGCCGAGCGCCGCAGCCAGAAGGGCCGCGACAGCTTCTGGACGTGGCGCGAGGTCATGTACCGCTTCCTAGACCGGCTTTCGCCCGACGATGTGGAGGCCATCGCCGCCTTCGCTTTCATGGAAATGCTCGAAGCGGGCTTTTGTGCCGTCGCCGAGTTCCATTATGTGCACCACCGGGCGGGCGGGGCGCCGTATGCCGATATCGCCGAGCTTTCCGGCCGCATTGCCGCTGCTGCGGGGCAAACGGGCATCGGGCTGACGCTTCTGCCCGTACTCTACCGCTATGGCGGGGCGGATCGCCGCCCGCTCGCGGGCGGGCAACTGCGCTTTGGCAACGATCCGACGGCCTTCGATAACCTTCTGACGCGGGCGGGGGAGCATATGGCGCGGCTTCCCGGCGATCGGGTGCTCGGCGCGGCCGCCCACTCCTTGCGCGGCGCCGGCATCGAGGACATACGCGCGGCCATGGCGCTGCGGCCGGATACGCCCTTCCACATGCACATTGCCGAGCAGGAGCCGGAAATCGACGAGATCCTGGCCGCGCACGGCGCCCGGCCGGTCGAATATCTGCTCGGCGAGGCGGCGGTGGACAAGCGCTGGTGCCTTATCCATGCCACGCATATGAACGCGATGGAGACGGAGCGCCTTGCGCGCTCCGGCGCGGTGGCGGGGCTGTGCCCCATTACCGAGGCCAATCTGGGCGACGGCATCTTCAACGCTCCCGCCTTCCGGCAGGCCGGCGGGCGGCTCGGTATCGGCAGCGATTCCAACGTTCGCATCTCGGTGGCGGAGGAACTGCGCCAGTTCGAATATTCGCAGCGGCTGAAGCACCGGGCGCGCGCCGTGCTGGCGGAGGCGGGCGGCTCCTGCGGGCGAGCGCTCCATGATGCCGCGCTTGCCGGCGGCGCACAGGCGCTCGGCCGGGATACGGGCGCTTTGGAAGCCGGCAAATGGGCGGATCTGGTGGCGCTCGATCCTGCCGCGTTCGCGGGCGTGGGGCACGGCGATGCCGTTCTCGACGGCTGGCTCTTCGCCGGCGGCAACGAGGCGGTGAGGGACCTCTGGTCGGCGGGGCGCCATGTGGTGCGCGGCGGCCGCCATATCGCCCGCGAGGCGATCGCGGTGCGCTATGCCGCCACGCTCAAGGCGCTGGTGGCGGACCTGTGACCGGCACGCGCTCGTCCTTCCGCGCCATCCGCGACGAGATGGCCCGGCGCATTGCCGAAAGGCTGTGGCTGCCGGGCGCCCTCATCCCCGGCGAGGAGGTGCTGGCGCGCGAGTTCGGCGCCGCGCGCGCCACCGTCAACCGCGCCTTGCAGGAGCTTGCCCGCGCCGGGCTGGTGGAACGCCGCCGCCGCGCCGGCACGCGCGTGGCGCTGCATCCCGTGCGCGAGGCGCGCTTCGTCATCCCCCTGGTGCGCCAGGAGATCGAAGCGCGGGGGGCGGAGTATCAGTACCGCCTCCTGAGCCGCGGGGAGGCGGCCCCGCCGGAGATCGTGCGGGCGCGGCTCGGCCTCGAGGCGACGGCATCGCTCGTCCACGTCCGCTGCCTGCATCTGGCAGACCGCGTGCCCTACCAGTTCGAGGATCGCTGGATCAATCCCGATGTCGTTGCGGCGGCGCGCGAGGCCGACTTCGCGGGCATAAGCCCCAATGAATGGCTGGTGGAGCACGCTCCCTTCACCGATGCCGAGTTCACCTTCCGCGCCGCGGCCGCGAGCGCGGAGGAGGCGGCGGTGATGCAACTGCGCGAGGGAGAGCCGGTCTTCGTGGGTGAGCGCATCACCTGGCTGGGCGAGCGCCCCATCACGCTCGTGCGCATGGTGCACCCCTCCTCGCACCGCATGGTCACACGACTATGAGACGGGTCGACAAGGCTGGGCCCAGAAGTTAGAGCGGTGTTGTGCCTTACATCGGTAACGCGCCTCCCGCCGACCAGAGGAACGCCCATGCCCGCCAGACGGCCACTCACCATCGCCCCTTCGATCCTCTCTTCGGACTTCTCGCGCCTTGGCGAGGAGGTGGAGGCGGTGGCCACCGCCGGGGCGGACTGGATCCATCTCGACGTCATGGACGGCCACTTCGTGCCCAACATCACCTTCGGCCCGCCGGTGGTCAAGGCGATCCGGGACCGCACGAAAAAGGTGTTCGACTGCCATTTGATGATCGCCCCGGCCGATCCCTATCTCGCCGCCTTCGCCGAGGCGGGCTGCGACGTCATCACCGTGCACGCCGAGGCCGGCCCGCATCTCCACCGCTCGCTGCAGACCATCCGCGGGCTCGGCAGGAAGGCCGGCGTGTCGCTCAACCCGTCGACGCCGGAAAGTGTGATCGAATATGTGCTGGACGAGGTTGATCTCGTCCTTCTGATGACGGTTAATCCGGGTTTCGGCGGCCAGGCCTTCATCCCGTCCGTGGTTGAAAAGGTCCGCCGCGTCCGCGCCATGGCCGGCGACAGGCCGATCGACATCGAGGTGGACGGCGGCATTTCCGCTGAGACGGCGGGCGCGGTGGTCGAGGCCGGCGCCAACGTGCTGGTGGCGGGCTCCGCCGTCTTCAAGGGCGGCGAGGCCGCCTACGCGCAAAACATCGCCGCCATCAGGAAGGCGGCAGGCGGCTGACGACCGGCCCTTGCCCGCCGTGGCGGCAGACAGACAGACGGAGGAAAAGACAATGGCAGCTGTTCCACCTGTTTGCGATTTCGGCTGGCCGGCGGTCGACGCCACGTTGCCGGGGACCGATGGTCAAACCCACCGCATCTTCGATGAGGCCGGCCCGAACGGATTGGTGGTCGTCTTTATCTGCAACCACTGCCCCTATGTGAAAGCAGCGATTCCCCGCATCGTGCGCGATGCCAAGGACCTTAAGGCGCAGGGCATCGGCTTCGTCGCCATCAGCGCGAACGACGCCGCGACATATCCCGAGGATTCCTTCGACAAGATGGCGGTGTTCGCGCGCGAGCACGGCTTTCCTTTCCCCTATCTTTATGATGAGGATCAGAGCGTAGCGCGCGCCTATGACGCGGTCTGCACGCCGGATTTCTTCGGCTTCAACAAGGACTTGAAGCTGCAGTACCGCGGCCGGCTCGACGCCGCACGCACCGGGCCGGCAGCGCCAGACCTGAGGCGTGATCTCTACGAGGCGATGGTCCAGGTGGCCGAGACGGGGAAGGGGCCGAAAGAGCAGATCCCGTCGATGGGCTGCTCGATCAAGTGGAAGGACGCGGCCTGAGGCTTGAGCCTGCGCCGCGCGGTGAGGCGGCACATCTCAGTGCGCCTCTTCCCAGTTGTCCGCCGCCCGCGCGTCCACCTTCAGCGGCACGGAAAGTGCGCGGGCGGGCCAAGCGGCGCCTTCCATCACCGTGCGGATGACGGGAATGGCGTGCTCCACGGCCTCTTCCGGCGCTTCGAAGATCAGCTCGTCGTGCACCTGCAGGAGCATCTGGACGTCGCCCAGCCCGTTATCGGCGAGGGCGGCATCCATGCGCATCATGGCGCGGCGGATGATGTCGGCGGCCGAGCCCTGGATGGGCGCGTTGATGGCCGCGCGCTCGTTGAAGGCGCGGACGGAGGGGTTTGAGGAGCGGATTTCGGGATAGTGGGCGCGGCGGCCGAAGACGGTCTCCACATAGCCCTTGTCGCGGCAGAAGGCTTTCGTGCGCTCCATATAGTCCTTGATGCCGGGAAAGCGCTCGAAATAGCGCTTGATATAGGCGCCGGCCTCTTCGCGCGGGATGGCGAGCTGGTTGGCGAGCCCGAAGGCCGAGATGCCGTAGATGATGCCGAAATTGATGGCCTTGGCGCGCCGGCGCACCTCGCCCGGCATGCCTTCGACCGGCACCCCGAACATCTCCGAGGCCGTCATGGCATGGATGTCCAGCCCGTCGGCGAAGGCCTGTTTCAGCTGCGGAATGTCGGCCACGTGGGCGAGCACCCTGAGTTCGATCTGGCTGTAGTCGGCCGAGATCAGCTTGCGGCCCTCGGGCGCCACGAAGGCGGTGCGGATCTTGCGGCCCTCGGCCGTGCGCACCGGGATGTTCTGCAGGTTGGGCTCGGAGGAGGAGAGCCGTCCCGTGCTCGTGGAGGCGAGCGAATAGGAGGTGTGCACCCGGCCGGTCTCGGGGTGGATGTAGCCCGGCAGCGCGTCCGTATAGGTGGATTTCAGCTTGGTGACCTGACGCCAGTCGACGATCTTGCGCGGCAGCTCGTGGCCGGCCGTGGCGAGCTCCTCCAATACCTGGGCGGAGGTCGACCATTGGCCGGACTTGGTCTTCCCGCCGCCCGGCAGGCCCATTCTCCCGAACAGGATCTCGCCGAGCTGCTTTGGCGAGCCGATGGTGAAGCGACTCCCGGCGAGCGCGTAGATCTCCTCCTCCATCGCCGCCGCCGTCTGCGCGAAATCGCCGGACATGCGCGACAGGATCTGCCGATCGACCGTGATGCCGCGATGCTCCATGCGCCCGACGACCGAGATCATCGGCCGCTCCAGCCGCTCGTAGACCGAGACCAGGCCCTTGGCCGCCAGCTGGGGCTTCAGCACCTTCCACAGCCTGAGCGTCACGTCGGCGTCCTCGGCGGCATAGATGGTGGCGCGCTCGACATCCACCATGTCGAATGTCACGCGCGCCCGGCCGGAACCCGTCAACTCCTTGTAGGAAAGCGGCGTGTGGCCGAGCCAGCGCTCCGACAGCGCGTCCATGCCGTGCGCCTGGGTGCCCGCCTCAATCACGTAGGAGATGAGCATCGTGTCGTCGTAGGGGGCGATCTCGATGCCGAGCCGGAAGAGGAGGAGCCAGTCAAATTTCAGGTTCTGGCCGATCTTCAGCACCGAGGGGTCCTGCAAGAGCGGCCGGAGGACGGCAAGCGCCGCTCCCTCCTCGATCTGCCCGTCGATGAGCCCGCCGCCCAGAAGATCGTTAGCGCCGTTCTTGTGCGACAGCGGCACATAGGCGGCGCGCCCTGGCGCGGTGGCGAGCGAAAAGCCGCACAGCTCCGCCTGCATGGGGTCGAGCGAGGTCGTCTCCGTGTCGAAGGCGACAAGTCCTGCCTCGCGCGCCTCTTCCACCCAATGATTGAGCGTCTCCAGGTCGCGGATGCAGATATAGCCGGAGTGGTCGATGGGTTCGGCCGTCGCCGCTTCCGCCAGTTTCTTCGCCAGCTTCTCTGGCGTATCGGCCCCATCCGTCCGGTCGGGCGCCACCTCGCCCTCCGCGCCGGGCTCCTCGGTGCCGGAGGCGGGCACCGTCAGGTCCGGCCCGTGGGTCGCCACCGCTTCCACTTCCAGGGCGGCGGGCTCGATCTCGGCGGCGTCCGCCCCGGTGGCCTCCGCCACCCGCCGCGTCAGCGACGAGAATTCCATCGCCTTCAAAAAAGCGATCAGCTTCGGCCCGTCCGGCGGGTTGAGCGCCAGCCTGTCGACGCCGTCCTCGACAGGCACGTCGTTCTTGAGGCGCACCAATTCGCGGGAAATCCGCGCTTTCTCGGCGAATTCGATGAGGTTCTCGCGTCGCTTGTTCTGCTTGATCTCGCCGGCGCGGGAAAGCAGCGTGTCGAGATCGCCATATTCCTCCAGAAGCTGGGCGGCCGTCTTCGCCCCGATGCCGGGAACGCCGGGCACGTTGTCGATGGAATCGCCGGCCAATGCCTGCAGATCGACCATCTTTTCCGGCGGCACGCCCCACTTCTCGATCACTTCCGGCACGCGGATCTCGCGGTCCTTCATGGGGTCGTACATGGAGACGCACGGCCCCACGAGTTGCATCAGGTCCTTGTCCGAGGAGACGATGGTGGCATCGCCGCCGGCTTCCACGGCAAGCCGCGCATAGGTGGCGATGAGATCGTCCGCCTCAAAACCCTCCATCTCGATGCAGGGCAGGTCGAAGGCGCGGGTGGCCTCGCGGATGAGGCCGAATTGCGGGATGAGATCTTCCGGCGGCTCGGAGCGGTTGGCCTTGTATTCGGGGTAGATCTCGTTGCGAAAGGTTTTGGAGGAATAATCGAAAATGACGGCGAAATGGGTGGGCGTGACCCCCACATCCGTGTTGCGGGCATCGCGCAACAGCTTCCACAGCATGTTGCAGAAGCCCGAGATGGCGCCGACCGGCAGCCCGTCGGACTTGCGCGTCAACGGCGGAAGAGCGTGATAGGCCCGGAAAATATAGCCCGAGCCGTCGACCAGGAAGAGATGATCGCCTTTTTTCATGGGTGAACGGGTAGCGCGGCGTGTTTCTTCTGTCCATGGCAAAGGCGCGCGGGAAGCGCTGCCTGCCGCCAAATGGTGACGCCAGCTTCATCAGGTAACGGAAATATTACGAATGTGTAACCTAATCGCCCTTGAATAGCCATTTTGGCGCACAACATATCCCTGTATCGGCAATATTCCGCCGAAAAAGTCCGGGAAAGGCCCGTCCCCCGCCTGAACCGGACATAAAAAGCGGCAGCCTAACCCCCCTCTCCGGGCTGCCGCACAAATACTGAAAAGGCCGCCGTGGCTTCCCCTCCGCCACGGCGGCACTTTTGTCTCTAGACCAGTTCATCGTTTCATGGAATCGATGAACTGGTCTAACTCCTTGTTTTGTCGCAATTCCGGACGGAAAACCGGTTTCCACTTTTCCTGGAATTGCTCTACGTTTACGATTCGTGCCAGTTTCCGTGGTGGCTGCCTTCGCTGTCCACACGCTCGAAACCGTGCGCGCCGAAGAAGTCGCGCTGGGCCTGGATGAGGTTTGCCGTGCCGCGGGCGCGGCGGAACGTGTCGAAATGGGCAAGGGCCGCCGACAGCGCGGGCACGGGAAGCCCGGCCTCCACACTGCGCGCGACAACGCGCCGCAGATGCGGGTGCGCGGCCTCGATCAGCGGCGCGAAGGCGGGCGTCACCAGAAGGTTCTCGATCTCCCGCGCCTCGTCGAAGGCCGCCGCCATCTCGCCCAGGAACTGCGAGCGGATGATGCAGCCGGCGCGCCAGATGCGCGCCACCGTGCCGAGCGGCAGGGTCCAGCCGAACTCGCGCGAGGCCGCGGCCATGACGGAAAACCCTTGCGCATAGGCGACGATCTTGCCGGCGAAAAGCGCTTGCTCGAGAATGGCCAGCGCCTCCTCGCTCGCCGGCCCGGCGGCGGGAGCAGGCGTGCCGAAGCGCCTTTCCGCCGCCTCGCGCTCCTCTTTCAAGGCCGAAAGACTGCGCGCGGCGACCGCCGCCTCGATGGCCGTTGCCGGAATCCCCAGCGTCTGCGCCTCGATGGCCGACCAGCGCCCCGTGCCCTTCTGGCCGGCGCGGTCGAGGATCATGTCCACCATCGGCTGGCCGGTGGCCGGATCGTCCGCTGCAAGCACCGCCGCCGTGATCTCGATGAGATAGGAGTTGAGGCGGCCCTCGTTCCATTTGGCGAAGATCGGCGCGATCTCGCCCGCCGACAGGCCATGCCCATCGCGCAGGATGCCGTAGATCTCGGCGATCATCTGCATATCGGCATATTCGATGCCGTTGTGGATGGTCTTGACGAAATGTCCCGCCCCGTCCGGGCCGAGCCATGCCTGGCAGGCTTCGCCCTCATAGCGGGCGGCAATGGCCTGAAGGATGGGCTCGATGCGCCGGTAGGACTGCTCCTCGCCGCCCACCATGATCGACGGCCCGTGGCGCGCGCCCTCCTCGCCGCCGGAGACACCCATGCCGACGAATTGCGGCCCGCCCTCGGCCAACGCCGCCATGCGCCGCCGCGTGTCGCGGAAATTGGCGTTGCCGGCATCGATGATGATGTCGTCACGGGCAAGCAGGGGCTTCAGCGCGTCGATCTGCTGGTCCACGGCCTCGCCTGCCTGAACCATGAGGATGATCGGCCGCGGCAGGGCGATCGCGTTGGCCAGCGCTTCTAGCGTCTCGCACGGGACGATGTTTTCGGCCAGTGGCCCGGCCTCCTCGACGAAGGCGTGGGTGCGCGATGTCGTGCGGTTGAAGACGGCGACCTTGAAGCCCTTCTCCGCGATGTTGAGCGCCAGATTCGCGCCCATCACTCCAAGGCCGATCAGGCCGATATCTGCTTTACTCATGGATTGTTTCCGTCCCTAGCGCGCCAGACGGGCGCTTTTCCTGGTTAGTATATCTTTCGAATTCGTCACCGCCGGCGCCGCTTCCTGCCGTAGAGCTCCAGCCGGTGGTGGACGATCTCGTAGCCGAGCGAGCGGGCGATCTCGTCCTGCAGCGCCTCGATCTTGCGGGAATGGAACTCGATCACGTCGCCGGTGTCGATATCGATGAGGTGGTCGTGATGGCCGCCGCCCGCCTGCTCGAAGCGCGAGCGCCCGCCCTCGAAGGCATGGCGGTGGATCGCCCCCATCTCCTCCAGAAGCTTCATCGTGCGGTAGACGGTCGATAGCGAGATGCTGGGGTCGATCTCCACAGCGCGATTGAAGATTTCCATCGCGTCCGGGTGATCCTCCGTCTCCGAGAGGATGCGCAGGATAACCTGCCGCGGCCGGGTGATTCGCACTCCGGCGCGGCGCAGCCTTTCCTCGTAATCCTTGTTTTGCACTGCTTCGGCCATGGCCGGGACTATGCTTCAGAAAGCGCACGTTGCAAAGGCCGCACCGTGCCGTGCCAACAGCGGATTGGACCGGTTGACAGAGCCGCGGGATAGGCCGACTTTCGCTTCCGTCGAGGAGCCAAGCCCGTCGGAAGGACATCATGAGACCCGTCTTCGTTCAGTTGCGTTGCGAGCCAGGCAAGACTTACGCGGTGGCCGACGAGCTCTACAGGCGCGAAATCGCCTCCGAGCTCTATTCCACCAGCGGCGAGTACGACCTTCTGCTCAAGGTCTATATCGAGGACGGCGTGGACATCGGCAAATTCATCAACGAGAACATCGCCGACACGCCCGGCATCGTCCGCTCGCTCACCACGCTGACCTTCAAGGCGTTCTGAGGGCAAGGCCTTCTGAGGGCGCTCCATGCGCGCGGGCTTGGCGGCAGCGCCCGCTTCCTGTACCACGCGCGTCGACAATCGATATCCGTGCGAGGAGGAGTTGCGATGAAACGGTCCAGGGTCAACGACATCCTGCGCGAGGGCGCCGGCTTCATTCGCTCTTTCGGCTACGCCCTGCCGCCCTTCGCCGACTGGACGCCTGACGACATGAAGGCGCGCCGCGCCGAGATCGGCGGCATCGTCGACGCCAGGCTCGGCTGGGACATCACCGACTACGGCGTCGGCGATTTCCCCAACAAGGGCCTTTTCCTCTTCACCGTGCGCAACGGCGACGCGGCGGCCCTGAAGGAGGGGCGCGGCATGCTTTACGCGGAAAAGATCATGATTTCCCGGCGCGACCAGATCTCGCCCATGCACCGCCATGTGGTGAAAGCCGAGGACATCATCAATCGCGGCGGCGGCACGCTGTGCATCCAGCTCTACGCATCCGAAGCGGACGGCACGATCGACAGGAAAGCGCCTGTTTCGGTCCCCACGGACGGTATCGTCCGCCACTTCGATGCCGGCGGGATCCTGCGGCTTTCCCCCGGCGAGAGCGTGACGCTGCTGCCCGGCGTGTGGCACGAGTTCTGGGGCGAGGGCTCGGATGTCCTCATCGGCGAGGTCTCGACCGTCAACGACGACCTCACCGACAACATCTTCGCCGAGCCCATCGATCGCTTTTCCGAGATCGAGGAGGACGAGGAGCCATACCGCCTGCTCGTCTCCGACTATCCGAAGTGGCTTGGCGCCTGAGCGGCCCGGCGTGGACAACACCAGCCTCATAGATGCCATCCTGGCGCGCGCGGAAGCCGCGCCGCGCCTCATGGTCGCCATCGCCGGGCCGCCGGGATCGGGCAAGTCCACCCTGGCCGCCACCGTCGCCGACACGCTTCACAGGCGCGGTGCGGCGGTGGCCGTGGTGCCGATGGACGGCTTTCACTATGACGACGCGGTTTTGAAGGCGCGGGGCCTCGCCAGCCGCAAGGGTGCGCCGGAGACGTTCGATTTCGCCGGCTTCCACGCGCTCCTGAAGCGCATCCGGGCGCGCGAGCCGGAGGTTGCTATTCCGCTGTTCGACCGTAACATGGAGCTTTCGCGCGCCGCCGCGGCGGTTGTCGAGGCGGATACGCGTATGATTCTGGTGGAAGGGAACTATCTGCTGCTCGACGAGCGGCCATGGGCGGAACTGACGGGGCTGTTCGACTTTACGGTCTATCTGGACGTGCCGCGCGCCGAGCTCGAGCGTCGTCTCCTCGCCCGCTGGCATGGCCATGGCCGCGCCGCCGAGGCCGCCCGCCGCTGGGTGGAGACGAACGACCTGCCGAACGCCGACCGGGTGATGAGCCGGCGCCGCAAGGCCGACATGGTCCTGTGATCGGCAGAATGGGATCAAGGCCTGCCCTTTGCATATGGCGGAACACAGCCCATATGCGAGGCGTTGCAGGTTTGAGCGCTGGCCGTTGAACAGCAAGGAGCTAATTGATGCATGTTATGGAAATAGCCGGTCCCGCGGCTTCTGCGACACCCCTGGAAAGGGCACTGCCGTTCCTGGTGGCGCTGATGTTCCTGATCGCGCCGCTCGCCAATCCGCCGCTGCTTGCCCAGGGCCTCGACAGCGAGGAGTCGATCGACGCTATCGTCGGTTCCGACGTGAAAACGGGGGAAGCGGCGAACGAGGAGCAAGCCGAACGCGTCGTGGCGGCGATCGAAAACACGATTGCGAGCGCCGAGAGCGTGCGCAAGGCTTTCAACCTCAACACGCTGGAGATCGTGTTCCTGCCCGGGGATACGGAAACCGGGCCGATTGGCGAGGCGGTCGCCGAGCACAGGGAAGAGATAGTGGCGCTGCAGGAATCGATTGAAGGCAGCGCCATGTTCTACCACGCCGTCGATTCACGCTCGATCATGCTACGCGACATTGTCGCGGTGGAGTTCGGCGACAATGACGTCGTAACCATCTTCGTTAATGGACGCGAGCGATAGGGGCTTGTGGCCCCGCCTGGATTGGGGTCTTATTCGACGGAAGGGCGAAGACTGAATCCCTCACCGGTTGGCGTGAGAGCGGCTGGCGGGGCGGGTGATGTCGAAACCCTCGGAGGGGAGATCCATGGACGTGTCGGACCAGCAGCAACGGGACGCCTTGGGCGAGAGCATTCTCGCCAAGATCAAGACCCATGCCGAGGGCGATACCTCCGGCATCACCCTTGCTACCCCGCTCAATGACCTCGGCATCCATTCGCTGGAGTTGACGGAGATCATCTTCGATCTGGAAGAGGAGTACGGCATCGAGATCGACATGAACACGGCCGATGCCTGGGAGAATCTCAGCACGGTAAGCGATATCGTGGCGGCCGTGCGGGCGCTGGTGGCTAGCAAATCCTGATCATGCCAGTGCCGCGCATCGTCATAACCGGGCTCGGCGGCATCTGCTCGCTGGGCACGGATGCCGGCGCCATCTGGCAATCGATGCGCAAGGGGCGTGCGGCGATAGGCCCGATAGAGAACGCCGACCTGCACGAGGTGAAGATCAAGATCGGCGCCGAGATCAAGGCTCTGCCGGAGCACGGCATCGAGCACAAGCGCCTGGTGACCATGGACCGCTACAGCCTGCTGGCGGTCATCGCCGCGAAAGAAGCTCTGGCGCAGTCTATGCTGACGGTCGATGGCGGGAACGCCCATCGCGTCGGCGCCGTCATCGGCGTCGGCGTGTGCGGTTGGCACTCCATCGAGGCAAGCTACCGCGCAATCCTGCTGGAGGGTAAAAGCCGCACCGACATCTTCACCGTGCCGCGCGTCATGCCGGGCGCGGCGGCCGGCCAGGTGTCGATGGTGCATGGGCTTACCGGCCCCGTCTTCGGCGTCACCTCTGCCTGCGCGTCCTCCAATCATGCCATCGCTACGGCGGTGGACCAGCTTCGCCTCGGCCGCGCCGACGTCATGCTGGCCGGCGGTGCGGATGCACCGCTGGTCTATGGCGTCATGAAAGGGTGGGAAGCCCTGCGCGTATTGGCGCCGGACACCTGCCGGCCCTTCGCGGACGGCCGGAAGGGGCTGGTGCTCGGCGAAGGCGCCGGCATCGTCGTTCTGGAGACGCTCGACCACGCGCGGGCGCGGGGCGCGCCGATCCTCGCGGAACTGGCCGGCGTCGGCATGTCGGCGGATGCCGTCGATATCGTCGCGCCCACCGTCGAAGGGCCTGCGCGGGCGATGCAGGCATGCCTCGCCGAGGCCGGGCTGGCGGCAGAAGAGGTCGATTACATCAACGCCCACGGCACCGGAACGAAGGCCAACGACCGGCTGGAAACCGAAGCCATCAAGCGCGTCTTCGGCATTCATGCGCGGAAGCTCTCCGTCTCCTCGACCAAATCCATGCACGGCCACTGCCTCGGCGCGTCCGGCGCCATCGAGCTGATCGCCTGCATCAACGCCGTGCGCGAGGGCCTCGTGCCGCCGACCGCAAACTACAGCGCGCCGGATCCCGACTGCGATCTCGACGTGACCCCCAATGAGCCGCGACGGCGCCCCGTGCGCGCCGCCATCAGCAACGGCTTCGCCTTCGGCGGCACCAACGCCGTCGTCGCCGTACGCGAATTCGGCTGAGCGCCTGGTTTTACCGTTACGATTTACCGCCACCCCTCAAAGGTGCGAGACAAGCCCCACTAGTTGTTTGATCCCGCATTTTGATGGTGCATTGTTTTCCCAGGAATGGAAGGATGCACTATGGGACAGGTTCTTCACGGCAGCG
>NZ_WQNH01000060.1 GCF_009812055.1 Chelativorans xinjiangensis | reverse complement strand
CCGCCGACGAGATCCTCTCATCAGTCAAACGCTTCTGCCAAAAAACAGAGCAGACCTTATGTGGCGAACTTTAGATTCACGTGACTAGTTAGTAGTTGTTGCGCCGACGGTGAAACGGCTGGCGATCCGGCCGGATATGACACAACGCTGCCGTTCGTGTGGTGCGCTGGAGGTCGTGATCGGGTGGTGAGTCGCCGTTTGTCTCTCTGATTGGAATACCCCGTTTGCGCCACAGGAGCGGTCGTTTCCGGCGCAAACTCAAGACATCACAATAGCCTGCGGGCTACCGACCAGCGCAGCGAGCGCGCGAGCGGAAAATAGTTGGTGCGGCACTTCCCCGGTCCGGATGATGCGGTCTCCCGACACGACATGACACCTGCTCATGTGTCGTCATCGAGTTTCCTTTCCCGCGGCAGGTGAAGACCAGAAAGGTCGCGGGAAATGGTGGCATTGAAGAGCCGTGCGGCACGTCGCACGAGTTCTCGGTCGTCAGTCTTGCGAAAGGTCCCTCCTGCCGCTCCGAATCGGGCCTTCGCATTCCTGCCGTATTCGGGGTCATCGGCCGCAAAGACAACATGACGAACGCCAGCTTCGAGAAGGTTGGTAGTGCAGTCGCGGCCGTCATTGACCCCCGACGCCTCGCTGCATGGCGCCAGAGTTGTGTAGAGAACACATCGCTCGTCCGCGGCAATGCCATGCGCCCTAAGGTGCTGGATAATCCGATATTCGGCGTGATGGCACCCATCATCCGAACTGGCGCTCGACGCCAAAAGCTGGCCGTCTCGCAACAGGCATGCCGCAACGACACCTTCAGGATCCATGGAAGTCTCCGCAAGGCTGAACAAGAAGGCGAATATCTCTCGCTCGTTGTGCATCGCGCAATGGCGTCTTTCCACGCCCATGTTCCTCAGGCTGCTATCGCATATTGGATGAAGACCGGCGAAGGTCAAAGCTTTCGACGGCATTAGCTGATCTCCATGAGTCAGGTGAACCAATTGAGATTAACCGCGCGGACGTGCGAAGCGGAGATCCGGCCAAGGAGGCGCCGCGCGCTGTCCACCGGTCACCACCCCAGCGCTCCCCTCATCCGATTGTGCTCGCTTCGACCTCGTCGCAGAACCAGCGCCTGGCTTTTGGTTTGATCGGCCGTCGTACGGTCGTACCTGGCCGCGCGCACGTGCTTCCTGGGGACCGGCTGACTTGCTGCACCGGGGAAGCGCCAGTGGAGGCTGCATCACCGTTCCTCGGGCGCCTTGAGGTGCCGGAAACTGCATCAGCAGCAGTAGATCGTACATGATGTTCAGGACGCCGCAGATGAGCAAGGGCCAAGCTCGGAACGAGGCAGCGAACAGGGCACCGGCCAGTGCGGGGCTAGCTGCGGCGGCCAAACTGCGCGGCACCGATGTGAAGCTCGCGGCCGCCGGCCGCTCCGCCTCCGTGACGACGGCCATCACGTAGGAAGACCGCGTCGGAACGTCCATCTGCGAAAGCGCGGCGCGGATCAGCAGAAGGGCGAGCGCAAGGGGGAGCGTGGGCGCCAGTGCCGCCAGCATCAGAGCGAGGCTGGACGGAATATGGGTGAACACCATTGTGTTGATGAGCCCGATATGCCGGGACAGCCAGGCGGCAACGGGGAACGAGAACGCCGAAAGCACGCCGGACCAGAAGAAGAAAAGGCCCGCCTCCGCGAGCGATAGGTTGAATGTCTCGAAAAGCCACAGCGCGAGCAGCGACTGGACGACGAAGCCTCCGGCGAACGCATCGAGGCTGAACAGCGCCGCCAGCTTGAACACAATTTTGCGCGAGGGGCCGAGCGCGGTCGCGGTGCCAGAGGCGGCCGTTGGACGGCGCTGCGGGATCTGCCCATAGAGGAAGCCACCAAGCAGGCCCAGGAACGCATAGAGCACGAACATTGCCTTGATGCCGGTGAGTTGGTCGATGCCTGCTGAAGCCACAAGATCAGGCGTCGTCGAAGCGAGCCCGCCAGCCGCGGCTGCCAGCGCACCCACAAGGCTGTAACGCGCGAATATCCTGGTTCGCGCAGCATCAGTGACTTCGCGCGTGAGCACGGCATGCTCCAATGGCACGAACACGCTGACGCTGCCGGCCGAGGGGTTGATGGTGCCTGCGAACGCGATCACCAGAAGCAGCGCATAGTCGTTGACGACAGCAAAGGCCACGCCTGTGGCAACCATCAGGCTGGCGGCAGCGAACAGGAGTTGGCGGTGACCGCAACGGACGCCCAGGAACCCGACTCCCATGGTCAACAGTGCAGAGCCAAGAAGCGATGCCGTAGCGATGATCCCGACCTGCAGAGGCGCAAAGCCTAATGCGAGGAGATAAACCGGCAACAGCACGGCCACGAAGCCATCGCCCATGTCGCGCAGGGCGCGCGCCGCAAAAAGGAAGGTTGTCGGGTGGATGCGCTGCACCGCCTGGCCTACCCTTATCATCTGCGCGGCACGACCGGCCCCGGAAGTGTCGCTCGAAAAGGCAGAGCGATCATGACGGAGTCGCATCAGACATTCCAGGGAGGCGAATGTCGGCCCCTCAGTTTCAGATCGCATCGTGACGATTTGGAGCAACCGGAAAGCGTTCAACCGGCTACATACTGCACCTAGCTGTGAAGGTCGGGTAAATGGTGCGAACTTGCCGTGGCTATTGACTCCGGGAAGGCCTGCAAGGGGTCGATTTTTCGCGTTCACAGCCGTCGCGAACGGGTGGAAAAGGGGCATCAAGTTGCATTTCCTCCCTCTCGATGTCATTCCGATATCGGACTTTGGAGGGGGCGTCCTATGGCAACTGTGAGCGTTACGATTGCCGTCTTGTCGCTATTGCATTTCCGTGGCGACGGCATGGCTCACGCTGTTCCGGCGTGGCCGACTGGCCATGACAAGGCCAGCTATAGTGTTTTGCGGCTTCGACCATGTGCCGAAAACAACCGCGAAAATCTTCCTTCGCGCTCTCCTGTACAGCACCGCAATCCGGGGGCAGGTGGTCGAAGGGATGTTCGCCAAACTCCACCACCGAGACAGCGAGCAGATTTTCAGCTTTTGGGGCTACGGTGAGACAACCCAGCTATCTCCCGGCAGCGGCTTGTATGTGGGGCGGACCGGGGTTGTGCTGAACCATCATTTCGTCCTGTCCGTTCATCAGCCGGAATACGAATTCACGGCGGGCGACTACCGGGTTGAGGTCTTTGCCCGCGTGGTCGGCAAGAAGCGGCCTGCAAAGCTGGCGGAGGGTTCAGTCTCCGTTACGGAGGAACAGGCTGCAATTCTTGCCAATCGGGGAGGCATTCTGTTCGAATTGAGTTCCGATGGTCAAACCTACATCGGGCACGCACGGGACGAGATGCCGCAGGCCGCGGGGCCTGCGTAACTTCCCCTCTGTGACTGCCAGTGCTAGATGGCACTGAATTATCAGCGCTATGTGGCACCCCTTAACGGTCGTAGAATCCAGTCGATGAATTCCTCTGATTGGGAAGTGACTGTTCCGCCAATTGAGCGGACGTTGCTGGAGATTGTTTGCGGAGCACTTCATACAGTTTCAGACACAAGGGCGCGCCGCTTTGACCAGTCACGATCCTGATTGGCTTCAGGTCCGCCGCGCCCGAACCGCTCCCGGTAGGCCGCGGGCGGGATGCCGAGGCGGCGCAGGAAAGCCCGGCGCATGCGCTCCTCATCGCCGAATCCGCAGAGATCGGCTACCAGCTTGATCTCGCTGTCGCTCTCCTCAAGCTGTCGGCAGGCCGCTTCTATGCGCAGCTCTCGGACCAGCTTTGCCGGTGTATCCCCATGCCACCGGGCGAAGTTGCGGGCAAAGCTCCGCGGGCTCATGCCGACCGCCCTTGCCAGGCCATCGACACTGAGATCGGCATTCAAATTGTTCATAACCCACATCGGAAGCTCCGCCAGCCTGGCGGCCGGCGGCACCGTTCCTAGTCGCGTTTGGGCGGCAAGCGCGCTGCTGAACTGCGCCTGCCCGCCCGGCCGGTGAAGGAAGACAACCAGTTCCTTCGCCATCGACAGGCTGGTGCGCCGACCGTGGTCGTCCTCGATGAGGGCGAGCGCGAGATCAATCCCGGCGCTCATCCCCGCCGCTGTCCAGATCGCACCGTCTCTGAGATAGATCGGGTCCAGTTCGATCTGCACCCCTGGATACATAGTCTTCAGCCGCTCGACCTCGCACCAGTGCGTCACCGCGCGGCGCCCCTCGAGCAGCCCAGCCGCCGCGAGCAGGAAGGCGCCGTTACAGATGCTGCAGGTCCGCCGCACCGACTTCGACGCCCGCCTGATCCATCGTACGAGCGGTGTTTCCCGCGTGAAAGCCCAGGCCTCCAGCCCGCCGACGACGATCAGCGTGTCTATCGTGCCGGGAGGAGCCGTTCCGAGGGCTTCGGTCTCAACCGCAAGGCCGCAACTCGTCCGCACCAGGCCTCCGGCCTCGGACAGGAATAGGAGATCATATCCAGCGCCTTCGCTACCGAGCAAGTGGTTGGCCACGCTGAAGGCTTCGGCGGGGCCATTGAGGTTCAGCGCCAGGGCCTGATCGAACAGAACAAAGGCAATCGCGCGGCGGTCATTCATGAGACCCTCTTTTGGCAGAAATCGAGGGATTTATGTCATATAAGACAAAAGCCTCCTTGACTAGTTTCCGGGGCGATATCCCGGAACGAGGTCAGTATGGATACCGAAACCGTCAAAGCCTCAGACTATCGGCGTGAGCCGCCAACGCTGCTCTCAATCTTGACGCTTACCTTCTGCGCCTTTTCGGTCACCACGGCCGAGTTCGTCATCGCCGGCATCCTGCCGGAAGTCGCGGCCGACCTGTCGGTTTCGATCCCCTCGGCCGGCCATCTGGTGACGGCCTACGCAGTGGGCATGATCTTCGGCGGACCGGTGCTCACGCTGCTCACCGTCGGCATCCCACGCAAGCCGCTGATCGCGGCACTTCTCGCCGTGTTCGTCATCGGAAACCTCTTCGCGACGGTGGCACAGAACTATGTCGCTTTGCTTGCAGCGAGACTGATCAGCGGGCTTGTCGTCGCCACCTTCTTTGCGATGGTCGTGGTCGTCGCCGCTTCACTCGCCGGGGCGGGCAGGCAGGCTTCAGCCGTGGCGAAGGTGGCGCTCGGCTTCAATCTGGCGATGATCCTCGGCGCGCCGCTCGGCACCGTCATCGGCCAGCAATTCGGGTGGCGCGCGACGTTCCTGGCCATCGCCATTCTCGCCACCGTCGCGCTTGCCCTTCTGGTGAAGCTCGTCCCGGTCCGCGGCGTGCCGACCACGGGCTCGGTCGTCAGCGAGCTTCGCGTCCTGAAGAGCCGCGATCTGCAACTCGCCCTTGCCATGACCGCGGTGGGCAATGCCGGAGTCCTGATGGTCTTCGTCTATCTCGCACCGCTCTTGACTAGGGTGGGCGGGTTCGCCCCCGAGACCGTGCCAGCGCTGCTTCTGATCTACGGCATCGGCGCCACGCTCGGAAACCTTGCCGGCGGATGGCTGTCGGACCGGGCGCTGATGCCGTCCATCATCGGTCTGCTCGCGAGCCTGGCTGCAGCGCTGGCGCTGTTCCGGCTCGCCGGGCAGTTCCATCTTACCGCCGCGGTCATGGTGTTCGTGATCGGCGCCCTGGCCTTCTCGGTGATCCCGGGCATGCAAACAAGGGTCCTGCTCACCGGCAAGTCCGCGCCGACACTCGGTATTGCCCTGAACGCCTCCGGGTTCCAAATCGCCGCCGCCTTCGCGGCATGGATTGGCGGTCAGGTTATCGACAGCGATTTGCGGCTGGGCTCACTCCCTCTCGTTGGTGCGGGCGTGACAATCATCGGTGCACTCTTGGCGCTCGTCGCATGGATGCGAGACGCCGGCTAATGTCGCGACCGCCTACAAATTCCTGTCCTTCGGTCGCATTTGAAAGAGCGACTGCAATGGGTCGATCTTTCCGGTTCCCATCTGTCACAGCAGGGGTGGAATGCGGACACCAACTGGCATAGCCTGGGGCATGACGGATCGTGAGTGGTTCCAGCTTCGCCGACAGTCGGATGATTTGGTGTATACGTTTCGGTGGAGGATCGACGCCGCTGGTAACGTCGCCTATCAGCGACAGGATCAAGATCATTGGATTACATTTCGGACCGAGTTGGGTTGGGTGGCATGGGACGAGACGACCCGGTCTTGTATGGGGCGGCCGTGGGATGTGCCGCCACATATCCAGGCTGACTTTCCGCCAGAATGCGTTTGGGTCAGTCGGAAGGGACCGAAGTCCTACGTCTATACCCTGGTGTATATTGCGGATCCAACGACCACAGCTTAGCGGTCGATTTCAACTTGGGTCGCACCATGCCGTCGACTAGGTGCCCGCCCAACCCCCGTTGTGTGGCGGAAACCAGCCATATCCCCGTCGTGTGAACGTTGCCATGGCGCTTAGACGTCATTTCGCCCCCTACCGGAATCGACCCTAGTCAGGGAATCGTAACGACGGCAGAAACTAGTTAAGAACAAATTCAGCATATTATACTTGCCATACCCAATCCGATGGATTATATTGATTCCATAAGGAGTTAGGGAAATGTCCGTTCTTTCAGATAAACACTTTCACGATGAAGCTGCCGCCTACCAGTTTGTAGAGGCCAGGATTTGGCCTGACGGGCCGGTTTGCCCACATTGCGGCGGCGTAGAGCGCATTTCCAAGATGGGAGGCAAGAGCACCCGGATCGGCACCTACAAGTGCTACCAGTGCCGCAAGCCGTTCACCGTGAAGATCGGAACCATTTTTGAGGCCAGCCATGTACCGATGCATTATTGGTTGCAGGCAATCTTTCTCATGGCTTCATCCAAGAAGGGTATTTCCAGCAACCAGCTTCACCGCACTCTCGGCGTGACCCTGAAAACCGCGTGGTTCATGTCGCACCGTATTCGCGAAGCCATGCGAGACGGTTCGCTCGGTCCGCTAGGCGGTAACGGCGAGATTGTCGAGGCGGACGAAACATATTTCGGCCAGCGCGCCGACAAACGCACCACTAGGACCAGCGGCGAGCCCTTCATCAAGCGCGGCAAGGGTGGGCCTTCGAACAAGCGCGCCGTTCTTGGCCTCATTGAGCGAGGAGGTTCGGTTCGGACCTTCCATGTCGCATCGGCAACCAAGGAAAATGTCTCAGTTCTGGTATCGGAAAACATCGTTGTCGAAAGCATGCTGTTCACCGACGAAAGCCGCCTCTATCAGACCGTCGGCGCGGCCTTCTTGGACCATATGACCGTCAAGCATTCGGCTGGCGAATATGTGCGCGGTGGCGTCCACACCAACACCATCGAAAGCTATTTTTCGATCTTCAAGCGCGGCATGCGTGGCACCTATCAGCATTGTGCTGAGAAGCACCTTCACCGCTATCTGGCCGAGTTCGATTTCCGCCACAACAAGCGGGTAGCGTTGGGCGTGAATGACGTTGCTCGCGCCGGCCGCATCCTTGATGGTGTCGTCGGCAAGCGACTGACCTATGAAACGACTAGTGCAAGGTGAGGCATCCTATGGCATCTGGCGACCGTCCAAATACCGCCCCAAAGCCAAGCGGCAAAAAGGCAAAAAAACTTAGTCAGAAAGAGCAATCGGAGCGATTCAAGGCGACCGCCCGGGAGCTTGGCGCGGATGAGAATGGGAAGGATTTTGAGAACGCCGTAAAGCGCGTCCTCAAGCCAACGGTAGGCCGCTCTCATCCATCCGACTAGCCACCTTCTGCATAAACCCCTTTACGATCTCAAAGAGGTGGCGCGCCTCAGCATCTGTATATTTGATTTCGAGGTGCATGGTCGAATTGCGATATGGATTCTGCATCGCTGTTAGCACAGCGTGAAACGATTCGAATAGTAGCGCATCGCCGCGCAGACGAGTCGCCTTAGGCCAGCGCTGTTCGATTTCAGCTGAAATCGTCCTAAGAACGTTACCCCAATTCCGATCCGTCCCCTTAATCGGATCGGGGATGCCCAGACATCGGCTCATTGCTCTGATAGCAGCCTCGAAGCAACGTATCAGATGAAATGCTCCGGCTGTTGGTCGGTCGAGTGCGAGGCACTTTCCCGCTTCTGTTATCTCGTCACTTATCGATGGGAATTTTACCGCGACTTCATCGCCGAAGAGACGCCCTCCCTCATAAAGCGAAACGTGGCTTGGCGCGATGGCGAGAAAGAACTGATTACCGAGCCCATCGTAAAAACGGCCGCGCAACTCGTCGATTCTATGTTGCAGAACGGAAAAGCGAACAGTCTGCGAAGAAAGTACCTCTTCCACTCTGTCCAGCGACACAATCGCAGTGTCCAGTCCAAGTACCTCCATTGCGTGGCGGATTTCGCTAATCGCAGGCATAACCGCATCCGCAGCTTGCTCAAGGTCGGGCTGGTTGCCTGGTTGAAATTTGGCAACAGATAACTGCGCAATGTAATCAACAGCAAGCGCGAACGCCTTTGCCTTCACTTCCAGCATATCCAACAAGCTCCATAGCCTGCCGGGTGCGAACTGATTCCCCCGGTCAGAGTGCATCATAGCACCCTCCCGCCAACTTGGGTATGGCAAGTATAATATGCTGCCGCTGGACCTGCGAGGTTACCGGCATCACGGAGGACTGGTGGAATCGCGCCGACAATGCCAACCGCGACCGGTTCATGGCCGCGGTTGGGCGCGGCCAGATCGAGGTCGCCGGCATGTTGTGGCACATGACGCCGCTCATGGACCACGCCATGGTCGTCGACGTGCTCAGGCCCATAAAGTTCTTCCGCGAGCTCGGCATACCGGTTCGCTCGGCGATGAACACGGACGTCAACGGCCTCCCCTGGGGCGTCGTCGATGCGCTGCTCGACCACGGCATTTCCGGCATCTCCATGGCCATCAACGAGCATTTCGGCCATGCGCTGAGGCCCTGGCCGCGCGCCTTCCGCTGGCAGGCACCGGGCGGGCGCACGATCACCGCCTATAACGGCTTCATCTATGGGGTCACGAGCGACGTCAGTATGAAGGTGCCGGTCGACCTCGAAGAGGCTCGGGTCAAGGTGCCGGCCTGGGCCAGGTTCTGGGAGGAGCGAGGCTACCCGCACCCGTTCCTGATGATGCAGATCACCAATATCCGCTACCACGACAACGGCTCGCCGCAGGCGGTGCTACCCGATTTCATCCGGCGCTTCAACGACACCGATCCTGAGGTGCGCCTGCGGTTCATCACGCTTTCCGACTTCTTCGACCGCTTGCGGGCAGAGCCGGAAGAGCGGCTGCCACTGATGCGCGGCGACTGGACGGACTGGTGGAACTTCGGCGCCGGCAGCACGGCTCATGAGACAGCTGAAGCGCTCCAAGGCCAGCGCCACCTGAGCGAGGCGCTTTCGCTCAGGGCTTGGCTAAAGGCCGAGCCTCTACGCTTTTCGGACAATGTGAGCGAGGCGCAGCGCGCATTGGCGCTTTTTGCCGAGCACACCTGGGGCGCCGACAGGTCAGTGTGGAACGTCAATTCGCCCGAGACGCGGACGCAGCAGCTCCTCAAGCTCATGCAGGCGCTGCAGGGCGCTTCGATCGGGCGCATGCTGCGGCGGGACGGGCTCGAGACTCTGGCCGCGGAGGCCGGCGGCGAGGAGCCACGCGTTCTGGTCTACAACCCCCATCCCGTGCCGATAAAGCGCAGCCTGAGGCTACCATACCTGCCGCCGCTGGCTGGCGCACCCGCGCCGGACCGGGAGCTTGGGGTTGAGGAGTTCGTGCCGCATGGGCCGACCTCGCACCGTATCCAGCGCCAGGACGTGCACATGTCCGATCTAGCGGACGAGCGCGCCTTCTGGAGCGCGCCGGTCGAGGTGCCACCGCTCTCCTATGTCACCATACCGGCGGCCGCGCTGAAGCCCGCGACTGGCGCGCTCACAGCCGAAGCCGGGGTGCTCTCCAACGGCCTCGTCAGCGTCGAGATCGACCCGGCGACCGGCGGGCTCAACTCGCTCACCCGCGACGGCGTCGAATATGCGGGCCAGGGGCCGGGCGGACTGGCTTTCGGGGTGCCGGTGCTGGAAGTCGTGACGGCCGGAACGCGCGATGCGATCTTCGACCGCATCAAGATCGACTCGCCTGACTGGCACGAGGCATGGCACCGCGACTGGCAGGCGGATCGTCAGGCCGCCGGGCGCGAGGGCGAGCCTCAGGCCATCGTGGAGCGCGGTCGCGCCGAGATCGGTCAATCATTCGCGTTCGGCAATGGCGACAGGGTGCGCGTGATCTACCGGCTGGTGCCGGACGACGCGGCGCTCGAAATCGAGGCCATTGTTGACAAGCAGCCGATCGCTGCCCCCCATTCGCTTTACCTGCCGCTTCCGACGGCGCTTCGGATGCCGTGGGAGTGCGATTTCGAGAGCAGCGGCGCGACGGTGCGGCTTGATGCCGAGCAGCTGCCCTACGCGAGCAGGCACTACATCACCGCCCAGCGCTGGGTCCGCATCGCCGATCCGGCGCATGAAGTGACCGTCGCCTGTCCTGATGCGCCGCTCTGGCAGGTGGGCGGGTTTACCTATGGCCGGTTCAAGGACCCGGACGGGCGCGTCAGGCGCGAGGCACCCACGCTGCTCGCCTGGCTCACCAACAACTACTGGATGACCAACTTCCAGGCGGACCAGGGAGGACGGTTGCGCTTCCGTTTCCACGTTCTGGCCTCAAAGCGGCGTCCGCTGGGGATAGCGGCACAGGAAGCGCTGCCCTACGCCCATCCGCCGGCCGCACATGTCTATGCCGGTCATGGTGAGGCCCGCAGTACGGCAGCTACCCTAATTGAGGTCGATATCGCACCCGTACTCCTGACTGCTCTCGAGCGAGAGGGCGAGGGCATCGCGCTCACCCTTCTCAACCCGGAATCGGAGGCGGTCGAGGCGCGCCTCGGCGGCGGAATTTTCCAGCCGCGCCGGGCTTGGCGGACCAGCCTCGCCGGTGACAGGATCGAGGAACTTGCCTGCGACGGCACCGTAGCCGTGCAAATTGCTCCACGGCAGTGGACACGCGTCCTGCTGCTTCCCAGCTGAGGACGGCTCACCCGAACTCCGGCGCCGGCAGGCCTGCGGCGTCGACATCCAGCGCATAAAGCGCGCCTTCGCCTGGAAGCGTTCTTATATCGTCGTCCGAGAGACCGAAGCGGGACGAGGTGACGTAGAGGGTGGAAAGGTCGGGTCCACCGAAGGTGCAACTTGTGGGGGCCCGGCAGGGAAGATCGAAATAGTCTTCGAGCCCGCCGTCAGGTGAGAGGCGCGCTATGGCAGCACCGTCGACCACCCGAGCATTGTAGATGCGCCCGTCCGTGTCTCGGGTCGACCCGTCGGGGAGACCCCGGTCGAGCGGTTGGCCGAAGTCGCGTCGCGGACCAAGTCCAGACGGCAGCACGTCGTACTGATAGAGTCGGTTCTTCAGTGTGTCGGCCGTCACGAAACGTCCGTCGTCGGTCCACACCATGGTGTTGGTGATCCCGAACTCTCTGTCGGTCATCCGCGTCACAGTGCCATCCGGCGTGATGCGGTAGATTGCGCCCGTCCTGGCGGTCATCTCCTTCGGAGAGCCGTCTTCGGCGACGTTGTTCTGCATGGTGCCGCACCAGAAAGAACCGTCCGGAGCGACAACGCCCTCGTTGAGGCGGTTCTGCGGGAGGTCAGGTTCCGGCACAGCGAAGGTCTCGAACGCGCCGCCCGGCCTCCAGAAGGCGACGCGCTGGCGCAATCCGACAATCAACCCGCCACCCCGACGCAAGCCAATGGAGGAGACGAGCTCCGGCGTGGGCCAGAAGCGGTGTTCCTGCGCGGACGGGGAGTACCTGTGAATGCGGCGCCCCACTATGTCCACCCACCACAGCACCTCTTCGCCGGGTGACCAGATGATACTTTCGCCGACGATATCGCCGGTGTGGAGCACCTGATGCGCTAGCCTCATCGGTATAGCCCTCCTCGATTCCAATCCAGTCAGGGGCGTTGCTCACTGGTCTTACGGTACCATCTCGTGGCATTCAGACTAGACGCCTATGCATCGACGCCATCGAATCTTCGCAAATCCGACGGAACCACAACCTACTGATATCACTCAACTCTTTTCAGGTCAGGCTTTCAAGGTGAGCGGCCTTTTGCCGAACGGCGAGCAACGAGCAAAACGGTGACGCTGAACGGACCTTCCTGTACTCATTTGGTGACAGGATAATGGCGCATCGACACACCCCTATTCTTCTGTGACCTGGACGATCTGCCTTAGATCGGTGCGGGCCGGTCGTGTAAGAACCCAAGCTTGCTGATGCTGGTTCTCGTCGTCCACACCCTGAAGATCGACGCCCAATACAAGCGCTGCGCCGCAAACCCTGCACCAATATGCAATCTGTAACGTTGCAGGTTGAGAAGTCTGTGGCATACTGGCCCTCAACCTGTCCAGTGCGGCGCCCTCCGAGAACGCCGCGCAGGCGCGGGAGTGAGCGCGATCCGGCGCTGGCCGGAAAGCATCAACAGGGAGGAGTCCGATGCACAAAACGTTTCTGTCCGCGTGCCTGGCCGGCACCATACTGGCCGGGCTTGCCGCCGGTGCTGCCGCGCAGCAGCTGGTGACCACCGATCGGGTGGGGAGTCCCGATGCACCGAACGTGCTCACCATGCGGGCGAATCCGAACCAGTCGCCCAATAATCCCAGCCCGGAACAAAAGGCAGCCTTCGAGAAGGTATGGCAGGCCTTTGCCGAGGCCCATCCCGACTGGCAGATCCAGTTCGAATTCTTCGGCCAGGACATCGGCAGCGAGCATGCCCGACTGCTTGAGCAGGCGCGCGCCGGCCGCGCGCCCGACTGCGTCACCGTCGACTCGTTCCAACTCGCGCTGTTCATCAAGAACGGCGCCCTGAAGCCGCTGGACGACTTCTTCAGCCAGGAGGAGATCGACGATCTCTTCCCCTTCATCCGCGACGGCATCACCGGCTCGGACGGCCACATCTATGCCTGGTGGTGGGGCACCGATCTGCGCGTGCTCTATCGCAACACCGAGATCGTGGCGGACGCGCCTGAGACCTGGGAGGAGTTGCAGAACGCAGCGCTCGAAGCCGCAGAGTCGGGTGTTGAGGGCGTGCTGTTCAACGGCGGGCGCTGGGAAGGCACCACCTTCGACTGGCTCGCCAATTTCTGGGCCCAGGGAGGCCAACTGGTTGACGAGGACGGAAAGCCGATCTTCGGCGAGGGCGAGAACCGCGAAAAAATGCTGCGGGCGATCGACTATTTCAAGGGCCTGGTCGACAGCGGCGCCGCGCCGCAGCGGGTGGCCACCATCAAGGACTATAACGACTTCAACGCCGCCGCGATCGCCGGAAGTGCTGCCATGTTCTTCGGCGGCCACTGGCAGTATTTCCAGCTGCAGGAGGCGATGCCGGAGGAAGCGTTCGCCAAATGGGATGTCTCAGAGCTTCCCGGCCCAACGGCTGACGAGCGTGCGACCGGCACCGGCGGCTGGACGATCGCCGCCTTCTCCGACGACGCGGAAAAGATCGAGATGTGCGCCAATGTCATGCGCGAGGTCTATATGGGGCCGGCCAACGAGGTGATTGGTGATCTGCCAACGCGCGAGAGCCTGTTCGCCTCGCTGCCGAAGTTCCAGGATCCCTATTTTGACAAGCTCAAGGATTATCTGGTCAACGGCCGCGCCCGCCCGGGAGTGCCGATCTATCCCGAGATATCCAACCAGATCCAGATCATGATGGGCGAGGTCCTATCGGGAACCAAGGAACCCGAGGCTGCGCTGGACGGCGCGTGGAACCGGGTGATGGACGCCTACGCGAAGATGTAGCTGCTTGGCGTCAATCCCGGAGGACCTTTCATGAGCCAGGATGCAGCCGTGGGGGCCGCCAGCCGAACCGGATCCCGGCACAAGAAGGCGTGGCACCTGGCCGAACGGCCCCTGGTCTGGCTGGCGCCGCTCACGCTGCTCCTGTTCGTGACCTACGTCTATCCGGCGATCGACGTCATCCGCTACAGCTTCACCGACGCCACGCTTCTCAACCCGGAATACGCATATACGACCGACAGCTTCAAGGCGGTAATCCGCAGCCCGGACCTGCCGGGCATCCTTTGGGTGACGTTTGCGTTCGTCGTGGCGAGCGTGATCCTTCAGCTTGTTCTCGGCCTGCTCGTCGCCATGGCGCTGCATCGCGGCGTCAGGCGGCGTCTGCCCGGCGTATCGGTGGTGCGCATCATCATCCTGTCGGCGTGGATCGTGCCGGGGGTGGCCGCCGGCATCGTCTGGCAGCTGATGTTCAACGAGGCGAGCTACGGCTTCTTGAACGCCGTTCTGCGCGGCGCCGGCCTGTCGCCGGTAGCCTGGCTTTCCGATCCCAACATCGCGTTGTGGTCGGCGGTCATCGCCAATGTCTGGCGGGGCACGGCCTTCAGCATGCTCCTGCTCTATGCTGGCCTCGTTGTCATTCCCTCGAGCCTCTATGAGGCCGCGTCGGTGGACGGGGCGACGGCGCTCAAACAGTTCTGGTACATTACCTTGCCGCAGTTGCGACCGATCCTGCTGATCAATACGGTCCTGATCAGCATCTTCACCCTCAATACGTTCGACCTCATTCTGCCGCTGACTGGCGGTGGTCCGGGACGAGCGACGGAGGTGTTGGCGCTCTACACCTACAACACCGTCTTCCGCAACTTCGACCTGTCAAACGGCGCGGTGCTGGCCGTCGTCCTCCTTCTGATCAGCATCGTCTTCACCCTCATCTATGTCCGCTTGCTGCCCAGAGAGCTCTGACCCGTGACCACGATCGGCCGCACACGACTTGCCGATATCGGCACCTATGTCGCCTTTGGCGTCATCTGCTTGTTCTTCGCCGGACCACTCCTTTGGCTCGTCTCGCTGTCGATCCGCACCAGCGCGGAGATCTATGTCAGCAACATCAATCTGTGGCCCAAGAACTCAACCTTGGAGAATTACGCATCGGCACTCAACAACCCACTTTTCCCCATTTATCTGTGGAACGGCCTGAAGCTTGCTGTCGGCGGCGCCTTCGGCGCCATGCTCTTCGCCGCACCCGCGGCTTACGCCCTTTCCCGCTTCCGCTTCCGCAACCAGCAGCTCACCATGATCGGGTTGCTCGCGGTGCAGATGATCTCGCCGCTGGTCATCATGGTGCCGCTCTACCGCTATATGGACCGGGTGGGGCTCACCGACAGCCACGTGGGCGCGATGATGATCTACATCGCGGTGGCTGCCCCCCTCTTCACCTGGATGCTGAAAGGCTTCCTCGACGGCGTTCCGCAGAGCCTTGAAGAAGCGGCGATGATCGACGGCTGCACGCGCTTCGGCGCCTTCATGCGCATCGTCCTGCCGCTCAGCCTGCCGGGGCTGACGTCGGCCTTCGTGCTCAACGCCATTCTCGGCTGGTCGCAGTTCATCATCCCCTTCATCCTGATCAGCAAGCCAGGCCTTCTGCCGATCGCCGTCGGCATTTTCAATTTCCAGGGCACCTACAGCCAGACTTCCACGCAGATCCTTGCCGCGGCGAGCGTCATTTCCATCGTGCCGGCCGTGGTGGTGTTCCTGGTCTTGCAGCGCTTCATTGTCGGTGCCCTGATGAGCGGTGCTGTGAAGGGCTGACCGTTCTCCTAAGCTTCGACCGTAGGATTCAAAAATGACACTGAACGTTGAACAACGCATCACCCGCCTGCGAAAGCGGCTTGCCGAACTGGAACTGTGGATCGACCGCGAGAGCTTTCCTCTCGAAGGGTGGACGTTCAACGGCCGGCCGCTTGCCCTCGGCACACCTTGGCCGACGCGTGACGGCGTCGCGGCCTTCTCGCATGGCGACGCGCAGGTGCCCGCCGACTGGCCGCTTGAAGAAAGCCGCCTTGATCTCAATCTCGGCGGCGAAGGTTTGGTGCGGATTGCCTATGCGGACGGGGAAAGCGAGGGCTTCGGCCTCGACCCCAACCATCAGAATTTTCCGCTCAGGGAGCGGCGCTTCTCCGTCACGGCGGACTGCGTGGCGCGCCTGCCCTTCGGCGTTCCCAACCGCGATGCGCGCCTTCAGCGGGCAAGGGTGGTCCGAATCGAGGCAGAGTTGGCGGAGTTTTCCCTGCTCTTGCACCAGGTGGCGGAGACGGCGGAAGTCCTGCAAACGCACGAGGTGGTGCCGGCCCTCTTGTCCGCCGGCGAAGAGGCGCTTGCCCAGCTCGAATGGCCGACGGCGACGGAAGCCTATGTCGCCCGGGTCGCCCTTGGCGCTGAAATGCAAAGGGTGTGGCAACTGCCGGCGGAGCTTGCCGACCAGCCGCCGGGCCTCGAGGAGGCCGAGCGCGCCTCCGTCGCGGCGGCCGCGCAATTCCTGAGAAGCAGGCTTCGGGCGCTGCGCGAACGCTACCCGTCGAGCGGCGGGTTGGCGATGACCGGCCACGCCCATATCGATCTCGCATGGCTGTGGCCACTCGATGAGACGCGGCGCAAGGCCAACCGCACGTTCCACACCATGGTCGGCCTGATGGACCGGAACCCGGAGTTCCGCTTCAACCAGTCGACGGCCCAGCTTTACGCCTTTCTGGAAGAGGACGATCCGCACCTGTTCGCCCGCATCAAGGAAAAGGCGGCGGCCGGCCAGTGGGAGCCGAACGGCGCCATGTGGGTCGAACCCGACACCAACATGCCGACGGGCGAGTCGCTCGTGCGTCAGCTCCTTTACGGCCAGCTCTATTTCGAGCGGACCTTCGGCCGCCGCCATACGGTGTGCTGGCTGCCGGACTGCTTCGGCTTTTCGCCCGCACTTCCGCAACTACTCCGGCAGGCGGGCGTCGAAGGGTTCTTCACCATCAAGGTCAACTGGTCCGAGACCAACGAGATGCCCTTCGACCTCTTCTGGTGGGAGGGGCTGGACGGCAGCCGCGTGCTCGCCCACACCTTCAACAATCCGGTCGGCGGCTACAACGCCGAGATTGGTCCGCGCTCTATCATCGAGACCTGGAAGAATTTCCGCGGCAAGGACCTCAATCCGGAAAGCCTGATTGCCTTCGGCTACGGCGATGGTGGCGGCGGACCGACGCAGGAAATGCTCGACCGCGCGCGGCAGTTCCAGGATTTCCCAGTTGTCCCTGGTCTGCAGCAGATCGGCGTCGGAGATTGGTACGCGGGCGTCCGCGAGGCGGTGAAGGACAATCCCGACATGCCTGTCTGGGTCGGCGAGATGTATCTGGAGCTGCACCGCGGCACGCTCACCACGCAAGGCCGCACCAAGTTCCTCCATCGCCGGGCGGAGCGCGCTCTGATCACGGCGGAGACCCTGTCGAGCATGGCGACGCTGTCGGGCGAGCCGGTCGCCGCACCGCTCGAGGATCAATGGCGCGTGCTCCTACGCAACGAGTTCCATGACATCCTGCCGGGCTCGAGCATCCGCGAGGTCTATGAGCTTGCCGAATCCGAGTTGGCTCTTGTGGTCGAAGTCGGCCGGAAAAAATCCGACACGCACCTTGCCGCGATCGCGCGCCGCGTCGTCCAGCCGGGGAGCAGGCACGGCATCATCGCGGTCAACCCCGACCTTTCGCCGCGGCCGCTGCGGATGTCCTCGGCACAGCCGCTGCCAGGCGGGCAGGCGGTCGAAGGCGGTTCGGTCTTCGCCGGAGAGCGCCGGGTTCCGGGGCTTTCGGCCGCCGTGGTCATCGAAGACCAGCCGCCCTCCGGCCTGACCGTCGAGCAGGGACGGCTGGAGAACGCCGACATTCGCGTGGAGTTTGCCCGGGACGGCACGCTTACCAACGTCTACGACAAGCGCGCCGGGCGCGAAGTGCTGGCGGGCCGCGGCAACCAGATCTGGGCCTATACCGACAAACCGCGCAACTGGGACGCCTGGGATGTGGAGGAGAACTACACAACCCAAGGTGAGGAGATCATGGCGGCGGCGGCGCAGATCGTTGAGCGCGGGCCGCATCGTGCGGCAATCCGGTTCATCCGCCGCTTCCGCGACAGCACGATCACCCAGACGGTGCGGCTGTGGGCCAACTCCGCGCGCCTGGAATTCAAGACCGACGTCGAATGGCACGAGCGCCGGATTCTGCTCAAGGCGCGCTTTCCGCTCGCCATCCGCTCCGACCATGCCACCTTCGAATGCGCCCATGGCGTGGTCCGGCGGCCCACCCACCGCAACACCTCATGGGACCAGGCCCGCTTTGAGGTGGCCGCGCACCGCTTCGCCGATCTTTCGGAACAAGGATATGGCGTGGCCCTCCTGAACGACGGCAAATACGGCCACCATGTCGTCGGCAATGAGCTCGGGCTGAGCCTCTTGCGCGCCCCGGTCTTTCCGGACCCAATCGCGGACGAGGGGCACCATAGCTTCACCTACGCGCTCTTCCCGCATCGCAGCGACTGGCTGAGTGGCGGCGTCTTGGCCGAAGCGGAGGATTTGAATCAGCCGCTTGTCTGCCGATCCGTCCAGGCCGCGGCCGAAACGGTCTGGTCCGCGGCCCGCGTGGAGGGCATGGCGCTGGGCTTGAGTGCCTTTAAGCCTGCGGAGGACGGCAAGGCGCTCGTTCTCAGGATATATGAGCCTGCGGGCGCGCGCGGCGAGGCTGACGTGGCGCTGCCCGAGGGCTGGCGGCTTGGCGGCGAAGTGGACCTGCTCGAGGGACGCGCAGGGCCGGCGGACCGGAGCTTCACGCCCTACAAGGTGCACAGCTGGACGGTCGAGAAGAACAAGGGATGATCACGGGGCAATGGCCATACGGCCAGTCGGAGGAGAGAGCTGTGGCGCATGTCGTAGTCAGCCAGTTGTACAAGAAATATGGGGAGCTGCAGGTCGTGCACGGCGTCGATTTCGAGATCGGCGATGGTGAGTTCATGGTCCTGGTCGGCCCGTCCGGCTGCGGCAAGAGCACGATCCTGAGAATGATCGCCGGGCTAGAGGGCGTGACCGGCGGCGAGATCGTCATCAACGACCGGATGATGAATGACGTACCGCCGCGCGACCGTGACATCGCCATGGTCTTCCAGGACTATGCGCTGTATCCGCACATGTCGGTGCGGCAGAATCTCGGCTTCGGCCTCAAGATGCGCAATGCGCCGAGGGCGGAGGTCGAGGCAACGGTGCGCAAGACGGCAGAAACCCTGCAGATCGAAGCATTGCTCGACCGTAAGCCGAAGCAGCTTTCGGGCGGGCAGCGCCAACGCGTGGCGATCGGGCGGGCGATCGCGCGCGAACCGCAAGTGTTCCTCTTCGACGAGCCGCTGTCGAACCTCGATGCCAAGCTGCGCGTGGAGATGCGCACGCAGATCAAACGGTTGCACATGAGCTTCAAGGTGACCAGCATCTACGTCACACATGACCAGACGGAGGCGATGACGCTGGCCGACCGCATCGTGGTGCTGCGCGACGGCCGCATCGAGCAGGTCGGCACGCCTGAGGAGCTGTATGCACGGCCGGCCAACCGCTTCGTTGCCGGCTTCATCGGTTCGCCGACGATGAATTTCATCGAGGCGCAAGTGGTCGAGGAGGGTAACGGGCTGCGGGTCGTCCCGGTCGGCGGACCTCCTCTCGCGATCCCTAAATCGAGGGCCCAGCGGTACCAACGGCATGCCGGCAGACCCGTCATCCTCGGTATCCGGCCGGAGGATGTGACCAACACGTGGACGGAGGAGAGCCGCGCAAGGGAAAGCGCGGTGCCACTCGATGTGGCCGTGGAGATTTCCGAACCACTGGGCTCCGATACACTCATCTTTGCCCGTCTGGGCAATGCCGAGATCGTTTGCCGGGCAAGCGGCATGTCGGCGCCGGTCAGCGGCTCGGCCATTCGGCTGAACGCCCACATGGATCGCATGCACCTGTTCGATCCCGAAAGCGGCATGGCGCTTTAAGGGCGATCCGTGGGGGCGGTCAGGTGCGGGGGTGTAGGTGCGGAGCGGCGATGGTTTGCAGCTCGCTCACCGGCGTGCCGGCGATACGCCTCAAGAGCAGCCGCGCCAGCTCTTCGCCGGCAAAGGTCAAGTCCTCGTAAAAGGAATCGATGGCCGGCGTGATGTGATCGAGCAAGTCCGATGTCTCCTTGGCGATGACATCGCCATCGGCTCCGACGGCGAAGCCCGCCTCCCTAAGCCCGGCCACCAACGCAATGCCCCGGGTCTCGTTTGCACAGATATAGCCGTCCGGAGGATTCGGTCCCGAGGCGAGCCGCCGCCCAACGGCGCGGAACTCCAAGGGATCGCTGTCGAGATCGATGCCTTCCACCACGATGCCTTCGATCCCGGCGTCTCTTGTCGCCTCGAGAAACCCGTCAAACATGTGGTACGCACAGGTCAGGCTGTCGGACGGCGGGATGAGCGCCAGACGCCGGCGCCCGCGCGCGCGGAGCCGCTCCACCGCCTCGACCATGAAGCGCTCATTGTCGAAATCGTAAAAGGCGTGCGTCAGGCCCATGTCGGTCCTGCCGTGCGTGACGAAGGGGAACTGGCGCGCCAACAGATAGCGCACCCGTTCGTCCCGCGGCTGCGTATGGGTGAAGATCAGGCCGTCAGCCGCGCCCGTCTCCACGAAATAGCGGACCGGCTCCACCACGTCGGCTCCCTGGCGCAGCGGCATGACGACGAGATGATAGTCGGTCTCGAAAAGAACGCTGGAGACGCCGAGGATGATGCGACGCTCGAATTCGGCGATGGTCACACTCTGGTCGAGAATGAGCCCGATGACATAGGTTCGTCCCGTCCTCAGCCGCACGCCCGCCCGGTTGGGCCGATAGCCGATGTCGTCCGCCACGGAGCGCACCCGTGCCCGCGTCTCGGCGCTCAGTTCGGGGCCGTTCTTGAGCGCGCGCGAAACGGTCGTCACACCGAGGCCGGTGATCTCGGAGATCGTCTTCAGCGTCGGCCGCCCCCGCCGCCTCGTGTTCTCGCCTACACGGCGCATATCCGCCATGTCCTGATCGGTTGCCATAAAAATCCCCCCGCGGATATCGGTTACTACCGACAAGCCGTTCGAATGGGATTATCACAGTTATGCGCGTTTTTGCACATGATCGATCGCTCTTTCGCCTCCGTCACCATCGCAGAAGGGGTGGCAAGCGGGAGTCCAACGTGAACCCGCCGAACAAGTGCTTGGTGGACAACGCCGCCCTCTGACGTACCGCTTCTCAACAAACATTCACTGTGTCATGGCAGCGATGAGCTGCTGCCCAAGACAACACACAACTCCTCAAAGAGGCGGTCATGGGCCCCGACAGCCGCGACATTCACGAGCCTCAAACCGTACCTGTTGGCAGCGTCGCAGACCGCGGCGTTGTCACGCAGGGAGCGTTCGATGAACTTGTCAAAGATGACTTTATTTCGGTCATCCTGGTGTCGATAGAGGCTTTCCGAGCGCATGCGCTCCTGCAGGAAGTCCCTGTCTGCATGAAGGCCAACGACCAGAAGGTCACTGCAGTCCACAGTAACGATATACTCAGGGCGCAGCGCAGAGCCTTCCAGCACAAAGCCGCCTTTTGCTCCACGCTCGGCGTCGATTTTCTGACCGACAAGCGGCCACATGTTTTCGTGGTGCGTCCTGAGAAACCAGTAAATGGTATCGTCCGTAAGGCGCGAATAATATTCGGCGACAGGAGCTCGCACCTCCGGCCAGGGTCGACCCGGATGCCGCGCCAAGCTGTCGGAGGAAACAACACGCCACGCAAGTGCCCGACCAAGGCGCTCTGCCAGCGTCGACTTTCCAACATACGAGCTGCCGAAGATCAAAAGACCCGATGGATGCTGTGTCATGCAGCCTTCTCCCTGTCGCTCCTGGATGGCTTCGGTTTCATAGTGAGCGAGAGTTGGGCCGGAACGGCTCGTTTTCACGCAGGTTCGGACGAAAGCGGTCCAGTCAGGCTGAGACCATCTGCCGCATCTTGCTTTCCAGCTGCTCCAGAGTCGTCGCGAAGTCCCCTTTGTCCGTGTCAACGACGAGGTCGCTGAATGGCCGCTCGCCGTACCCTTCAGCAATCATGGTCCGAATCCGCTCATGTTCCTCTTGACTGAACGCTCGCCCCCGTCCCGCGGCTACGATTGACGGGTACGAGGCCCTGAGGCTCACGAAATGCGGCCGCACACTAGCGTCTCCAAACTTTCTTCGGAAGTAGATCCAGTTCATGCAACCCAGAGGGTAGGCAATGACGACCGTCGATCGATCTTCGAGCATTGCAAGGCCCGTCTGAACAATGGCCCTGCTAATTTGCAGGATCGAACAGTACCAGGGGCGATCGGGATCCGAGAAATCATCGCCAAGCGCTTGACTTCAACGCGCCGAATAGAGAAGTGGACATCGCTGATGCCGACGCGAAGATCTACGTTGCGCCCCCAGATCTGCCCCAAACTACTGTCCCCTCACTTATGTGATTTTTTCGCACCGCCCTCTAGTGCTGGCCGCGCAAAGGCTTTAGCGTCTTGGTCTCTCCTTGTTTTCCCTCATTGTTAGAGACGATACATGGCCGAGCCTTCCCTATTCGCCCGCTTTGTTGCCCTTGTCGGCCAGGGCGCCGTTGCCATTCGTCATTCGAGAGATGGTTCGCGGGAGCCGGTTTATGGCACGGCGCCGGTCATTCCGGTGGCCAAACCGCAGGGCAAGATACCGACGTTGAAGATGCCAACGGCCAAGGGCTGGGAGGGCGAGCACAAGCCGACGGCGGCCGCCGGGCTCAAGGTCAATGCCTTTGCGCGGGGGCTGGTGCATCCGCGCAATATGCATGTGCTGCCCAATGGCGATGTGCTGGTGGCTGAATCGATGGGTGAATCGGGAAATCCACGCACTTTGTTCGACCATGCCATGTCGGCTACGATGCAGCGGGCACGCGCTTCTGGCAACAGCCCCAACCGCGTGACGCTGCTGCGCGATGCCGACGGCGACGGGGTGGCCGAGGAAAGTCACGCCTATATCGAGAATGTGCGGCAGCCCTTCGGCATCGTGCTTGTCGGGGAGACGCTTTATGTCGGGGCCAGCGACGCGCTTCTGGCCTATCCCTACAAGGCGGGCGCGACGAGAATCACCAAGCCGGGTAGAAAGCTGATGGATCTGGTGCCCGGCGGGCATTGGACGCGTAATCTAATTGCCAGCAAGGACGGAACCAAGCTTTATGTGGCTGTGGGGTCACTGAGTAATATCGGTGAGAAGGGCATGGCGGCGGAAGAAAGCCGCGCTTGCATTCACGAATATGCCCTCGAATCGGGCCAGTCCCGCATCTTTGCCAGTGGCTTGCGCAATCCTGTGGGCATGGCCTGGGAGCCCGAGGAAGGAATGCTCTGGACGGTTGTCAATGAGCGCGACGGGCTGGGCGATGAGACGCCGCCTGACTATTTGACGTCGGTGGGCGATGGTGGGTTTTATGGCTGGCCCTATTGCTATTGGAACCGGGTGGTGGACGATCGGGTGCCGCAGGACGACGCCAAGTTGGCCTCGGCGCTGCAGCCCGATTATGCGCTGGGCGGGCATACAGCCTCACTGGGGCTTTGCTGGCTGCCCGAGGGGACGCTGCCGGGCTTTCCGGCGGGCATGGCCATCGGCCAGCACGGGTCGTGGAACCGCTCCAAGCTCTCCGGTTATAAGCTGGCGTTCGTCGCCTTCGAGAATGGCAAGTCTGTGGGGATGCCGCGCGAAGTTCTCACCGATTTCTTGTCGGCGGACGAGAAGTATTCCTATGGCCGCCCGGTCGGGGTGGCGCTGGCGGCCGACGGCGCGGTGTTGATGGCGGACGATGTGGGCGACGTCATCTGGCGCGTCACCGGCGCCTAAGAGCGGGGCGACCACGATACTTTTCCCGTGGATTGGTGCTCGCCCGCCCTGATAACGGACTGGCAGCATTCGGCCCCGTTGCGGTCGTTCCATCACTCCCGCCGGTTCCTGGCGCAACTTGGCCGTTGGTCTATGAGATCGGAATGCCCACGGTGGTATTGGGGATAGCAAGCCCGTATTCTTTTTATGGCGTTCGCTGGGTCGGCAAGGCAGGGAACCGAAGTGAGACAAGACGGGCGCCGGAACGAACCTTCGAGCGCGAACCTGGGCTACCTTGGCCCATCATGCCGCTGCCTGGAAAAGGCCCTGCTGATATCGACGGTTGCGCGCCCCCGCAACCACTTTCGTCATAAATCAATAAAATGCGATATATAACAATTACTTAGGCTGCCGGCAGGCCGTCTTTGTTGTTTTTGGCTCTGGCGTCGATCTGATTCCTGTGGACTTTGCGGCTGTCAAGCGCCGATTCATCGTAACCGGCCGAATAGGACCGCCTTATGAGAGGTGGTGTGAACCGGTAAGTTCAGGTCGTTAACGACGTCGTTATTGACGTCGT
>NZ_WQNH01000006.1 GCF_009812055.1 Chelativorans xinjiangensis | reverse complement strand
CTGCGGCGGCGGGGGGACGGGCCGCCGGCTCGGCGCGCGGCCTCTCCAGAACACGCGAGCCGCCTGAGGCCGGCGCGCCGTTCTGCGCGGGCGGCACCGGGGCCGGACGAGGCGGCTGAGGCGTGGCCCCGGCGCTCGTGCCGATGTCGTGCAGGCGGCCGGATTTCGCAACGATATCCGACAGTTCCTTCAACGCGTTGACCTGTTCCGTAATGGCCACGCGCATGGCCGAGGTCGACTGCCTGGCTTCCTCCGGCAGTTCGACGATGCCACGCTTCATGTCGGCGCGCGTCTCTTCCAGCTCGGCGCGGATTTCGGCGGCCGTGCGGCGGATATCTTCCGTCGCCCCGGTAAAGCGCTGGGCGGCGCCTTCCAAGACCTGGTTGATCGCTTCGCGGATCGCCTCGGCGGACTGGCGCGTGCGCCCCTCCGCCGTGTCGAACATGCCGTCGAGAAGCCCCTCGAAGGACTTCATGGCGGTCTCGATCTGCTGCGACTTGTCGACAAGGCCGTTCGCCAGCGCCTCAAGCGCGCTCTGGCGATCCTCCAGGGACGAGCTGAGGCCGGACTGCGCCTTCTCCAGGAGGTTCGAGGCGCTTTCCAGCATGCGGCTATGGTCCTCGAAGCGGCTGGCGATGGTCGAGATCTCTCGCAGCGTCCGCTCCGAGAAGTCCGTGAGCCGGCCGGAATTGGCGTTGATGAGGCTTGCCGAGTTGGCGAACGTCTCCGCCGCCTTGCCGGTGTTCGCGGCAAACTCGCGCGTCGTGCTGGTGAGCTTCTCGTCCACCTGCGAAAGGTTCTGCGCCGCGGCATCGACGAGTTGGCCCAGCCGCTCGCCGGAAACGTTCAGCTGTTGCAGGAGCTCGTCGACATTGCCGGCGAGGCCGTTGCGGGCGCGCTCGACGGCGTCGAGCGCCTCGGCGGTGCGGCTGGCCAGGGCGTTCACGAGGGCAGCATTCTCCTGCTGCAGCCGCTCGGTGGTGCGGTTGGTAATGGCCTCGATGCCCTGCTGCAGCTCGCCGCCGCTGGCCTCGAAGCGCTCCACGAGCGGGCGCGCCGTCTCGTCGAGGATGCGGCCGATCTCGGCGCTGCGCCCGGCCAGCATGGCGTTGAACTCGCGCGTGCGCTCTTCCAGCGTACGCGCCGCCTCGCCGGTGCGCCTGGAGATGTGCTCGTTGACCTGGGCGAAGGTCTGGCCGATCGTGTCGGCGGTCGACACCAGGTCGGCCTGGGTGCGCGCCAGTTGCTGGCTCACGTGGCTGGCCGCCTGCTCTGCGCCCTGCTTCAGGCGCTCCTCGGCGTCGCCGACGCCTTCCTGAAGCACGGCCCGCGTACGACCGACGCTGTCGCCGAGCCGCTTTTCGACCTCCAGCATGCCGCTGGCGACAGCGGAGGCTGCCGAGCCGGCGGTCGACTTCAGCCGGTTCTCGATCTCGCCCAGGCGCTCGGTGATTGCCGTGGCGCGTGCATCGAGCTCGGCGGACGTCTGGTGCGTGCGGGCGATGATGCGGTGATCGGCCTCCTCGAAGGTCTGCACCAGCGCGTTCGCGCGGTTTGCCAGCGCCTCGGCCGTTTCCTGCGTGCGGGCGGCGATGCGGTGGTCGGTCTCCTCGAAGGTCTGCACCAGCGCGTTCGCGCGGTTTGCCAGCGTCTCGGCCGTTTCCTGCGTGCGGACGATGATGCGGTGGTCGGCCTCCTCGAAGGTCTGCACCAGCGCGTTCGCGCGGTTTGCCAGCGTCTCGGCGGTCTCCTGCGTGCGGGCGGCGATGCGGTGGTCGGCCTCCTCGAAGGTCTGCACCAGTGCCTCGGCGCGGTTTGTCAGCGTCTCGGCCGTTTCCTGCGTACGGGCAGCGATGCGGCTGTCGATACCGGCGATGCGCTGGTCGACGTCGTCCAGCACCTTGGCGGACTCGCTGCCGAGCGTCGAGGTGGCCTCCATCACCTTCTCGCGCAGGGCACCGGCCAGCACGACGGCGCTGTTCTCCAGCGTCTGGCGGACATTGTCGACGCCGACGGCCAGCGCCCTTTGCATGGTGCTGGTGCGTTCGTCGATGACGCCCACCTGCGAAGTGAAGGCGGCATTGACGTTGTCGATGTCGGCACGGATGGCGGCCGTCAGCTCCTCGCGGCGCTCGCCGATCTTGGCGATGTCGGCCTCGAGCGCGGCGGCAAAGCTGCCGTGGGTCTCCTCGAGCTTCCTGAGATCGGCCTCGAGCAGCTCCTTCAGCCGGTTTTCGCTCTGGGCGAAGGCCTCGATCTGGCGATCGACGGTCTCGTCCATGCGCGTCTTCACGGCATCGAACCGGCCAAAGCTGTCATCCAGCCGTGCGTTGAGCCGCGACTGGCCTTCCTCCACCAGCCGGGCGAACTCCTCGCCCTTGTTTTCCAGCATGATGGAGGTGGAGGCGACGAGACCGGACAGGTCGTTGTCGATGGCGGACTTGCCCGCCTCGATGGCCGAGGAGACGTCTTCGCGCCCGTGGGCGAAGGTATCGGCGATCTCGCGCGTGCGCTCGACGAGCTGTTCGTTGATGGCGCGAGCGCGCGCCTCCAGCGCCGCGTCGAGCCTCTGCATGCCCGTATCGAGCGCCTCCGCACGTGTGGAGAAATCTCTGATAAGCGCGCGGCCACGCTCCGACAGGGTGCCGTCGAGCTGGCTCAGCCGCGTATCGAACTCCGTGTTGACCTTCTCGGATGCCTCACCAAGCGCCGCGACCAGGCCGGACAGGCGGTCATTGAACATCGTGTCCAGCGCGCCGCTGCGCGTGTCGAGCAGACTGGCAAGGTTGTCGCCCGCCGCGGCGATGCGATGCGACAGCTCTTCGGAACGCTGGTCGAGCGCATGGCTGACCGTTGTGCTCGAAGCATCCATGCGCTGGATGAAGCCCTCCGCGGACGTGCTGAGCGCCTCGATCCGCGTGTCGAGCAGGCCGGAAAGATTTTCGCCCGCGGCGGCGATGCGTTGCGCCAGGTCTTCGGAGCGCTGGTCGAGTGTGTGGCTGATTGCGCCGCTCGAAGCATCCATGCGCTGGATGAAGCCCTCCGCCGAGGTGCCGAGCGCCTCGATCCGCTTGTCGAGCAGGCTGGCAAGATTGTCGCCCGAGGTGCTGATGTGCCGCGACAGCGTATCGGCGCGCTCGTCCATCGCCAGGTAGATGGATTCGCCCGTCGAGTTGATACGCTCGACCAGACCGTCGCCCGCCTGACCAAGCGAATCCGTCAGCCGCTGCGAGGCGCCATCGACGCTGAGGCGAATCTGCTTGCCGGCCGAGTCCAGCTCCTCCTTGAGGATTTCGTGGGCGCCGGTGATCGAAGCGCGCACGCGCTCGGCGTGGCTGACAATGCCTTCGCGCTCGCTGCCCAGGCTGTCGACAAGCAGGCGAATGCGCGTTTCGTTCTCCGAATAGGCGCGCTCTAATTCGTTCACTTCCGTGTGCACCAGGGTTTCCAGCTCGACGGCGCGCGCCAGGGTGCGTTCGATGCCGTCGCCCATGGCCTGCACCTCACGGCGCACGGCCTGACCCACCATCATGACGCGGTCCTGGGCGAGGTTCTCCGGCTCAAGCAGGCGCGCGGCGGCATCCGCCATCTGCTGGGCGGCAGCCCGCATCTCCTGGGCGCGGCGGACCATCACCGCGAAACCCCAGAACAGGAGCACCGGCACGAGCGCACCGATGGCGAGGCCGATCGCCTGCGGCGAGGTGAAGAGGCCTTCGAGCGAACGGATCTGCCAAAGCGTCGAGCCGTAGAGGACGTTGCCGAAAACGGCGGCGCCGGCGATCCAGGCGACCGACAGGGCGGCGACAAGCCAATAGACCGTACGCGGGGCCGGCAGGTCGGGCCTGTGCGCGATCCGGGCGGGCTCGCGCTGCTGGTCGTCGTTGGCCGGCACGAACGTCACCGGACCCGAAGAAGGGGCGGGCCCCGCCGGGCGCAGCCGCTCGTTGGGGCGATCGGTGGGGTGAGCATTTTCCGCCTGGGCGGCGGCAGCCTCTTCGGCCTCGTCGGCCGCCATGGCAGGCTCGCCCTCCGAGGGGATGGGATCGGCAGCGTTCTCCACTTCGACATCATTGTCGATATCGTCCTCGCGTCCTTCACGGGCGAGCTCTTCCGCCGCCAGAGAGATCTGCGCCTCCAGGTCCTCCATGGAGGCCGCAATGTCCAAGTCGCCAAGGTCAAAATCACCGGCAGCGGCTTCGAACTGATCCGTCTCCAGCTCGAGGGCTTCCTCAAGCTCCCTTGCGAAACTGTCCTGCTCCGCTTTCTTCTTTGTCGTATTCCGCGCCATACGCCGTCACCCTGTACTCTTTTGGGTCGTTCCGAACCCGGATCCTCGTAACCCGCATGCGCCCCACATCGCGCCAACCGTATCGTAGTGGCACGGAATTGTGATGGAAACACGTTTTAGGGCAGATGCCTACAAGTTTAAATATAAGGTTAACGCTAGGCTGGTGGGATTGTAAGCATTCTGCCACTGTCATTAACACCTTGTGCACGCGTGGCCATCTAGCTTCGTGCCGGCGTTCGATAGTGGGAGCGGGCCGCCCGCCGGGCAGTCCAGGAGGGGGAACGGCATGCTTGACCGACAGCGGCATCCAGCGCCGATCGACCGGACGCATCTGGCCCGCCAGACCCAGGGCGATGCCGGGCTGCAGCGCGAGGTGCTCCAACTGTTCCTCGCCCAGGCTGTCTCCGTGCGTGGGGAACTGGCGAGCGCCGATGCCGAGACGCGCCACCGCCTGGCGCACTGCCTCGTCGGTTCGGCGCGCGCCGTCGGCGCTTTCGCGCTGGCCGACTGCGCGGCGGCACTGGAGGCGGCGCCGCACTCGGCGGCGCTGGCAGATCGCCTGGCGTTCCTGATCGAGGAAATGCAGGCTTTCGCTGCCGAATTGCTGACGTAGTGGTCTGACCCAAACGGATGGTACGTTTGGAAAAGTCAGCCCACAAGCCATTTATCTGTTGGGCGATTTGCCCTGACAGATGGGTACCATCTGTGAGGATCGCCCCACTAGCATGCACCCCTGCGCCGTTTCGCTCGGTTGACACGCCGCGCGCAGCGATTATCTCGGCGTGAGCAATCGTTCCCCGTGCCGTCCATGCAGCACAACCCCTTCAGGATCGCCGAATGACCAAGCTGACATTCATCGCCTTCGACGGCGCCACCTTCGAGGTGGAGGCCGAGAACGGCTCCACGGTGATGGAAAATGCCATCCGCAACGGCGTTCCCGGCATCGAAGCCGAATGCGGCGGCGCCTGCGCCTGCGCCACCTGTCACGTTTATGTGGACGAGGAATGGACGGACGTCGTCGGCCAGCCGGAGGCGATGGAAGAGGATATGCTCGACTTCGCCTACGAGGTGCAGCCCAACTCGCGCCTCTCCTGCCAGATCAGGGTGCGCGAGGAACTGGACGGGCTGGTGGTGCGGGTGCCGGAGCGCCAAGCGTAGCCGTTCTCATATCCTATATGAGTTGTCATATATCTTTTCAGAGGACAGGTGGGCATGACCAAGGTGACCAAGACAGATGTGCTGATTGTCGGGGCCGGCCCTGTCGGCCTGTTCGCCGTCTTCGAACTCGGCCTTCTCGACCTCAAATGCCATCTGATCGACATCCTCGACCGCCCGGGCGGGCAATGCGCCGAGCTTTACCCCGAAAAGCCCATCTACGACATCCCGGCCCTACCGGTGGTCTCGGGGCAGGAACTGGTCGACCGGCTGATGGAGCAGATCCGGCCGTTCGATCCGCAATTCACCTTCAGCCGCATCGTCGCAGGCCTTGAGCGCCTGCCGGACGGCGGCTTCCGCGTGACGACAGACGAGGGGGAGGCGTTCGAAGCCAAGGTGGTGGTGATCGCCGCCGGAGGTGGCTCTTTCCAGCCCAAAAGGCCCCCCATTCCCGGCATTGAGGCCTATGAGGGAAAAAGCGTCTTCTATGCCGTGCGGCGCATGGAGGAGTTCCGTGGCGAAGACCTTCTGATCGTCGGCGGCGGCGATTCGGCGCTCGACTGGACGCTCAACCTGCAGCCGGTGGCGCGGCGGCTGACACTGGTCCACCGCCGCCCGGAGTTCCGCGCCGCGCCCGACAGCGTCAACAAGATGCTGGCGCTGAAGGAGGCCGGAAAGATCGATTTCCAGGTCGGCCAGGTGAGGGCGCTCACCGGCGAGAACGGCATGCTGAAAAGCGCGACGGTGAAGGGGCCAGAGGACGAGGTGGAGATCGCCTGCACGCGGCTCTTGCCCTTCTTCGGCCTGACGATGAAGCTCGGACCCGTCGCCGAGTGGGGCATCAATTTAAATGAGAACCTCATTCCCGTCGACACGGAGAAGTTCGAGACATCCGAGCCCGGCATCTTCGCCATCGGCGACATCAACCACTATCCGGGCAAGCTGAAGCTCATCCTCTCCGGCTTCCACGAAGCCGCCCTGATGGCGCAAGCGGCCAAACGCATCGTGCACCCGAACGAGAAGGTCGTCTTCCAGTACACCACCTCTTCGACCAGCCTGCAGAAGAAGCTGGGTGTGGCGTGATAGTGCGGGATGCATTGAAGTTGGATCACGCTGGCGGCGTCATCCCGGAAGCCGGAGCGAAGCGGAGGCTGTCCGGGACCCATTCTCGCCTCGCTGAAGCTCCGGCGAAGCGGGCCGGAACGTCGATGTCACGGAATGGATCCCGGCCCTCACTCCGTTCGGCCGGGATGACGGCGGTGGGTTGACTCAGCCTAAGCGCATCTTGCGCTAGCGCGGCGCATTATTGCGCCAGCCGGCCGGCCTCGATCTGCTCCAGCCGATAGCGCAGGAGGCGCAGGAGGCGGCTTTCGAAATTGATGCTTTCGATATAGTCGAAACGCTGCTGGGCGGCATCGTGGTCGGCCAGGACGCCTGCCGTCGCCTCTTCCACCTTTTTGGCAAGCACGTCGCAACTCCTCTGCCGCGACAGGCCCTTCAGAGTGTCCTCCAGAAGCCGCGCATGATTCTTGGCGATGCTGAGATGGCTTTCCTCGTGGCGCTTGATGTCGCGGGCAAGCGTATCCCAGATCAGCCGTACTTCATTTTCCGCGCGGCGGCGTTGGCGCCATTTCGGCAGGATGACGCTGGCTTTCACCGAAACGCGCGCGTCGGCGATGCGGCAGTATCTGCCGGTTTCGGCATAGTCGACGCGCGTGGTGAACTTCATATTCGTGGCGCCGGGATGCCTTTGCCCGGTGCTATCCAACATCGGCCCCTGTGTCTGCAGCTGCCGCTCGATCTCCGGCAATGTCAGGCCGCCAATGGGAAAATAGCTGTAGGTTTTCGAAAGCGTCGCGGCGCCGAGCGGCGGCACGGTCGCGGCCAGCAGGAACACGGTGAGGAGTACGCGTTGCATGAAGCCCTCCGGGCGACACATTGCGGCAATGGCGGGGCCGGTGCAACGAAAAGCTGCAGGCGGCTCGTCTCTAGAACGCCGTGCGTCCGTTCGCACGCACAAAAGTTCGGCCGCGCGAATGCCGATTGATTTTGTCCCGCAGGCATCCCACAAGACGGTGCGGACAGGCGGACGGGACCTGAAGGGATGATCGAGACGCGGCACTGGAAAATCGCTCATGGGCGCACCCTCGAATTGGGGGCGCAGGCGCGCATCATGGGCGTGCTCAACGTCACGCCCGACAGTTTCTCCGACGGCGGCCGCTATACGGCCGCCGAAAGCGCGGTGGCGCGGGCGCAAGCCATGCTGGCCGAGGGGGCGGCGATCATCGATATCGGCGGGGAATCGACCCGGCCCGGCGCCGCACCCATCGGCGCCGCCGAGGAGCAGGACCGCGTGCTGCCGGTCGTCGAGGCGCTGGCCAAGGGGAAGGACACCGTCCTGTCCATCGACACCTACCGTGCCGAGACGGCGGCGCTCGCCATCGATGCGGGCGCGCACATCGTCAACGACGTGTGGGGCCTCTACAAGGAGAGCGCCATCGCCGAGGTCGCGGCGAAGACCGGGGCAGGGCTTATGCTGATGCACACGGGACGGGAGCGGGAGAAGCTGCCCGACGTGATCGCCGACCAGTTCGCTTTCCTGAGCCGCTCCGTCGAGATCGCCCGCAAGGCCGGCGTGGCGGACGGGCAGATCGTCCTTGATCCTGGCTTCGGCTTCGCCAAGGATCCGCAAGAGAATGCCGAGATCATGGCGCGCTTCGGCGAACTGGCGGGCCTGGGCTTTCCTTTCGCCGTCGGAACGTCGCGCAAGCGCTTCATCGGCCATTTCACCGGCCGCGACGTCGAGGAACGGGCGGTCGGCACGGCGGCGACCAGTGCGCTTCTGCGCCTCAAGGGCGCGGCCATCTTCCGTGTGCACGACGTCGCCGAGAACAGGGATGCGCTTCGCATGGCCGATGCTATGCTAATGGCGCGATCCTGACAGATGGTACCCATCTGTCAGGACACATCGCCCCACCAGATCAATAGCTTGTGGGCTGACTTTTCCAAACAGATGGGGCCATCTGTTTGGGTCAGACCACGAGCGGCCGGAAAATAGCAGGATCGCGCCCATGTACATCATCCGGATGAAGAACTGCGCCTTCTTCGCGCGCCACGGCGTGCATGACGAGGAGGAGACGCTCGGCCAGCGCTTCTACGTCGATGCCGAGCTTGCCGTGGAGCCCGGCCGGGCGCTGGAAGAAGATTCCATCGAGGAGACGGTCGATTACGGCGTCGCCTTCTCCGTTATCGAGAAGATCGTTACCGGCAAGCGGCGCTTTCTGATCGAGGCGCTGGCGCTGGAGGTCGGCAAGGCGCTTTGCAAGCGCTTTCCGCAGATCGAGCGCGCCTCCATCACCATTAGAAAGCCGAACGCGCCGGTTCCCGGCGTGCTCGATCATGTCGAGGTGACGATTGACTGGCCGCAATGAAACCCGCGCCTTCCTCGGTCTCGGCGGCAATATCGGCGAGCCCGCAAAGGCGATGGCGGCAGCGCTTCGCGCGCTGAATGCCGATGCCGACGTGCATGTTGAAAAGGTCTCCGCGCTCTACCGCACGCCCCCCTGGGGCATCGAGGACCAGCCGGATTTCCTGAACGCCGTCGCCGAGATCCGTACCGGCCTGCCGCCCCGCCGGCTCCTCGAACTGTGCCTCGATACCGAGCGCGCCCTGAAACGCGAGCGCCGCGAGCGCTGGGGCCCGCGCCTGATCGACATCGACATCCTGGTGTACGGGCGGCAGCGGGTGTCGGAGGGCGGGCTGGTGGTCCCGCACCCGCGCATGCTGGAGCGCGCCTTCGTGCTCTTGCCGTTGGCGGAGATTGCGCCCGACCTGGTGGTGGAGGGGCGGCGGGTCGCCGAACACCTCGACCGGTTGGATATCTCCGGTATCGAGCAGGTCAGCGCCGATGGTAGCTGGTGGAAGACTTAGACCAGTTCATCGTTTCATTGAATGAACTTGTCCAACTCGTTGTTTTGTCGCAATTCCGGACGGAAATCCGGTTTCCACTTTCCTGGAATTGCTCAGTTGGCCACCGCCCCCACCGTCCTCGTATCGAGGCGCTTGAGCGTTATGCCGATGACAGGCACCAGCTCCTCCTCGACATGGACGGAGATGGTGACGTTCATCGTATCCTTGTCGGATATCTGGGCGCGCATGGCGCCGGTCAACTCGTTGCGGTGAATGGCGAAGACGGCGTGGCCGTCCTTCACCGTGCCGCTCACGACGTCGAGCCCCTTGCCGGCCGCCCCGTCGAGGAATGTGCCGCGGTAGCCGGAGGCCAAGCGCTCCACCTTGGCCGACATTTCCTGGTTGAAGACACCGACCCGGCAGCCCCCGTCGAGCGCCATGCCGATCTTTCCGCCCGGCGTCGTGCCGGCGAAGTTGCAGATGAACTTGGTGCCCTTGTACTTGCCGGCGACGATCTCGCCGGGGCCGGACCAGTTGCCCTCCACCTGCTCGAAAAACCGCTTGTCGCGTTCGAAGGCATGGGCGGAAAAGGCAACGCCGGTGGCAAGCGTCGCGGCAAGAGGCAGAAGGGCGAAATTGCGCAAGGTCGAAGACATGGGCACCTGGATGGACAGCTGGCGAGAACAGGCACGGCAAGCATGAAGAGTTTTGGTTAACGCTTTGTCACCGCCGGCCGCTCTTCTTGCCGACCGATGACAGTTTGCCGAGAGTGGAGGAGGCGGCCAGGTTAGACAAGTCTTATTACGCGGTCATTTAGGCTTGTCCGCAGGTGTTCCCTGCGCCTTTGAGGCGAATTGCGTCACGGCCTTCAGGAAATCTCCCATGCCGGGGCGCTGGACCGCGTGGAAGGCGAGGGGGCGGATGGCCGACATCGCCGCGATGCCTACCCGCGCCGTCAGCATGCCGTTGACAACGCCTTCGCCGAGCTTCGCCGACAGCCGCGCGGCGATGCCATGGCCGACGATCTGCTGCACGAACGTCTCGCCCACGGCCATTGAGCCGGTAACGGCAAGATGGGCGACGACGCTGCGCGACAGCCGCAGGAAGCCCAGGAAACCCGGCCGGCCGCAGTAGAGCTCCGACAGGCGTCGGAGAAGACGCCCGGCCTCGAAGAGCACGTATCCGACATCGAGCAGAGCCCGCGGGCTGACGGCCGTCACCACGGAGACACGCTTGGCGGCGTCCAGCACCAGCTTTTGGGCGCGGGCATCGAGGGGAGCGAGCAGCTCCTTCTCGGCGATGTGCAGGAGATCGCGCCCATCGATGATGTCGCCTTCCAGGCCTTTGAGCGCCTGCCGTCCCGCCGCCGTCTCCGGGTGGCCGGCCAGAAGCGCGGTGAGGTCGGACACCACCGCGCGGGCAGCGCGTGCGTCGTCGCCTTCATACGCTTTCTCGGCACGGCGGCGCATCCTGTCCACGGAGGCGAGGCGGGCAAGGGCGATGAACTCGCGGATAAGGATGGCGACAAGGGCGAGCGCGGCGATTGCGGCAAGCGCCACGGCCAGCCAGCCGAGCCAGTCGGCGCGCGAAAAGAGGTCGCGGATGAGCCGGTCTGTCCACAGACCTACTGCCAGCGATACGAGGAGGCCGAAGGCGGCGAAGAAGATCTTGCCGAGCCGCGAGCCCCGCCTTGTGCCCGTGGCCGGCGGCGGCGGGGCGGCGGCCGGCTCCAGCGCCTCGAAGATGTCGATCTCCGCCGGCGTGACGGTGACCGCTTCGTCCACCTTCATCGCGCGCGGCCCACGCCCGCTCTCCCGAGGCTCAGGCTTTTTCGGCGTCTCGGACGGTTCGAGGCGGAAGGCGGCGGGGCGGCGGCTCATGCGAGCTGGTCTCCCAGAAGGAACTGAAGGGCGCGGTCGAGGCGGATGTGCGGAAGGGAAAGCGTCACCCCTTCGGCGGTGCGCTCCAGCTTCGGTGGGCGGAAGCGCACGAAACGGATCGCCGGATCGCCGGACGTGGGAGCGACGTCCTTGCGGAAGAAGGCGGCGGGACTTTCCGGCAGGTCGCCGGGGAAGATCGCCGTCTCCGTCTCGCCGTCGAAGGTATCCTCGCCGATGGTCTCGCCGGCGAGCGGGCTGCCGATGATGACGGGAAGCGTCTCGCGTCCGCGTGTCGCCGTGCCCTCGCGGGTGGCGCGCACGGCGGCCATCGCCACCACCTCGACGGCGGCACCGGAAAAGTCGGCCCGCGCGATGGCGCGGTCGGCAAGCCGCCGCACGATGGCCTGCAGCCGGTCGTGGCTTTCGTGGTGGATGTGGTCGGCCTTGGTGGCGGCGATCAGGATGCGGTCGATGCGGCGGGAGACGAGGCCGGTCAGGAGACTGCCGCGGCCAGGGCGGAAGCAGGCGAGGATCTCCGTCAGCGCGCGTTCCAGATCGGCCACCGCCGGGGCGCCGGCATTGATGGCCTGCATGGCGTCGACCAGCACGATCTGCCGGTCGAGCCGGGCGATATGCTCGCGGAAGAAGGGCTTTATGACGTGGGTCTTGTAGGCCTCGTAGCGCCGCTCCATCATCGCCCGCATGGAGCCGGGGCGCGCCCGGCCTTCGCTGAGATTGGCGAGCGGCGCGAAGGTGAGCGCCGGCGAACCCTCGAGATCGCCCGGCATCAGGAAGCGGCCGGGCGGCAGGGTGGAGAGGGCGCGGGCATCCTCCTTGCAGGCGGCGAGATAGGCCGAGAAGCTGTCGAACAGGCGCCGCGCCAGCATCTCGTCGGCGGCAGCATCGGGATCGACGCTGGCGGCAAGCTGGCGCCAAGGCCTGGAGACCTCCTCGCGCACCGGAAGCTCGGCCAACTCCATGGCTTCGCGGCTGAAGGTCTCGAAGCTCTTGCCGATGAGCGGCAGGTCGAGCAGCCATTCGCCGGGGTAGTCGACGATGTCGAGCGATAACCGCCCGCGCGAGAACATGCGCCCAAAGGCCGATGCCGATTCGTATTCGACGGTGAGCCTGAGTTCCGAAATGGCGCGGGTGGATGCCGGCCAGATGCGCTTGTCCACAAGATCGGCGATGTGGTCCTCGTACTGGAAGCGCGGCACGGCATCGTCGGGCTGGTGCTCGAGATAGGCCTTGGCGATCCGCCCCGAGGCTTGTGCCTCGAACAGCGGCAGGCGGCCGCCATGGACGAGATTGTGGACGAGCGCGGAGATAAAGACGGTTTTGCCGGCACGCGAAAGGCCGGTAACGCCGAGCCTGACCGACGGCGACCAGAGGCCGGTGGCGCGGTCCGCGACGGTATCGAGGGCAATGCGGGCCTCGTCGGCCAGACTGGTCAGCGATGGCAAGGGCATCCCCCGATTCGTTCAAGGCCTTCCGGATATAGGCGATGGGGCGCGGCGATGAAATGGCTGACGCACCGGCCGCCCGCGGAACGAAAACCGCACACCGCCGAGCGACGACCGCTATCACCAAAAAATGTCGGCGATTCTGACAATTGTGTTATTGCAGCCCGGTTTACGCTTGTCGCCGCCGTCGCGCCCGAATATATAGGCGCCGCTGGTAAGCAGTGGGGTGAGCGATGAGCGATACCGTCGATGCCAAATATGTCCCCTCCGAGGACGAACCCTTCATGAACGAGCGCCAGCGCGCCTATTTCCGCGGTAAGCTGATCAACTGGAAGAGCGATATCCTGCGGGAGGCGCGCGAGACGCTGGACGCGCTCCAACAGGAGAACGCCAACCATCCCGACCTTGCCGACCGTGCCTCCTCGGAGACCGACCGGGCCATCGAACTGAGGGCGCGCGACCGCCAACGCAAGCTGATCGCCAAGATCGATGCCGCGTTGCAGCGCCTCGACGAAGGCACCTACGGCTATTGCGAGGAGACGGGCGAGCCGATCTCGCTGAAGCGCCTCGACGCCCGCCCCATCGCCACGCTCTCCATCGAGGCGCAGGAGCGCCACGAGCGGCGGGAGAAGGTTTACCGCGACGACTGAGCGGGCCGCGCAGCCCTGCGGCGCGAAGACGTTCCACCTGGCCGACCCGCATCGCGTCTCTCCTCAAAGCCGAACCAGCCCAAATCCGCACCAGCCTGAATTCACTCCAGCCTCAATCCTGTCCAGATTGACATCTCCGGGCAAGTCGCCAAGAGTTGGCCGCTGCATTGCAGTTGGCGGTTTTCGGGGCTGCACCGGTGCGGTAGCTGCGGATCGTGGCCGACAACCAGTCCGCCCAAAAAGAACATCAGGCAACATCGACTAGGGAGATACCCATGCGAAAACTTCTTCTTATCGCCGCGGCGAGCCTTGCCCTGGCGACGGCAGCTTCAGCCCAGACCGTCAAAGTGTCGGTGACGGCCATCGTCGAGCACCCGGCGCTCGACGCCGTGCGTGACGGCGTCCGCGACGGGCTGGAGGAGGCCGGTTACCGCCAAGGCGAGAACCTCGAATTCGCTTACGAGTCCGCGCAGGGAAATCCCGCCACGGCCGCCCAGATCGCCCGCGAATTCGTGGGCGACGCGCCGGACGTGATCGTGCCGATCTCCACCCCCTCGGCCCAGGCGGTCGCCGCGGCTACCCGCGATATCCCGGTGGTCTTCTCGGCGGTCACCGACCCGCTGGCCGCCGGCCTGGTCGAATCTATCGAGGCGCCGGGCGGAAACGTCACCGGCGTGTCCGACCTGACGCCGATCGCCGAGCACGTTGCGCTCATCAGGGAACTGGTGCCGTCGGTGGAAAGCATCGGCTTCGTCTACAATCCCGGCGAGGCGAACTCGGTGGCCTTGCTCGAGCACTTCCGCAACGCGGCGGAGGAAGAGGGGCTTTCGGTGGTCGAGGCGGCGGCCAACAAGTCGGCTGACGTGCAGGCGGCGGCGCGCAGCCTGGTCGGCAAGGCGGACGCCATGTACGTGCCCACCGACAATACCGTGGTCTCCGCGCTCGAGGCGCTGGTGGCGGTGGCCGAGCAGAACGACCTGCCGCTGATCTCCGGCGACACGGACTCTGTGGAACGCGGCACGCTGGCCTCCATCGGCTTCGACTACTACGCGCTCGGCAAGCAGACCGCCGAGGTGGTGGTGCGCGTACTCAAGGGCGAGGAGCCGGGCGCCGTTCCGGTGACCTTCGCCGCCGGCACCGACCTGGTGGTCAACCGCAAGGCGGCGGAGGCGATGGGCGTAACGCTTCCCGATGAGATGGTGCAGCGGGCCTCGAAGGTTATCGAGTAGGGCTGGCGAGGCTGACATCGGCGCGCGAATCTGAAGTCGGCGCGCGGCCGCTTGAACCCCCTCTGGCCCTGAGCTTGTCGAACGGGCCGGCCATATCCCCCTCGAGGGTACTCAAGGGGGAAGAAGTGCTGGCATGCGAACCCGCCAGGTTGAGGCGAAAGCCGCCGATGACGGCGCCTCTCCCCCCTCGAGAGGGAGATGGCCGGCCCGTTCGACAAGCTCAGGGCCAGAGGGGGCCGTGCGGCCGCGCGCCGACCAGCCCCTAAAGCCGCACCCCCCATTTTTTCCTTGCACTGACCGCCCGTTCGGGCCACCGGAAGGCGCAAGTTTGGATATTCGCTGCGGAGCACTTCGATCCAATGTCTGCAATCGCTTTTTGGGGCGCCGTCGAGCTTGGCCTGATCTACGGCTTCGTCGCCCTCGGGGTCTATCTCGCCTTCCGCGTGCTCGACTTTCCGGACCTCACCGTCGACGGTTCCTTTCCGCTGGGGGCGGCGGTGGCTGCCGTGGCGATCACCGCCGGCTGGGACCCATGGCTTGCCTGTGTGCTCGCCGCTATCGGCGGCTCCCTGTGCGGGCTGGTGACGGCCTTCCTCAATGTCCGCTTCGGCATCCTGAACCTGCTCGCTTCGATCCTCACCATGATCGCGCTCTTCTCGGTCAACCTGCGCATCATGGGCCGGCCCAACATGGCCGTGCTCAACCGGGAGACCGTGATCACGCCGTTTTACGACCTTGGCCTTGCCGACCACCTGGTGCGGCCGGCGGTGCTGGCCGTCCTGGTGCTTGCGACCGTGCTGCTTCTGGCACGCTTTCTCGGCAGCGATTTCGGCCTTGCGACGCGTGCGGCCGGCGCCAATCCGCGCATGGCGCGGGCCAACGGCGTCGATGTCGGCCGCCAGATCTATTTCGGCATGGGCCTGTCGAACGCGCTGACGGGGTTGGGCGGCGCGCTGTTCGCGCAGATCGCCGGCTTTGCCGACGTCACCTCGGGCGTCGGCACCATCGTTGTGGGGCTTGCTGCGGTCATCGTCGGCGAGACGCTGTTCCGCAGCCGCGCCATGCTGGTGGCGCTTCTGTCCGTCGTCGTCGGCTCGGTCGTCTACCGCGTCGCCGTGCAATTGGCGCTTTCGGCGGATTTTCTGTTCCTCAAGGCGTCCGACCTCAACCTCGTCACCGCCGTCCTCGTCACGCTGGCGCTGATCCTGCCGAAGCTGCGCGCCCGCAGGAGGGCCGTCCAATGATCTCCGTCGAGGCGCTCCACGTCACCTTCAACCCCGGCACGCCGATCGAGCGTCGAGCCGTCAACGGCATCGACCTGGCGCTGACAGAGGGTGAGTTCGCCACCGTCATCGGCTCCAACGGCGCCGGCAAGTCGACGCTTCTGGCGGCAATCGCCGGCGATGCGCCGCCGCAGAAGGGCACGATCAAGATCGGCGGCCGCGACGTCACGCGGGAGGCCCCGGCCAAACGGGCGCGCCGCGTTGCTCGCGTCTTCCAGGATCCGCTCGCCGGCTCCTGCGCCGACCTTTCCATCGAGGAGAACCTGGCGCTTGCGGCGATGCGCGGCGCCCGGCGCGGCCTCAGATCCGCTCTCCACGCCGACCGGCGGGCGCTCCTGCGCGAGCGGGTGGCCGAGCTCGGCCTCGACCTGGAAGACCGCATGGGCGACCGCATGGGCCTGCTGTCGGGCGGTCAGCGGCAAGCGCTCGCCCTCGTCATGGCCACGCTCGCCGGCGCCGAGGTGCTGCTCCTCGACGAACATACGGCCGCCCTCGACCCGGGCATGGCCGAGTTCGTCATCGACCTTACCCGCCGCCTCGTCGCCGCCCATGGGCTGACGACGCTGATGGTCACCCATTCCATGCGCCAGGCACTCGACCTCGGCTCGCGCACGATCATGCTGCACGAAGGCCGCATCGTGCTCGATATCACCGGCGACCGCCGCAAGAACATGGGCGTGGACGACCTCGTCGCCATGTTCCGCCGCGTGCGCGGCGGCGAGGAGCTCGACGACGATTCGCTGCGCATCGGGTAGGGCCTCCGCGCCGGGACGCCTCATGGCGTAGGGTATGGAGACGCGCTATAAGCCGTTTACGGGCAGGGCGCGGCAAGGGGAGGCGCTATGCAGGCGGTTGTCGGAGCGGTTCCGCTGATCGCGCTCGACGCGGTGGCGATCGACACGGAGACCACCGGGCTCGATCCGCGCAAGGCGCGCATCGTCCAGCTTGGCGGCGTCGCCATCGCCGATGGGGCGATGCGTCCGGACCGCACGTTCGAGACCCTGGTCGATCCCGCGGTGCCCATCCCGCCCGAAGCCATGCGCATCCATGGCATTACCAATGCGATGGTGCGCCAGGCGCCGAGCTTCGCCACGGCCTGGGAACGCTTCGAGGCGTTCCGCGCCGGGCGCCTTCTGGTCGGCTATGCCGTCGGCTTCGACATGGCGGTTGCCAAACAGGAGGCCCGCCGCGCCGGCCTCGAGTGGAAGCGGCCGCGAACGCTGTGCGTGCGCACGCTGAGCCATCTCGTCAACCCCGAGCTTCGGGACCCGTCGTTGGAGGCGATCGCCGCCTGGCTCGGCATCGATGTGACGGGGCGCCACCAGGCGCTTGGAGATGCCATCTCCGCGGCGAAAATCTTCGCGGCGCTTCTGCCCCGGCTGCAGGCGTGCGGCATTCGCACGCTCGCCGAGGCCGAGCGCTCCTTGCTGCGGCTTGCCAAGGAGCGGGAACGGCAGCACAGGGCCGGCTGGGACGAACCGGCGTCGAGCCCGGACACCCTGCCGTCCTTCGCCGCCGTCGATCCCTTCGCCTACCGCCATCACGTCGGCGATCTCATGAGGCGACCGCCGGTGCTTGTGCGCGACGAAACCCCGCTGCGTGCGGCAATGGCATTGATGATGGAAAGGAAGACCGGCTCGATCCTCGTCAGCAAGAGCGGCGAACCGGGTGGGCCGGTGGGCGATTACGGCATCATTACGGAGCGCGACGTGCTGCGGCTGGTGGCGGCGCAAGGCGGGAGGAGTTTCGAGCAGCCGGCAGGCGCTCTTGCCAGCCGGCCGCTCATCAGCATCCGCGCGCAGGCCTTCGCCTATCGCGCCATCGGCCGCATGGAGCGGCTCGGTATCCGCCACCTCGGCGTGCGCGACGAAAAAGATGCGCTTGCCGGCGTGATCTCGGCGCGCGATCTTCTGCGCCTGCGTGCCAGCGTGGCGATCCAACTCGATGACACGATCGATGCAGCAAGCTCCACCGCCGAAATGGCCGCCGCCTGGGCCAGCCTTCCCGCCGTCGCCAGTGCACTGGCCGCCGAGGAGGTCGACGCCGGTATCGTCGCCGAGATCGTCAGCGAGGAACTGCGGGCGATGACGCGCCGGGCGGCGGTGCTCGCCGAACAGGAGATGCGCGATGCCGGCCTCGGCGGGCCGCCTTCGCCCTATGCCGTGCTCGTGCTCGGCTCGGCCGGACGGGGCGAGAGCCTGCTTGCCGCCGACCAGGACAACGCCATCGTCTACGAAAGCGGAGAGCCGGACGGGCCGGAAGACCGCTGGTTCGCCGCGCTGGGCGAACGTATCGCCGCCATGCTCGACACCGCCGGCATCTCCTATTGCAACGGCGGTGTGATGGCGAAGAACGCCGAGTGGCGAGGCTCGCTGGCGCTTTGGAAGGAGCGCGTCGGCCAATGGGTGAGGCGCTCCCGCCCGCAGGACCTTCTCAACGTCGACATCTTCTTCGACCTGAGCCCTGTGCACGGCAACCGACGGCTCGGCGAGGCGCTTTTCGAGGAAGCGTATCAGCGCGGGCACGCCGAGGCGCCGTTTCCGCTGTTGCTTGGCGAGCAGCTTGCGAACCTGGCGTCGCCGTTCACACTGTTCGGGCGGTTTCGCACGGAAGAGGGGCGGTTGGACCTCAAGCGCTTCGCCCTTTTCCCCGTCGTGTCGGCGGCGCGCACACTGTCGATCCGCCACGATATCCGGGTGCGCTCTACCCGCGCGCGTCTCGAGGGGCTGCTCGAGCGGGAGATCGGCAGCGAAGTGTCGCTCCGCCGCGTGCTGTCCGCCCACGACCTCGTGCTTTCGCTTACGCTCGCCCAGCAGAGCCGCGACCGGCACCAGGGCATCCCGGTCTCCAACAAGGTGGAGATCGCCGCGCTCTCGCGCCCGCAGCAGGCCGCTCTCAAGATAGCGCTCCGGGACTTGCAGATACTCCCAGAACTCGTGCGCGACCTGATGTGAGGTGGGCTCGCGGCTAGAGCGTCCTTTGTGCGTCCGTTCGGACGCACAAAGGACGCTCTATCTCTTTGTTTTTCCGCATTTATGCGGACGTCAGGTGATACCACCTGACTGCAAAATGCTATAGCGCGGTTTCAGCTACTCGACGGCGTAAACCTCCGGCGCGCCGTCGGCGATCCCGTAGACGGTGAACGGCTCCGACTTCTCGCCGCCCATGCCGGGCGAACCCATGGGCATGCCCGGCAGGGTGATGCCTTTGATGTCGGGGCGCTCACTCATAAGCCGGTCGACGATGCCCACCGGCACGTGGCCGCTGACGACGTAGCCGTCGATGTAAGTCAGATGGCAGCCCTGGTAGTCGTCCGGGATGCCGGCCTCGCGGCTCATGAGGGCGAGGTCGTGCGTGGGTTTGACCGAGACCGCGTACCCGTTGTCGCGCAGGTATTCGGCATATCCCTCGCAGCATCCGCATTGCGGATTCTTGTAGAGGGTCGCGGCTTTCGCCTCGGCCGCCGCCGCCGGCGCGCCGCTCGCCATTGCGGCGGCGGCGCCGATGATTGCCGCAACGATGATCGATACCGGAAAAGTCCGTTTCATGAGCCAAGTTCCTTTCTTTCGCATTTCGCATTGTCTTTTCAGTGTCAGGTGACCCGGATCACGCCCATCATACCCGCCGCCTGATGTTCAAGGACGTGACAATGGAACATCCAGTCGCCCGGGTTGTCGGCGACAAGCCCGATCTCGACCCGCTCGCGCGGCGCCATCAGCACGGTGTCCTGCCACTCACGGTGGCGCGTAGGCGTGCCTTCGCGGCCAAGCACGCGGAAGGAATGGCCGTGCAGGTGGATCGGATGGTGCCAGGCCGTATCGTTGTGGAGGGCCAGCACATAGGAGCGGCCGCGCGCGAGCGTGAGCATCGGGTCCATCACGTGACCTTCGGCGGCGATGCCGTTGATCGTCCAAACGCCGTCATGACGCATTCCCGGCATCATGCGATCCATCATCCCGCCCATCATCCCGCCCATGTCTCTGCCGGGCATGCCTCCATCCATCATGCCGCCGCCCATCATTCCGCTCATCATACCGCCGCCGAAGGTAACCTCATGGCGCTCAGCGGTTGCGAGGTCGGGCTCGGCCAGCGGGTTGTCGGGCAGGCGGAGGAGTGTGTCGGGCGGGGCTTCGCGCAAGGGGGGGTCGGCGTAGACGAGGTCCAACAAGCGGTATTCCAGGTCCCGGTAGAAAGTGTCGATCACCTGGAAACGCGCGCCGGGGGCGCCGGTCATGTCGATGACGAGGTCGGCGCGCATGGCCGGCCCCAGGACGACCCGGTCATTGTCCGGCGCGTGCGGCTCGACCGGTTGCCCGTCGAGGGCGACGACGCGCGGGCGGTGACCCTCGAACGCAAGGGCGAAGATGCGAGCGTTGGCGGCGTTGATCAGCCGCAGGCGAATGCGTTCGCCGCCGCGCACGGCGAAGGTCTCGGGCAGGCGGCCGTTGACGGTGGCCGTGTTGCCGATCCGCCCCGCCATGCCGGCGTCCATCATGTTATCGAAGTCGTCGCTGATCTGCCCGTCCCGCAGCAGCCGCCAATCGTCGAGCACCCATGTGACGTCACGGTCGACGGCGATCGGCTCGGGCTCCTCGACGATCAGCGGACCGTAAAGGCCGCGACCCACCTGCTCGGAACCGCGCTGGTGCGGGTGATACCAGAAGGTGCCGGCATCCGGGCAGTCGAAGGCATAGATGAAGGTCTCGCCCGGCGCTATCGGCGGCTGGGTGAGATGCGGCACACCGTCCATCGCATTCGGCACGCGCAAGCCGTGCCAGTGGACGGTGGTCTCCTCGTCGAGCCGGTTCTCGACGGCGACCCGCAGCCTTTCGCCCTGGCGAACCCGGATTTCCGGTCCTGGTACCGCGCCGTTGTAGTTCCACACCGCCGTTTCCGGGTAGCGGCCGCCGAGCAGCGGCACACGCCCCGGCTTCGCGGTGATCCGATATTCGCTGCCGACGGAAGCCTGCGCGGGGCGAAGCGCTGGGAACGCCATGGCGGTGAGCCCGGCGCCGGCCTGGAGAAGCCGCCGGCGCGAGATGGGATTGCTGAAATGATTGCTCATGCCCTACGTCCTGTGGACGGTTAAGATAGTGGCCGCAGCGCTAATGCGCATACGGACGCATGGGAGTGCGCAGACGTCAGCCGCGTGGAGCGGCCGACGCCACGTTACACGAGGACGCCGGGTCTGGGAGGGTGTGGGTCGGGCAGGGAGGTCCGCCCGCTCATCGGGGCGGATGGCCGCAACGACGGGGCCGAGACCATGGCTGTCGCCGTCGTCGGCACAAGCGGAAGCACGGCGAGGGCGGGAGCGGCGCAGGCCGCCGCCGGGCAGAGCGCCTGCGCGCCGCGGTCATCGCCGGGCTCCGGGCAATCCTGGCAGTGCCCGTCGACGGAGGCAGTCATCTCCGCCGTGGCCATCTGAACCGTCATATCGCCGGCCCGGACCGCAGACAGGTTCACACCCACGGTCACGAACACCGTGAGCAGAAAAGTAACGACCTGACGCGCCGAACGATGCTTCATAGCGTTAGGCACGATGATCGCAAAGCTGCGAAAAGGCAAGCTGCCCCGTCGATATGAGACCCTCCGACGCATCCTGCAGGCCAACACACTATAGGGTCCAGTCGGAGGAATTGAAAAGCTGCGCCACTCCGCCGGGGCCGGAGGGACCGCCTGCCAGGACAAGTTCGGCAGCCTTGAGTGCGCCGGCGATGAGGCGCACTGTCGGTTCAGGCCCCAGCGCCTCCAGCGGCATGCCCATCTGGCTCTTGCCGGGGGTGCGCGGCGGCCAGACCTTGAGCCCAAAATAGCGCGCTGCCTTGCGGTCGATATCTCCCCAGTACTGGAGGATGACCGCGTTTGGGGCGACCTTGGCGATGCGTCCGAGATCATGGATGCCGAGGCTCGGCCGGTTTGTCGGCCGTTGCGCCAGGACGACGGCGTCCCAGGAATGCGTGAACACCATGTCCGGATTGGGAAACACTTCGACCTGCGCGCCCGCCGCCCGCATGCCCCGCTCGAGGTTGCGGGCCAGCGGGTTGCCGCAAATGAGCGCGACCGAGGCCTTGCCGATCGCTATACCCGCTTCCTGGAAAAGCTTGAGACATAGAGCCGCCTGGTAGTCCGCCCCGCCGATCGCGGGATGGGACTCGTTGACGGCGGAGATGGGGATTCCATGCTCCTGGCATGCCCTGATGTCGATTTCTCCCTTCAACAGCATCCAAGGCTCGCTCACCATCGCTATGACCGAGTGTCTGGGCAGTCGCTCGATGATCGACCGCGTGATGGGGGGGATGGGTTCGCTGTTGAAGAGGATGTTCGTGTTGCTGCAGGTCTGGTGGTCGATGCGCTCGCTGATCGTGACACGGCCACGGACCCCGGCCAGCGCTGCCAGCGACAGCGTTATATCCGCCGCCTCCTGGGCGGAGTGATAGCGGTTGGAGGGGCGGGTGATGGCCGTCGCGCTCGTGGCGCCGGCCAGAAGCGCGAGCGTCGCCGTCGCCGCGCGGTACCCCACGGTTGCCGGGACCACGACGTGCAGGCCCGAGACATCCAGCGCAAAATCGCCGACGTTCTTTTGGATGAGCGACAGCACCTTTGGCATGTCGGTCCGCGCGATCGGTCTTTGGGAACTGCTAGCGTGCCACATCACCCGTACTTGCCCGGTTTGCCGACAGTTGAGTTGGTCGCGTTCTGCTCCGCTGTCGAACACAAGGCTTCTTGTTTGTGCGGCAATTTGATGAAGGAATTGAGGAAACTTATCGCCTCGAAATCCGCATCGCCCATGCCCGTCCACACGGCCCGATTTGCGTGTCATAAGAGCACATCATAGAGCCGTATCTGTTTGATGCAGCTAAGATATTTGTGCAAGATTCCCAACGCATAGGTGTTAGCATTCTCTATCTATCAGGGTATCCGGCCCATCGGTCTAATCAATTTGGGAGGTGCAGGATGCACAACCGCGAAGGGCGCGCATCGCATCGGGTGACTGTTGGGAGGAGCTATTCAACGCCGTGCCTGGCGACGAAAGAGCGAACGGTTCGTCGCAGCCCCGTGACAAGGCTGATCTGACTGTCCAGCGCCGCGATGCGTGCTCCGAACGTCTTCAGCGAGTGCGTGAGATCGTCCACCTTCGCCGACGATCGGGCGTCGCGGACCTCGTCTTCGTAGTATTGCTGGGCGAAGGCGGCAGTGGAGGCGGCGGATTCGTAGCGCCTCTGGAAGCCTGTCTTTTCGGCGACCAGCTCCACCTCGATCTCGTCGAGAACCCTTTCGAGCGTAGCGATCCGCTTGCGGTCCGCGTAGCGGTCGCGTTCCTCGCTGCGTGTGTGGAAACCTAACAAAATGCCACCTTTCCCTTCTGCACCGATCTGCAACCCTGAAACTAGGCGGCGGCACGCTCGGGGATGCGGGATCCCGCGCCATGCCGCTGCATCAGCTCCGCGTCGATGATTTGTTGCATCTTCGCCTTGAAGTTTGCTTCGCTGAACTGGAGGGCATGATTGCGGATCAGGTCCGGGCGGAATGCCGTTTCCATCGACCGAAAGCGCCTTACGGCCTCGATCAGCCCTTGCACGGACTGTTCCTGGAACAGGATGCCGGTGCGGTCGGGAACGATGCTGTCCAGCGCACCGCCGCCGCAGAAGGCGATGACAGGCCGGCCGCTCGCCATGGCTTCGACCGGAACGATGCCGAAGTCCTCCTCGCCGGGAAAGACGAGGGCGCGGCAGCGGGCGAGCATATCTCTCAGCACGGGGAAGGGCGCCCGGCCGAGGAAGGTGACCGTCGGACCGGCCATGCGCTTGAGCCGTGTCATCTCCTTTCCTTCGCCGATGACGACGAGGTTCTCCGCCATTCTCGTGAAGGCTTCCACTGCCAGATCGAGGCGTTTGTAACCGACGAGCTGGCCGGCGCAGAGATAGAAATCGCCGATTTCGGCAACGGGCGAGAAGTCCTGAACCGTAACCGGCGGATTGAGCACGGCGGCGTCGCGCCGGTAGTATTTCTCGATGCGCGCGGCCACGTGGTGCGAGTTGGCGACGAATTTGTCGACCCGCGCGCTGGTCGATACGTCCCAGGCCCTGAGCGCCGGAGCGAGGACGGGCAGCAATGCGCGGGTGAGGAGGCCGGAGCCGGCACGGTAGAAATGGTAGTGATCCCACAGATACCGCATCGGCGAGTGGCAGTAGCAGATGTGGGTTGCCTGCGGCCCGGGGACGATGCCCTTGGCGGGGCCCGATTCGCTGGAGAGGATCAGGTCGTAGCCCGACAGGTCGAGGCTTTCGAGTGCGAAAGGCATCAGTGGCAACAGGGACTGGTAATGCCTGCGCGCGCCGGGAATCTTCTGCAGGAAGGACGGCGTGACCTTGTGGCGCCGGATCTTCGCCGAGACCCGTTCTTCGTCATAGACGAGCGTGAAGATATCGGCGCCAGGGTACATGTCGCAGAGCGCTTCCACGACCTTCTCCCCGCCCCGCATCGACACCAGCCAGTAATGGACTATCGCGACGCGCAAAACCATTCCTCCTGGAACGTACCCAAGTGTTGGGATCGTGGCGTGAAAGAGCGCCCGGGGACACGCCGTACATCAGGCCAATCCCCTATCTGTACGGACAATCCGGCGGCGCAAAGGGACTAGGCCTTCATCCGTTCGGGCTGGAATTGTCCTCATGCAGCGTTCCGCCTGCTTCGAAGATGGCAGGCGCTTAACCGCCTCTAGCCGAAAGGGACTAGGTCCAACGGTATTTACCTTGCCGGGATTCGATTGATGATCGGCGGGAAGGGGCGGGCCCTTGCGCGTCCTTTCCACCGGCGTGCTTTCGCACGGCCCGTAAGGGATGTCATGGCAGAGAACCGCACAGAAATCGCTGAAACTTCCGACCTGCGGCGGCAACTGGCTTTCATGGTGCTGACGGCGATCACCGTCTGCGCCGTCTGCCTTGCGGCGCTACCGGCGCAGGCGGAGGAATCGTTCCAGCTCCGGCCGCACACGCGGGTCAAGGTAACGGTGGTGGAATGGGTGCCCAACCTGGGCGAATACCGGGAATGGACCCCCTTGAATGGCGAATACGCGGTTGCGCAGTCGGGTTCGATCTCGATACCGCTGGTCGGCGAAATCCCCGCCGCCGGGCGGACTGCCAGCGCCCTTGCATCCGAAATCGCCGAGGAATTGAAACGGCAGACGGGGCTCGTCACCCCACCGGTCACCACCGTCGAGGTGGTGCGGTATCCATCGCTCTATGTGACGGGCAGCGTCGACCGGCCCGGCGAGTTCGAGTACCGGCCGGGCCTCACCGTCCTGCAGGCACTGGCCATGGCGGGCGGGCGGGCGCGGAAGAGCGACCCGCAGGGCGGGTATTCGGAGCTGGAGCAGATCCGTTACGTGGGCGAAATCGGGCGTATCGATCTGGAATTGCAGCGGTCGATGGCGCGGCGGGCGCGGCTGGAAGCCGAACTCAGCGGGAGGCCCGCGATCGAATTTCAGGCGGAGATCGGCGGTGCCGGCCTCCCCGCCGCCACCGCGCAGATCCTGCGTGAGGAGGAAGCGATCTTCAAGGCCCGGACCGAGGCATTCGAGCGTCAGCTCGAATCCCTCGAAGAGCTGAGTGCGCTGTTCAGCGAGGAGATCGCGGTCCTCGATGAGAAGATGGTTGCGCAAGACCGGCAGGTCAGCATCGCCGAGGCCGAGCTCAAGGACATCTCCAAGCTCGTCAGCAGCGGCACGGCCACCCGGTCGCGTGAGACCGGACTGGAGCGCGTCGTTGCCGATCTGCAGAGCGGGCGGCTGGACCTGGCCATAGCCTCCATGCGCGCCAAGCAGAAACTGAGCGAGACGAACCGCGACGCACTGAGCCTCAAGGGGCAACGCAAGACCGAAATCGGCCGCGACCTGCAGACGGCCATTGCGGAAATCGAGGAACTGAAGTTGCGGCGGGAGATCAACGAAAGGCTGCTTCAGGCGACAGGCGCCTCGATCGCGAGACGTGACGTGCAGAAGGCCATCGAGGAGTATCCGCTGCGCTTCACCATCGTCCGGGGCGGGGAGAATGGCGACGCCCTCGAGGCTTCGCCCGGCACGGTGCTGGAGCCCGGCGACGTCCTCGAGGTGCGTCTCGATTTGCCGGAAGTAGCGGGCGAGACAGCGCCGGCAGCGGCCGCCGCTGAGATCAGCGGAATGCTTTCCCGGTAAGGGCGGCGCGACCGAACATGGGGTGAACAGGGGATGGTGGTTCAGGAGATTCGCAAGCTCAGCGGCGAACGCGGCGTGTCGGCGGCGAACAAGGAATACGTAACGTTTCGCGACATCTGGTCTTTCCTGCGCCGCCATATCCTGCTCCTCATCCTGATGACCGTGGTCGGCATCGCGCTCGGGGGGCTCTACGTCTCCAAGACCGAGCCGACCTATTCGGCCATCGCTCGTCTGGTGATCGATCACGAGCAGGCGCGCATCGCCTCCCAGGACCCCTCGACGGGAACAATCATCATCGAGGCGGCGGAAATCGCCAGCGAGGTCGAGATCGTCAAGTCCGAGGCGATCGCCAGGTCGGTGATTAAGGAGCTCAATCTCCTTGAAGACCCGGAAATCCTGGAGAGCCGGTCCTGGAGGTCGGCCATACGCTCGGGCATCGCCTTTCTCTTCACGCTTTTCCGGAACGAGCCGGATGCCGGTGAGGAGGATGCCGCGGGGGTGCCGGACGAAGAAGAGACCATGCGCCGGACCATGGCCGGCTTCCTGTCCAGGGTATCCGTTCGCCGCGTCGGGCAATCCTACGTGCTGGAGATCGGCTACACCTCGACCGATCCGGTGAAAGCGGCGAAGGCCGCGAACGCCATTGCCAGGGCCTATATGCAGGCGAGCCTCAACGCCAAGGCCGAGGCCCTGACGCGCGGCGCGGCGTGGTTGGAAGATCGGCTGATAGACGTCGCCCAGCAGACGCGCCAAGCCGCGCTCAACGTGGAGGAATACCGCAACAAGAACGGTATCACACAGGTCGGCGAGGCGGCCTCGCTCGACCACCAGCAGCTTTCCGAAATCAGCACGCAGCTCCTGGTGGCGCAGGCCAACAGGGCCACGGAATCGGCCAGGCTTGCAACCATCAACCGCCTGCTCGCCGGCGATATCATGGACGGTTATGTCGGCGAGGCGCTGAACAACACGCAGATCTACAAACTGCGCGAGGACCTTCAGGCGGCGACCGTCAAGCTGGAAACGCTGCAGAGCCGTTATGGAGCGGGCGGTGCGCCGGTGCGCGCGGCGAAAGAGGAGATTGCGCAGCTCGAAGGCGAGATCCGCCGCGAATTGGTGCGCATACAGGGTGTCTACAAGACGAACCTGGAGACCGCGATCACGCGCGAGAAGCTGTTGAGCGAACGGCTCGACGGCCTGAAGCAAGCCACTGCCGGCACGAACCTTGCCCGCGTCGAGCTCGCCGAGCTGGAAAGTCGGGCAGCGACCTACCGGCGCATGTATGAAAACCTGCTACAGCAGCTCCTCGCCGCCCTGCAGAAGCAGTCGTTTCCGATAGGCGACGCACGCATCGTCACCGCGGCGACACCGCCGCTGTCCAAGATGTGGCCGAAGACGACGCTGGTCCTGCCGTTCTCGATGCTGCTCGGTTTCGCCGCCGGCATAGGCCTTGCCGGCGCGCGCGAAATCCTCGACCGCCGCATCGGTTCGGGTGAGCGTCTTGGCCGTGAGTTGGGGCTGCCCATGCTCGGGCACGTGCCGGCGGCACGCTTCCGCCCGACCTGGGATCTGTCGTCGGGCAGCGAGACCGGCAGCCTGCGCTATGTGCTGGACGCGCCTTATTCGAGCTTTTCGGAAGCGTTGCGCAGCGTCAAGAACTCCATCGACGCGACCTTTCCGGCGAACGGGTCGATCATGCTGGGTATCACCTCGGTGGATGCCGGCGAGGGCAAGACGACCATCGCCACCAATCTGGCGCAGCTTTACCTGAACGAAGGCGTGTCCGTCATCCTCGTCGACGCCAATTTCCCTCACCCGCATATCAGCCATCTGGCGGCAGGGCAGGGCGAGGACCTGGGTCTCACCATGGCGCGGCTTACCGCACCATCTGTCGAGCCCGACAAGGCCGAGCGGCCCCTTCCGCGCTACAGCGAGCGCAAGACCAAGTCACGCTTCGCAGAAACGGAGCTGAAGGAGAAGGAGGGCGACCAGCCCTTGCTGCCGGAGAATCCCGACGATCTGGCGGCGGTGCCGGTGCTGACGGTCGATCAGATCAAGCGTTCGGCGCATCCCTCCCATCGCTATGGCCACCTGCCGGCTCTGAAGGCGCAGGTCGACATGCTTCGCGGCCGCTACACCGTCGTCATCGTTGACCTGTCGGCGTTCGAGAGCTCGGTCGATGCCCGTGTCGCCAGTTCCTATCTCGACGGCATCCTGCTTGTCATGGGCAATCATCGGAAGATGACGGTCGAGCGGCTGGCGGAGGCGCTGGCGACCTTCGGCAAGTCGCGTGTGAGCATTCTCGGCGTGATCTTCAATCGGAGCACGCGCCGCCGGCGGCCTGCCGGCCAGCTTCCCGCTCCACAGCTTTACGGCGGCAGCCATGGCGCAACCTGACGGCACCCGCTTTGCCATCGGCATTGCCACCAGCGGCAGGCGCGAAATCCTGAGAACGTTGCTGCCGCACTTGGCGCGGCAGGTCCGGCAGCCGGACGAGGTCGTCATCTGCGCCGCGTGTGAGGACGATGTCGACTTGGCGGCGCTGGACACGATCGGGCTCAATATACGTGTGCTTGTCGCCGAGCGCGGCCTGTGCCGGCAGCGCAATCATATCCTGCGCAATGTCCCCACCGCCGACATCCTGTTGTTCCTGGACGACGATTTCCTCATGGGGCCGTCCTATGTCGATGAGACGGAGCGGATTTTCGCGTCGGACCCGGAAGTGGTCATGTGCACGGGAACAGTCGATGCAGACGGGATCACCGGCCCCGGCATAGATGTTTCGGAGGCGCTGGCGATCATAGATCGCGGGCGCCATGATCCCACCGGGGCCCCGGCCGATCCGCAGGTGATTTACAATGCCTATGGCTGCAACATGGCCGTGCGCATGGCAATGGTGCGCGCCGAGGGATTGGCCTTCGACGAAAACCTGCCGCTTTACGGATGGCTGGAGGATGTCGACTTCAGCCGCCAGATGGCCCGCCACGGGAAGATCGTGGTTTCGCGGCGGCTGCGCGGGGTCCATCTCGGCACGAAGTCCGGCCGCACGTCCGGTGTCCGCTTCGGCTATTCGCAGATCGCCAACCCGATCTATCTCGTGCGCAAGAGAACCATGAGCTTCCGGCACGCTTCCGTGCAGATCGCGCGAAACCTCATCGCCAACACGGTCAAGCTTACCAAGCCCGAGCCGTGGGTGGACCGCAAGGGGCGCTTGAAGGGCAATCTCCGGGCGCTGGCGGATCTCGTTCGCGGCCGGCTGGCGCCGCAAAAAATCGTGGCGCTCGAATAGCCATGACACAGCCGAGGCCAGATCGCGTCGTCATCATCAACGATCGCTCAGCCGATGTGGGCGGTGCCTCCAATCTCTCGCGCCTTTCAGCGCGTCTGTTGCGGGAGAGGGGCATTCCGGTGACCTTCTTTGCAGGCGACCGGGCGGACGCGGCGGCAGTTGAGACCGATGCGGTCAACCTCAACGGTGCGCCGCTATTGGAACAAGGCCGCCTGTCGGCACTGGTCGGCGGCCTTTACAATGCCTCAGCATTTGCCGCCCTTCGCGGGCTCATCGACACCTCGGACACGCCATCGACCGTCTACCATGTGCACGGGTGGTCGAAGATCCTTTCGCCAGCGATCTTTCGGGCGCTGAACACGGTGCGCGAACGTGTCGTCCTGCACGCGCACGACTATTTTCTCGCTTGCCCGAATGGCGGCTTCGTCAACTATCGGACGGCGTCTGTCTGCTCCCTTGCGCCGATGTCGGCACGCTGCCTCCTGACGCAATGCGACAAGCGCGGCGTGCACCAGAAGATGTGGCGTTCGGCGCGGCATGCCTTGCGCCAAGGCCTGTACGATATCCGGCGTCAGCCGGCGAATATCGTTTTCGTGCATGAGGAAATGCAGAGCTATTTCAAGCGCGCCGGCATAGTGGACCAACGCGTCGTCACGATCCGCAATCCGGTAGAGCCATTCTTGCAGACCCGCGCGGAGCCCTGGAAATCCCGGGATTTTTTCTTCATCGCCCGACTGGAGCCGGAGAAAGGATTTGAGGATGCCGCAAGGGCCGCGCGTATGGCGGGGGTGCGGCTTCACGTGGTCGGGGATGGGGCGGGGCGGGCGCTTTTGGAGCGTTCCTATCCGGAGGTCGTTCTGCATGGCTGGAAGAAGCGGGAAGAGATCGCCCAGCTTGCGCGGAAGGCACGCGCCGTCGTCGTCTCCTCGCGCGTGCCCGAGCCATTTGGCCTGGCGGCGCTGGAGGCAATCGGCAGCGGCATTCCCGTTATCGTGCCGTCGCAGGCGCTCGTGAGCCGCGAGATCGTCGAGGCGGACTGCGGGTTGGGCTTCACGACCGGCAACGTCGATTCGCTCGCCGAGGCCATGCGGGCGATGGCGTGCGACGACCTCGGCGTGCGCCGCATGGGCCGGAACGGCTTTCAGGAGGCCCCGCGCATGGCCCACACACCGCAATCCTGGGGCGATGCGCTGATGGCGCTCTATGCGGACGTTCTGAAACATGCACGTCCGCCGCTGGAAATGGCCACGGCCGGTGCGGCGCGCGGCGCCGCAAAGGTGTATCCGCTCTCGTAGGTTCTAAGACTTTTGGGCGGCGTGCGAGCAAGAGATTCAAGATGAAGCCGTATGGGAGGGCGGGGATATGAAATAGGGGAAGTGGGCTTAATCCCCGCCATCGAAATATCTGTATAAGTTACACCAATAGAATTATATCTGATTGGTTATTCACATTATAATCTGTTCCTGCAGCTGGCAATGAGGTCAGCTAAGTATATTCACACTTGGGGAATTTTTATGCTGTCTACGCTGGATAGCGCCACTCGTGAATCTGTCCACTCCCATGCCTCGCACAGACGGGGAACCGGAGAATCCATAAAACGTTCTCTCGACGTGTCCATCGCTCTTTTGTCGCTCCTGTTTCTGTTCCCCGCCTTTGCCATCATCTGCATTCTTCTGCTGGTGCACGACGGCTGGCCGCTGATCTATCGGCACAAGCGGGTTGGCCGCGACGGGAAGACGTTCGATTGCCTCAAATTCCGCACCATGCGCCGCGATGCCGACAAGGTGCTCCACGACCTGTTGAGCACGAGCGAGGCCGCGCGGGGCGAATGGAGCACGCAGCACAAGCTGCGGCGGGACCCGCGGATCCATCGGCTTGGCCGCTTCCTCCGGATGACCAGCCTCGACGAGATTCCCCAGTTCATCAATGTCCTGCGCGGCGAGATGAGCATTGTCGGGCCACGGCCGATCGTGGAGGACGAAATCCCCCGCTATGGCGACCGGATACACTGCTACCTGTCGATGACACCCGGCATCACCGGCCTTTGGCAGGTCTCGGGGCGAAGCGACACCTCATACGATTATCGCGTCGACCTCGATGCGGAATATCACCGAACCCGCTCGCTCAATCTCGACCTGAGGATCATGTGGCGGACGGTTGGCGTGCTGCTGTTCGACCGAAACGGCTGCTGAAACAGCTCACAGGATGAAAACGGCGAGGATGGCGATCCAGAAAACGAGACAGAAGGCAATGACGAGCCAGCGGATCGCGGCCTTGGTGCTCAGCGATCTCAGCGGCCAGGCCAGGAATATGCGGCCCAGATATGTCTCCCTTCCCGCGTTCCGCGCCATCCGTTCAGTATCCGTCAAGGTTGCGGCCAGTCCGGCTGCCGGGCCGGCGTGCACCACCGTTCAAACGAGAATGTCCCATGCGGCTGTACTCGAAGTGTTCCTGATGCCGAAGGCGGTGAATCAACGTCAGCTCGCGACGAAAACTATCCGATGAAAGGGCGGCCGTGAATACCGGGGATGAAGAACGGCGTCTACATCGACAGCAGGGCAAGTCATGGGGGCAGGGATAGTGGTTGAGACAAAAGGGGCGAGCTCCGGAGCGGAACCGAGACGGACGTTCCGCCTGAGCGTCCCCGCCATCGTTGGTGGCGGCCTTTGGGCGCTTTCGGCCAAGCTCACCTCCCAGGTAGCGCAGCTTTCTGCGTTCATCGTCGCCGCGCGCATCCTGACGCCGGCGGAATTCGGTTTCTTCGCCTTCAGTTCCGCGGTTGCCATCTTCCTCGTGGTGTTGGCCGAGGGGGGATGGGCCGAATTCGTCATGAAGTCGGCCGATGGGGAAGGGCGCCTCGACCAGGTTACGACCATCTCGCTCGCGAGCGGTCTTCTGTTCACGGCCCTTGGGTTGGGTGCCGCCGGCATTCTCTACGGCGTCTTCGACCAGGTCTGGGAGGCATCGCTTCTGGCGCTGTTCTGTTGCTGGATACTGCCTTCGGCGATGACGACAGTCTATGACGGGGTGCTTGTCCATCGCGGGCAATTGCACAGCCAGGCGATCATCCGGATCACTGCCGAGGCGGCGGGGCTCGCTTTGGCCGTCCTCGGGCTGTTCATAGGGTGGAACGTCTTCGCCCTCGTCGCCGGGCGGCTGGCGATGCAACTTGTGATCCTGTGCGGCTCGATCTTCGCCGTCGGTTGGGTGCGGCCCGTCGGTCCGACCCGGCTCGTCGTGCGCGAAGTGCTGCGGTTCTCAAAGCATGTCATCACCAACAGGCTGATCGTCTTCTTCCGCTCCTATTCGGGAACGTTCGCCGTGGGCGGTTTTCTCGGTCTGGCCGAGGTCGGCTACTACCGCGCCGCCGAGCGCATCGTGGCGGCGTTCTACGAGCTCGTGGGCGAGCCGGCGCGCACGCTCGCATGGATCGTCTTCCGGCGCGCGCGCGACCGTGAGGACACGGAAGCGGGTAGGGAAGATGCGGTCAGGAGAGCGGGAAACATGCTGCTCCCGGTCCTTCTGGCCGTCGCTGCACCTGTCTTTCTGGGGTTGGCACTGGTCTCTGGCAGCTTCGTCGATCTCTTGCTTGGGGAGGTATGGGGACCAGCGGCTGTGGTGGTGAGTATCCTTTCGATAAGGCAGTTGCTGCTGATCACCGGCAGCATGACCGAGCCGCTGCTTGCCATCAAAGGCAACATCCGCAGGTTGGCCCCGGTCGGCTTGGCAAATTCGCTCGTTTCCGTTGGTCTCATCGTCGTCCTCGCGCCCTTCGGCTTGCTGGCGGTGGCATGCGGGCAGGTTCTCGCCGCCGTGGTGGCCTTCACGACTTTGGTCTGGCTGCAAGGGCGCTATGGTGGCCTCGACTGGTATGGCGTTGTACGCGGCAGCGGTTTCGTCGCGCTCGCCGTTGCTGGCATGCTCTGTGCTGTCTTTGCGCTGGGTCGGGTAGTCGATCTCTCCACGCTGCCTCCCTTGGCGGCGCTCGCGCTTCAGGCGACGGCCGGTGCCGCGGGCTACCTGCTTGTCCTGCTCCTTTTGAGGAAATTCGCCACGGGCATGTTTCCCGCCCTGGCGGCGGAGCATACCTCCGCGTCCCAGGCGGCGGTGGGCGATCAGAATGCGAACGCTGGTCCATTGCGGGCGGAGGCAAGCGTACAGTCGATGACCAGGCGCGGGCTTTTCCGCCTCGGCTAGGCGCGGCCCGCCGGCCGATCGGAAAAGACATTCATCGAACAAGGACGGGACGATGAATATGATCTCCAAGCAAGGTGCCCGCCGGGCCCTCGCGCGCGCGGCCAGGACCGCGCACTCGTCGCTGGCTCCTTTGCGCGCGGCCCGGGAGGCTGCGTTTCCTGTCGCCGTTCCCCTGCCGCTTCTCGGGCGCTTACGCCACCTATGCCGAGGCGCTTACAGCGGCCGCCGGAAGGGGGCTGGCGGGCTACGATCACGACGAGATCGCCGACGTGGCCTTCGAGAAGATGTGCCATGTCGCGCTGTGGGACTATCCGGTGCTTTTCTGGCTGCGCCAGATGTCCGGCGAGGTCAGATTCCTGATCGACGCTGGTGGCCATATGGGTACCAAGTACCGCGCCTTCCGCGACCTGTTGCCGATAACGGACGACTGGCACTGGACGGTCTACGACCTTCCGGCCATCGTCCGCGCCGGGCGGCTGCGCGCAGAGGCGGACGGTCTGACGGGCCTGCGCTTCGTGGAGCGGCTGGAGGATGCCGGGGCAGCCGAAGTCTTCCTCGGCTCCGGGCTCCTGCAATATCTCGATGTGCCCTTGTCGAACCTTCTTCGACGGTTGCCGTGGGCACCGCGTCACCTTATTCTCAACAAGGTTGCGTTGCGCGAGGGGCCGACAGTCGTCACGCTGGAGCGGATCGGCAAGGCGAGGGTGCCCTACCAGATGCGCAACGAGGACACTTTCCTGCGCGACGTGCAAAGCCTCGGCTACAGCCTCGTCGACCGCTGGTCGATCCCCTCGCTGTCGCATGTGATCGATACGCATCCCGAATTGGGGGCGAGCGAAAGCGCGGGGTTCTATTTCAGGCTGACCTGAGAAGCCGCTCCTGCTTGGGCTGGAGGTGGGAGCCCTTCTCGAACTGGTCCTTCAGGTGATCGGCAAGGCGGACGGCAAGTGCCACGATCATGAGGGTCGGGTTGGCGTGGCCCGCGGTGGGAAAGACCGAGCTTCCGGCGATATAGAGCCCTTCCATGCCGTGGACACGCGCGTTCTCGTCGACGACACTGGTCGCCGCGTCGCGTCCCATGCGCGTCGTGCAGGCTGGGTGAGCCATGTCGCTGAAGGCCGCTCTGCTGTGGTCGCGGCGCAGGATCCAGTCCGCCAGCCCGGGCTGAGGCAGGCCGACGCGCTGAAACTCCGCCGACATCAATTCGGCAAGCCGTGCGACGCTAGCGACCTCCTGCGGCGAAATCTTCCAGTTGACGCGCGCGAGCGGCATGCCCAGCCGGTCCCGGCGAGCGGAGAGGGCGACGCGGCTTTCCTGATCCGGGCGCTGCTCGACCATGGTGTCGAAACGTATGCCCTTGAGCCGGCGCGGCAGCCCGCGCTTCAGCACCAGACGGCGGTGAAGGCCGGCGGCAAGGAGCGTCGGGGAGGAAAGCACACGCCATGCGTGCCGCATCCGGTTTCCGTCCCGGCCTCGGGCGAGGCGCCTCAGCGCCACCCAGGGATCGTCCTCGGCGAGTTCCTGTACCGGATAGGCCGCGCAATTGAGCAGGCCTTCCCGCTCCTGTAGCCGCGGACTGAGGGTGAGGCCGTGCAGGTAGAACTGTGTCCGAGGGTCGGATGCAAGGCCATAGAAGCCGAAGTGCCGGGCGATGGCCGCTGCCTGTTCCTCGTCGAAGCGGGCGATGACGGTGCGTGGGTGGTCGGCGAGATAGCGGCCGACAAGGCCATGGCCGTTGCCGATGCCGCCGGAGGCGAGCAGCAGGCGTGGGTTCTCGATGCCGCCGGCGCTGAGCACCACCATATCCGCCCGCACCGATGCATGGGCGCCGTCGAGGGAGCGGAGGTCGAGCGAGACGACCCTTTGTCCCGTCTCGTCCGTGTTGAGATGCGTCACGGTGGCGTTGGTGAGGATCTCGACATTGGGGGCGTCGAACTTTCCGATCTCATCGCCGAAACGCAGCGGTTCGGCGCGTTCGCGCGCATGGCTGAACTGCCAGAAGAACGGGCGAAGCAGCTCCCGATTTATCCGAAGATCGGCGGGTGGCGAGCGGAGGAGGCTGTAGAGCGTCTCGTCATAGACGTTCGGCCCGAGGTTGAGCATGACGGCGGCGCGGTCGAGCACGCCCGAAAGGCTCTCGCGGGAGATTGGCCATCCCGAACCTGGGACCCAGTGGCGCTCGGCGAAGTCGATCTCGTCGAAGGCGGCGCATTTCCCGACCCAGGTATGGGTGCTGCCGCCGACCAGCCGGTTGCGCAGCTCGAATGCAGGGATGTCGTTGAGCCATGAAAGCTCGTCCGTATAGCCGCGGCCGGGCGCGGTGCCGCGCTCGATCGGCTCGCCGATATTATCGACTTGGTTGAGGGCTTGTGCTCCAGGTTCGAAGCCGGCGCCGCCGCTTTCGAGAACGAGGACCCGTATCTTGGTATTGGCGAGTTCACGTGCGATGGTCAGTCCGGCCGGGCCGGCGCCGATGATCGCCAAATCCGCCTTCAGAGACGTTCCCGCCGGCATGGATTGCAAGTCGAGGATTTTCACAGCGGGCCCCGCCGAACTGGAAATTCCCATGCTAGCAAACAATCCGCGATGCCCGTACTCAGCCAAATTGCCTATAATAAATGCCTTGCTAATGGATTTGGGTACTAGCGGATAACGCGCTCGGTAAGTTGAAAGATATCATAGGCTTATTTGAATAATTCGCGCCCGCGAAATAGGCTTGAAGAACTAAGGGCGGCTCGATGGCGTGGGAGTTCATCCTGCAGGCGATAGCGATATCGACAGGCGCGCCGCCGCAACGTCACCGGCATTTCGGGAAACAGGCGATGGCAAGGGTCGGGTTGCGGGAATGGTTCGCCGTCGGGCGGGTCGTGATGTCGGGGCGTCTTGCCCGCTATGGCGGTGGAGGCGAGGGCCCGTTGACGCGGTTCGAGGCCGATTATTCGGAGAAATTCGGGGTCAAGCATACGCTTGCGGTAAGCAGCGGAACGGGTGCGCTGATCTGCGCACTCGCAGCGGCCGGCGTGGGGCCGGGCGACGAGGTGCTGGTGCCTGCCTATACCTGGATCGCCACCGCCGCAGCACCCCTTGCCGTCGGCGCCGTTCCTGTGCTTGTCGACATCGACCAGACGCTGACCATGGATCCGGCTGACATCCTGCGCAAGATCACGCCGCGCACGCGTGCCATCTTGCCGGTGCATATGGCCAACATGGTCTGCGACATGGACCGGATCATGGAGATTGCCCGTAAGCACGGGCTCCTCGTCATCGAGGACGCCTGCCAGGCCGTCGGCGCCTCCTACAAGGGAAGACGGGTCGGCGCGATCGGCGATATCGGCGCCTACAGCTTCAACCAGTTCAAGAACATCAACATCGGCGAAGGCGGAGCCGTCGTCACCAACAGCGACCGCTATTTCGCACGTGCGCGGATGTATCACGATGTGGGCGCTGTGTTCCGTGGCCATCTCGACAACGACAATGAGCCGCATTTCTTCGGCGTGAACCTGAAGGCGAGCCAGATCCAGGGGGCGATGCTCAATGTGCAGCTCGCCAAGCTCGATCCGATGATCCGCCGCATGCGCAAGCGCTATCGGCTCATGTCGCGCATCCTGGCTTCCTCGCCTGCTTTCCGGGTCGGCCCGCACAACGACGTGGAGAACGCGGTTGGGCTGCACCTGATATTCGAGAGTGCCGAGGAAGCGGAGCGCTTCGCCGGCCGCAACCGGCGCGGGGTTTACAGGCTCTACGATTCAAGCCGTCATGTTTACACCAACTGGGTGCCCATTCTCGAACAGCGTGCCGCCCATCCCAAGATGAACCCCTTCGCCTGGGCCTCGCCCAGGATCGAGTATACGCCAGACATGTGCGCACGCACGCTCGACATCCTGCAGCGCACCTGCCGCATCAGCTTGGGCGAGAACTATCCCTCGCCCCTGGCGGCTTTCCTTGCGCGGCGCATGGCGAACGGAGCCGATCCGGCGAGGAGGCTTTCCTATGCGGTATAGACCCCTTACCATCGGCCCCGATGTCGTCGACATCTGGCGCTGGCCGCTCGACGTCGGGATGGACGACCTGCCGCGTTACGTGACCGCGCTCAGCGATGGAGAGTTCGCACGCGCCTCGCGCTTCGTGCACGAGCGCGATCGCCTGCGCTTCATAGTCGGGCGAGGCAAGCTGCGCGAGATCATCGGCCGTTATCTGGGCGTGCCGGCCAGGCGCCTCTCCTTCGCTTGCAACGCGTTCGGGAAGCCGCGCCTGGCGGCATCGCGGCCGCCGCTGCATTTCAATCTCAGCCATACCGGCGGCATGGCGGTCCTGGCGGTGTCGGACAGGTATCATGTCGGCATCGACATCGAGAAGATCGTGCCGCTCAGGGAGGACGTGGCGGGCCACTTCTTCTCGCCCGGCGAACGCCTGACGCTGCGCAACGTACCGCCGGACGGCTATCTCGAAGCCTTCTACCGGTGCTGGACGCGCAAGGAGGCATTCGTGAAGGCGCACGGGGCGGGGCTTTCCCTGCCGCTCGAGGCCTTCGACGTGTCGATCGATTCCGTTGGCGAGCCGAAGCTGCTGCGGCTCGAAGGGGATCCTGAAGCGCCAGCGCAGTGGCGGCTTCTCAACCTGGCCCTGCCGGCAGGCTTCGTGGGTGCGATGGCGGCTCTGACGGCCGGCAACGATATCTCGCTGCGTTATCGGTCGGATGAAACGGCGAAAGATATGCGGGAGGAAATGCCGCTTGCGGCGCCTGTTCGGCGAGCCTCGTCCAACAATCAGCTGTTCAACCGCGCATCGAGGATGTAGCGGCCGCCGGCGGCATCGAAATGGTGGCAGCCGGCGAGGCCGGGCTTGAAGTCGGGAACGATCGTCCTGATGCATCTCTCGCGATAGGCCTCGCGGCTCAGCTCCTGGATCTCCATGATATTGAGGCCATAGCCATAAATGCCGTAGGCGTTGTTCTGCGACGGCCGGAACAGGCGGCCATGGCGGGCGAAGACCCTGCCGGCATTGCGCGCGACGGTGCTGCCGATGACCACAGGATTGCGCGCATGCGGGACGATGCGCGACAATTTGGGCCCGTCGACCTCGAATGCGTGGAGTTCGCTGCAATGATCCTCGTATGCGTGGTGGTCGGACAGATTGGACAGGAGCCACCATTTGCCTTTGTGCCGGAAAAGGGTGCTGTCGGCGGCCGAGTAGCCGTCGAGCGCGGTTGCATAGAGCTCCCATTTCAAGGGAAAGCCGGTGCAGCGCCAGATCTCGATGCGTTTTTCCTGATGCGTTTCCGGCATCATGAAAATGCCCTTGCCGTTGCGGAATACGAAGGGGAAGGAGAGGTGGCTGGCACTCTCTATCGCCGGACCGAGCGGCTCTATCCCATCGCCCCTCAGCCTGCCGACGGCGATATGGGCTTTGCGGTCGCCGACCGCATAGTTCTCGTAGAAGACATAAAAGTCGTCGCCATGCCTGAAGAGAAAGGGGTCGGCCTTGATCGAGTCTTTTGCGGGCGGAAGTTCGACGGCAAGATGCGGATCGAAATGCTCGACGGAGCCGGCGCCGCTATAGAGCGTCCAGACGGCCGTCTCCACGCCCGCTTTTCTCCGTAGCTCCTTCGCCGCGCGTGCGGCCGCCGCGCGTACCAGTCCGAGGGCATAGCGCGCGACCTCTGCCGTGCCTGGCGGGCCGGCGGGCCGAGCCGAAGCCGTGTCGTGCCCAGATGTGAGGCTTCCGGTATCGGCCAGCCGCCGCAGCTCTCTCATGAGCAGGATCACGGCCTTTTCCTTAAGGAAAGCCGAATTTCTGGCCGCGCTGAATTTTGGGTTGAAGGCGGCCGAGGCGATTTGTTCAACGGGGCCTCCTCCGCCATGATTGACGTTGAGCCCTATTTGCACCGTTGGCGCACCGGCGCTGACCTCGGCAAAGCTGCACCAGTCCGCGGTACGGGATTTAAGATCGGCGAACGTCAACGCCCATTCTCCGTATGGGAGCGTGGCGACGAAGGCGTCTGGGAGCCCCCGGGGGACCGTGCGGAGGACAAGATCGAGGCGCAGGTCTTCCAGGGCCGGCGATCCGATCGTGGGGCCAGAACCCGCTTCGCCAAGGTGGATGAACTCGGTCCGCCGGCGGATGTCTTCGAAATAACTCGGACGATAGGCAGGCTGGCGAGCAAACAGCAGGCGGTCGACCTTTGCGACGAGGTCGAAAAGGGGCGTCGTGCAGTGTTGGCCGTAACCGCCCGGGTGTATCAACACGGCCTTGAGATCAAAGCGCGGGTCGGCAAACAGCCGGTCGAAAAGCTGCAGCTCCCAGTTTTCGAAACCCTCTTCGCTACCGACAAGGATGCCGATGCGAAGGGGAGGCCGGTTGCTTTTGCCCGTCCACTCCAGGACCGGCTGAACATAGGCCTTGCCATTGAAGCGCAAGTCAGCCCCCCACGTTCAGCCGCTTCGACAGGATCGAAGACAGCTTGCTGATGCCAGTGCTGCTGAGCGAATCCTCGTGCCATCCATTGAGATCGAAAGCCGGCGTATCGTCGCGGATGAAACCGCGCCATCCGAACAGGAGCTTTTTCGCGCGCTTGTGGTTTGCCTGGCTGCGGAACAAAAGGACATCTTCGCCTGTGATCGGCCGCGGGCGGTAGCTGCGGGAAGCCTCGACCAGCAGGTCCGTGACGAGCTCGTTCTGCCGCTCCTCCTTGCTCGGCGCCCCTTTCGCACCAAGGAGCTTCAGCGTGACGTTGAATTCCTTCAGGTAGTCGATCAGCCGTATCCTGCCGCCGATGAGCTTGCCGGTGAAATAGAGGAGCCGCTTGGCGCGCTTTTCCATGGTCCAGCGGAGCTGTCTCAAGCGGGGGAGCGAGCGGAAATAGCCGGGCGCCCAGCTATCGATGACGGCCACGAACTGAGTGCGGTGGCCGAGGCGGCGGAGCTGCCTTGCCAACTCGATCGCCAGGATGCCGTTCACGCACAGCCCGACCACGGCGACCGGGCCGGAATCGGGACGAAGGTCCATTGCGGCGATCGCATCGGCCACGATCTGCTCCATCGGCAACCCGCGAAGCGCGTCGTCGATCTCGGCGCCGAACATGTGGAGGTTCACCACCGCCGTCCCCTCGGCAAGCTCGTTGGCCATGCGGTAGTAGAGGAACGGGTGATTCAGCGTGTAGAGGGTACACGCGCCGTTGCCTTCTCTGTAGAGCGACGTCTCCCAATAGGCCGATCGCCGCATGGTAGCCGGTTCGGGGCTTGCGGGCACCGGCGCGTCCTCGCCAAAGGCTTCGCGGGAGAAAGCGGTGAGGGTGGGCGCCCTGAAGAGGAGGGCGAGATCCGGTGCGACGCCGAACGTCTCCCTCATTGCCGACAACATGCGCAGGGCAAGCAGCGAGTGACCGCCGAGGGCGAAGAAATCGTCGGAGCCCTCCACCTTGTCCACGCCGAGCACATCCGCCCATATTTCCGCAAGCTGGCGCTCCTTGCCAGTTGCGGGACGTCCGCCTGCCGGCGTCGGCGCGGCCACGGGACGCTCCTTCGCCTGCAAAGGGGAGGGGGCTTGCAGCGCTTGCCGGTCTACGCCGCCCGCGGCCGTGCGCGGAAGCGCGAGCAGAACGCTGATGCCATCCGGCATGTCCCTCGCCTCGATGCGCGTAGACAGATACTCCATCAGGCGTTCGGGAAGCGCTTCGACGGGATGGGCAAGTGTCGGAGAAGGCACGACGAACCCGTAGGGGCGGCCGGTTGCCGATGTGCCGGCACCGATTGCAACGGCCTCGGCAACGTAAGGATGCTCCGCCAGGACTTTCTCGAGGTGCGTGGGGCTGCCCGAAGCCGGCTCGTCGGGAGCCCGCCGACGGATAGCCACACCCGGCAAGCCGAGTGTGGCGGCCGGATCCGCCAGGGCGTGCTCGTAGGTATCCTGCCAGAGACGCAGCAACTCTTGCGCAGTGCCCGCGTCGAAGAGGTCGGTATTGTACTCGACCGACATGCGCCAACCGTTCGGTCGGCCGATCATGATGAAGTTCAGGTCGTAGATCACGCCGGGCGACTGGGAGGGAGCGCTGATAAGTTCGAACGCGCCGTAGCGCGCATTCTCCAGGAACGCCTTTTGCTGGTTGAAATTGATTGAGACCAGCGGATTGCGCGACGGGTCCCGCACCGGGTTTAGGAGTTCGACCAGATTGTTGAACGGCATCTTCTGGTGATTGAGGGCGGCGGCGACCGTCTCGCTGGCGCGGCGGATATGCTCGGCAAAGGACAGGTCGTCCGCTGCATCGAAGCGCAGCACGAGGTTGTTGATGAAGACGCCGATGAGGTTTTCAAGGTCCACCTCGTCGCGCCCGGCGATCTGCGTTCCGAACAGGATTTGCCGTTCGCCGGTGAGCCGGGCCAATGCGGCACTGATGACGGCGGCGCCGTAGCTGAAGAGAGAAACCTGATGGGCGCGGGCGGCCTTGTCGATGCGCTCGCCGAATTCGAGCGGCATCGCCGCCGACAGGATCTCGCCGCGGCTGGTCTTTGTGTGCCCGCGTGGGCGGTCGGGAGGGACTTCGAAATAGGGAGCGTCCGCCAGTTGCCGGCGCCAGTACGTCTTCTCGGCTTCGAAGCCGTAGCTGCGGCGGTACTCGTCCTGCCACAGGGCAAAGTCGCCATATTGCAAGGGTAAGTCCGGTAGACTGGGGCTCCGGTCGGCGTCGATCGCCGAGGCGATCTCCCCCACCTCGCGGCCGAGCACGCGGATCGACCAGCCATCGAAGCAGGTCTGGTGAGCGGTGATGAGGATGAAGCCGCGATCATTCTCCACCATCAGGAAGGTGACGCGGAAAAGCCCGGGCTCCCGCAGGTCGAACGGCGCACTCGCCGTCTCGCGGCTGATAGACTGGATGCGCTCGTCGCGCTGGTCGGCCGGCACGTTCCTGAGGTCGATCACCGACATCTTGAAATCGACCTTGTCGACCACCTGCTGGACCGGCTGACCGGAGACGTCCATAAACCGGGTACGCAGGATTTCGTGCCGGTCGACGATTTGCCGGAAGGCAGCCTCTATGCTGGCGATCTTGAAGGTGCCGCGGATTTCCCAGCGCACGGCGACGTTGAGCGCCGGGTTGCCGGGGCTGAGTTGGTCGAGAAACCAGCAGCGCAGCTGCGTCTGCGTGCAAGGGAACTCGGCGACGACGGCATGACGCCCATCGGAGAACGTCGCGGCAGGGTCCATTTTGTTCATGAGGGCCTCTCCATTCCGCGCCGTGCGCCGTTCCGGAATTCTCGCAGCGAGGGAATGTGCGGCGCCGTCCCGTTGATCGGCGCTTCGTCCTGCTCCTCGGCGTAGCTCGCCAGCTCCGAAATGGTCGGGTGGCGCAGGAGATGCTTGGCTTCGAGCGGCAGGCCGGCATCCAACATGCGTGCGGCGATACGGAAGATGCTCAAGGAATCCGCGCCCAGCGCGTAGAGGTTTTCGTCAACGCCGATCTCGCCGATCTCCAGCACTTCCTTCCAGATGTGCGACAGTCTCTCTTCCATCGGCGTGCGCGGTTTGGCGCGGATAGGGGCGGCCTCGCGCTGCGGAACGCCCAGCTTCTCAAGCGCCTTTCGGTCGAGTTTGCCATTCGCCGTGCGTGGAAGCTCGGTGGTAGCCACCCAGAAGCTCGGCACCATGTGCCCTGGCAGCTGGGCTTTGGCATGGGAGGCAAGCTCTTCCGCCGACGGCTCCGGTCCATCCGCCGGCACGAAGTGGCAGACGAGCTGGCGGTCGCCGTTCTTGTTCTGGGCCGCGACGACGGCACATTGACGGATGCCGTCCTTTCCGCCGATCACCGCTTCGATGTCGCCGAGCTCGATGCGGAAGCCGCGCAGCTTGATCTGGTTGTCGCGGCGGCCGAGCAGTTGCAGCGTTCCGTCCGGAAGGCGCCTGCCGACGTCGCCGGTCTTATAGAGCCGGCGGGGCAACTTGCCGCCAATCCTGACCGGCCGGAAAGCGGCCTCTGTCAGGTCCAGGCGGTTGAAGTAGCCGTTCGCCAATCCGTCGCCGCCGATACAGAGCTCGCCAACGACGCCTACCGGGGCGATGCGGTCGTTGCCGTCGAGGATGTAGAGCTGGGTGTTGGCGATGGGATGGCCGATGTGGATCGGATTGTCGTCGTCCTCGACACGGGCGAGCGATGACCAGATGGTCGTCTCGGTCGGGCCGTACATGTTCCACAATTCGCCACCGATCTTCAGCAGCGCGCGGGCCAGTTCCTTCGGCAGCGGCTCGCCGCCGCACAACATCTTGAGCTTCGGCTGGTCTGAAAGGCCCGCCTCGACAAGCATCTGCCACAGCGTCGGGGTCGCCTGCAGGACCGTTGCGCCGCACGTCTTGAGGAGTTCGACGAGCGCGAAGCCGTCCTGCACCTGCGCACGGTCGGCGATGACCACCTTGCCCCCGACGATCAGCGGCAGGTAGAGCTCGAGGCCTGCGATATCGAAGGAGATGGTGGTTACCGCAAGCAGCGTGTCTTGCGGCGTAAAACCGGGCTCCCTGGCCATGGAGGTCAGGAAGTTGACCAGGGAGCGGTGCGACACCTCGACGCCCTTGGGCGTACCCGTGGAGCCCGAGGTGAAGATGATGTAGGCGGCCGAGCCGGCGTCTGCCACCTGCAAGTCCAGCGGAGCCGCGTCCTGCGCCTCGATCTTCGTGCGCTCGGTATCCATGCGGATCACGCACGTGTTCTTGGTGGCGAGCTTTGCAATCGCCTCGCTGCCGCAGACGAGAGCCGAGATATCCGCGGCCTCCATCGTCTGCCGCAGACGCGCTTCGGGATGGTCGGGGTCGAGCGGCACATAGGCGTGGCCCGCCTTCATGATCGCCAGAAGGGCGACGAGCATGTCTATGGACCGGTCGAGCGCCAGGGCGACGCGCTGGCCAGGTATGAAGAGCCTGCCCTGAATATGCCGGGCGAGCTGGTTGCTCCTGGCTTCGAGCGCGCCGTAGGTGATGGACGCGCCGTCGTGCTCGGCGGCGATTGCATCGGGGTGTTCGCCGGCCTTGCGGGCGAACAGCTCGAAGACGAAGCGGTCGTGCTCATACTCGGCGGCAGTCTGGTTGATCTCGTTGACGAGCCAGTTCTCCTGATCGTCGGAAAGCAGAGGAAGGTCCACGACCTTGCGGCCCATATCCTCAGCGATGGCCGAGACGAGGGTGTTGAAGTGCTCCAGCCAGCGCTCGATGGTCGCCCGATCGAAAACGTCGCCGTTGTAGTCGACGTCGATGCGGATGCCGTCCTCGCTTTCGATCATGTTGAGGAACATGTCGAAGTTGGAGAAGGCTTTCGGGTTCGGCGCGATCTGCGCCGATAGACCTTCAAATCCTGCGTTCCTGGCCGTGCGCTCCAGGTTGAACTGGATTTCCGTGAGCGGCAGGCGGCTCGGGTCGCGCTTCAGGCCGAGTTTGCGGACCATTGTCCCGTAGGTGTAGTCCTGATGTTCGAAGGCTTGCAGGACGCCTTGCTGCGTCGCGCGCAGATGCTTCTCGAACGAAACGCCGGCATCGACCGCCTGGCGCAGCGGCAGGAGGTTGACGCAATGGCCGACCAGGGTCTGGTCGCCCAGCAGGCTTTGACCCGCCGACGGTACGGCGATGACGATGTCCGTGCTGCCGGAAAGGCGCGCGATCATGACCTGGAGCGCGGCGAGCAGCGTCGAGAACATGGTGGCGCCGTTCTTCGCGCCGGCCTTCTTGAGGCGCTTATAGGCCTCCTTTTCTATATGCGCGGTGCAGGTGCCGCCCGCGAATGTCCGGCGCTCCGGGCGTGGCCGGTCGGTCGGCAGCTCGGCCAATTCCGGGATCGTTTCGAACTGTTTTAGCCAAAAATCCTCCGTCGCCGGGTTCGTCTCCACCTTGGCGAGATTGCCCGCATAGGCGGCGAAGGAGAGCGCAGGCGGAAGGTTGGGCTCGCGGTTCGACGCGAACGCGGAATAGGCCGCGGCCAGTTCCTCGACGATGACGTTGGTCGACCAGCCGTCGCAGACGATGTGGTGTGCGGTGAAGACGAGCACGTGCCGGTCGGCGGCAAGGCGCACGAGCTGCGTGCGGGCAAGGGGCCCGGCCACAAGGTCGAAGGGCGTGTAGGCCTCCTCTGCGACGACCTCTTCAAGCGCGGCCTCGGGATCCGGATCCTCGGCGCAATCTTTGAATTTCATGCCGATCCGGAAATCAGGGATGATCTCCAACCGGTCGCCCGCGCGCGAGAAACGGATGTGAAGGGCATCGTGGCGTTCGGCAACCAAGTCGAGCGCGCGGCGGAAAGCCTCTTTGTTCAGAATGCCTTCAAGGGTGAGGTTGAAGGATTCATTGAAGGAGCAGGAGGCTTCGTCGCCCGCCTGGGCGGCGAGCCAGATTTCCTTCTGCGCTTCGGTGAGCTCGGCCGATGTCACGGTCTCTCCAGCCGTCGGCATGGAGGCCGCGGTCAGTGTTTTCCCCTCGGAAGGCGCCAGGATGCCGGCAGCCTGGAGAGCATCGAGGCTATTGCGGAAGACGTCGGATATGCGCTGGAAATCCTCCTCCGTATGGACGGTCGTGAGGAAGCAGGGATAGCCGTCCTGCACATGGATGCCCTGCATGCGTGTGTGCGGGTAGAACAGCGCGCCGAGAGGATCGAGGCTGCCGAAGTCCGTCACGAACCAGCTTGCATAGCCGTTGACCGTGCCGGCGATACCGCGGCGGGCAAGGTCCGCGTTCAGCTCTTCCACGAGCAGTTGCGTGCGGTCGGCGACCCGGCCGTAAAGCGCCTGGCCTTCGCCCTTGATGTGCTGCAGAACCGCCTTGGCCGCCGCCAGCGTGACCGGGTGGCGCACGAAGGTGCCGGCGAAGAAGGTGGGCGCCACCATGGGAACGGAATCGTCCCCATAGGCCCAGTGGCCGCCGTCGAGGGCATCCATGAAGCGGCTGTCGCCGGCAAGGACGCCGATGGGCATGCCGCCGCCCAGCACCTTGCCGTAGGTCGCCATGTCGCCTCGGATGCCCCAGACGGCCTGCATGCCGCCCGGATGGACGCGGAAGCCGGTGACGACCTCGTCGAAGACCAGAGCGAATTCGCCTTCGGTGGCGATCCGGCGCAGTTCCCGGACGAACTCGACCGGGCGCAGCTCCGGGTGGCGGCTTTGCACGGGCTCGATGATGACGGCCGCGATGTCTTCGGCGTTGGCGCGGATCCAGTCGAGGCTTTCGGGCGCGCCGTAGGTGAGCACCGTCATGTTGGAAAGCGAGGTCGGCGGGATGCCGGCGGCGATCGGCAGTGCTGTGGGCGCGCCCGAGCGGCTGCGGCCCTTCACCAGAACTTCGTCGAACTGGCCGTGGTAATCATTACCGAAGACGACCACCTTTTCCCGGCCCGTGACGGTTCTGGCGACCCGCATGGCAGCCATCACGGCCTCCGAGCCGGTGTTGCAGAAGGTCACGCGCTCGTGACCGGTCATCTCTCCGATGAGTTCGGCCACCTCTCCGGCAAGCGGCGTCTGCGGGCCGATGGCGAAGCCGCTGTTCACCTGGTCGATCATCGCCTTGACGACAAAGTCGGGCGCATGGCCGAAGGCCGTCTGGCCCATGCCGTTGACGAGGTCGATATATTCGTTGCCGTCGATGTCCCAGATGCGCGAGCCCTTGGAGCGGTCGGAAACGACAGGGAAGACGATCTCCTTCCACTCCGCGCGGAAGCCGGAGGCTGCGCGCGGGTCCGCCAGGCGGCGGCGGTTGGCATCGGTGAAGGCCTTGGACTTGGCGTTTTTCGCGGCGTAGCGTTCCGCCAGCTCGGCGATGAACTCACGCTTTTGGGGCGTCAGTTCGCCCTCGCTGATGCGCATGCCGGGCCTATAGAGGCGCGGGCGCCCGGAGCCGGTCTCCGCTTCGGCGGGTTTGGCCTCTTCGGTTGCGGGAGGCTTGGCGAAGATGGTCGACTGCGGGCTCGTCTGCTGTGGCGTCGGGGACGGCGACGGTACGGTAGCGCCCAACGCCTGGGCCGCCTGCAATTGCTGGGCGAAAAGCTGCTGCATCATCTGAAGCTGCGACTGGAACAGCCCGTCCAAACCGCCCACCGCCGATGTGGAGGGCGTTGTCGTCGGCACCATCGGCGCCTGGATTGCAGGAACAGGGGCCTGCGCCGCCGGGGCGGTGGCCGGCTGCAGCGCGTCGGGCGGGAGCTCGGCGTCGAGATGCCGTGCGAGGGCGCTGACGGTCGGGATGCTGCTCAGAAGCTCGCGGAAGGAGAGCTTCACCTTGTACTGCTTCTCGATCTTTTGCGCGAACTGGCCGATGAAGAGGGAATCGAATCCGAGTTCCAGGAACGTCGCGCCGATAGCGTCGGCGGCCAGCTCCTCGCCCGACATCTCAGCCAGAAGGGCAAGCAGTGCCGTTTCCAGCCTCTCGATCCTGTTTTCGGAGGGAACTTGCGTGACAGCGTTCATGGTATCGTTTCCGTATTCGGGTGCCGGTTGCGGCGCGTTGGCCTGCGGTGCGGTGGCCTCTGCCGTGATGGAGACTTGCCGGTGTGGCCGCGGAGCCTCTATCCAGTGTTTCTGGCGCTGGAAGGCGTAGGTCGGCAGGGGAAGGCGCCGCTGGGCGGACGTCGGCAGTTGCGGCCAGTCGAGGTCGCAGCCGGAAATCCACAGCCGCGCATGTGCCTCGGCGAAGGTGGCGGGGGCGGCGGACGCCCGGTCATGCTCGGGCAGTGACTGGACGACCGCCGCCAGATCGCCGCGATTGATGGTCTGCGCGGCGAAGACGGACAGCGTTCGGCCGGGGCCGACCTCCAGCAGGACCGGCCTTCTGTCGCGGCAGGCAGTGGCAAGGCCGTCGGCGAAGCGGACGGCGTCACGGCAGTGTTGCGCCCAGTAGTCGGGCGAGGTGCCAAGAGCATCGGTCTGCCAGTCGCCGGTGGTGCAGGAAACGTAGGGAATTGTAGCCGTGCCGTAGGCGAGCCTGCCCGTCTCCTTGCGCAGGGCTGCCGCCGCCTTGTCCATCATGGCCGAATGGAAGGCGTGCGAGGTGTGCAGGCGGCTGAAGGCGATGTCGGCCTCCTGCAGCCGCGCGCAGGCGGCATCCACGGCCTCGAACGTGCCTGAGATGACGCAGAGCCTGGGCGCGTTGACCGCGGCGATCTCCACGCCCTCGTCGAGGTGGGCACGCACCGTGTCGGCCTCGGCGCGGACGGAGACCATCGCGCCTTGCGGCTGTTTCTGCATCAGCCGGCCTCGATTGGCCACCAGAAGCAGTCCGTCGTCGAAGGACATGACGTTGGCGAGTGTGGCGGCGACGAACTCGCCGACGCTGTGGCCGATCATCGCGGCAGGCACGAGCCCGCGGCTCATCCACAGGCGCGCCGTCGCGTATTCGATGAGATAGAGCGCCGGCTGGGCGATCTTCGTATCGCGCAGGGCAGCCGACATCTCGTCGGTGGGATCGCCCGCGTGGCAGATGAATTTGCGCAGGTCGATGCCGGTCCGCGCTTCCAGAAGGCCGGCGCCGTGATCGATCCAGCGGGCGAATTCGGGCTCGCTGTCATAGAGGGCGCCGCCCATGCCGACATATTGGGCGCCCTGGCCGGGGAACATGAAGATGACTGGCGGAGGGGTTTCCTCCGCTGTGCCGGCGAGCGGACGTTCGTTCTCCAGGCCGGCGGCGGCTTCTTCCACGTTTGCAGCGATTACCGCCGTGCGATGGGCAAAATGGTGCCGGCCGTTTTGAAGCGTGTAGGCGGCGGCGGGAAGCGAGATGCCTGGATTGCGGCGGAGCGCCTCGGCCAGGTTGCGGCGCATGGCTGCGAGCGATTCTTCACTTCGCGCCGACAAAGGTATGATGTAATTTGCTTTTCCGCCTTCTTCTCCAGGTGAAGGAGCGGGCGGCGCCTCTTCCAGGACAAGGTGCACATTCGTGCCGCCTACGCCGAAGGAACTGACGCCCGCCCGCCGCCGCGGGCCATCTGCCGGCCACTCACAGAGCGCCCGCGGAATGTAGAAAGGGCTGTCGTCGAGATCGATGCGCGGATTGGGCGTGGAGAAATTCGCCATGGGCGGGATCTTGGCGCTGCGCAGCACCAAAGCTGCCTTGATGAGCCCCGCCACGCCGGCGGCCGCGTCCAGATGGCCGAAATTGCCCTTTACCGAGCCGAGAGCGCAGGTCGATCTGGTGGAGACGTCGCCGAACGCCTTCCTCAGGCCGGCGAACTCGATCGGGTCGCCCAGCGGCGTGGCGGTGCCGTGGCACTCGACATAGCCGATGGTGGAAGGGGCGATGCCGGCGCTGGCATATGCCGTGGCGATGGCTTCGGCCTGGCCCGCCACGCTCGGCGCGGTGTAGCCGACCTTGTCGGATCCGTCGTTGTTGACGCCGTAGCCGAGGATGACCGCGTGGATGTGGTCACCGTCGCGCATCGCGTCGTCGAGGCGCTTCAGGAGCACCACGCCGGCGCCGCTGCCGAAGACGGTGCCGGCCGCATCGGCATCGAAGGGACGGCAGAAGCCATCCGGGGAGGCCATGCCGCCTTCCTGATAGATGTAGCCGCGCTTCTGCGGGAAGGTGATCGACACACCGCCGGCCAGCGCCATGTCGCAGCCATAGGTCAGGAGGTTCTGGCAGGCCTGCGCGACCGCCAGGAGTGACGTCGAGCAGGCAGACTGGATGGTGAAGGCGGGGCCGCGCAGATTGAGCTTGTAAGCGACGCGTGTGGCGAGCGTGTCGTTGATCGAGCCGATCAGCTCGGAGAACATGCCGATCTGGTAGTTCGAGGTGAAGGCCTCGGCTTTTTCGCGGTCAGACAGCACATTGTTGATGAGATAGGTGGCAAGCGCGGAACCGGCGAAGACACCCACCTGTCCAGGACAGGCATAGGGGTCGTAGCCAGCGCCTTCGATGGCCTCCCAGCAGATCTCCGTGAAGACGCGAAACTGCGGGTCGAGGAGGGCGGCCTCGCGCGGATACATGCCGAAAAACTCGGCGTCGAACAGCTCCACATCGTCGAGATGGGGTCTCGCCGGCACGTAGTCCTTGGCAGTGCGAACGTCGTCGCCGAAGGCGTCCTCGATCTCTTCGGGCGGGAAATGCGCGAATGCATGTCTGCCCTGCGCGATGAGCTCCCAAAGTGCATCGATGGAGGGCGCGCCGGGGAAGCGGCCGGACATGCCGATGATCGCCACGCTGCCTATGCCTTCGCCGGCGAGGGCTTCCGCTTGAGGTGATGTTTCGTTCATGAGGCGCTCCGGCGGAACTGGGACATCGTTCTTTTTCTCAAGTCCGCCCGCGCTTGGACGGAGGTGGCGGGCGCCGCATCTGGCCCGCCATTGTCGAGATGGCGTGCCAGGCTGCGGATGTTGGGATGCTGGAAGACCGCCACGACGTCGATCGAACGTCCGAGGGCTCCCTCCAGCGCGGCGTGTACGCGGATGAGCTGCATGGAGGTGCCACCGAGATCGAAGAAGTTCTGGTCCATGCCGACGCCCGTCCTGCCGAGCACCTGCTCCCAGAGCTTCGTCAGCAGCGCTTCGGTTTCGCCGGCCGACGGCGGCGGTGCGGTTGACACGGCCGATTCGGGCGGGGGAGGCGGGAGCTGGGAGCGGTCGATCTTGCCGGCTTGATTCATGGGGAACCGGTCGAGCACCACGGCGCGGCTCGGGATCATGTGCGAAGGCAGCACCGTCTTTAATGTCGAGAGGATTGCCGCCGCGAAATCGGCTTCGCTCACAGTCATCGGGGGGTGAGGCCGCAGATAGGCGACAATCCGCTTGGTGCCGGCGCTGTTCTCATGGCAGACGGCCACGGCATCGGCAAGGCGTGCATCCCGGCGCAGCGCAGCCTCGATCTCGTCGAGCTCTATACGCTTCCCGTCGATTTTGATCTGCCGGTCCAGGCGTCCCCTAAAGTGCAGGATCCCTTCGCTGTCCACCATGGCGAGATCGCCGGTGAGGTAGCAGCGCATGGAGGTTCCTTCGGCGGTATGGATGGTGACGAAGCGCTCGCGCGTGAGGTCGGGCCGGTTGAGATAGCCGATCGCCAGGCCGTCGCCCGACACCGCTAGCTGTCCCTCCGAACCCGGCGGCAGCTCACGGAGATCGCCGTCGAGGATGTGGACGCGGCTGTGGGCGATGCTGCGTCCGATCGGAATCTCATCGCCTTCGAAATCCGGCGATATGGTGTAGGCCGACGCCATGACGGTCACTTCCGTGGGGCCGTAGGCATTGGTGAGGATGCAGTCGGGGTTGTTTCGCAGGAACCGCTTGGCGTGACCCGCCGAGGCGACCTCGCCGCCGAACAGCACATGCCTCAAAGAGGCAAGCCGGCTACCGCGATGATCGACCAGCAAGTGGAAAAGGCCCGTCGTCAGCAGCATGACGGTGACACGATTGTCGTCGATGGCCTGGGCGATGCGCGGCAGCGACAGCGTGCGGTCGCCTATTCCCAGCAGTGTGCAGCCGTTGAGCAGCGCGCCCCAGATCTCGAAGGTCGCCGCGTCGAAGGAGATCGTTGCAGTGTGCAGGACGACGTCGTCGGGCTCGAAACGAATGTAGTTCTGGTCACGCACGAGGCGGGCAATGCCGCGGTGGGGAATGACGACACCTTTCGGCCGGCCGGTCGAGCCGGAGGTGTACATGACATAGGCAGCGTCGCCGCCTGAGACATCGGGCAGGTCTTGAGGCGGGCCTTCTCCTGCGCTTTCCAGAAGGCGGTCGAGGTCGAACACGGCGCTGGCGGTCGCAATCGCGCGGATCGCCCCGGCGCTCTCCGTGTCGACCAGGATAAGCTTGGGATCGCAATCGCCGATCATGTAGTCGAGGTGCTCGGCGGGATAGGACGGGTCGAAGGGAGCGTAGGCCGCACCGGCTTTCAGGATCGCCAGCTTGGCGGTTATCGTGTTGAGCCCACGTGGCAAAAAGAGGCCGACGACGTCGCCCTTCGCCACGCCCAGCCGCATCAGCTCGCCGGCGAGCGCGGAGGACCGACGGTCGAGCTCGGCGTAGGTGTGGCGGGTGCTGCCGAACTGGACGGCTATTGCGTACGGCCGCAGCGATGCCTGCTCGCTCACGAGATCATGAATGCTGCGCCGGCGCTCGTAGCTGTTTCGCACCTGAAAAGCGGGGCGCGCCGCCGTTACGCGTCCATTAAAGAATTCCGCCCGCCCTTCATTGCTGTTCATTCCAGCACCCCACCTCCAAGATAATCTGCGCCGACCGCGGAGATTGCCTCTGAGAAACCTTGCCGTTTCAGATAGAACGCAAGAAAATCAATGGTTTCTCACGTTCTCTGGTGCAAGGATTTCACGCGTGGGAGAAAAGGAACAGATATTCATCCGGATAAGGCTTCCTGACCGGAAGCTGTATGTGGATTTGCATTTTAGATCATTCGGCGAGGACGCATTTCACACCCTAGGCGGCACTGTTCCAAAAGCATTAAAATACCGGCCCGCCGGCAACGATCCCCAAGTCTCAGTCGGCGCGATAGGCGCGGACGTAGTCCACATCCATGGAGGATGGATCGGGAGTGTCGTTTTTCGTCGGTCCATCGACGAGGGCGAGGTTGACCAGGATGTAGAGCGGCTGCCTGTGCTCTTCCTGGGTCTCGGTCTTCCACACGAACTCGCGGTCGAAATAGAAGCGGATCCAGTCGTGGTCGATCTTGACACCGTAGGTATGGAAGTCGTCGGGGTCGGCATCGCCAAAAACCTCGTTGCGCGAGTAGCGCGAATAGTGCCGGCCGTCGCGATGCCACACATGGACGACGGATGAGTAGCCGTCCGGCTTGTCGCCGTAGAACTCGATCACGTCTATTTCTGCGGTGAAGCGGGAGCGGTCCTTGCCGATCAACCAGAAGGCGGGCCATACGCCCGGACCCATAGGCAGGCGGGCGCGCATTTCGAAGTAGCCATATTGCTGCGCAAAGCCGTTTCCCTTCGGATCGACGGACGCCAGCAAACCGGAACGCCATTCGCCCTCGGCGTCCCTCTTCGCCTCGATGCGCAGGATGCCGTCGTCTACGGTGAAGGGGTTTTCCTCCGGGTCGGCGAAGCGGGCGCCGCCGAAGTCTCCGGACCAGGGCGTGTGCGCGATCCAACGCGTGCCTGGTCCCCAGGCGGAGACGCTGAGGGTATCGAACTCCTCCTCGAAGGAGACGCTCATCTCCTCCAGATCGAGCCGGTCTTCCGCCGAGCCGGCGATACCTGGAGAGGCGGCGAAGATCATTGCCGCAAGGGTAGCCGCTGCAAGAAAAGCTCTACCTCCGCCACCATGCGGGACGTTGCGTGTCTTGAGGGGGATTTGTTCCGGGGAATTCATATGGCTACCTCCTGGCTCAGCATACTTCATGGGCGAAGGCCCTAACCAGACGGGCGAACGGTGCGCGCCATACATCATAAGCGGTACCGGGGGTGGAACGACGGCGGGGGGCAACGGTGATAATTTATGCCGCTTCCGGATAAGGGGCGGGGATCGCCGCATGAATATCGAGTTGCTCGGCATTGTGACGATGGTTCTTGGGGTGACCGTTCTGTTCGCCCCGATCCGCCGGGCTTTCTCCATCATGGTCCTGTCGACGCTTTTCGGCGCGGCGGCCGCTTTCAGCCTGTCGGGGTTGGGCGGGGCCTCGGTGCTCGTGCCGAGCCTGTTCCTGGTCTTCTACTCCCTGCGCCTGTTCATGGCGTTCGGGGAAGGGCCGGTGTTGGCTGCCGTGGCTGCGCCGCGTGCCGGGTTCTGGCTTCTGCTTTTGACCGTTTATGCGCTCGTCACCGCGGTGTTCTTCCCGCGGCTTCTGGAGGGGATGACGGAGACGATGGTCGTGCAGCGGATAGCGGCGGGACGCAGCGCCATTTCCATGGTTCCGTTGGCGCCGTCCACCAACAACATAACACAGGCTGTCTATGCGCTGGGCGGGCTGGTCTGCTTCGCGTTCACCTTCGCCTATCTTCGCCGCGTCGGCTCACTTGCCCATCTTGCCAGCGTGGTCCTTGTGCTGGGGGCGGCGAACCTGGCTTTCGCTCTATTCGACGTGGTCACCCACTATTCGGGGACCGCCTATCTGTTCGACTATGTCCGCACAGCCAATTACGCTTTGCTGACCGGCGCCGAGAAAGCCGGCTTCAAGCGCATTTCGGGCACGTTTCCCGAAGCTTCGGCCTTTGCCGGCTACACGGTGGTACTGTTCGCCTTCATTGCCAGCCTTTGGCTCGACCGGGTGCGCTCCTGGACCAGCGGCACGCTGGCAGGCCTGCTCCTCGTTGTGCTGCTCCTGGCGACGTCCACCACCGGGCTCGTCGCGCTTGCGGCCGTCGTTCTGTTCCTCGGCCTAAGGTCGGCACAGGGATCGGTCGGCAGGAAGCCCGTGGGCCGGCCCGTCTTTCTGGCCGGGGCGGTGTTTGGGCTTCCGCTCATTATTCTAACGACCATCCTCCTCATGCCCGAGGCGGTGGAGCGGATTATGGATTTCCTCGACGAGATCCTGTTTTCCAAGCTCGAGAGTCAATCCGGGCGGGAACGCTTCATGTGGAACGCCGTCGCCTACCAGGCCTTCCTGGATACGTGGGGGCTTGGCGCGGGGCTGGGGAGCGCCCGCGCGTCGAGCTATCTTCTCGTGCTTCTGTCCAATGTCGGCTTGCTGGGCACGGTCATTTTCTTCATCTTCTTCGGCTCCATCCTGTTTTCGCGGGTGGGGAGGGGCGGTGCCGGCCAAGATGTGGACGATAAGATCGCCAGGGCCGCCAAAGCGGGATTGGTCGCCGGTCTTGCCGAGGCGCTGGTTTCCGGGACCGTTTATGACCTTGGGTTGATGTTCTACCTGCTGGCCGGTGCGGTGGCGGCGATGCACATGCCGGTTTCCGGCGTGGGGAGAACGTGGGTGCTGGAAGTGCCGTTCCGGAAGCATGAAGCGCCGACTATACCTTCCACGAGGGCAAGCCATTGAAAATTTTGGTCTTCAACGTCAAATACAGCCCCAACCTCGGTGACGGTATTCTGGCCGAGTGCCTCGAGAGCGCGCTGCGGCGGAACGATATCGAGGTCGAGACGATCGATCTCGCCGGCCGCTGTGCCTACGGGGACGCGGGAGGCGGCCGCATGGGGGCGCTCGCGATACTGGGGTTGTTGCCGCCGCGCCTGCGTAGGGCGGCGGTTGCGTTCGCGCTCGGGCGCAGGTTGCGGGGTTTGCGCGGTGGGTGGCAGGCTCGCGTCGAGATGGCGGATGCGGTGGTGATCGGCGGCGGCAATCTCTTCCAGGACGACGACCTGAACTTCCCCCTCAAGATTGCGGCAGTGCTGGAGTGCGCATGTCGCGGCAAGCGACCGCTCGCCGTCTTTGCCGTCGGCGTCACCGCCCACTGGTCGGACCGCGCGGCAAAGCTTTTCGGCAGGCTGCGCGACTGCCGGGTCTTTCACGTGTCGGTTCGCGACCGTGCCGCGCGGGACAACTGGATCGCCCATTTCGGCCATCGACACGATGTGGAAGTCTGCCCCGATCCTGGCCTGCTGGCATGCGACCTGCCACGGACTGGAGAAGCGGAACCTGCGGCCGACCGCCCGCTCATCGGCGTGTGCGTCACGCATCCGCTCGTCCTGCGGCGGCATGCAGCCATCGCCGACGCACAGATTCCACTTCTGTCGGTGGACGAATACCGGCAACTGGCTGAGTGGCTGATCAATGCCGGCTGCAAGGTCCTGCTTTTCACCAATGGGGCCAGCGAGGACCAGCGGCTTCTCGAGCGCGTTCTGCGAAACCCTGCTTGCGCCGCGCACCTGGCGACGGGGCGGCTCGTGGCGGCGGCTCCTCCGCGCGCACCGACCGATCTCGTCGGCATTTTACGGCAGCCTGCCGCCGTTGTCGCGCATCGGCTGCATGCCTGCATCGTCTCCTATTCGCTGGGTACGCCGCAAATAGGACTCGGCTGGGACCGCAAGGTGGAGAGCTTTTTCAGATCCGTCGGCCGCGAGGACTTCTTTGTTCAGGGGGATGTCGCGCCGCAGGCGATCGGCAGGCTTGTCTTGAAGGCAATGGATGAGGGCATCGACACGGAAGCGCATGGCAGGAATCTTGGGCAGGCCAGGCAGGCGGTGGCACTGCTTGTCCAGAAGATGCGGAAAATGACCTGCCAGACGGATGCCGCAGGCCCCGCGAATGTTCGGCCGAAGGCTTCGAAGACACCCGATCACCAAGATGTGATCCATGGGCGCGGCGCGCGGTTTGCCTTGAAACGCTTGGCGATAGAAGCGGAGAATGACCGAGAAACGTAGACGCTACCACCTTAGGAGAGATGCCTAGCGAAATTTACACGTGTTATAAATGAGAAAGCTCAAGAATAAGTAGGCATACCGGTAAGAGGTGGGGGTGTGCTTTTAAGCGTGACGGGGAATTTCCGAGATATTCTTAGGTCTCTTGAGGCTCCCGCTAAAGCTGTGCCGCCAGACGACCCTTGGCCAAAGGGTACCCCACGATCATCCGTCAGGCGGCAGACCTACCCAGCAGGATCGACTATTACCGATGGGGACGAGAAGAAGCCGGCTATTCTACTGGTCATGTCCGGCTGGGTTGCTTCCTGCAAGGTGCTGAACACCGGCATGCGCACGGTCCTCGACATTTCTCTCGCCGGCGACGTGGTCATGACGGGATGGACACGGGAAGTAGCCACTGCCCTTTCTCCCGCGGTGGTGGTGGAGTTGCCTGGGCCGACCTTCGAGGGCCTTCTGTCCTATCCCCAACCGATATCAGAGATCATTCTCAAGGGTATGGCAAGGCGTTATGCCAGGCTTGCCGAGCATGTGGTGAATATCGGCAGGCGGGGAGCGGTCGAGCGCACGGCGCATCTGCTTCTGGAACTTGCGCATCGCATAAACGCACGGGAAAAGGACGGGGTCGTAAGTTTTGCCTGTCCGTTGACGCAAGCCGACCTAGGCGATGCGCTTGGCCTCTCTGCGGTGCATGTGAACCGTGTGTTGAAAGAGCTGCGCGAAGGCGGCTTTGTGTCGTTCAGGGGTGGTGTTGTCGAGATTTACGATCGGCGAGGTTTAGTCGAACTCGCCAGTTTTGATCCATCCTACCTCGAATTGCGGTCCGTATAGACTTCTTTTCGGCCGGTGCGGCCCCTCATGTGGGCATCACCGGATTGGATTCGCAGCGTACAACTATAAATTGTAGAAATATTACTTACCAAACGATAAATATTTGGCAAGGTATTAATCCAAGTTAGTGCATCTTATCCCCAATTAGCAGATACTTACCATCCAAGTTGACCAATCGGGATGTCTCTCGAAACGGGGGCGACAATTGGAATGGCAACTGGGGAATAGAGAAGGAAGCACGCAGGTTCGCCGGCTCTGTGGTCGGGCGAGAATTGGCCTGTGCAAGACAAGCAAACTGTCAGGGGAGTTGTGTCGTGGAATATACGAACGCGATTACACAGGTACCTGGCCTTAAACAGGTACCAAACATACCGGGGACTTTAGAGAAAATCGGAGAGTATGAAGCAGGGGGGGAGCCCGGCGGGGAGAAGCGCTGCGACCTCATTCTGCTGATCGATCCGCGGGCGCTCGACCGGGAGTGCCTGGCGCGAAGCCTGAGCGAGCAGAACCCCGCCATGGATATCGTGGCGGTCGGCTCCGCCAACGAATGGCGCGGAAACCATGAATCACGTGAACCATCCGCGGTGCTGTTCATCGTCGGCAGCAGGAAGATTGCCGAGCCGGCCGTGAGCGGGGAAATCCAGGAGCTGGCGAAGAAATTCGAGGGAAGCCCGGTGGTCGTCGTTGCCGATACGGATGATCTCGGGCAAATCCTGAAGGCGCTCGACTCTGGAGCACGGGGCTACATCCCCAGCAACGTTGGTGTCGGTGTGGCTGCGGAGGCAATTCTGCTGGCCCGCGCGGGGGGCGTGTTCGTGCCCGCCAGCGGTGTGCTCGCCATGCGCGACGTTATCAACTCGACCACCAACCGCATTGCCGGTCTCGGCAATCTGTTCACGTCGCGCGAGGCGGAGGTTGCCGAGGCATTGCGGCGCGGAAAGGCGAACAAGATCATCGCCTACGAGCTGCAGCTTTGTGAAAGCACGGTCAAGGTCCATATCCGCAACATCATGAAAAAGCTCAACGCAACGAACCGCACGGAGGTGGCCTACAAGATAAGGGAGATGCTGCCCTGACCAGGAAATCGTTCATCGCCGATGAACTGATGCCGGCGCTATCAGCGCCTCTGCGGGGCTCGTCTTGCCCCTGCAATCCGATAGTCGCCGCGAGAGCGGTCGCGGCGGCTGCCGGACCTGCTGAACGCGGGTCCGGTCAAGCCGTATCGCTGGGGAACAGATCCCTTACCTTGTAAGCGATCTCGGTGCGGTTCGTTGCCTTCAGCTTCTGCATGATGTTGCGGATATGAACCTTCACGGTGCTTTCGCACATATTAAGTTCGTAGGCGATGATCTTGTTCGGTTTGCCCTGCCTGATGGCGTCTGCGACCTTAATCTGACGCGGCGTGAAAAGTTCTGCCAGACGGCCGTTTCGCGAGGTATCGGATGTGATGGTCTGGCGTATTGCAAAGACGCTGCTTGCCGGTACGTATACACCCCCGGCAATGGCTAAATTGATCGCCTCGGCGCAGACTTCTATGCTCACCGAGGACGGGATATAGCCGCTGACCCCGTATTCCAGCGCATTGACGATCTGAACGATATCGTCGGAGTCGGCGAGAATTATAACGGGCAGCGAACCGGCATCGGTAACGAGCTTTTTGATCTGGTCTGCGGCCTCGGTGGCCTTCTGTGCGCCCAGGTGGAAGACGATCGCCGCCAAGGGAGGATGAAGATCTTCCGATGCACGCCACTCTTCCAATGAGCCGTAGGCAGCCACCACCCACGAAACGCGTTGTGACACCAGACTGCGCCGCAGGCTTTCTCTGCGGAGCGTGCGATTGTCGATGAGCGCAACCGATTGCAGCCCTTCGCCGATTTCAACGGGACCGTTCTCATCGGAATGCATGTCGTCGTCGAAGTTGTCCGTCTCTTCTTTGACGATGCGCTCCGTGCCATGGAACGCGCCCGGCCTTCGCAGACCAAGATCGGTGTGCGTGGAAAGAGTCATGTCGAACATTCCCCGTGCGTTGAAAAATAGGATCTGGTTCTCTTGGAGTGTTGCAAGTTAGGGAGTGCTGGCTCTTTCGTCTGTGAAATTTGCTACACATGCTTCTTCTATTCGTGCAATCATGCGGTACCGGCTTCCGACGCCGCGAATGCAAGGGGGATCACACCGGGCGACGGTGAATATTCAAGCTGCCGCCCGGTTGTCGGAAACTTACTGCAGAGATATTCTTTTCCACTGAAGGCGAGGGCGGCTAGCCCGATCGAAGATGACTGGACGGCTGTATACCCGTCATGTCGCAACCATCGTTTCTATTGATGCCGCCGGCTTTTCACGCCTGATGGGCATCAATGACGAATTTGCTGTAACGGCTTTCGAGACGCGGCGGGCGATCATTGTAGAGAGTTGCGATGCTGGGGGCGGGCGGATGTTCGGCGCAGCAGGCGATAGCCTCATGGCCGAATTCGGGGCGCCGATCGATGCCATGAGGGCGGCTTTCGATTTTCAGGAGAAGATCGCGGCATTGAACGCGTCCGTCACCGACGAGATGCGCATGCCTTTCCGCGTGGGCATCAATACCGGGAGCGTGATCGTCCGCGACGAAAGCCTTTACGGCGACGACGTCAACATCGCCGCCCGGATTCAGGAACTTGCGCCCTATGACGGGCTGGCGATCTCCGAGACCACCTGGCATCACGTGAAGGACAAGACGGCCGCCCATTTCACGGACCTGGGCGAACAGATCCTGAAGAACATAGCGCTGCCCGTGCGCATATTCATGGCGACCCAGGACGGCAGAGGCGCCGAATTGCTCCTGCCTCGCCGGCAAGAGGCTTCTGCAGCCATGCCGCCGGCCGTTGCCGTTCTGCCGTTTCACAACGAGAGCGGAGACCGCGAACTCGACTACGTTGCGGACGGCATTGCGGAGGATGTCATTCAGGGCCTTTCCAACACCCGGTGGCTCCCCGTTATCGCCAAGAGCTCCAGCTTTCAGTTCCGTGGCAAATCGCTCGGCACGCGGATGATCGGCAGTGCGCTGGGCGCGCGCTACATCGTCGACGGCAGGCTCACCCGGGCGAACACATATTTCGTCCTAAAGGTCACGCTCACCGACGCGGCGAACGGACGGCTGATCTGGTCGAGGGAGTTCAAGCGCCGGGCGGATGAGGTGGCCCTGCTTCACGACGAGATCGGCGGCATGATCGTCTCGATGCTGGAGAAGGAGGTGGAGCGGGCCGAGCAGGCGCGCACGTTCCAGGTTCCGTGGGAGAGCCTGGAGACATGGCAACTCGTCAGGCGCGGCCGCTGGCACATGCAGCGCCGCAGCCGCGAGGACATGGCCCTGGCGTTCGAGTGCTTTGGGCAGGCACAGGCGAAAGATCCCAATTCGAGCGCCGTGCTCAACGAGTTCGCGTGGTGGTATTTCTGGCGTGCCTGGCTGCGTTCGGGCGACAGCGACGATCTCGACAAGGTCGTGGAGTATTCGCGCAGGTCGCTGCTGATGGACAGCCAGGATGCGCGTCCGCACGCCTATCTTGGCGTCGTCGCGATCATGCGCGGCCAGCCGAAGATGGCTCTCGAACATCTGAGCGAGGCGCTCGAGATAAATCCCAGTTTCGCTTTTGCCCACTCGGCCATGGGGAGCGCGCATCTTCTTCTCGGCCAGGCGGAGGAGGCGATCCCGCTTTTCCAGGCGGCGTCGCGACTGAGCCCCTTCGACATCTATGCGTTCCACAATCTCGGCGAACTGACCGCCGCTTATTGCCTTACCTCCCAGTGGGACGAGGCGATCAAAACCGCGGACCGCTCGCTCAGTCTTTCCCCCGGCTATTTCTATGCACGCTTCCTGAAGATCGGCGCGCTCGCACGCAGCAGGCGCCTCGATGACGCCCGGCGAGAGCTTTCAATTTTCCGGACACGGCACCCCGACTTCACGAACGAGCGCATCGAATGGATCCCGTTCGCCGACGCATCCGCGAAGGCCGCTCTCATAAGCAATTTTGAGTTGGCATGACAGCAACGTCGGCTACGTGATCTATTTCACATACGGGGGGCGCTCAAGGACGTAGGCAACTGTTGAACCCGGGGGGTGAGCGATGGTGGCTGTCAAGTACTATGGAGGGGTTCTCGAAGCGCAAAAGGAGCAGCGGCCCCTTGCCGAGATGCCTCCGTTCGACATGGAGCGCCTGCGCACCAGAGGCATGTGGGCACGCCTGGCGAAGCGGCTTCTGGAAGACCCGCGCTGGGCCCTCGCGCTGCTTAGGCGTTTTTGGCCGATGCCGCGTTTCGGCAAGTTCCTTCTGGTGACGAGGAACGCGGACGTCCGCGAAGTCCTCGAACGGCAGGATGTGTTCCAGACGCCTTACGGCCTGGAGATGACGGAAATCGCCGGCGGGCACAACTTCATCCTCGGAATGCAGGACGGCCCGCAATACCGGCACATGAAGTCCACCATCCTGAGCGCCTTTCCCGTGGACGAAGTGGAGCAGGTGGTGAGGCCGCTGGCGGCCCGGCACGCCCAGGAGATCATGCGGCGGGCGGCTCCCGATTTCGACGTGGTGGGCAAGCTCTTGAAGGTGGTGCCGGTGCGCATCTGCCGCGACTATTTCGGCATCAGGATCGACGACGAGAAGCAATTCTCCGACTGGGCGAACGCGCTGAGCGGTTTGTTCTTTGCCGACCCCCTCGCCAACCCGATCGCGCGTGAGCTTGCCGTCGTCGCCGCGGACAGGATGAAAAGGACGATCGACCTGTCCGTAGAAGCGGTCAGGGACGGCACGACCAGCCGGTCGACGCCGCTTGGCCGGCTTGTCGATCTGCTCGACGACGCCGGTTCCGACGTCGGTGTCGGGGATGTCCATTCCATCATGATGGGCATGATAGCCGGCTTCGCGCCGACTAACCTGCTCGCCGGCAGCAACTGCCTTGACGTCGTGCTTTCGCGCGACGATGCGCGCAAGGCGGTCGAGGAGGCTGTCGCCGCGAAGGACAATACACGCCTCGAGCGGGTGATCCTGGAGGCGATGCGGTTCAAGCCGATCTGGATCGGGCCTTTTCGCTACACCGCCCGCGACGCGGTGATCGCCAGGGGCACGCGCCGGGAGCGCACAGTCAAGGCCGGAACCTCCGTCATGCCGGCTGTGTTGTCGGCGATGTTCGATCCGGACGCCGTGGCCAATCCAAACGTGTTCGACATCGAACGGCCGGCGCGCGACTATCTCGTTTTCGGTCACGGCATTCACCAATGCATCGGCGCGGCGATCGCCCGCGTCCAGATCGCCGAGTGCTTCCGCGCGATCTTCTCAAAACCGGGCGTGCGGCGAGCCAAGGGCAAGGCCGGCCACCTTTCGCGGCTCGGTGCCTATCCGGAGAGCCTGAGGATCGCCTTCGAGCCTTCGCCGCTTTCGAAAGCGGTAGAGCATTCGATGGTCACGGTCGTGTTCGAGTGCAACGAAGGCACAGAAGCCGAAAGATTGCGGAAAGAGGTCGACAAGCTCGGCAACCCGGCCAACGAACGGGCCACGGCGGCGCTGGATGCAAGCGGCATCATCCACTTCGCGAGCCTCGCTGTCGTCTGCGCTCCGAGCGCCCCAGGAAACGGCGAACGGACATATCTCGTGCTCGAACTTTCGGGCGACGGCGCGGACGAGGCCGTGACCCGGGCTTTTGCCGAACACCCCGGCTCCCTGGTTCGTGATCTTTTGGAAGACGCATGCGGGCTTGGCGCCGAAGAGTCCCTCGAGGATTTCATGCTCGCGCGAATGATCAAAATCTCCCCGACCTTCGGCAGCAATGCGGGCCTCGTATTTTCCGGCACGCCCGGCTATTCGGTCGCCCGCATCCGTGCGGAGGCGAAGCTGCAGAACGCGGCGCGTGAGATCATAGCCGAAGCGCAGGCGAACGCCGCCGGCGACGTACTTGCCGAGGTGCGGGAAAGGCTGGCGCGGGACGGCAGCTACGAATGGGCGTTCGAACCGGTGCAAAGCCTTCTGGAAATGCCGGAGGGAAGTCTTTGGGCGGCCATCAAGAGAACGCTTCGATCGCCCAGGCTGTTGGTCACGGCCGCGATCGTGCTTCTTGTGTGCTGGGGGATCACCTACACCCTCGTTTTCGGATACACGCCCGGCATCTTCCGCAATCTTCTGGTCTCCGGGACGTCGCTCGTGCTCAGCCTCTTGGGGGTCAGCATGTCTCTGGCCTTCATCGGACTGCTCCTCCATCTCGCGCTACGGCGGCTTGAGAAGCGGGACGTGCCTAGCGACGCTCAGCCGGATCCGGAAACGCTGGCCGAGATTATAAGGCGGGAGAACCATTTTCCACAGAACCACCTGACCGCCGTCTCGGTCATGAAGCCTGGCTGGCTGCGGCGGCTGGCGCTGCGCCTTTCCTTCTATTTTATCTCCATCATGGCTCGGCAGGTTTTCCGGCCCGGCTTCCTCGCCGACATCAACACAATCCACTTTGCGCGCTGGGTGCTTTTGCCCGGCACGGACAGGCTGGTGTTCTTCAGCAACTACGGAGGCAGCTGGGAAAGCTATCTCGAAGACTTCATCGCCAAGGCGCGCGCCGGTTTGACGGGAGTCTGGAGCAATACGCTGGGCTTTCCCAGGACCCGTTCCCTTTTCCTGGAAGGCGCAGGAGACGGCGCCCGCTTCAAGCGATGGGCGCGGGCGCAACAGATACCGACCCTCTTCTGGTATTCGGCCTATCCCGACCTCAACACGAACCGCATCCGTATCAACTCGCTCATAAGGAGTGGCATTGCGAAGGCCGAGACAGAGAGCGAGGCGCGTGATTGGCTTCGGCTTTTCGGTTCCCAGCCGCGCCCGTACGGCACGCTGGAAACGGAGGAGATACAGACGATCTTCTTCGGCCCCCTCGGGCCGCTGCAGCATGCACGCATGACGGCAGTCCGCATTTCCGAGGGCCTTGCGTGCGCGAAGCGGAAGGCCTGGTTGCGTTTCATGGCGGAGAGAACCAGCTTCGGCAACCGGCTTCCCGGCAAGCGGGCTATGGCAGTCATGTTCGGACCGAACGGGCTGGCGCGCCTCGGCCTCGACGATCATTCGCCCGAGAGCGGGCTTAAGACTTTCCCGGCGGTGTTCCGCCAGGGTATGGGTATAGAGCCGAGGAGCCGCATACTCGACGACGTCGGCCGCAGTGCGCCGGAACATTGGGAGTGGGGATCGGCGGAAAAGCCGGTGGACGCGGTGGTCATATGCTACGCGGCCGATGAGGAGACGCTCTCGGACGACATCCGGGAATTGCATGAGCGCACGGAAAAGGCAGGGATGACGATCGTCACGCAGCTGCCGCTCATGACAAAAAGGCAAGGGAAACAGGCGGTCGAGCATTTCGGCTTCGCGGATGGGATTTCGCAGCCCGTTGTGACGGGCACCCGGCGCGCCAATGCGCCGGTCCCGTCCATGCACCTGGTGGCGCCCGGCGAATTCCTCCTGGGCTACAAGGACGAAAGCGGTTTTTATCCGCTGACCCCGACGGTGCCTTCATCACGCGACAGCTGCGGTGCACTGCCGGCGGTAGAGAGCGAGCATCAACCTCTCTTCGGGGCAAAGTCACAGTTGCGGGACTTCGGCAGGAACGGCTCCTTCGTCGTCGTGCGCCAGCTCGAACAGCATGTCGAGACGTTCCACGCGTACTGCAGGAAAGCCGCAACCATGGCGCGTTCGCAGACCGGCAATCCCGCCATCAATGCGCGCTGGATCTCCGCAAAAATGGTCGGTCGCTGGCCCGATGGAACGTCGCTGGTCCGCAACCCGAACGGCCGCAAGGCACGCAAGCCGGACAACGACTTCTCCTACGCCGCGGAAGACCCGCTGGGGCTGCGCTGCCCGTTCGGCTCGCATGTGAGACGTTCCAATCCGCGGGATTCGCTGGGGGACGACAGGGAGACTCAGATCAGGCTCAACAATCGCCACCGCATCCTGCGCTGCGGGCGCTCGTACGAGAGGGGGAGCGAAAAGGGACTGCTCTTCATGTGTCTCAACGCCGACATCGAGCGCCAATATGAGTTCATGCAGCAAAGCTGGGTCTCGGCCACCACCTTCCACGGGCTCCTGGCGGAGAAGGACCCGACGATAGGAGCCAATGGCGGGGAGGGGCGTTTCACGATCCCTTCCAGCGACGGCTCACTGGTGCTGACTGGCCTGCCCGAATTCGTCACCACGCGCGGCGGCGGTTATTTCTTCATGCCGAGCCGGTCAAGCCTGCGCTATCTGCTTTCGAGGCTTTAGGCCAGTTCATGGAATCGATGAACTGGCCTGGAGCGCCGCGCGTCGGGCCGATCACGCATCTCCCAGATCGACGATCTCCTGCAAGCCATCCGCATTCGTCACGCGGATCGCGCCGCGCCTTATTATGATCAGCGAACGACTGCGCCATTCGTTCAGCATCTTGTTGATCGATTCCCGGGTCGCCCCCAGAAACGCGGCGAGTTCGGCTTGTGAAATTGGAATCCAGCCATCCTTGTCGGCCAATATTCCGGAGAGGAACAATAGCCGTTTGGCGAGACGGGCTTCTATCTTGAGCAAAGCCTGATCGTTCCGCTCGCCGCTGACCCACCGTAATCGTGCGCACAGAAGCTCTATCACCGCCAGCGCGAGGGGGGCATTTTTCTCCAGCTTGTCAAAAAGCTGCGCCCTGTTGAGGGAAACCAGCGTGCAATCGGTCAGGCAAAGCGCGCTCGCCGTGCGGGCGCCTCCATCGAGCACCCCGATTTCGCCGACGAGGCTTCGCGACAATTCGATATTGGCAACGAGCTTGCGCCCGCCTGGAGAGTAGATCGAAATCTCCACCGTGCCCGACAACACGCCGTAAATGCGGTCGGCCACGTCCTCCTGCATGAAGAGATGCGCGCCGGCGCTGTATCGTTCGGGCCGGCATTCACCGAACAGAAGGTCGAACAGATCGGGGCGCAACCTAGCCAGGCGTAGGGCGGGGTCACCGCTCCACGGGGCGCTCATCTCCCGCATTCCAGGCTGTTCCGCCGTCATCTATACAACCTGCTCGATCAGGCTTGGGCACATAGTGGGCCACAGGGGTTCCCCACGTCAATTCGCCGGACTTGAACCCTCCGTCTTCCCTCCTTAATTCGCAACCACAGCCGTCCCTGTAATCCCTTCCAATCCAGCTGAAATGTATCATAAAACTTTGAAAAACAAAGAAAAGGCATTTGCCATTGCGCCTATGGTGAATTGGACCGAAAGCTCAAAGATTTCAGCTAATTGTAGAAGCAACCGTGCGAAATCCGTGCAGATAGGTCTCACGCCGGCTCGCAGGAAGACTTCTGCGGCAAATACCGTTCGAGCGGTGAGTTCAGCGCTGACCCGCAAGGTGACAGGGAGGCGCTATGCCGAGGCGCGGCGGACAAGCCGCCAAGGAACGTCGAAGAGCGTGGGAGCTACCCCCTTCGCCCCGGTGACCAATGCGACCAGATGATCGGCCAAGGGCTTGAAGTTGGTCGTCTCCGGACCGATCGTCGTCAGCGGCGGATGGCTGAACTCGCCTTCCTCCACATTGCCGCAGCCGATAACGGCAATATCGTCGGGGACAGACAGGCCGGCCTCCTCGAAGGCGTGAAGGGCGGTCACGGCCGCCAAGTCAGACTCGGCGAAAAGTGCGGTGGGCCGCTCTTCGAGCGCAAGCAGCGTGTTGGCATGGGTGAAGGCGGCTTTGCGCCCTTCCGCGCCGCGCACAAGCAGCTCCTGCCGGAAAGGCAGGTTTCGCTCTTGAAGAAACTGGTAGTAGGCGGCCACGCGGCTTCCCTCGGCCACGCCATCGTGCAGCATGTAGGCGATGCGGCGATGGCCTGCCTCATGGAGATAGTCCAGTGCGATCGAGACCGCCCTGGCCGTGTGCTGGCGAACGACCGAGAAGCTCGCCGGCTCGATTGACGGATGGAAGATGACGGCAGGCCGCCCGGCCGCCGCAAGCCGTACCGCGAACTGCGAGATTTCAGCTTCGGACAAGTGCTGCCAGTCGGCAATCAGCCCGTCGGCGAGGCCGCTTTCGACCTCGCTCACGATCCTGCCGACCCGCTCCACCGAATCGCCCGCGGCGATAATGGTGGAGAAGCCGTGCATGGCGACGGCAGACTGGACATCCTGAGCGATGCGGTCGCTGAACGGCACGCCCAGCCGCGGCAGGAGCAGGCAGATGCGCTCCGCCTGCCGTCGGCGAAGCTGGCGGGCTGTCCGGTTCTGCACGTAATTGAGCTCGTTGACCGCCTCAAGGATGCGCTGGCGCGCCTCCTTGCCGACGAATTTCAGGCGCGCGCTGTCGCCGCTCAGAAGATAGGAGACGGCCGCCGTCGAGACTCCGGCGCGACGCGCGACGTCGGCCATGGTCGGCGCCTTCTTCCGGTCGAAATCGCTCTCGCCCATTCAAAAAGCCTGCAATCACCCTTCGCTCACAAGCTCTACATGCCAATTTTTGTGCTCAACGGGAAGGATGGTGGGTTTCGCCTCGCCCGCCTGCCGCATGTAGAAGACGATGCGGTCCCGCAGCCAGGCGCGGGTGCTGGCGTGTTCCGGCGAGGCGATGAGGTTCTTCAGCTCGTTCGGGTCTTCCTCGAGGTCATAAAGCCGCGCCTCGGCATAAATGTCGCTGTCCGCATCGTGCCAGCCATCCTTTCCGGGCGCCTCGATCTCGTATTTCCACCGCCTGGTGCGCAAGGCGCGGCCGACGTGATGCTCACTGATTTGGACGAAGATCTCGTCGGACGGCAGCTCATCGCCTCGTAGAGCGGGAAGGATCGAGCGGCCCTGCATTGCCTCCGGTACGCTGAGGCCGGCGGCGTTGAGCAAGGTCGGGGCCAGATCGACGAGGCTTACGAACCCATCGAAGGCCCCAACATCGTCAAAGCCCGGTCCGTGGAAAAGCGTGGGCACGCGGATCGAAGCCTCGTGGCAGGAGCGTTTGTACTCGTTGTTGCGCGTCTTGAAGTGGCAACCATGATCGGACGTGAAGAGGATGATCGTGTCATCCAGAAGATTCAAACTGAACAGCGCCTCCACCAGCCGCCCGAATGCCTCGTCGAGCCTTGCCACCATGCCGAGATAGCCTGGAAAATGCGCAGCGGTCGTGCCGCCCAATGCGGCGAGGTCACCGGGGATGGCCAGCTTTCTGCGGATCCTCTCTTCATAACCGAGCGGCGCCGGGTAATTGTCGGTCTGGTTCTGGTGGTGCGGCTCCAGGAAAGACAGGAACAGGAAAAACGGCTCCTCGCCCTTGGACGCGATATAGCGGATCGCGGCGTCCGTCAGCGCATCGACCCGGTAGCCCGGCAGCTTCACCGGCCTGCCGTCATTGTCGTGCACGACGGTGTCGAACGGCCCCGACGTAAATTCCAGGATATTTGAGGCAAGCCAGTAGCGATAGCCGCCGCGCTCTTCCTGCGTCACTGGCTCGGTCGAGCCCAGATGCCACTTGCCGATATAGGCCGTGTCGTAGCCCGCGTCCCCGAAATGGTGCGCCAGCGTCGGCTCATCCTTGGGCAGCGGAATGTCGTTGCGGTAGCAGCCGGTGACTGTCGGATATTTTCCCGTCTGAAAAACGGAGCGGGCCGGCCCGCAGACCGGCTGGCAGGTGAAGGAATTCGCCACGAAGGTCCCGGTTTCGGCAAGACGGTCGAAATTCGGCGTCAGGTCGAGCGGGTTGCCATGCGCACCGATAGTGTCCCAGCGCTGCTGGTCGGTAAAGAAGACGACGACGTTCGGCCGGCGGGATGTCATGGGCTGCATTGGCTCCGGTTATTTAATGCCCGCGAGCATGACGCTGCGGACGAAGTAGCGCTGAGTGAAGAGAAACAGGAGCAGGCTGGGGATGAAGAGGATGACCCCACCCGCAGCCGTCATGTTCCACTGGGTGAAGAATTCCTGGTTGAAGAGCGTGAGCCCGGTCGTGATCGGCCGCATCTCGGTGGTGCTGACGGCGACGAGCGGCCACAAAAACTCGTTCCACTGGAAGATGAAGGTGAGAAGCGCCAGCGTGGCCAGCGCCGGGCGCACCTGCGGCAGCACGATGCGCCAGTAGATGCCGAGCTCGGAGCAGCCGTCGATGCGTGCGGCGTCCAGAAGGTCGTCGGGAATAGGCCGGATGAACTGTCGCATCAGGAAGATGCCGTACGCGCTCATGGCGAAGGGCACGATGAGCCCCTGATAGGTATTCAGCCAGCCCATGCGTGCGGTCAGGATGTAGAGCGGGATCATACGGATGAAGAAGGGGATCATCAGCGTCGACAGAACCGCCACGAACATGAAGCGCTTGCCGGGAAAGTCCATCTTGGCGAAGACGTAGCCGATGAGCGGATCGAAGATCAGGTGCAGAGCGGTGATGCCGCCGGCGATGATGATGCTGTTGAGGGTGAAGCGAGCGAAGGGCGCCTTCTGCCATATATCGATATAGTTGGAGAACTGCAGCGTCTCGGGAATGAGGATCGGCACGCCGCTGAAGATATCTGCGTCGCTCTGCAGCGAAAGCGAAAGCATGTAGAGGAAGGGAAAAACACACATCGCCACACCAAGCATCAGGATGGTGTAGCTGAAGAGCATTCTCGTCCACGTCATTTCGGCCCTCAATAGCTGACGTCGCGATTAAGCAGCCGAAACTGGACGAAGGTGATGCCCAGGATCAGCAGGAACATGAGGAAGGAGAGGGCCGAGGCATAGCCGATGTTGAGCTCGAAGAAGGCTGCCTCGAAGACGTGCAGGCTGAACAGCCTCGTCGCGTCCGCCGGCCCGCCATTGGTGATCAGATAGGCGGGGGCGATCTCCTGGAGCTGGCCGATCATGCTGACGACTGCGATGAAGAGCGTGGTCGGGGTGAGCAGCGGCCAGGTCACGTAGCGGAACTGCTGCGCCGGGCTTGCGCCGTCGATGGAGGCGGCCTCGTAGAAATCCGACGGGATCGACTGCAGCGCGGCCAGATAGATCAGCATCGCATAGCCGACATCCTTCCACACGGTGATTGCGATGATGACGGGAAGCGCGGCCGAGCTGTCGTTGAGCCAGTTCTGGGTCGGCATGCCGAAATTCGCAAGAACGCCGTTCAAGATGCCCGTGTAAGGATCGAGGATCGCCTGCCAGATGAGCGCGACGATGACGAAGGAGATGATGTAAGGGAAGAAGATGACGGCGCGGATGGCCGTGCGGCCAGGCAGACGCTGATTGAGAAGCAGCGCCAGGCCGAGACCGATAGCGATGCTTGCCGTCGTCACACCGATCGCATAGGTGAGCGTGGCGAAAACGGACTGCCGCACCCGCGCATCCTGCAGCGCCGTCACGTAATTGTCGAAGCCTGCGAAGCGGCTTTCGCCGATCAGCGGCTGGCCGCTGAAGAGACTGGCCCAGAATTCCAGACCGATCGGATAGAAGAAATAGACGGTGAAGTAGATGATCGCCGGAGACAGAAGAGAATAGGCGATGAGCGTCTGTTGCGCGCGCCGGCCCAGGCGGCGGGTACGGAAGAGGGAGCGGGCACCGGAGCCGGTGCCGGTGCTCGCAGCCGCGCCCATGCTTCCGCCCGCCGCCATCCTTAATTGCTCGCCAGAATAGCGTTGGCTTCCTTGGCGAATCGCGGCATGACCTCGGCCGCCGGCACCTGGTTGTAGATGATCTCCTCGAGCGCGCTGCGCAGGAGCTTGTCGATGCGCGCGTGCTTGCCCGTCAGGCGTAGCTCGGCCGCCACATCGTGCGCATAGGGCAGGCATTCGCCGAAGCTGCCGATTATCGGATCGGCCTGGATCTCGGTGTTCTCGACCCAGGATTTGCGCGGCATGGTCATGCCTGCTTCCTTGGTCACTGCGATCTCGGTTTCAAGCGCGACGAGGCGCTTCAGAAGCTCCCAGGCCTGGTCCGGGTGTTCGGCGTCCCTGGGGATCATCAAGCTGACACCGCCGGCGAAGGTCGCCTGCTCCTTATGATTCAGCGATGGCGCTACGGCCCAGTTGAGATCCGGATTGCCGGTACGGATCGGCTTTACGTCCCACGGGCCGGTGATGATCATCGCCGCGCGGTTGGCGGTGAAGAGCTTCTGCGGCCCTTCATAGTCGGAACCCGCGACAGGGGTGGTCGCGGCCTTGTCCTTCTGGATCAGGTCGGCGAGGAACTGGATCGCCTCGATCGCCTCCGGGCTGCCGAGATTCACCGTATTGGTTTCAGGATCGTAATAGGTGACCCCGTTCTGCAGGAACCACGACCAATAGTAGCCGATGCTCGGATTGGGCGCGAAGCCGAAGCGGCCGCCGCCCGTCGTGGCCATCGCCACCTCGCGGAATTCCTCCCAGGTCGCCGGCGGCGCATCGAACCCCGCCTCCTTCAGCATGTCGACATTGTAGACCAGGGTGCCGCAGGTGAGGTGGATCTGCACCCCGAAATACTGGTCGTCAAGCATGTTGCGCTCGACCGCACGAGCCTGCCAATCCTCCGGAAAGCCCATCGCCTCGCCGTCCTTGGCAACGAAGTCGTTGAGCGGCAATAGAAGACCCTGCTGCCCGAACTCCTGCACCCAGCCGCCAGGTTCGGCCACCAAGTCCGGCGGGTTCTTGGCCGCGAGATCGGCGATCAGCTTGGTGCGCATGTCCGGCCACTGGAAGCGTTCCCAACGCACCTCCCAGCCGGGGTGATCAGCCTCGAAACGCTCGATCACGTCGGCATAGGCCTGATAGGCGTGGCCCGCGTTCCAATAAAGCGTCAGCGTCTCAGCACCCGCTCCCGTCGAAAGCAGCGCGCCCAGACCCGTACCGATAAAAAGCTTAGCTCTCCTCCACCAGCTCATCTCTTCCTCCCAGAGTGGTTATGGCCATCCTCCATGGCTCCATTATATTAATCGATTAATATAGATAAGAGTCAATAGCGTCTGAGGGCATAACCGCCGATTATGGTTCCGCGCGTTTCGCCCGCACATTGTACTGATCGCACCGCCCAATTGTGCGCTGTCTTAACGCGCACATCGCTTGTGGCGCGAAAGCCAAGATGCTTCGCGCCGACACTCAACATTGACCCGAACTGAGAGCGTGTCGGCCTTTATGTTTGTCATATCGAGTTTCCATATCAGTCCTTGACGATGCGAATAGTGGATGTGCGTCGCGAGCGGCCCGGCCCGGAAGTCGTCGACGCCGAACCGGCCGCCACGGGTGGCTGAGTAACACCATGCGTCCCCTGGTTCATCACTGGGAGACGCCTGACGCGCCGCCCACTCCTGCGTTGCATTGTCGTTCACCCCATGGGTGTGTTGCTGGTGTTCCCTGTGTTGCCTTTCCGAAATCGAAGACAATATTTCAGGTGGGTGCAGGTCGAACTTTGGAGGAGTCCAAGATGCTACACAGGATCTTTATCCCTCTGGTTCTCGCAGCGGCCCTAGCCGGATGCACTACGACCGAACGCGATGTTGGCGTTGGAGCAGCTGCTGGCGCTCTCGTCGGCGGAATAGTGGAGGGCGGCGAAGGAGCCCTTGTCGGTGCTGGAGCCGGCGCGCTCGGCGGCCTGCTCGTCAGAAATCTCCGAAACGGGTACTGTCAGTACCGGGATCGAAATGGGCGTCTTTACACTGCCCGCTGCTGACCGCCAGCCGCACAAGCGACGGTCGCATTGCGAGTGGATGGAGGCGAAAAACCCGTCGAAATCTAGATACAGCCTCTCGATCGTTTCCGGCTTGCGCACGGCAAGGGTTCTCCCTGCCTGAGCGCGCGCCTGTTCATCTCTACAGTGGGTTCCGTCCCCTATCGGGTAGGTTCGCGGGGAGACTCTGGAATGGGCCATGAAACCCTCTCTTGCGCTCCATTGCTGCTGAAATCGGCGGTAGCACCGCCCTCATCGTTCAGATGAAGCGCGAAGCCGGTCGCGCCCGCCTCGCCCAGGCCGGGGCGGAGCTGCATGCTGGGGATCAGGTAGTCGCCGCCGTTCTGCTGCCGGTAGGGAATGGGCGGCGTGGAGGAAATCGTGCGCATCCGCTTGCGCAGGCGCTCGGCGATAGGCTCGAACCCACTCTCATCGAGACGATCGACCGTGTAGACCACGAACGGCGGAAGGACGTCGTAGCCCGGATAATAGAGGATGCCGTGATTGATCGGGAACAGGAGGTCATCGATCGGTCCGTTGACCCCGCGGGCGGCGTAGTGCTCCTCCCAGCCGCCGGCGGTCACGATCAACATCGCGCGTTTGCCCGCCAGCATGCCCTCACCGTACCGGTCGCCCCATCGCCTGTCGCTGTGCTCGCCGACGCCATAGGCGAAGCCGTAGGCGAACACACGGTCGACCCAGCCCTTGAGGATCGCCGGCATGGTGAACCACCACAAGGGAAACTGGAGGATCAGGGCATCAGCCCAAAGAAGCTTCTCGATTTCGGCCCTGACGTCTTCGGTGAGGGTGCCGGTCTCGAGGGCTTTCTTGGAGGCCGCAACCGGAACGAGGCGTTCGTCCCGCGCCAGCGAGGGAAAGTCGGCGCGGTCGACCTGCGCCTTCCAGCCGTCGGCATAGAGGTCCGATACCTGCACCTCGTGGCCTTGGGCTTCAAGTTCCTGGACGGCGATGTCTCGGAGCGCGCCGTTGAGCGAGCGCGGTTCGGGATGGGCGAAGACAAGCAGAATTTTCATCGGGTCTATACTCCGTTGATGCGGAACCGACCCTTCAGCTAGCCAATGGGCGGCTAATCCACTAGATATATGAAATGCATATGATCATGCCGAATAATGGATAAATATGAGGTGACATTCGAGCGCATGCGTACCTTCGTCCGGGTGGCCGAGCGTGGCAACCTGTCGGCGGTCGCACGCGAACTCGAGGTTGGGCAGTCGACCGTCACGCGCCATGTGCGTGAGCTCGAGGAGGCCGTCGGCGTGCCTTTGCTCAGCAGGACCACCCGGCGCGTTACGCTAACCGATGAAGGCAGCCGCTATTATGCCAACAGCGTCCAGATCCTGCGCCTGGTGGAGCAGGCCGGTGATGAAGCCCGGGGCGCGCGCGGCGCGCCGGTCGGTTCGATTCGTATCTCCTGCACAGCCGCCTTCGGCGTCTTGCACATCACCCGGTCGATCTTTGCATTTCAGGACCGCTATCCCGACATCGGGATCGATCTTAGCCTCACCGACGAGCGCGTCGATCTTGTCCGGGAGGGTGTCGATATCGCGCTTCGCTTGGGCCCGCTCACCGACAGCTCCATGAAGCTGCGGGCTCTCGGCCAATCCCGGCGTCTGCTTGTGGCAGCGCCGGACTATCTGGCAACGCGAGGGAGACCGGCTGTCCCGCAGGATTTGGCTAGCCATGAGGGCATCCGGATGTCGAACGTGGCGGGCAGCGATACCCTTGTCTTGCAAGGGGACGACGGGGAGCGCCATGCGGTGTCCTTCAGAGGGCGTTTTCGTGTTGACCATGGGCTCGCCGCGCGGGAGGCCCTTGTCGCTGGACGCGGCATCGCACCCGCACATCGATGGCTTGTCGATGATCTCTTGGGCGAAGGCCGGCTCGAGGCGGTCCTGCCCGACTATTCGCTGCCGGCCGTCCCGCTGAGTATGCTGATCGTCCCCGAGCGCGCGGGCGTTGCCAGAGTCCGGCTGTTGGTCGAATTCCTCGCTGAGCAGATAACTGGCACGCCAGGGATCGCGTAGTTGCGCCTCACCTCCATTTTGGCGTAGTGCACACCCCGCCCCGTCGTAATCGCGCAATCCGGAAGTCTCGTTTCATGCCTATACCCATTGCGGACAGTTGAATACCGGGACTGATCTGGTAACTTCCCTTGCCGGAGGGAGTTGAAGGCGTGGAGAGGAGTTTTTGCGCGCAATCCTGAAGGAAACACTGTCGAGCTCGTCTCCTATGATCCTTCAGTCAGCCCAGATGAATGGAAGGCGGGGACGATCGACTGATGCTTGGAGGAAGCGATGTGCCGAAATATTAGAAGTCTTTTCAATTTCGATCCACCGGCCACAGACGAAGAAATCCATGAGGCGGCCCTTCAGTTCGTCCGCAAAGTGAGCGGTTCGACACGCCCCTCAAAGCGAAACGAGGAAACCTTCGAACGCGCCGTCAATGCCATCGCGGCTTCGGTTCGCGAACTTCTCGATACGCTTGAAACCTCCCAGCATCCGCGTAGCCGCGAGGAAGAGGCAGCCAAAGCCCGCGCCAGGGCGGCAATTCGCTTTGCATGACCAGCAGTGATGCGATACGTGTAGCGGCGGACGGCGTGGTGGCTGACTTGTCAAAGATATTGCTCCGCGAGCGCTCTCGTACTCTCGATCACCTCGTCGAGATGACGCGACCGGACACTGTTTCCGGAGCTGATCGGGGAAACCGTCCATGAAGCATCGGATCGTCATTGTCGGGGCGGGTTTTGCCGGGTTGACTGTCGTCAAGGTCCTGAAGGGTTGCGATTGCGACATCACTCTGATCGATCAGCGCAATCATCATCTTTTTCAGCCGCTGCTTTACCAGGTCGCTACGACCTTGCTTGCAACCTCGGACATCGCTTGGCCGATCCGGGCACTGCTGCGGGAACGCAAGGATGTGACGACTTTACTCGGGACGGTTGACGGAGTTGATCGCGATGTATGCGAGGTGATTTTGTGCGATGGCAACCGGGTTCCCTACGACACCTTGGTCATCGCGACGGGTGCGCGCCATGCTTATTTCGGCAAAGACCATTGGGAAGTGGATGCGCCAGGGTTGAAGACGCTGGAGGACGCGACAACGATCCGGCGCAGGCTACTGTTGGCTTTTGAACGGGCGGAAGTGACCGAGGATAAGACGGAGCGCGAGGCGCAGCTGACCTTTGCGGTTATCGGTGCAGGCCCGACTGGCGTCGAGTTGGTCGGCATTATCGCCGAATTGGCCCACCGCGTCCTTCCCGGAGAGTTCCGTCGCATCGACACGCGCCGTGCGAAGGTGCTCCTGGTTGAGGCGGGACCGCGCATTCTCCCGGCCTTCGGTGATCGGCTCTCAGCCTATGCCACGCATGCGTTGGCGCGGCGGGGCGTCGAGGTGAAGACCGGCGTACCCGTGACTGAATGCTCAAGCGACGGGATCGTGCTCGGGGGCGAGTTCATTCCCGCGCGTACGGTGATCTGGGCGGCAGGTGTGCAGGCGTCGCGAGCCAAGGATTGGTTGGGAGCCAAGGCCGATCGCGCTGGCCGCGTCGTCGTCAATGCCGATCTGACATTGCCCGGCGATCCATCGATTTTTGTGCTGGGTGATACCGCGCATGTTGAAGACGGCGGTCAGTTGGTTCCCGGTGTGGCACCGGCAGCCAAGCAGCAAGGAAACCACGCCGCCCGTACAATCCGTGCGCGACTGAAGGGCAGGAAGCCGCCCGGCAGTTTTCGGTATCGAAATATGGGAAACCTTGCCACCATCGGGCGGAATGCCGCTGTGATCGAATATGGCCGCTTTCAGATGAAGGGATGGCTTGCGTGGTGGGTCTGGGGTATCGCGCATATCTATTTCCTGATCGGGGCGCGCTCCCGTCTGTTCGTGTCACTGAGCTGGCTCTGGATTTTCCTGTCGGGGCAGAACTCCGCGCGGCTGATCACGCAGAAGGAAACCTTGAAGGACCTTAATGTCTCGGGCGAACGCGCGGCCAAGGACGCAGAAGGTCCAAGGGTCTGAGAGGTGTGACCCGCGATCTGGATGATCGTTCGCTCTCGGCCTGGCTTTTCAGATCATATTCGCGGCCACGGATTTATCCTGCCACGGATCATATGGCGTCTGGCTGCAAACTAGCGCCAGCCGCTGAGGCACCAAGATTGAAAGGCAGCTTCGTCCAAAAAGGCGGCTATTCGGTAAACTGCACTGAGCCCTCCCTCTCGCGACCTCAGAGGAACGCGGAGATTCGCCCGTTGCGGACGCTCTGTCGAGCAGTGCACAGCTAGACATCGATCCGCAGCGCTCTCTTTATTGCTTGGGTTCGCGTCTCGCCGACCTGCCGACACTATTGTCTGGTGGCGGGGTTAGCTGTGATGGTGGATTTTTGGAAAGGAAAAGGGAGCAGCATCGATGTTCAGTCATGTGACCGTGGGATCGCGAGATCTGGAACGGGCGGCTGCCTTTTACGATGCGGTTCTTCTGCCGCTCGGTCTGAGGCGACGCCCCGTGAATCCGGATGGTGGCCCTGCCGCCGTATGTTGGGTCGGAGTTGAAGCAAGCTTGCCTCGTTTTTACGTCTATATACCTTTCGATGGCGCACCGGCCAGCGCCGGCAATGGCAGCATGGTGGCGTTCCTGGCATCCTCGCCGCAGATCGTTGATGCTGCCTACTCGGCAGGCATTGCGACTGGCGGAACCGACGACGGCGCACCCGGGCCGCGCCCGCATTACGCCGAAGGCTACTACGGAGCGTATCTGCGCGACCCCGATGGCAACAAGGTGCATATCGTCCATCGCGGAGACATCCCGGAAGAATAGTGAGTGTGCCGCCGATGAGGACACGCTGGGGCGGAAGTCTGCCGCAAGGCCGGCATTCTGCTTCAAGTCGTGGGCTAGCCGTCTCCGGGCTCAAGATTTCCCAGTGCGCGCATGGCCGGTATGCCGGCGATGACCGCAAGAAGCACCAATCCCGTAGCGAGAAGCACGGGGAGGGTAAGACCCACATGGTCGAACGCCCAGCCCGTACCCAGTGCACCCAGCGCCGGGCTGCCTCGCGAGATAAGGCCATGCACGCTGAGCGTTCTCCCGCGCATGGAGTCGGGCGCCCGCAACTGCACAAATGTCTGTGTCCCGATCACGCTGCGGGTCACGAAGAACCCAATGATGAGCGCCAATGCAGTGTCGAGCATTGCGGAACCGCTGGCCACGAGCGCTGCCAGCGCCGCGGCCCCGAGCGCCCATGACGTGGCTACTTTCCGCACGAGTCTGTTGAGCGAGGTGTCGACGCCGAACGTGAGCCCGGCCGCGATCGCCCCGACAGCCATGCTCGAGGTTAGAAAGGCGAGGCCGGTCGCCGCCGATGCAAAATTGTTCTCGGCGAAGGCGGGGAACAGCTCCTGAACGGATCGCACCCCGGCACCGCCCAGGAAAAGCAGGCGGAGCAGCAACCGGATCCCCCGATCGCCGAAAGCAAAGATCACACCACTGCGTATCTGCGTGAACACCGATCCTTCCGGTTGCCGGGCAGGTGGCGGATCGATTTTGATGAGCCCAAGCAGCGCGACGAAGCAAATGGTCAAAAGCGCGTTGGCAAGAAAGATCAGTTCGACCTTAAAATGCACGATCATGATACCGGCGATTGCCGGCCCGGTCAGCCGCGCGAGATTGATGTTGACCGAACTCAGGGCAACCGCCGACCCCACGTCTTCGCGGGAGACCAGGCTTTGCACCAGCGCCATGCGCGCAGGCTGGCTGAGCGCGATCATCGAACCGTTGGCCGCGGCGAGCGCCATGAGCATGGGCAGGTTGAGCAGGTCGAAGAACAGCAGAATGCCCAAAAGGGCGGCGATGCCGGCGAGGACGTATTGGCACAAGCGCGTCAGTTTGAGACGGTTCGTCCGATCGGCCACCGCGCCGGCCAAAGGCCCCACCACGAGGATAGGCAGCATGTCGGCCGTCGCGAGCATGCCGAGCCAGAAGCCCGAGCCCGTCATCTCCCACACCAGCCAGATCAGCGCGATCCGCTGCATCCAGGACCCGGTGAGTGAAATGCCGTTCCCGAGGGTATAGAGCCCGAACCGCCTCTGCGTCAGCAGGCGCAGATGCCCTACATTGCGCAAGCGATGGAGGAGGCCGGAGTGGTGGTCAAGTCTCTCACTTGCCATTCCGTGCCGCCTCGTTCACCACGCCGATCGGCGTGCCGTCCATGAAGGCAGCGATGGCGGCGACCGCGTCGCCGTAATAGATCGCCAGCATTTCCCGTGTGAAGTAACCGAGATGAGGTGTGAGAATGACGTTGTCGAGGCCGCGCAGCGGATGATCGGCCGGCAAGGGTTCGGTCTGATAGACATCGAGAGCTGCCCCGGCGATCATCCTGCGTTTCAGCACATCGATAAGCGCTGCCTCGTCCACTATGGCGCCTCGCGCGGTGTTGATCAGATAGGCGCTGGGCTTCATGAGGCCGAGTTCACGGGCGCCGACAAGACCGGTGGTGCGTTCGCTCCAGGCGACATGCACCGTGACGAAATCGCTGGTTTTAAAGAGTTCGTCCTTGCTGACATAGCGCGCACCGGCTTCCGCGGCTCGCTCGGGCGTCAGGTTCTGACTCCACGCAACGACGTCCATGCCGAAGAACCTGCCGCCGCTTGCCACCTGCCGCCCCAGCCCGCCGAGACCGATGATTCCCAGTGTCTTGTTGCGGATGGTGGTGCCAGCGAAATGCTGCCAGCCACCTTGCCGCATCAGCCGGTCCTCGAGCGGGATGTTGCGGGCAAGCCCCAGGATGAGGCCCCAAACGAGCTCTGTGACCGAACCACCGCCACGGCCATCGACCTTGGTGTTCGAAACGAGGATGCCGTGCTCGGCGGCCGCTTCGACGTCGATGGTATCGTATCGTTTACCGGTCACGAGAATGTATTTGAGCCGCGGAAGGCGTTCGATGAGACGGCGTGGGATGGGCATCCGCTCGCGAAGCGTGCAGATGATATCGAAGTCCTTCAGCGCCTCTGCCGCCTCCTCGGGCACCGCCAGCGGACGGTTGAAGACCACGATTTCGGCTTTAGACGTTACGGCAGACCAGTCGGCGACCTGCTGCGAAATTTCCAGATAGTCGTCGAGAATGGCGATGCGCATATATTGACCCGATGCTTCTAACATTGAAAGGGGCAGGCCCGCGGGTCTGCCCCAACCCCCGTGGGACGTGGAGGAACTAGTTAAGCGTCCATTCCTCGGCCCAGATCGCATTCACGTCGAAGGGCGTGGAGTTGAAGTTGCCGACCTGCGGGATGGCCACATAGGCCGCCGCGTAGAAGTAGAGCGGGAGCATGGGCAGGTCCTCCGCGAAGATCTCCTGCACCTGGCCGGAATACTTCGCCTTCTCGGTCTCTTCGAGCGACTGCTCGAAGCCGGCGACGGCCTCGTCCATGTGCTCACTGGCATAGCCGGAGAAATTGTTGCCCACCCAGGCGTTTTCCTCGGTCGGGATGGCGTCCGAGCCAAGCGCAATGCGCGGCGAGGTGGATGGCGAAAACTGGATCGAAGACAGGATCATGCCCGAGAAACCTCTCTTGCGCGCGTACTCGCCATTATATTCCTGCAGCCCGACAAACTTGTTCTGCGTCTCGACGCAAATGTCCTTGAGCTGGCTCTGGATGACCAACGCAAGCTGCTCGCGCGTCGTATTGCCGGCCGTGGTCACGAACTCGAATGAGAGCCGATCGCCATTGTCGTTCACGCAGATGCCGTCAGGACCCGGCGTCCAGCCCGCTTCCGCCAGCAATTGTTTCGCCTTTTCCGGATCGAATTCGTATTTGCGCACGTCGGGATTGTAGTAGGGGCTCACCGGGCTCTCGAAGGTGTGCGCCACGGCCTGCAGCCCTTCGAACAGCGCGTCAGTGATCGCCTGGCGGTCGATGCCATGCATCAGCGCCTGCCGCACCTTGAGATCGGCGAGAGCCGGATTGTCCAAATTGACGGCGATGCGTTCGAGATTGGTGCCGTCCCGCACGAAGAACTGGAAGCGGTCCGGGTGCTGCTTGCGTAACTCGAGCATCTGCTCGAAGCTGATGCCGCCGGGGCTGACCACGATGGTCTCGATCTCGTTGGCGAGTACAGCCTGAAGCAGCGCCGACGAGTTATCGCGGTAGCTGACCACGATGCGTTCAATGTCCGGAGTCTTGCCAGGCCAGTGCGGATTGACCCCGAAGCCCACGCGCTGGCCGACCGCATAGTCGCTCAGAATGTATGAGCCGTTCCAAAGGCCCGGGTTGTCGGGTTCGCGATTATAGAGCGTCTGGCGTGTGTAGCTCTCCAGATCTTTGTTGGCTTCGTAGATCGGACGTTCCAGATGGGCCGGAATGACCTGGTCCCACGAATTGTAGCTCTGCATCACTTCCGGCAGGCGGATGACGAAGGTGCGCTCGTCGATCACCTCGATATCGGAAGCTCGGGTCCACGGGTTGTAGTTGGAAAAGCCGATATTTGGGTCGTTCGCCATCTCCCAGGTAAAGACCACATCGTCGCTCGTCACTGGCATGCCGTCGCCCCAGGCAAGACCTTCCTTGAACTTGAAGGTCACTTCCATGCCCTTGCTGCCGTCGGCATTCTCGACGATCTTGGCGCCGCCGTTCTCCACCGTGGGCAGCTCCTCGCAGAGCACACAGACATTGCTGCCGTCGAGGTAGAACGCCGTGAGCGGCCGCAGCGAGAAATTGATCAGGTTTCTCTTGGTGTTGTTGACCTGGACCAGCGGGTGGAAGTTCGTCAGGAACTGACGGGCTCCAAGCACCAGTTGCTCGTCGTCGGCCTGAGCGTATGCCGCAGGCGCGGTCATGAGCCCTAGCGCGGCCAGGGCCGGTAGAAGTTTCAGTCCAGTCATCTCAGTCTTCCTCCCTAGAGAACTTTGATGGAGGTCCGGGGATCCGGACCTATTTTTCCGAGCGAGGATCGAACGCGATGCGGATTCCATCCCCCACGAAATTCACGGAAATGACGGTCAGGAAGATCAGCAGGCCGGGATAGACGGCCAGCGCCGGTGCCGAAATGACGAGTTCCTGCGCATTGGTGAGCATGTTGCCCCATGACGGCGTAGGCGGAACGATGCCGAAGCCGAGGAAGCTCAGCGTGGATTCGAACAGGATAATGCGTCCCACCGACAGCGTTGCCGCCACAGTGATCGGTGTAGTGATGTTGGGCAGCACATGGACCAGGACGTTATAGAGATGCCGGGCTCCGCTCACCGTCGCCGCCTTCACATATTCGCGTTGGCGCACCTCGATTGTGGCCGCACGCGTGATGCGCGCGATGGTCGTCCAATCCACCAGGGCGATAATGATCACGATGCGCAGGAAGACCGCTCCGGGCGAACTTGCGAGCGCCTGCGACAGCCCGAGTTTCGAAAGGTCCACCGCGCCCAGCACGATCAGGACGGGCGTCATCGGCAGCGCGATCACCACGTCCGTCAGGCGCATCAGAAAGGCGTCGACCTTGCCGCCAAGAAAGCCGGCCCAGACGCCGATCAGGATGCCGATGAGGGCAGTCAGCAAGGTTCCCAGTACGCCGACGGCGATTGACACCTGACCGCCATACATCAGGCGCAGCAGCACGTCCCGGCCGAGCGAGTCCGTGCCCAGCCAGTGCTTGGCAGAGGGGGGACGGAAGCGCATCAGAAGGTTGGTCTCGTTGGGATCGAGCTCCATGAGGAGACTGTACGGGTAGGCCAGCACGCACAGAGCCGACAGCACCAAGAGTATTGCGAGCGCAATTACTGCCGGCTTGTTGCGCAGGAAGCGCTTGCGCCGGAGCTGCCAGATCGTCTGGCGGGGAGCCGAGGGGATGCCGGCGAGTTCTGTGTCGATCGCGCTCATTTCAGTGTGATCCTTGGGTCGAGCCAGGCATAGGCGAGATCTGCCAGAAGGTTGGATACCAGCGTGACGATGGTGGCCAGCAGAAGACCGATGAGCGCGAGGTTGAAGTCGACATAGCGGATGGCGTCGAAGATCATCTTGCCCATGCCGAGAATGCCGAAGATGGTCTCCACCACCAGGGCGCCGGAAAACAGCATTCCAAAGCCGAGCGCCAGCACCGTCACCATGGGGATGAGCGCATTGCGTAACGCGTGCTTGACGATGACCGTCGTCTCGGAGAGACCCTTGGCCCGTGCCGTGCGAATGTAGTCGGAACTCATGGTCTCGATCATGGACGCGCGCACGTAGCGCAGGAGCGGGCCGACGAAGAACATGGTGAGTACCGTGACGGGCAGTATCGAATGGTAGATCTGGAGTCCGAGGGAGGGGGTTTCGGCAAGCGGCGTGCCGCTGGCCGGCAGCCAGCCCAACTGCACGGCGAACACGATGATGAGGATCAAGGACAGCCAGAAGTTGGGCAGTGAAATGCTTGCGAAGGCGAAGAAACTGATGACGGTATCCATCCAACCGCCGGGCCGCAGAGCCGCGATGGCACCCAACAGCAGGGATAAGGGGATCGACAGCATGATTGTCGCGACCATCAGCTTCAGCGTCTGCAGGAGCGCGGGGCCAAGGATTTCCAGCACCGGCCGGAAGTAGAGACTGGAAAAGCCGAAATCGCCCTGAAATGCCGCAGTCAGCCAGTGCCAGTAGCGAACAGGCAGGGGAACGCCCACACCGTAGAGCTCGCGCATCTGCCGTGCCAGCTCCGGGGTTAGCGCCGGATTACCCTCCAGCATGTTCTCGACCGGGTCGCCCGGCATCATGCCGATCAGCATGAAGAGCAGAAATGTCATCACGAGCAGGACGAAAGCGGCCTGTACCAGTCTGAAGAATGTGTATCTCAGCATGGCATCAGTCCTTGAAATGGCAGGCGGAGAGCTGTTCGGGCCGTCCCGGTGCCGGCAACAACTCGGGGACCTGGCGGCGGCAGACTTCCTGCGCCCTGGGGCACCGGGTGTGGAAGACGCAGCCTGGCGGCGGTGACAACGGTGTCGGGATCTCGCCCTTGAGCGCCTGGCCCGGCTTGCGCCTTCCTCGGCTGATGCGAGGCACCGACTCCAGAAGCGCCTGGGTGTAGGGGTGGCTTGGCGTCGCGAACAGATCCTGGCGCGACGCGATCTCCATGATGCGGCCGAGATAGAGCACCACCACCCGGTCGGCGAGATGATGGACCACGCCGAGATCGTGACTGATGAAGAGATAGCTGATGGTGCGGTCGCGCTTGATCTTGTTGAGCAGGTTCAGGATCTGGCTCTGGATCGAGACGTCGAGTGCGGAAAGCGGCTCGTCGGCGACGATGAGCTTGGGCTTCGCAATCAGCGCGCGCGCAATGGCGATGCGCTGACGCTGGCCACCCGAGAACTCGTGCGGGTATCGCCGCGCACTTTCGGCGGGTAGGCCCACCTGTTCCAGCACGTCATCGGCCTGTTGGAGCCGCTCGGCGCGGCTCACCCCCTGCAGGCGCAGTGGCTCGGCAACGATATCGCCGACCATCATCCGCGGGTCGAGCGCGGAAAAGGGATCCTGGAAGACCAACTGCACCGGACGATCCTGTGAATGGCCACCCAGCGCCGCGCCAAACTTGATCCGCCCGGAGGTCGGGGTGAGGAGCCCTGAGATTGCGTAGCCGAGTGTGGTCTTGCCGCTTCCGCTTTCGCCTACGATCGCCAGCGTCTCATCCTCTTCGACCGAGAAGGAAACATCGGTCAGCGCCCTGAGCGTAAGCTTCTCCTTGAAGAATCCGCCGTCGATGGGGAAGTGCAGGTTCAGGTTGTCGACTTCGACGAGAGCGTTCATCAGTTCACCTTGAAGCAAGCGACGTGATGGCTCGGCATGACCTCACGCAAAGCTGGCTCGGCTTCGCGGCACCGCGCGTCCGCCAGCGGACACCGGTTGGAGAAGCGGCAGCCGGACGGTCGCTTTCCGCCGACGGATCCAGGGATCGTGTAGAGTTCAGCCATCGGTTGGGCGATGTCCGGCAGCGTCCTGATCAGCCCCTGCGTGTAGGGATGAAGCGGATTGGCGAACAGATCCTCGGCCGGCGCGTACTCGACCATACGTCCCGAGTACATGACCATGATGCGGTGCGCGACCTCGGAGACCACAGCAAGATTATGGCTGATGAACTGTATTGCCGTTCCGTATGTCTCCTGGAGCTCAAGCATCAGATCCAGGATCTGCGCCTGGACGGTCACGTCGAGCGCCGTGGTCGGCTCGTCTGCCACCAGGAGCTTCGGGCGGCAGGCCAGCGCCATGGCGATCATGGCGCGCTGCCGCATCCCGCCGGAGAGCTGGTGGGGATAGTCCTGCGCCCGTCGCTCGGGCGAGGGGATATGGACGCTGGCGAGAAGCTCGACGGCGCGGCCGAAGGCCGCCCGTTTGCTGAGCCTCTCGTGCTTGACGAGAACTTCCGCGATCTGCTGCCCGACCTTCATGACCGGATTCATGGCCGTCATCGGCTCCTGGAACACCATCGCCACGTCGCGGCCGCGGTGGCATCGCCACTGCCTGGAGCTGAAGGCGGTCAGATCCTTGCCGTCGAACTCGATCGATCCGGAGACCTTTGCGCCCGTTGGCAGCAGCCCCATGATGGCGAGCGACGTCATCGTCTTGCCGCAGCCGCTTTCACCGACCACGCCGAGCGTCTCGCCCTGGGCGATCTCGTAGCTGAGCTCGCTCACGACCTCGCTTTCACGCCCCTCCGCACCGGGAAACGACACGCTGAGGGAAGATACCCGCAACAGCCGCGGACGGTCCGGTTGCGCCACGTGCCCCGCGCCGACCACCTCAAGTGCCGGAGTCGCCACGCTCATGGCTCGAATTCCTCCCTGTCTTCTTCTTATGGCCGCCGGCAGGCAGGCCCGCCGGCGAAGTATCGTGCGGCCTCGTCGGCCGGATTTATGTTCAGGCCGACAGTGCGACCGGTTCGGCATTCGACAAATCGATTGTGCCCACGCCGCCATAGATTTCGACGTTAGTGCCATACATCTTCGACAGACGCTGAAACCGTTCGAGGATGCGCACCGCGCCGTCCCCCTTGGCCAGCATCGGCCGCCCTTCGGTAAAGGCGTGATCGCCGCTTCCGGTCCGTCGCGTCTGGCGCGCGTCGGGCGTGCTCTCGCGGCCCATCTCAACGGGGTGGAGATGGATGCGCTTAAGCTGGTGATCTTCCATCTCGACCTTGATGATCGCCGAGCTCCACCAGGTGTCGGACGGTGTATCGAGTCCGGGATGCAGCGGGTGCGCGGCCGGCGTCAGCGTGGGCAGACGGTCGACGTCATGCCCCCACGCATCATAGCTGTCGTAAGGAACGCGCTGGATGAATTCGGACTGGGCGAAGAAGTTGCCGATCCCGTAGATGATCGGCCTGCCCTTGTAGATCTCGATGCCCAGCGTCTTGTGCCAGCCGTGCCCGACATAGATGTCGGCGCCGCCGTCGATGACGGCATGGGCGAAATCCCGGACAAACTTCGGCGGGGTGTCGCCACGGGGGCCATCCGCCACGCTGAAATGATGCGCGACCAGCACCAGGTCAGCCATCGCCTTTGCTTCTTCGACGGAGCGCAAATTGCGCTCGAGGTCGCGCTGGTGGCAGCGGCTGACGATGTCGAAGCGGTCGCCCACAACGAAGGTATTGACGTCGCCCCACTGCTGCGTGCCGGGCATCAGGATGCCGAACGCACCCGGCTTCTCGCTCTTGACCGGCTTGAGCACGTTGAGATTGCGGCCGAACTCCTTGAGGTTGGCGGCCGTGTTCTCGTCCACGACGAACTCATACGAGATGCGGAGCGGGTTCACGCCGGGGCGCCCCTGAAGCCCTCCCTTCGGAAGTCCCGCCCACATGAAGTGCTGATTGCCGGAGCTGGCCGAAACAAGCGCCACGCGCCCCTTCTTCTTTTCGAGATAGGCCGGCTCGCTGGCCTGCTCAAGGTCAGTGCCGGTTCCCGCGGCGGCAATCCCGGCTGCCTTGCAATGCTTCTTGGTCGCCAGAAGCCCCTCGGCCCCGAAATCGAAGCTGTGGTTGTGAGCCGTAGACACGATGTCGATGCCGGCGGACTTCAGATCCATGGCGATTTCGGGATCGGCCATCATGAAGCTGCCGATGCCCTGACCACGGGCCGGCCAGCGAAGCTCTTCGTAATCGGCCAGGTTCATTTCGAGGTGAGCGTAGGTGACGTCCGAGTCTGTCAGAAGATCGATGACACCCGTGAATTCCGGCTCGTCGTGGAGCATGAACGGCCGGCAAACCATGCATTCGCCGGCCAGTGTAACATTCCATGTTCGCGGTGATGTCATCGTATCCCTTTAGCTCCTGCGCGGACAAATCCGACCGTCTCTCCGCGTCGCGTCCTTGGCGGGGCGACAGGCCTGCCGCTCCCGCCACTGTCTACGGGAGCCCGTCATTCAGCAGGTAGACGGCGTCTTCATGCTGAAACCATCAAGCATCAGCGTTGCTATTACAATGTAGAAAGATTCACTTTCAGATATGCCGGAATGGTATGGGTGAGATATCGCGAAAAGAGCGTCTTGGCTCATGGCCCTCAAGAAAACCCGGGGGCGCAAGAACTCGAAAAGCGGCACTCCAACTATTCAGCGTGTCCGGCTTGCCGTCCGTTCCACGAGCTTGGCGGCGTAGGCGGCCGAGATGTGTGCCTTTGCGGCCTCCTTTGCGTCGTCGGCATTGCCGGCTTCGATTGCCTCGACAATGCGCAAATGCTCTTGATGCGCCGCCTCGGCACGCTGAGTGTTTTGCAGGTTGGAAGTCTGAATGAGCATAAGTGCGTCGCGCAAAGTGTTCAGTGATGTCACAAGGTAGCGGTTGCGCGCAGCGCCCTGGATTGTCTGGTGAAGCGCATAGTTCAACCGGGAGAGGTCGGCGGGGCTTTCCAGAAACTGGGCTTCTTCATTGACAATCAGCCGCATCAGTTCCTTTTCCGCAGAACTCGCGTTCTTGGCTGCCAGGGCTGCGGCTGTGCTCTCGAGCAACTCGCGCATGTAATAAAGCTCGGAGATCATCTGGTGATCGAGCTCAGCGATCTTCAGTCCCTTCTGGGGCGCCGAAGTTAAGATGCCATCCCTCTCCAGCCGGCGCAAAGCTTCGCGCACCGGAGTCCTGCTGACATTGAACTGGCTAGCAACATCCCGCTCGCGCAAACGGCTGCCGGGGATGAACTTGCCGCGCCGGATCGCTTCGCGGATCTGCTCATACACGCGATCCGGAATCGAATCGCCGGAGGTCTCTGTTTTCTCAGAAATATCAGATGTTTCGCTCATAATAAGGGCCCGTGGTGCGCTCGGTTTCCAACGGCGTTTCGAAGATATCTTGCCAGACCTGTGTTGACAAATCCACTCGGTTCAATTTGGTATACCAAAAAACACCATCTGTTGTTTTGAGAATTGGAGTCTCCGTGGTCGAGAAAAATGCACCGTCTGCAGATCGCATCGCGCTGGTGGGAGAGTGCATGATCGCAAGGCCGTGGTCGCAGATAACCGTGCCCGGCTTCGATGAGGTGCTCGGCCTCATGCGGTCCGCCGCAACGACCTATGCTCATCTTGAAACGGTCATCGGTCGACCGGACGAGGTGGATAGTGCAAAGAGTAGCGACTGGCTGGGCAGCTACATGATCGCCGACCCGGCAATGGCCGGTGAGCTGGCGTGGGCAGGGATCGACCTGGTTTCCGCAGCCAGCAACCACAGCTGCGATTTCGGCCAGGGCGGCATCCGTTCGACCGTGGCGCACTGCCGAAAGGCAGGGTTGCTCTGCGCGGGCATAGGAACGGATCTGGAGGCTGCACGCGCGCCGGCATATGCGGACGGTCCGGGGGGTCGGGTGGCGCTGGTTTCGCTGAGTTCGGGCAACAAGAGCTATGAGATCGCCGGTATGAGCAAGGGCGGGGTCCCCGCCCGCGGTGGCGTCAACCCGCTCCGGATCAAGACGCTTCACGAGATACCGCCGCAGGCCGCGGAGCAGCTCAAGGCCATAGGTGGCGCCCTCAAGATCCTTCGCAACGGAGGCGAAGGAGGGCCGGCGGCGGTCGGGCTGGAGCCAGGGGAGTTCCGGTTCGCCCTGCCGGCGGATCAATCCACCCGCTCCCAGAACGCCTTTGTCGTGGGCGACGACTACGCGACGCGCAACGTGTGCAACGAGCGCGATCTGGCTGCCAATCTGAGGGCGGTGGAGGAGGCGCGTGACGGCGCGGACCTCGTCTTGGTCGCACATCACTTCAACATATCCGACGGCGTACGAGGCGACGAGCCGCCGAACTTCGTGCGCGACTTTGCGCATGCGGCGATCGAGGCGGGTGCGGACGTCTTCATCGGCCATGGCTGGCACCGCACGATGGGAATCGAAATCTACAGGAACCGGCCAATCATCTATGGCATCGGCAATTTCATCGCCCATTCCGAATTCATGTCCGTCGTCCCCTACGACAGCTACGAGGCCTGGGGGCACGAGGTCGATCGTCTGCCGACGCTCGGACCCAATCTGCGCCCGCTTCACCCCGGGCTCGACGGACCTTCCGAAACCTGGTGGTCCTCCGCGGTCATCGAAGTCGAACTCGCGCACGGAAAGCCATCGGCCCTGCGCCTGACGCCGGTAGAGCTGGGGCGCGAAGTAAGCGCCGACGCGCCGGTGACACGGCCGGTCGGGCGGCAACGCTACACGGACGGACGGCCAGTCCTAGCGAGGGGCGAAAGCGCCAGAGCCGTTCTGGAACGGTTTGCGCGGCTCTCCAGGCCGCTGGGCACGCTGCTGAACATCGAGGGAGATATCGGCAGGATTTCCTGCGTCTGATGATGCCCGCCGGAAGCTTGAGAGGAAGCATGGATAGCGGATTGTCGGGAAAAGTGGCGCTTGTCACGGGTTCGAGCCGCTCGATCGGGGCGGAGATCGTCCGCGCGCTGGCGCGGGACGGCGCGGATGTTGTGGTCAATGTCCGCACGGCCGGAGGCGAGGCAGAAGCTGTGGCCGAGGAGTGCCGGGGCGCCGGTGTGCGTGCGACGGTCGTCGTGGCCGATGTCTCCAGCGATGAGGGTACGAAAGCCTTGGCGGCGGGAGCGCTGGATGCGTTCGGCAGGGTGGACATCCTGGTGAATAATGTTGGCGCAAGCCCCCGGATGCCCTTCCTCGACATGGCATACGAGGACTGGTCCACCCTCTTCGATATCAATGCGAACAGCATGTTCCGCATGTGCAAGCTCATTGTCCCGCAAATGGTCGAGCGCGGCTGGGGGCGCATCATCAACATGGGCGGGCATGCGCACATCAATATCCACGGCACCGGGGTTCACGTGAAAGCGACCAAAGCGGCCGTGGTCGGATTGACGCGGGGCCTAGCGGGAGAACTCGCCCAGCATGGGATTACGGCCAACGTGGTCGCGCCCCACGCAATCGACACGCCGCCGCGCCACAACAAGTACTACCGCGACAATGATCCGAAATGGGATCCGGTATCGCGAGGGGTCGACAAGATTCCAGTGGGTCGCCTCGGCAAGCCCGCCGAAATCGCGGCGCTGATCCGGTTCCTTTGTTCCGATGACGCCGCGTATCTGACCGGCCAGACCTATCTCGTGAACGGAGGAATTGCCGCGGGATAGGGCGTGGCCGGGGCCGGAACCCGCATGAACGGCGTTCCAAAAGTGTTGGGAGGTGAGAATGAGAAGAGGACCATTCACCGTATCGGCCGTGCTGGCGGCCGCCTTGACGGTCACTGGAATAGCCGCCGGAACGGCCTTTGCCGACGAGTCAGCCGTGGCGGAATTCTATTCAGGCAAGACAGTGCGTTTCGTGGTTGGTACGCGTGTAGGAAGTGGTGGAGACACCTATGCGCGTCTGATCGCCGACCACATCGGGAAGCACATTCCCGGAAATCCGAATGTGATCGTCGAGAACATGCCGGCGGCTGGCGGCCTCGTCCAGGCGAACTGGATGTACAATCAGGCCGACCGGGACGGGACCGTGGTCGGGCTGACCCGGGAGTCCATCCCGTTCGAACCGATCCTGCTCGGCGATGCCTCGAAGGCGGAGTTCAAGCTTGATGAGCTGATCTGGCTGAGCAGCCCGAACATGTTCCCCAATGTTGCGATATCGTGGCACACCTCGGACGTGAAAACCGTCGGGGACCTGCTCGAGAACGAGCTGATCGTGGGCGGGATCGGTCAGACCGGAAGCACCAACGACGCCTATGTGCTGAGAAACCTCCTCGGGTTCAAATACAGGGTGATCAACGGCTATCCGGGGCCGTCGGAAATCGACCTCGCAGTCGAGAATGGCGAACTCGAGGGCCGCGCGACCGCAGGCTGGACGGGGCTTTCGACCCGCCATGCCGATTGGCTGCGAGACGGCAAGATCAATATCCTCTACCAGACCGGCGCTGTAAAATATCCGCGTATTCCCGACGACGTTCCCTCGCTCATGGACTTTGCCAAGACCGACGAGCAGCGCGCGATTCTCGAGCTGAAATATGGCTCCAATGCTGTCGGGTTTCCCTTCTTCTTCCCGCCAGAGGTACCCCAGGAGCGGGTCGATGCGGTGCGGAAGGCATTCGAGGCGACCTACGCCGATCCGGAGTTCATCAAGGCTGCGGAAGCGCAGCATGTCGATGTGTTCCCGGTAAGCCATCAGGAGATGGAGGCCGTCTACAAGAAGGCTTACGAATCGCCGCAAGAGCTGCGCGACAAGCTCGCCGAACTGTCGAAGCCGCCAGCAGACTGATCTCCAAGAAATCGCAATCGAGGCGCGCCGCCTATTGCCTGCGCGTCCCGCTTTCCCTCACCCAAAACGGGAATACCTCGTCATGCTGGAGGCCGCGCTAACCGCTCTGACAATGATCGCGGACCCCTTTCGGCTGGGGGTTCTCGCGGCTGGTGTCGTCCTGGGGCTGGTGATCGGAATTCTGCCGGGAATAGGGGGGCTAGCCGGCACGGCGCTTCTCCTGCCGTTCACCTTCTCCATGGATCCCTACACGGCCTTCGCCTTTCTGCTCGGGCTTGGGGCGGTGACTGCGACCGGTGACCCGATACCCGCAATCCTCTTCGGTGTGCCCGGCGGTGCGGGATCGGCCGCCACAGTGCTCGATGGCCTGCCGCTGGCACGAAGAGGGGAGGCGGGCAGGGCGCTGTCGGCGGCCTACAGCGCCTCGCTCTTCGGCGGGCTGTTCGGCGCCCTCATGCTGGCCGTCTCCATTCCGGTGTTCCGGCCGATGATGCGCTTCGTTCAGTCGCCCGAGCTACTGGCTTTCACGGTTTTCGGGCTCTCCATGGTGGCGGTGATGGCCGGCAAGAGCCCACTCCGTGGGCTTGTCGCCGCCTGTATCGGGCTGATGCTGTCGATGTTCGGCGCCGATCCGAAGACCGGGACGATGCGGTGGACATTCGACACGCTTTACCTCTTTGAAGGGCTGCCACTGCTGCCCGTGGTGCTGGGTCTATTTGCGGTGCCCGAGTTGTGCGACCTGGCGATCACGCGGGAATCGATCTCAACCAAGACCAAGTACAACGTGCGCCGGGGAATGGTCCTCGGGTTTGCCGACACTGTGCGGAATTGGTGGCTCGTGATCCGCTGTGGCTCAATCGGCGGCGTGCTGGCGGCCATTCCCGGTATCGGCGGGGCGATTATCGACTGGATCGCCTATGCGCATGCGCGCGCGACCTGCCGCGGCGCGGCCGAAACTTTCGGCAAGGGAGATATTCGCGGCGTCATCGCTTCCGAGAGCGCGAACAATGCCAAGGAAGGAGGCGCGCTGATTCCCACCATCGCGTTCGGCGTGCCGGGCACGGCGACAATGGCACTCCTGCTTTCGGCATTTCTCGTCCACGGTCTGCAACCGGGACCAGATATGCTCGGGCCGAACCTCAGTTTCACCTATGGCATGATCTGGAGCGTGGCGATCGCCAACATTCTCGGCGCCGGCCTGTGCTATGCGTTCAGCGGCCAGTTCGCCAAGCTGGCGACCCTGCGGTACACGCTCATCCTGCCCACCGTCCTGTCGATCATCTTCATCGGAGCCTTCGAGGGGTCGCGCAGCTGGGGCGACGTCTACACCATGCTCATCTTCGGCGTAATCGGCTGGACCATGAAGCAGTTGCAATGGGCGCGTCCGCCGCTTCTTCTGGGGTTCGTTCTCGGCGATATGTTCGAGCGTTATCTTTTCATTTCCATCGACCGCTACGGCATGGACTGGATGATGCGTCCGCTCGTGATCGCGCTCTTTGCGCTTGCGTTCTTCGCTTTCGCCCGAGCCTTCTGGCAGGACTATCGTGCACATGGGGGCATACGGGCCATAAAAGCCGGGCTCGGCAAGCCGAATTGGGAATGGTCGCAGCTTTACTCCGTATTGGTGCTCGGGGCGGTAGCGATCCTGCTAATTCTTGCGTCGCCCTGGGATTTCCAGGCGGGGCTCGTTCCAAGGATCACCGGCGGCATCGCGTTGTCCTTGGGAGCGCTCAGCCTGGCCGGGCACATCTTCTATCGCCCGGTGGGGGCGGGCAGCGCCAAGATGTACTACGAACTGGTGGCGCAGAGCGGTCATTTATCGGGTACGACGATCCTGCTGCGCGCTGGCGTCTTCTTCGGCTGGCTGCTGTCTTTCCTCGTCTCGATGGCGACCGCGGGGATATTTGTGACCATTCCCTTGTTCGTTGCCACCTATATGCGGCTTGAAGGCAAGGAGCGATGGCCGTTGGTGATCGCCAATGCCCTGTGCCTCACACTGTTCGTGTATTTCGTATTCGACCGGATCCTGCACATCCCGTGGCCCCACACCCTTCTGCGCGATTTGCTGCCGCAAGCCAGAGTGATTCCAGGGGTGTGACAACGTCCATTAGAGGGAGCGCTGACATGCTGGACAACTCTCAGCAGCCTCGTGTTTACGACATGCTGGCCCGCGCGTTCATCAACGAGAGGATCGATGTCTGTTTCGGCCTTCTCGGAGATGCGAACATGAAATGGGCGGCGCGACTCGCAGAAGCCGGCTGCCGCATGGTTTATGTCCGGCACGAACATTGCGCCGTTGCAGCCTCCATGGCCTATGCCCGCAAATCGGGACGGGTAGGGGTGGCAACCGTTACCTGCGGTCCCGGTCTCACGCAGACGATGACGGCACTGCCTGCCGCCGTCTATGCGCGCTTGCCGCTCGTGGTTTTTGTCGGGGAAGCACCGCTGCGGTCCGGCTGGTACAACCAAGGCATCGACCAGGCGCCGTTCGTAAAGGCAGCGGGCGCAGCCTACCGGCCACTGCACACAATCGAGCGGATGGCGATGGAGGCGCGCGACGCCTTCCTGCAGGCGCAGGAGGAGCGGCGCCCGGTGGTGCTCGGCGTGCCGATGGACCTGCAGGAGGACCGCTGGACAGGCGACGACCTGCCCGCGCCGTCCTACAAGGTGCGGACGCCGCCGAAGCCCGTGCCGCCCCACCCCGACGATCTTGCCGTAGCAGCGAGCATGATCGGGGAAGCGCGGCGCGTCATCGTGCTGGCCGGCCTCGGCGCGGCCGCGCCTGCCGCCGCGCAGTCGGCACGTGCCTTGGCGGTCCGTGTCGACGGGATCCTGGCAACCACGCTGCCGGCGCGAGGGCTCTTTCACGAGGATCCCTTCTCGGCCGGTATAGCGGGAGGCCTCGCGGCACCGGCGGCCAAGCAGGTCTACGCGGAAGCCGATCTTATCGTGGCAGTCGGCACATCGCTTGCGTTCCACACATCGATGGCCGGCAGGCTATGGCCAAAGGCCAAGGTGCTTCAGATAAACACCGAAGCTCGTACTGTGAGCGAGGGCAGGGTTTGCGCCGACTATTTCATGCGGGCTGATGCAACCATGACACTCGACGCGCTGAATGCCGCACTGCCTGAACGTCTCGCCGAGTGGCGGAGCGATGCGCTTGCGAAGAGGTTCCGCGCGGCGCCGTTCAGCGATTATGAGCCGCAACCCTCGCCGGACGGTGCCCACGATCCGCGTTCCGCCGTCGAGGCCTTGCAGGCGGCGCTGCCCAGGCATTGGCAACTGGTCAATACTTCCGGGCATGTCTCCTATTTCACCACGCAGATGCCGGGGCGCCCTCAGGACGCCTTCCTCACCATTCGGGAGTTTGGTGCGATCGGGAACGGTACCTCGTTCGCCATGGGAGTGGCGGCGGCGCGGCCGGATACGCCGGTGGTCCTGCTTGACGGCGACGGCAGCTTCCTGATGCATTCCCAAGAGCTCGACACCATCAGGCGAAGCCGCATGAAGATCCTCGTCGTCGTCCTCAACGACGGGGCCTACGGCTCTGAAATTCACAAGCTTCGGGCCCATGGGTTGACCGAAGAGGGTGCGGTTTTCGGCCGACCTGACCTGGCACAGATCGCCCGTGGCTTCGGCCTCGAAGGCCATACGCTCACCGACTTGGGTGATCTGCCGAAAATCATCGACGCCTTTGCGAAAGGCGATCGCGCGATGGTGGTCAATATTCCGATCTCCGACCAGGTTCTCTCTCCCGCGATGCAGCGGCGTATCGAGGAAGTGCGAACCAAGCTGTCGGCGAACTGAGTGCACACCTAACCCTCGCTCTTGAGGAGTTGCAGGCTCAGCTCCTTTAGAATCCGGAACGCAGCTTCCTGGAGGCGATTGTTGTGCCTTCGCGTAGGCAGTACAATCTGAACGGGCAGTGCCAGTTCAGGACCGACGATCTTCCGCATGGTCAGCCCCTCGCCGCGTCCTTTCGTCTTCAACGTCCGTCGCGAAGCCACCGTGAAGCCGTAGCCGTCCTGAACGAGATCCAGCATCGCGTCCAGCGGCTCCAGCTCGAAAACGATGTTCAGCTTCTGACCGAGCCTTGCCAGTTCCGAATCCACCAGAACCCGCACGCTGTTCGGGCGGACCGCGATGATCATGGGAAGCGAGGGGAGTTCTTCCAGCGAGATGGGCCCTAAATCGTCAAACGCCGACTCCGGGCCGACCAGATACAGTTGTTCCCGAATGAGTTCGTCGATCTCGAGCATGGGGGAAGAGGGCGCGTCGAACATGATCGCCCCGTCGAGACTGCCGGACAGGACCCATTCCTGCAGCTGGCGCGATCGCCCGTGAACCAGGGTGACGCGGGCGTCCGATAGTTCCTCGCGCAGCCGCCGGATCAGTGCGGTGGCAATTGCCATCGAAATCGTGGCGGGCATCCCGATCGCCACTTTTCCGGATTTGCCGGTTCGCGCGTTCTCGACGTCTTCGTAGGTTCGCTCCATCAGCCGCAGGATGCCGCGCGCGTTGGTGAGGAGCCGCTCGCCGGCCTCCGTCGGCTCCACGCCTCTTCCGTTGCGGATGAGAAGCGATTCCTTCAGCTCCAGTTCTAGGTTACGGATCTGGCGGCTCAGCGCAGGCTGGGCGACGTGCAGGAAGGCCGAAGCGCGGCTGAAGCTTCCGAGCTCCGCAACCCTCACGAAATAGTTCAGCTGGCGGATATCCATCTCACCCCCTTCTGGCATATGCCGATTTGGCATGACTGATAGTCTAAACCAGCGTCTGGCGATATGGGAGCCACTGAATTAGCCTCGAACCGAATTAAGGCAACCAGGACAAGGATTGGTGATGAGTGCGTCAGCAGATGTCGTGCAGGACGGCGCCTCCAAAACATGGGAATGCGTGCTCTGCGGCTTTCGGTATGACGAGGCCAAAGGCGATCCCGACGGTGGCATACCGCCCGGGACGCGGTGGGAGAATGTGCCTGACGACTGGTTCTGTCCGGAATGCGGGGCACGTAAGAGCGAGTTCGACATGGTGGTGGTCGGCTGAGCCAGGTGAAATCCATGTCGAGTGTCTTGATCGTCGGAGGCTCCCATGCCGGTGTTGCGGCGGCTTCTGCCCTCCGCACTGAGGGTTATGCAGGCGCGATCAAAATCATCGCACAGGAGCCGGCGCTTCCCTACCACCGGCCGCAGCTTTCGAAGGAGGCCCTCCGGGAAGAGGTGTTCTCTCCGCAGCCGCTGCGGCCCGAAGGCTTCTATGAGAAGAATGGGCTTGTGCTCCTTTGCGGCGCGACGGCCTCGCAGCTTCACCTGCAGGATCGCTGCGTCGTCGACGCCAATGGGCAGTGCCATGACTACGAGACGCTGATCCTTGCTTGCGGCGCCTCGCCGCGGAGGCTTCCGGAAGCGGCCGACCCCGAGCGGCGCGCGCTTTATCTCCGCAACTTCGATGATCTGCGGGCGCTCAAGGCGCGGCTTGGTTCCGCCCGCTCGATGGCGGTCGTCGGTGGCGGTCTGATCGGCTTGGAAGTGGCAGCTGTCGCGCTCGCCAAGGGTGTCAGCACTACCCTGTTGGAGGCGGGCGAACGTATCATGCAGCGCTCCGTCAGCCGGTCGATCTCGAACTACTTGGCGGACCGGCACTGCGCCAACGGGCTCGACCTGAAGCTTGGCACGACGCTGGCGTCGATCGAGCGGCAAGCTGGCGGGAAGGGCGACGTCGTCTTTCTCGAGGGCGGCGAGGCGCTGAACGTGGATCTGACGGTGGTGGCCGTCGGCATCGCACCCAATGACGGGCTCGCGCGGGCGGCCGGCTTGCAGGTCGACGACGGCATTCTCACTTCGGAGCAAGGCCGCACGGTCGATCCCGCTGTCTATGCAATTGGTGATTGTGCCGCATGGTTCGACCCCGACAAAGGGCGTCATATTCGGTGCGAAGCCGTGAATCCCGGGCAGGATCAGGCGAAACGGGTTGCCGCGGCGATCGCGGGCCGGCCGGTGCCGGCATTGGGGATCCCCCGCTACTGGACCCACCAAGGCGCAATGAACCTGCAAATGGCCGGAGACGTCCACGGCGCGACGAAGGAGTTCGTCCTCAAGGCGCCCGAGAGCGGTGCGTTCTCCGTGCTTGGCTTTCAGGACGACCGGCTCGTTGCCGTCCAGACCATCAACGCACCGCGGCAATTCATGCAGCTCTACCAGCTGATCGGCACGGACAGCGACCGTCTCACCGCCGAGCTGGATTGGGAATTTCCGCCGTCCCATCACCACTGAAGTAATGGGCGGGCAATGCGACAAGGAGGAATTCAATGCAGGCCGCTTCTTACACGGAGAAGGAACCCGGCCGGTTCCGCCGCGGGCAATCCTGGAAGATCAATCTCTTCGGCAAGAACTCGGATATCGCTACTCCCGATCCGCAGGCGTTCCGCCTGGACCTCAACGCCCACCAGAAGCTCGATTCCCATTTCCATATCGTCGATCAGTTCCAGGTCTTCATCGCCGGCAGCGGAACCATCGGCCGCAACCAAGTCCAGCTCGTCACTGTGCACTACGCCGACCATCACACGGGCTACGGCCCGCTGATCGCCAGCGCTCAGGGGCTCTCGTACCTGACGCTTCGCAGCAAGACAGATGCGGGGCTGGTGTATCTCAGCACGCCGAACGTTCGGGAAAAGCTGAAGCCGACGAAGAGGCGGCATCGCGTGTCCGAGGCGGTCGCGCTCTCCATCGATCCCGTGCTGCGCAACCGGGACAGCGTTTCCGTCGATACCGTTATCGAAGAACAGCCGGGCGATGACGGCATGAACGTGAAGATCATCCGCCTCGGCCCCAACATGGCCGCCCAGTCGTCTGATCCGAGTGAAGCCGGGGGACAGTATCTCATTGTGCTCAACGGCAGTCTGCTGCTCGAGGGCAAATCCCACGAGCCTTACTCGCTCGTCTTCGTGCGCTCCTCGGATGAGGCGCCGATCCTCTTGGCCGGCGAGGGCGGGCTCGAAGTCATGATCACGCAGTTTCCCCGTGAGGATGACTGGATGAAATCGATCTGATCTCGGCTTTCGGGAGGGCCTGTAAATGACGCCTGATCAGGAGTCCGATCTGGAAGAAGTGCGCCGGGACCTTGCGCCGTCCGGTACCCTGCGCTGTGCGCTCAATCACGGCAACGTCGTCCTCGTCCGTCGCGGAGAGACCGACGACAATCCCAGCGGCATTACCGTCGAGCTGGCGCGCGAGCTGGGCCGACGCCTCGAAATTCCGGTTCATTTCCGGCACTACGACAAGGCGGCGGCGGTGTCGGAAAGTGTCGGCCTCGATGAATGGGATATCTGCTTCCTGGCGATCGATCCCAAGAGGGCAGAGACAATCGCCTTCAGCGATCCCTACGTCCTTATCGAAGGGGCCTTTCTCGTCCGCAAGGATTCGCCGGCCAAAACGCCAGGCGATGTCGACCGCCTGCAGGTAAAGATCGGCGCCGTCAGAGGCAGCGCCTACGAGCTGCACCTATCGCGGACAGGCAAGGGCGGCCAGCTCATCCGCTTTCTGAGCCTGGGCGAAGCAATCGCGGCGTTTGAGGGCGGGGAGATCGATGGGCTCGCGGGTGTCCGGCAGGCCATGCAGAAGGTGGCCGACTCCCACTCGGATTTTCAGGTGATGTCGGAAGCTTTCATGACGATCCCGCAGGCGATGGGCGTGAGGGTGAAAAGGCAGATCGCCGCCCAATACGTGCATTCCTTCGTGAAGGAAATGAAAGCCTCCGGCTTTGTCAAGGACACGCTGGTCCGCAACGGTCACGCTGACGTGGTCGTGCCGCCGGCCTGAGGCCCGGCAGGGAGGGCTTGGCTCCGGCGCGGCCAGAGCGGCCCAGAGTTTTTGGAGGAGCGGGCAGGGGACTGTCCGCGGTAGATTGGAGGAGGGTGGAAGATGATCAAAGCTCTGCGCGGCGCACTGCTGTTCCTTAGCCTGTACGGTCTGGCGAACACCCCGCTTGCATCCTTGGCACAATCCGCTGCCGGTGCGGGGAATAATCCAGTGGACGTGGTGAAGGTGGAAGGCGGGCTCGTCAAAGGCGTGCCGAGCGACACACAGAATGTGCAGGTCTTCAAGGGCATTCCCTTTGCTGCCCTGGTCGGCGACGAGAACCGCTGGAAGCCGCCAATGCCTGTGGAGCCCTGGAAAGGGGTGATGGTTGCCGACAAATGGGGCGACCGCGCCTTGCAGGATACCGACGGCGATCCGGATGAGCCGCCGGTCAGCGAAAACGGTCTCAATCTGAACGTGTTCACGCCGGCTCAATCGGCCAACGCCAAGCTACCCGTCTATATGCTCATTCACGGCGGTGCCAATCGCACCGGCGCAAACTCCGAACGCGACATCTATGCCGCCGAATTGGCGGCCAAGGGCATTGTCGTCGTTTCGGTGCAGTACCGTCTCGGTGCGTTCGGGTTCATGGCGCTTCCGGAAATGGCCGAGGAAAATCCCGAGGGCGTCGCCGGCAATTACGGCCTGCTCGACCTGGTCAAGGCGCTCGAGTGGATCGATGACAATATCGCCGGGTTCGGCGGCGATCCGGAGACCGTGACGATCGGCGGCCAGTCGGCCGGTGCCGAGAACGTCACAGCCTTGCTGCGCACGCCCCGGGCGCGCGAATATTTCGACCGTGCCTTCATCTCCAGCGGATTCACCGGTTTTCTGCCGGGCAAGTATGTCCGCGCGGAAGAGAAGCTGAAGCAAAATAAGGAAGCAGTCGACAAGATTTTCGGGCGTGGCGTGACGCTCGCAGAGCTGCGCGCGATCACCGCCGAGGAATATCTGGAGCCCTGGAAGGGCGGGCAGCAGTCGCTTGCGCGCGTCATGAACGATGCGACCGCGCGGTCGCAGTTCTACAATATCGACGGCATCGTCATCACCGAAGAGTCTTACGACCTGATGCGCCCCGGTGCGCTTCAGGGTCTCGATATCATGATCGGCAGTACCGCCGACGAATATACCGGTCTCGGCGGCGATCCGGAGGGAACCCTGACGCCCGAGGAGTTCGACAGGACGATGAGGGCGCCCCGCAGCTACGGCAAATACGGTCATTATGACGACGAGTATGCCAAGCACTATCGGCCCGACACCGATCTTGACGCCTATCGGCTGAGCCGGCGCTCAACGGCGGACAAGATCTTCGCCAGCATCAAGATTTCGTCCGAATACGCCAAGGCGCACAATCAGGATCTCGATGTCTGGACCTTCTACTGGGACCACGCCCCTCCGGGCCGCAATGAAGGCTTCCACGGCGCCTACCATGCCGCGGACCTCTACTACTTCAACGCGTCGCTGCGCGATGAGGAGGGCCAGCGGAAGTGGACTGATCCCGACTACCGGATGCGCGACCTGGCCACCAACTATCTCGCCAACTTCATCAAGACGGGCAATCCCAACGGCGAGCGGCTTCCGGAATGGGGGCAGACAACGCCTGAGTCCGGCGGCCAGTTCATGCGGTTCCACCAGGGTTATGCCTATCTCGTAAACGAGACGCCTTACCCCTCTCGCGACCGATATAACCGCCGCATCATCATGGAGGCCAATGGCCTGACCGAAGAGGACATCGCCAACTGAGCGGCGGCTGCGGGGGATCTCTCCCGCGGCCGTGAATGTGCTCTTGCGGTCGGCAGTGCCTGCCGGGGCCGACATACCGAAATGAGCGATGAGCGAAAGGATTCCCAGCGGTTCTCGCCGGAACGAAGGCTCCTCCTGCGCGAGGCTGCAAGAAGGGGCCCAGAGGGGCGGCTCCAGACCGCCCATCCCGCCGGAGGAGGTCCGGCGATACGCCCCGAGACGGGGGCGCTTCGAGGAGACTGCAATGAGAACGCATATGAAGGGCGATCATGTAAGTCGAAGGTTGATCAGCCTACTAACGGCCTGCACGATACTGGGGGCGAGTTCGGCACTGGCAGCGCCGATCGATGTGGTTGAGATCGAAGGCGGTAGGGTGCAGGGGGTTCCAACGGACACCGAGGGTGTCCAAGTCTTCAAGGGAATCCCTTATGCCGCCACCACTGCCGGACAGAACCGCTTCCGGGCACCGCAACCGGTCGAACCGTGGGAAGGTGTGAAGACAGCGGACACCTGGCCGAACCAGTCGATGCAAAAGCCCAATCTCTTCGAAGAGGGGAGCTTCTGGTACGACGAGTTCTACTATGATCCGGAATTCAATCCGGATGTCAGCGAGGACGGCCTGTACCTCAATCTCTTCACGCCGGCACGAGACACCGACGACAACCTGCCAGTCTATGTCTGGATTCATGGTGGCGGCAACGATCACGGCTATGGCTCGGAGATGGAGTTCTGGGCGACGAAACTGGCCGAGAAGGGGATCATCGTCATCTCGGTGCAGTACCGTCTCGGCATCTTCGGATTCTTGGCAATGGATGAGCTCGGCCAGGAAGATCCCATGGGAGCGAACGGCAACTGGGCGATGCTCGACCTCATCAAGGCGCTCGAGTGGGTGCAGGACAACATCACCGGCTTTGGGGGAGACCCGACCCGTGTAACGGTTGGCGGGCAGTCCGCAGGGGCGGGCAATACTGTAGGTCTGTTGAAATCTCCGCTGGCCGCAGACCTGTTCGACCGTGCGATCATTCAGAGCAACAGTAGCGGCCTTCTCCCCGCGCCCTACTGGTCGATCGAAAGAAGGCTGGAGACGGTGTCGGCCAGCCTTGAAAAAGTGTTCGGCCGGCCGATGACGCTGGCCGACCTTCGGGCGATTCCCGCCGAGGACTTCGCGACCGGCACCGCGCCCGACAGCGATGAGAACCTCTATACCGCGCTGGTCGGCGGCGGTATCGCGCGACCTTCGAAGACCATCGACGGAGTGGTCTTTACCGACGAGTCGGTGAACTTGTTCAGAAGGAACTCGCTGAACGGGAAGGATATCCTAGTCGGTTCGGTCTCGGACGAGCGTACCTCGACGGCAGGAGATCCCGATGGAACCATGACCGACGGGGACTTCGCCAAGGAGATGCAGGCCAAGGGCTACAGCGAGGACTGGAAGAACGTCTACAAATACTCGGATCCCACCGACGCCTACCGCACCGCGCTCCGGGCCGAGGCCGACCTGCGATTCCAGAACCAGCTTGTTTCTGCAGAGGTCACCAAGAAATACAACCCGGACAGCAACGTCTATGTCTACTACTTCAACCACTTTCCGCCGGGACGGAACTCGGAATTCTATGGCGCCTATCACTCCTCGGACCTCTGGTACTTTTTCGACTCGATCCGCGAGGGGCGTGGCGACCGGCCGTGGACCGAGGCTGATTATCGCATGGCGGATGTCATCAGCACCTATGTCGCGAACTTCGTGAAGATGGGGGACCCGAATGGTGGTGATCTCCCTTACTGGCCGCAGGTTAGCGGAGGGGACTTCATGCGCTTCCACCAGGGTTATGCCTATCCCTCTCAGGAAACGCCCTATCCGACGCGCGATGCGCTCAACCGTGCGGCTGTGATGGCCGCCGAAGAGCTGTCGGAGGCCGACCTCGACCGCTAGGTCTATCATTCAACCTGGTCGCGCCGTGCTGTTCACGCAGTTGTTAAGGACCCCGGGGAGAAATCCTCGGGGTCAGTCTGTCTCCGAGAGCGTGTTGGCTACGACCTACCCGAAGGTCATACCCTGGCCGAGTTGGGCATCCGCGCCAGGATATTCACTGCCGAGAACGGAGTGCATGTCATTTCCGCAGGCGAAAAGGTCTTTGATGGCGCTGCTTAACCGCCCCTCCCGAGGTGGTGTCGGAACAAGAGCTGTCCGAAATCGTATGCAAAGACCGTCGCTACCGCGACCCATCACCAGAGTGATGGATGACGTTTCACTCCACCCGCATCCTCATACTGTCCGTGCCCGGCGATCAGTCAGCCTTCCGCCGTGCAGGCCCTCTGGATCTGTTCGCGCAGCCAGCGGTGGGCCGGGTCGTTGGTGAAGCGGCGGTGCCAGACGATCTCGTGCGAGATCGGCGCGATTTCCAGCGGGATCGGCATCACGGCCAGATCGTAGTTTGCGGCAAAATAATCCGCGGTGCGCTTGGTGAAGACGCCGACCTGGTCGCTGTCGCGTAGAAGATGCGGCACCAGAGTGAAATTGGTCAAGGCGGTCTGGACGCGCCGTGCATGGCCGATCCGCGACAGGATCGCATCAAAGGCGGCGTGGCGCCCCCCACCCGAGCGAACCACGAGATGTGGGTAGGCCAGAAGCGACTGGATGTCGGCCGCGCCTTCGGATCGCAGGATCGGATGCCCCTTGCGACACAGGCAGACCAGCGCCTCGGAAAAGGCGACCGAGCGCAGCATGCTCGGCGGTAGGTCATCGAACCAGCCCAGGGCCAAGTCGATTTCTCCGCTGGCCAGCAGCCGGATCGAGATATCGCGGTCGGAGGTCCTGAGATCAAGCCGCATGTGCGGGGCGACCGCGTGTACGTAGCGCATGAACGGCAAAAAGACAGGTAGGCTGAGCCGGTCGGGCGCACCGACCACGAAATGCGCATCATTGGTGGCCAGATCGATTTTCGTGTCCTGCCGCAGACAGCGTTCGGTCTGCCTGACGATCTGTTCCACGTCGGGGGCCAGCGCCTCCGCCCGCGGGGTCGGCACCAGGCGCGACGCCTCGCGCACGAAGAGCGGGTCGCCAAGCGCATCGCGCAAGCGTTTGAGAGAATTGGAGATTGCCGACTGGGTTCGGCCTAGCCGTTCCCCTGTCCGCGTCACGCTGCGCTCCTCCATCAGCATGTTGAACACCACCAGCAGATTCATGTCGAATGTCTTCAGCATCAGGGCATACCACTATCATTTCTGATGATGATATTAAGATATATCAAAAATTTGCCAAATGTTTTTTCAAAAACTACGGTCCAGAAGCGCCCAAACGGGTGGGGGAATCGCGCTGCCGTTCATGGGCGGCGCCGAAGAGGAATTACGATGAAACACCACCTGAACGGGGCGCCGGCATGACTGTCCCTGTGAAGCGGACCTCAACCTACCTGCCGTTTTGCACAGAGCCGAAACGTCCTGATTTCCGGCCGCCAGAAGGTGCGGTCGATTCCCATTGCCATGTCTTCGGCCCGGCATCCCGATTTCCCTTCGCCTCTGAGCGTAAATATACGCCGGTCGATGCTCCGAAGGAGCGGCTGTTCTGGCTGCGCGATCATCTCGGCTTTGCGCGCAACGTGATTGTCCAGGCCACCTGCCACGGCCGCGACAATGCGGCTCTTATTGATGCGCTCGAAGCTTCGGGCGGGTTGGCACGGGGCGTCGCCGTTGTCAGCGAGGATATCACCGACGCGGAACTCCAAGACCTGGACGAAGTCGGCGTTCGCGGCGTGCGGTTCAATTTCGTAAAGCGGCTGGTTGACGATACGCCGCACGAGGTGTTCGAGCGCATCGCGCAAAGGGTTCAGCCCCTCGGCTGGCATGTCGTCGTCTATTTCGAGGCGCAGGACCTTACATCGGTCGCGCCACTTCTGGACCGGTTGCTGGGCAGGATCGTGGTCGATCACATGGGGCGGCCCGATGTCACAAAGGGCGTGGACGGTCCCGAATTCGCGCGCTTTGTCGATCTCATGGAGCGCAATCCCCGGATATGGGTCAAGGTCTCCTGCCCCGAGCGGCTATCCGTTGCGGGCCCACCCTATGACGATGTCGTGCCCTTCGCGCACCGGTTGGTGACACAATTCCCCGACCGTGTGCTTTGGGGTACTGACTGGCCGCATCCAAACATGGTGTCGCATATGCCGGATGACGGGCTTCTAACCGATATGATCCCACGCATCGCCCCCATGGAAGAGCTGCAGCATGCCCTGCTCGTCTCCAACCCGATGCGGCTCTACTGGCCCGAGGAGACGCAGCCTTGACCCTGACCAGACAAGCCTTTTCCTTTACCCGAACCCTTGTCGCAGGCTTGGCGAGCATTATGATCGTCGCCTGTATCCTGTGGAACATCCAGGCCCCGACACGGCTCGGCCTGGCGATCCTGCCGCAGCAATACATGGCCTTCCAGCTCGGCATTGCGCTGGCGGTCGCCTATCTGCGCTTCGGGTTCAAAGGGCAGGAGAAGACGCGGGTCGGCTGGATCGACAGTGCTATTGCGGCGATTGCCTTCGGCACGCTGATGTATACGGCTTGGGACTTCGCCTGGCTGCTGCAGGAGCAGGCCTATCGTCCGTGGCAGATCACCGCGATTGGCACGGTCGTCACCCTCGCCGTTCTGGAAGGCGTGCGCCGCCGCGCGGGGCTCATGCTGTTTTCGATCGTCAGCATCTTTCTTGTCTATGCGCTCATTGCCGACAAGGTGCCGGGACGGCTGGTCGGCAAGGAACTGAGCCCCGAGCGGTTGGTCCAATATGCCGGCTTCGACCCCAATGCGGTGTTCTCCACCCCGCTGGCGGTCGGCACGATCATCGTGATGCTCTTCGTCTTCTTCGGCCAGTTGCTCTTCGCAGCGGGCGGCGGCAATTTCTTCACCGATCTGGCAATGGCGGCCACTGGCCGGACGCGCGGCGGAAGCGCCAAGATCTCGGTGGTAGGCTCGGCACTATTCGGGTCGATCTCGGGTTCGGCGGTTTCCAACGTGGTGACCACAGGCGTCGTCACCATCCCGCTGATGAACCGCGGAGGCTATTCCAAACGTGACGCCGGCGCGATCGAGGCCGTGGCCTCCACCGGCGGCCAGCTGACGCCGCCGATCATGGGGGCCGCCGCCTTCCTGATGGCGGAGTTTCTCGACATCCCCTACTTGGCGGTCGCCGGGGCGGCGCTTCTGCCAGCCGCGCTGTACTATCTCGCGGTTTTTGCGCAGGTCGATCTGATCGCAGCGCGCGACAAGATCTCGTCGGCCGACGCTGACGGACTGACCACCCGGCAGGTGCTGCGCGAAGGCTGGCATTTCATCCTGCCCTTCGCCGTGCTGCTGCTGGCGTTGTTCGTTTGGCGGCTCGACCCCGAGGAATCCGCGCTACTCGCCTCGATCGCGATCGTCGGCGTGGGCTTCCTGCGCGGCTATCGCGGTGAGCGGCTGACCCTGCGAACGCTTGGCCAAGTCTTCGTCGACACCGGCCTTGCGATGATCAACCTGATCCTGATCGTCGCGGCCGCGGGCTTCGTGATCGGCATCCTCAACCTCACCGGTCTTGGCTTCGCGCTGACGCTGGTGCTCGTGGATGCCGTGGGGTCGAACGTAGGGCCGCTTCTGCTGGTCTCCGCCGTGATCTGCATCATCCTGGGCATGGGCATGCCGACCTCAGGGGTCTACGTGCTTCTGGCTGCGCTGGTCGCGCCGTCGCTCGTCCAGGCCGGGATCACGCCGATGGCCGCGCATCTGTTCATTCTCTATTTCGGGATGCTGTCGATGATCACACCGCCCGTCGCACTGGCCGCCTTCGCCGCCGCGACGATCACCAAAGACGACCCGCTGTTGACGGGGGTCGCCTCGATGCGCATCGGCTGGGCTGCTTTCATCATCCCCTTCCTCTTCGTGGCCACACCCGAACTTCTGATGGACGGGGATATGACATCAATAGTCGTGATGATGGCGCTAGCCATCATCGGTATCGTTGCCGTCACCGCCGGGATTGTCGGCCATTGGAGCGGACTGTTGAACCGACCGTCGCGCGGGCTTGTCGTCCTGCTCGGCCTCTGCGCGCTTCCGCTCGGTTTCCTGCCGGCCGGTGTCATCTTTCACGAAATAGCGGCGGGGCTGTGCCTGGTCCTTGCCCTGCTGCTCGCCCTACGGGGCAAGATCCACCATGAGAACACCAAGGGAGGAATTCGCTCATGACCAAGTTCAATGCCATACTCGCCGCAGGCGCCATCAGCCTGGGCCTTGCCGGTGCGGCCAACGCACAGGTGGTGACCATCGCCTCGGGTGCACAGGGTTCGCTGGCTTACAATACCGGGCAGGCGGTCGCCAAGATCGCTAACGACGCCGGAATCACCGGCCGGACCCAACCTCTCGTCGGCTACCTGCCGCTGATCAGCAATGGCGAAGTCGACTTCGGATTCTCAAACCTCATCGAAACGGAATATGCGGTCACGGGCACGGGAAATTACGACCGGGCCAGTCCTGGCATTGAGCTCGTCGGCACGATGTTCAACCTCGTCACCGGCATGATGGCGCCCTGCGATCTGGGTCTCGCGACCATCGCCGATGCGAAGGCACAGGCCGCCGATCTGCGCATCGCCTCGGAATACACCTCCTCGACGATCATCCCCTTCTACATCTCCGGCGGGCTGGCCAGTGGCGGGTTGAGCTATGACGACTTCCAGCAGGTTCCGGTGGCCAATTTCGTGGCCGGCATGAACGCACTGGGTGACGGGCTTGTCGACATCGCGCTGGTCTCGCTCAACGCGGGCGCGGGCCAGCAGGCCTCGGTCAAACTGCAGGATCGTGGCGGCCTGTGCTACATCTCGCTCGACGCATCCGATGAGGGCAAGGCGGCGTTCAAGGACTTCCTTCCCGCGGGCAACCTCGTGCATCGCGAGCAGAACGACAAGGTCAACGGGCTACAGGACCATGCTGCGAACCTGATGAGCATTCCCTGGGTGCTGATGACCAACAACCAGGTCGACGAGGACCTCGTCTATACGCTGACCAAGGCCATAGCCGAGAACAAGGAGGCGCTGCAGGCTTCGTTCGGCGCCTTCGGAGGCTTCAATGCCCAGACCATGGCGCCGGCCTCTGCCGTCCCTTATCACGCGGGCGCGCGGCGCTATTTTGAGGAAGCCGGCATTCCCGTCGGCGAATAATCACACGTGATGCGCCCCCTCTGCTGAGGGGGCGCATATTTTTGAAGGGACCAACAGATGATGACACAGATCGCGGCTGCCGATGGCCACTGTTTCGATTGCTGGATCGAGCCTGCCCAGAGCGAACGCAAAGGGGGGATCGTCATCCTCCAGGAAATCTTCGGCGTGACTGACCAGCTCAAAGGCGTGGCCAGAACCTATGCCGCGCTCGGCTACGAAGTGGCGATCCCCGCATTGTTCGACCGGCAGGAACGCGGTGTCGTGGTGCCCTTCGACAAGGGGATCAAAGGGCGCGACCTGATGCTGGCCGCCAATCTCGACGAGACGATGCAGGATGTCGCCGCCGTCGTGGCGGCTCTGGCCCAGAACAGCGGAAAGGTCGGGGTGATCGGATTCTGCTGGGGCGGCGGCCTAGCGATCCGCGCGGCACAAACGCTCGATATCGGCGCCGCGGTCACCTTCTACGGCACCCGCCTGCCGCAGTATCTCGATCGTCCGCTCAAGGCGCCGATGCAGGGCCATTGGGGCACCGAGGACGATCACGTCCCGTCCGAGATGCTGGCCGAGGCCCGGTCCTATTTCCCTCAGATGGAGGTCCATACCTACAAGGCGGGCCATGCCTTTGCCAATGACGCACGCCCTTCTTATGTGGCGGAAGCCGCTGAAAAGGCCCACGCCCGCACCCGGGCCTTCCTCCAGAAATACCTGATCGGCTGAGCTACGGGAGCCGGGTCGCCGAAACCGTATGATCTCACGGCCACGGCGCGCCGGACTTCCGGGTCTATGCCGGCCAGGCCAAACTCGTCGCTTGGAAGGCGAAGACCACCGGTGACCAGCGCGGATTACCTCAGCGTCCTGCTCGACGATCCGTGTTTCCCGGAGCCGATCAGCACCGCACTGTTCGGCGTATAGCGCGGTGTGGGCGAGGGCAGCTCACGTGCGAGGCCTTCTGGGTCCGCGAGGAAACCACCGCCCGCCAGCACGACGCCATGCCTAACGCGAACAGTCTTGGTGTCGCCGGAGGCGGCAACCTCCAGGCCTGCGACACGGCCGTTTTCAACGAGCAGGCGTTTGGTCGAAACCTCGCGGTGAACGCATACGCCCGCTTCAAGCGCTGCGTAAAGAAGCCTAGCGACGAGGCCATTGCCGAGCACCAGCCGCGTTCCGCGATGCCAGTTGAGGCGATCCGCAAGATAGCGCGCGGTCAACCGCAGGCCGAGCCAGCGGCGGACAGCGAGCGGTCGGCGCGCAAAAGCATGGCGGCCTCCCGTCGCGTGACCATCATGCCGCCGAAGACCAGGAACTCGGGAAGAGGCGGCGCCAGGTGACGGAAGTCGGCGCCAGCTTGCCGCCGTCGAATGGCGCAGGTTCCATGGCGTTCTATCCGGCCACCGCTCCTGGCAGCTCCTGACGGTAGTCGGGAGCGTCAGCAAAAGGACGCAGCAGAATATCCGCACGGTCTTCGAGGTCGGCCTGCATGAGCGGAGCTGCTTCAAGAAAACTGCGCCACAGGGTTTCGGAGCCGCGATTGCCGATAAGCGCGGCGAGATATGCCGCCGCCCCGTCATCGACATGTCCAGACGACCGCATCGCTCTGTTGCCGGGTACCCATACAGTCCCGGAAGAGCGTGCGGACGTGCCAGCCAGCACCGGAAGGTGCTCGAGCAACAGACAATCCTGGCCCGTCGAGCGCGGCTGTCAGCGCCGCGGTCAGTCCGGCTGCGCCACTGCCGAGAATCGCCACATCCACTCCGTCGAGGGAGTCGGATCGAAGGCAACTCCTACAATGAAAAAGCACCTCTCTTAATAAGGTAAAACTTCTGGCGCTGCGAAGCGACGGCGGAGCACGCGAGTCTGCCAGGGTATCTAGGAGATAAAGATGTTATGAATCATGATCTTGCAGTCCATTCTGGCAGCTTATGACTCCATAAGGAAACAGTATTTCCGGGATCCGGTGCTGGTACCTAGTGTGGATGCGTAACCGGCATTCTAGAATTGCCTGCGACGGAACCCTGCCTAAATGCAAAGACCCTATCCACATCTCTTTCAGCCCCTCCAGATCGGCAAACTGCGCCTGAAGAACCGTGTCGCAATGGCGCCGATGGGCTTCGGCGCACTCAGCGACGATCGGGGCATACCGACCCAGCGCTATGTCGACTATTTCGCCGAGCGCGCGAAGGGCGGGGCCGGCCTGCTCATGACAGGCATGCTCAAGGTCGAGGACAAGATCGAGACTCTGCGCGCGCGGCGCGGGCCTGTCAGCAAGGAGTTCATCAAGCCGTTTGCGGATCTCACGGAGCATATCCATGCGCTGGGCACGAAGATTTTCGTCCAGCTTTCTCCCGGCCTCGGCTATCAGGGACGTCCACACAACGTGGTGGGCACGCCTGTCGCGCCATCTCCGATTCCGAGCTTCGCCGCTCCGGACATCATATGCCGCGAACTCACAGTGGAAGAAATCCAGCAGATGGTCCGCGCCTATGGCGACGCGGCGGAGATCCTTTTCACGGCCGGGGTGGATGGCATCGAGCTCCACGGTCACGCGGGCTTCCTGCTCGACCAGTTCTCGCACAGCCTGTGGAACAAGCGGAGTGATCGCTACGGCGGCGACCTGCGCGGACGCATGACGTTCGCGTTCGAGATCTTCGATGAGATCAAGCGCCGGCTGGGCCCGGATTTCCCGGTGCAATACCGCTATGGCCTGAAGCACTACATGAAATCGTTCCACGCTTCGGCTCTGCCGGGGGAAGACTTCGTGGAGGTGGGCCGCGACATCGAAGAAGGTCTGGAACTCGCGGCGATGTTGCAGGACCACGGGTTCGATTCCCTTGCCGTCGATGCCGGCACCGCGACGGGCCACTATTGGGCCCATCCGCCGATCTATCAGCCCCATGGCTGCATGCTGGACCTTTCGGCGATGGTCAAGGAAGTCATCACGATCCCGGTTATTGCCGTGGGTCGCCTCGATATTCCCGAACTTGCCGATAGCGCGATTGCGGAAGGCAAGGCAGATGTCATCTCGCTGGCGAAGGCGCTGCTGGCCGATCCCTACTGGCCGCAAAAGGTCTCCGAGGGCCGGATAGAAGACATCCGCCCCTGTATCGGCTGCCACCAGGCGTGCTCGGAGCAGTTCAATGGGCGTTATCTCAACTCCTGCACGGTGAACCCAGCTTGTGGACGCGAACGCTCGCATCAGCTGACTCCCGCACGGGAAAGCCGGCACGTGCTCGTTATCGGCGGTGGCGTTGCCGGCATGGAAACTGCGCGCGTGAGCGCCAGCCGCGGCCACAAGGTGACGCTCTGCGAGCGGTCGGTCGAACTCGGTGGGCACCTGATCGAGGCAGGTGTTCCCGAGGACAAGAAAGACGTGGAGCGGCTGAACACTTGGTACAAGCGCCAGATGGAACTGCTTGGCATCGACGTGCGCGTGAACACCGATGTCACGGCTGAACTGGTTGCCGAGGAAAAAGCCGATGTCGTGGTGCTGGCGACTGGCTCAAGCGACGTCGTGCCTCCTATCCCCGGTGCTGACGGGCCGCATGTCATCTCCACAACGGAACTATTGCTCGGGCACAGATTGCCGGGGCGCGAGGTGGTTGTGGTTGGTGCCGGCGAAAACGGTTGCGAGGCGGCTTTATGGCTCCATCGAAGGGGCTGCAAGGTCATGATCGTCGAGATGCAGTCAAAGCCGATCGCCATCCCGGTCGCCAATGCCAACCGGAACATGCTTCTCGACATGCTCGCTCAGGCGAAGGTGCCGATGCTGCTCGAGACGGCAGTCCGTGAAATCCATGACAGTGCCGTAACCGTGGAAACGCGCCAGGGCGAGAAGCGGAGAGTCGCCTGCGACACGGTCGTTCTCTCAGTCGGGATGAAACCGGAGAACCGGCTCTACCAATCGCTGAACGCGTTCTTCGCGGGGCCGATGTACGAGATCGGCGACTGTCAGGAACCCAAGAACATCATGAAAGCAGTTTGGGACGGGTTTGAGGTCGGGAGGACCATCTGAAGCCGCGTTCCCGTGCAAAGGCGGCGCGCGGCTGAATGACCGCCGCCGGCAGAGGGAGGAAACAGACAATGCAGACCAGAAGGGAATTCCTCGTCAGCTCGGCCTTGGTCACAGCGGCCGTCGGACTGCCGCGCATTGGCTTTGCGCAGTCGCAGGACAACATTACGATCGCCATCGGCGACGAACCAACCACCAGCGACCAGACCGTTGCCTGGACAGGAGTGGATTACAACACCATCGAAAACTACGCGGAATATCTGTTCCCGCGGAATACCGACGGCGAGATCGTGCCGGGACTTGCCGCTGAGTGGACATATTCCGAGGATGGCAAGACGCTCGATGTGACACTGCGCGACGACGTCGTATTCCACAGCGGCGACAAGTTCACCGCACAGGACGTGGTGTTCAGCTATGAGCGCGGCATCGACAAGAGCGCGACGGTGAAGAACCGCTTGCGGTCTCTCGATAATATCGAGGTCAAGGACGACTACCATTTGACTTTCCACTTCAGCGCGCCCGACGTGACATTCCTGCCCAACCGGGGTGCGGCAATGATCGCCTCGAATTCCTATTTCGACCGGGTGGGCGAAGAGGAGTTCTCGCGCCAGCCTTCAGGAACCGGCCCGTACAAATTCTCGAGCTATGCGGTCGGTGAATATGTCGAGGTGGAACGCTTCGACGAATATTGGGGCGCCGTTCCGCCCATTGCCAAGGCCCGTTTCATCTTCGTGCCGGAAGAAACGACGCGCGTCGCCTCGCTCCAGGCGGGCGAGACCGATCTCATCATGGCTTGCCCCTATTACGCGGTGAAGGGATTTGATGCTGTGGGCGACTTCAAGACCGTCAAGCTCCCAGTCAACCATCCCACCATGTCGATCGTGTTCAGCACGCAGAACCCGGAAGATCCTTGGCACGACAGGCGGGTGCGGCTGGCTTTGGCACACGCCGTGGACACGGATGCGATCATCAACGGTGTCCTGTTCGGCGTTCCCCAGCGTCTGGCGTTCCTTGCACCGTACGAGGTCGGCTACGATCCAGATCTCGAGCCGTACCCCTATGATCCCGAAAAGGCCAAGCAACTGCTTGCCGAAGCAGGCTATCCGGACGGCTTCGACATGGAGCTGAATTACGCCATCACCGGCCGCGTTCAGATGAACCCGCAGGTGGCGGAAGCCGTCGCGGCCTATTTCGAGGCAGTGGGTGTGCGCACGAAGCTGGTCGGCGAGGAATGGGAAGCCTATCGCTCCAAATACAATGCAGCCAAGGAACCGGGTTCGTCCTATGTTGCCCTGTTCACCCATGGCCGCGCGGGGAGCCCCGATCCGACTTACAATCTGGGCTTGTTCTTCCGTGCCGGCGGCCCGATCAGCATCTACAACAATCCGGAACTGGATGCGATCAACGCCGAAGCGACCGCCACCATGGATGAGGAAATGCGAGGCGAGCTGATCAAGAAGGCGGTCCGCCTCATTCACGAAGATGTCCCGAGCTTTCCAATCTACAACAATTTCGCTGTCTACGCGATGAAGAGCAGCGTGAACTTCACGCCGACCCAGGGCTTCAATTTCGATCTGGTGCTGGTCAAGGACATGTCGTTCGCCTGATCGGCTGGACGAGGGACTTCAATAAAGTCGGAGCGGGCGGCTGCATGCTCCGCTCCACCAACAACAAGCGCCGAGGGGGCGGGCGTCCCCCGGCGAGGGTGCCGCTATTGCTCTGCGTTGGCAGGGCGGGCACTGAACGGAGAGCTCGGGCATGTTGCGATATGCGCTCAAGCGGCTGGGGGTAGGGCTCCTTTGCCTGGTCGGCGTGAGCATCATCATCTTCGTGGCGATGCGGCTGGCGGGTGATCCGACGCTTCTTCTGCTGCCGGACGATGCCACTGAACAGGACCGGATCGAACTGCGCCAGGAGCTCGGGCTCGATAAGCCCCTGCCGGTGCAGTATGCGATCTTCGTGACGGACGCCGTTCAGGGCGATTTCGGCACGTCGACGCGCTGGAAGATGCCGGCGATGGAGCTTGTGCTCGCGCGCCTGCCGGCGACGCTGCAACTTGCCGGCCTTGCCTTCTTGATCGCTATTACGATCGGGCTTCTGAGCGGCGTGACTTCGGCGACGACGCGCGGCTCCGTTTTCGATCAGGGTGTGCGCCTCGGTGTAACGCTCGGCCTTGCAGTGCCGGTGTTCTGGGTCGGCCTGATCTTCATCATGGTCTTTGCAGTGGACCTCGGGTGGTTCCCGACCAGTGGGCGGGGAAGTTTCGCGCATTTGATATTGCCGGCCGTGACGATGGCGCTCAATCCGGCTGCGGCGATGAGCCGGCTCTCCCGCTCGGCGATGCTGGGCGTCCTCGGCGCCGACTACATAAAGATGGCGCGGGTGAAGGGAAATTCTGAGGCACGCGTCGTCTGGAAGCATGGGCTTCGCAATGCCGCGATTCCCGTGGCGACCCTTGCCGGCATCCAGCTTGCAAACATGATCGGCAACACCGTGGTTGTCGAAACCATCTTCGCCTGGCCCGGCATCGGCAAGCTCATCATAGACGCGATTTTTGCCCGGGATTTCGCCGTGGTGCAGGCCGCCATCTGCGTCGTGGCCGCCGCCTACATCATCCTCAACCTGGCTGTGGACCTGACCTACGGCCTCCTCGACCCGCAGATCCGATATGACTGAACACCACGTCGATATGCCAGCGGAGACCTTGGGCGCGGAGGCAGGACTGCGCCGGGCATCCATTTTCCGCACCCTCGAGGACTGGCCGATCCTGCCCATCATCCTGCTGTTGCCGATCATCCTCTTTGGCGTGTTCGGCCCGTTGATTTCGCCCTACGATCCGTCGGCGGTAAACCCCACCGTGGCGCTCAGGCCGCCTTCATGGCTGACGGGAGACGGTTTGTCCCACCTGTTTGGGACAGACTATCTCGGCCGCGACGTCTTCAGTCGGGTGATCGCGGGCGCGAGGGCCTCCCTTCTCGTCTCCTTCTTTGGCGTCGGCATCGCCGGGATCGTCGGCATCACCATAGGGCTGGTATCCGGCTACTTCGGCGGCTGGCTCGACACGGTTCTGATGCGGCTCGTGGACATTCAGATGTCGATGCCCGCAATCCTGCTCGCGCTGCTGATTTCCGCCGCGCTCGGTTCGGGATTGGCGACCGTTATTGCCGTGATCTCCATCGTCTTCTGGACGAACTACGCCCGCGTGGTGCGCGCCGAAACATTGAGCGTCAAGTCACGCGACTATGTGGCGATGGCGCGGGTACTCGGATGCCCCGACGCAAGGCTCATTCGAAAGCACATCCTGCCCAATGTGATCGACAGCGCGCTCGTGGTCGCTTCGCTGCAGCTCGGCGCTGCCGTCATGCTCGAGGCCTCGCTGTCCTTCCTCGGCCTCGGCGTCCAGCCGCCTGCCGTCGCCTGGGGCAAGATGATCGCGGAATCCAAGCTCTACCTTGCAATGGCATGGTGGCTGCCCTTCTTCCCGGGCGTCGCGCTCGTTGTAACCGTCCTCGGCACGAACATGTTCGGCGACTGGCTCCGGGACAAGCTCGATCCCCGCCTGCGGAATACATGAGGACCGGAGAGAGATGACACAGGCCTCCCTCCTTTCGGTCGAAGACCTCCGGACCTACTGCTACACGCGCGCCGGCGTGGTGAAGGCGGTGGACGGCGTCAGTTTTGCGCTTGAGCGCGGGGATTCGCTCGGCCTCGTCGGGGAAAGCGGCTCCGGCAAGAGCATGACCTGCAACTCGATCTTACGCCTTCTGCCCAGGCCCGCCGCGCGGACCGTCGGCGGGCGTGTGCTCTGGGAAGGGCGTGACCTGCTCACGCTTCCCGAGCGCGAGATGCGCCGCGTGCGCGGACGGGAAATCGGGATGATTCTCCAGGATCCGCTGATGTCGCTGAACCCCGTATTTACGATCGGCAACCAGGTAGGCGAGCCCTTTAGATTGCGCGGCGCGGCGAAGGGCCGATCGGATCTGCGCGAAAAGGTGCTGGATGTGCTGCGGCAGGTTCACATTCCTTCACCTGAGGCAAGGCTGAGTCAGTATCCGTTCGAGTTCAGTGGCGGCATGCGCCAGCGCACGGTCGCCGCGATTGCGCTGGCGGGCAGTCCTGGTCTTTTGATTGCGGACGAGCCGACCACCTCGCTGGACGTTACGATCCAGGACCAGTTTCTGAGACTCTTGCGGGAGTTGCAGGAGAAGACGGGCATGGCCCTGATTCTGGTTACGCACGACCTAGGGATCGTGGCCGAGACCTGCAACAAGGTCGCTGTCATGTATGCCGGCAAGATCGTCGAATTCGGCGACGTGCGGCAGGTGCTCACATCGCCATCCCATCCGTATACCGAGGCATTGCTCAAGGCGCTTCCGGTTCCCGGGACGCGTCAGAGGCGGCTCTATCAGATACCTGGTGAGCCGCCGAACCTGCTCGACCCGCCCGCAGGCTGCGCGTTTGAGCCGCGCTGCCATCGTGCCATGCAGGCATGCAGAAACGCCCGTCCGCCGATCAAGAAGCTCTCCGATGGGCGGCAAGCGGCATGCCTCGCACTCGAAGCCCGGGAGGTTCGGTAGTGGGAACCATTCTCGAACTGCGCAACGTCAAGAGGTACTTCGGAATCCGCTCTGGAGGATGGATGGGCGGCGGCGGCGAGAAGCCGCTCAAGGCCGTCGACGGCGCCAGCTTCTCAATCGCCAGCGGGTCAAGCTTCGGCGTTGCGGGGGAATCGGGTTCGGGTAAGTCCACCATGGGTAAGCTCATCCTGCGTCTCGACCGCCCCACGGGGGGCGCGATCGAATTCGAGGGCCGCGACATCGGCAAACTCGATGCCGAGGGGGACGCCTGGTATCGGACCCGCGTGCAGGCCGTCTTTCAGGATGCTTCAGGCTCCCTCGACCCGCGGATGCGCATCTCGGCCATTGTCGCCGAACCGCTGGAAATTCATGCGCGCACCGGTCCAAACCGCTTGGGCAAGATCGAAATCCGCGAGAAGGTCGAGGACATGCTGGCGCAGGTCGGCCTGCCCAAACGCGTGATGGACAACTATCCGCACGAGCTGTCCGGGGGGCAGAAGCAGCGCGTAGCGATCGCCCGGGCGATGATCCTCGAACCGACGATGCTGGTGCTCGACGAGCCCGTCTCCGCGCTCGACGTATCGATCCGTGCGCAGGTTCTGAACCTGCTCTCCGATTTTCAGGACCGATATGGCCTGACCTACCTGATGATCTCCCACGATCTGGCTACGCTGGGGCATGTGAGCTCCCAACTAGCGGTGATGTATCTGGGCCGGATCGTGGAAATCGGCGGGACCGAAGATATCTACGCACGGGCCTTGCATCCCTACACCAAAGCTCTTTTCAGGGCGATGCCGCTGCCTGATCCGAACCGGAAAAAGAGTGCGCCCAGCCTGCGCGGAGAAATCGGCTCGGCGCTCGACATTCCGAAGGGATGCCGTTTCTGCCCGCGCTGCGATGAAGCAATGCCGGTCTGCAGCGACGTTGATCCCGAGCTTGTCGATGTGGGCGCGGGGCGGCGGGTCGCATGCCATCTGATGAGCGGGCCTCAATTCACGAAGGCCACGCACCAAAGAGGTTCCAGCGAATGAAGCTTTTTGAACCGGGCTGGATCGGAAACCTCAAGCTCAAGAACCGCGTCATCATGTCGGGTGCGGGCATCGGCGCGCTGATCGACACCGACGGAAGCCTCTCGCAGCGCGGGATCGACTATTTCGTCGAGCGCGCCCGCGGCGGCACCGCCATGATCACCACCGGGTCGGTCCGCGTCTCACGCCATTTCGAGAAGGACCCGCTGAGCCCGATCCAGACCTCCCTCACGCTGGACAACAAGGTTTATACCCGTTGGGTGCACGAACTCAGCCAGGCGGTGCATGATTATGGCGCCAAGCTGTGCGTCCAGCTGGCGCCGGGACTCGGGCGCTGCATGAGCAAGCCGGATCTGATGAAGGGCATCCAGCCCTATGGTGCTTCCGCCATACCTTGCCTCAACGACCCCAAGCGGCTGACCCGCCCGATGAGCAAGGACGACATCAACCGGATGCTCGACGATTTCGAGCGGGCGGCGGGCCTTCTCAAGGTCGGCGGGGCCGACATGGTCGAGTTGAACTGCCACGCGGGCTATCTTTTCGACCAGTTCATGACGCTGCTCTGGAACAAGCGCGAGGACGAATATGGCGGCAGCCTGGAGAACCGGTTGCGGTTGATCGTGCAAGTCGTGGAGCGGCTCAAGGGCGTGCTGGGCAGCAAATTCCCGATCACGGTGAAATATGCGCTCGACCACTATCTTCCCGGAGGCCGAGAGGCGCCGGAAGGGGTCGAGATCGCGCGCGCACTGGAAGCGGCCGGGGTCGACGGGCTGATGATCGATGCCGGCTGCCGCGAAACGCAATACTGGACGCTGCCGTCCGAATTCCTGCCCGAAGGATGTACGCTGGATCTTGCCCAGATGGTCAGCGAGGCAGTGGACATCCCGGTGATCGCGGTGGGCAAGCTCGGCAATCCCGAGATAGCCGAAGCGGCGCTGACTTCCGGTAAGGCGGATTTCATTGCCCTCGGACGCACGCTGATTGCCGATCCGCACTGGGCCAACAAGGTGCGCGTGGGCAGGTATCTCGACATCGCGCCCTGCGTAGACTGCTTCGAGGGCTGTCACAAATACATTCACGACGGAAAGCGGATCGGCTGTGCTGTGAACGCGGCGACCGGCAATGAGCGCGAGATGCGTCTCACCCCGGCAGAGCAGAAGAAGCGGGTCTTGGTGATTGGCGCCGGACCCGGCGGCATGGAAGCGGCGCGCGTTGCCGCCCATCGCGGTCATCGCGTCACCGTCTGGGAAAAGGAAGGCGGGGTGGGCGGAAATATCGGGCCGGGCTCGTCTCCACCATTCAAGGAGATCTATCGGCGCCTGACGGATTATCTCGTTCACCAGATGGAGAAGGAAGGCGTCGATGTGGTCTTCGGCAAGGAGGCCACAGCGGAGAATGTTACAGAGGCCTCACCCGACACCGTGATCGTCGCCGTGGGCTCCGAGCCCATTGTGCCGTCCATCCCGGGCGTCGAGGGGAGAAATGTCGTCGCCGCCAATGATGTGCTTACCGGCGAGGCTGGATGCGGGCAGAAGGCGGTGATCGTGGGGGGTGGCGTCGTCGGTTGCGAAACCGCGCTGCATCTGGTGCGGGAGGGGCTTGAGGTGACGATCATCGAGCGCCTGAGCGCGGTTGGCGGCGACATGTACTACATCAACCGCATGCATATGCTCAAACTCCTCCAGGAAGAGGGGGTCCGTGTTTTCACGGAGGCTAGCGTGCTCGAAATCGACGGCGCTGGCGTCCGCTATACCGACAAGTCGGGAGCGGAGTACAGGATCGATGCCGATACGGTCATTCTCGCCGTGGGCTTCCGTCCGCGTCGGGAGATCGTCGAGGCGCTTGAGAGGGGTGCGGCCGAGGTGTTTTCGATCGGCGACTGCGTAGCGCCACGCAAGGTGGCCGAAGCGATGCAGGAAGGCTACCGCATCGCCCGCATAATTTAAGTCTTTGGCAGTGCTGCTCCTTTGAAGGCAGGTGCCCAGTTTCGCAGACGACCGTATCGGAGACGATTTGATGTCCTACAGTTTCGAAACCAGCCAGGTGGGGGCGCTGCCTGTTTGCGGGATGCTCCTGGGCGGCGAATGGGTTCCCGGTGAGGGGGCTGCGAGCGAGATTCTCGACAAATACCGCCTGACGTCCATCGGCCAGTTGCCGGCAAGTTCTGACGTGCAGATCGAGCGCATGATTGGAATCGCGCATGCGGCCTTTGAAGGCGACCGGCTGACGCCGCATGATCGCGGTCGCATTCTCGAGAGCGTTGCGGAGCTGATCGAGGCGCGCCTGGCGGAGCTCGTATCGGTCATGCAGCCGGAAACCGGCTTTGCGACTTCGGACTGCGAGGGCGAGATCGGGCGGACCATACAAACCTTTCGCCTGGCGGCCGAGGAGGCGCGCCGGCTCGCGGGCGAAATTCTCCCGGTTGCGGGCGCGCCGGGGCAAGGCAGGCGCTTGGCTTTCACACTGCGCGTGCCGCTCGGCGTCGTGCTGGCGGTCACGCCCTTCAACGCGCCGCTCAACACGGTGGCGCACAAGATCGCGCCCGCGATTGCTGCCGGAAACACGGTGGTGCTCAAACCGGCCGGACGGACGCCCCGCACCGCCTGCCTGCTGGCCAACTGCTTTCTTGAGGCGGGGCTACCCGAGGGCTATCTGCAAGTCTTCCACGGGGGCGGCGCGGCTGTCTCCGCCGCTATAACGGATGAACGGGTGCGCTATATCGCCTTCACCGGATCGACCGAAGTTGGAAGGATCATTCAGGGGCAGGCGGGTTTGCGACGCACGCAGATGGAGCTGGGCTCTATCGCCTTCACCCTGCTTGCCGAAGATGCGGATCTCGACGCGGCTTTGCCCAAGGTGATCGGGGCCGGCTACCGCAAAGCCGGGCAAGTCTGCACCTCTGTACAGGTTCTGATGGTTCATGAACGTCTGAAGGACGAGGTCGAAGCACGCATGGCCGAAAGGGTTGCGGCTTTGCCGCATGGCGACCCCGCCGGCGAGGGATGTGTGACCGGCCCCATGATTTCACTAGCCGATGCAAAGCGTGTCGAGAACTGGGTCAACGAAGCAATTGCGTCTGGCGCGCGCCTTCTGGCCGGCGGCAAGCGCGAAGGTGCGGTGGTTGCGCCGACACTACTCGCCGGCATCGGGCCGAACATGAAGGTGGGTTGTCGAGAGGTCTTCGGGCCTGTTATCGGGATCGAAAGTTTCTCCGACCTCGATGCCGCGATCGCGCGCGTGAATTCCACGCCCTACGGGCTGGCTTCGGGCATATTCACGAACCGGCTCGATGCCGCCTTTGCCGCAGCCCGGCGCCTCAGGGTCGGCGGTGTGCATGTGAATGAGACCTCGTCGTCACGGCTCGATATGATGCCCTATGGCGGCTCCAAGGACAGTGGTTTCGGCCGCGAGGGCCCGTATTACGCGATGCACGAGATGAGTGAAGAGCGCGTGGTAAGTTTTACGGTCTAAGGGAGAGGCGGCCGAAATGCTGACCCTTCTTCAGACGGCGGCTTCGCCCTTTGCGCGGAAAGTGCGCATGGTGGCGATCGAACGTGGCGTGCCGCTTGCGCTTGAAGAGGCAAAGGTCGATCCGGCCGATCGCAACACTGCGCTCGGCGCCTTCAATCCGCTCGCCAAGATCCCTGTCTTGCTCACCTCGAAGGGGGCGATTTACGACAGCCGCGTTATCTGCCGCTACATCGATGCCAAAGGGGAGGGGCCGGGACTTTATGCCGGCCCTGATCCCTGGGGGATCCTGAGGCTCGAAGCGCTGGCCGACGGCATCATGGATGCCGCCGTGGTTGCGCGATACGAGCTGGCGATCCGTCCCGGCGACCTTGTCTGGCAGGATTGGGTCGCGGCGCAGTTTGCTCGCATCGAGGCTGCGCTCGACGGTCTGGAGGCGGGGACGGAAGATCTCCGAACTCTGCACATGGGCACGATCGGCCTTGCTGCTGCGCTCGAATATCTCGACTTCCGGCATCCCAAGCTACGCTGGCGGGAATGGCGCCCGGGTCTCGCGAAATGGCTGGAGAGAGAGGTGGCAACCAACCGCATGCAGAGCACAAAATATCCGGCATTCTGAGTACGCTTGCGACGATGTGAATAAAATTGGCTGGACAGGGGCTACCCTTCCGGCCATGTTCCCGGCGGAGGAGCATGCATGGACATCCGTCAACTCCGTTATTTCGTTCACATTGTGGATTGCGGTAGCCTTTCAAGCGCCGCCCGCGAACTGTATATCGCGCAACCCGCTCTCAGTCAGCAGATCGCCAAGCTCGAGGCGGAGGTGGACAGGCCGCTTCTAAGCCGCTCTTCAAAGGGCGTGCTCCCTACGGAATACGGCCTGGCTCTCTATCATCACGCGCGCTTCATGCTGCGCCAGTTCGACCAGACGATCGAGATAGCACGCGGCGAGATCGGACCCGTACAGGGCGTGGTGACAGTGGGGTTGCCGGCGACAACGGTGGCGGCGATCGGTTTGCCGCTCGTGAAACGCCTTCGCGAGCGATTTCCCAGCATCCTGCTCAATGTCGTAGAGGGGATGAGCGGCCACATAGGGCAGCTCATGCGGCTCGGTCAGCTCGACATGGCGGTGCTTTTCAGCCAGGAATCGGCCATGGAGGCGGTGATCGAGCCACTCATGGTGGAAGAGCTCTTTCTGATCCTCTCGCTGGAAAGCCCGCTCGTCCCCGCCGGGCTCGACCGTGTCGATCTCGCCAAGGCTGCGGCGCTGCCCCTTATTTTGCCGACTCGCGACCACGGTCTGCGGCAGCGGATCGAAGCCGAGTTCGAGAACCGCGGTCTTTCGGCGAATGTGGTGGCCCAGGTCGATTCCTTGTCCCTCGTCATGGATTGCGTGTATGACGGCATGGGCGCAACCATCAAACCTATGGGCGCAATCATGAAGGAAAGCGCCGGAGGCAGGCGCTTCCGGTTCCTGGCTTTTAGGGACCTCGTCCTCCGGCGGCGGAATTTTCTTTACACCTTGCCCGCGGAGCAGCTAACGCCCGCGGCGGCGGTTGTGGTTGCCGAACTACGCGAGACCGTGCGTCTATTGATCACCGACAAGGTTTGGCCGGGATTCGAGGGCGAATTTCCTGAAGCTTCCGCGGTTCCCGAGGCGATCGCCTCTTGAACCATTTGCCCATGTCCCTAGCCAGGCCGGTCTCGATCGCTGGACATGCAGGCGCTATTCCCGATCGTATTTCGAGCAATCTGGTCAGGACAATCCCACGCTCCCATAATTGCGCATGTATGACGCCAGCCTGTGAAATACAGCTGCTTTGCACTCGGCCGAGGCACAAGATTCAAACAAATCTGGTCAAACACGAGAGCGTGGTGTTACAGACTTGGCGAGCAAGAGCGGTGCTAAATCACCGATGGGAAAGATGAACACGAGCGACAGCAAGCCCGCAAGCCGCGGATCTGGCATCCAGTCCCTTGAGCGCGGTGCCGCAATTCTCGATGCGGTGGCTGGCAGTCCGGACGGCTTGGGGTTGACCGAGATCAGCGGTCGTGTCGGCCTCCATACAAGTACTGCCTTTCATCTCGTCAAGACACTGGTCGGGCTCGGCTATCTGGCTCAGGACCGCGATGGAAAGAAGTATCGTATCGGGCCCCGCCTTTTCGGTCTGGCCTCCGGTGCTTCTCGTGAGCGGACCTTGCTCAATTTCGGTCTGCCTGTGCTCGAACACCTTAGCGCGGAGACGGGCGAGGCGTCCCATTTAGCCGTCAGGGAGCGTACCGACGTGATTGTTGTGGCGCGGACGGAAGGGGCAGGAGTCCTCCAATTGTCCGAGCGCGTGGGAATTACGCGTCCTATGCATGCGACCGCCTTGGGCAAAGTGCTCCTATCATACATGCCGGAAAAAGAGCGGAACGAGTTGATAGCCATCCTCCAGCTCAACCGCATCACGGAAAAGACGATCACCGATCCGGAACAGCTTCGTCGTGAAGCGGAGATTGTCCGCAGCGAAGGCATCGCCCACGACCGTGCTGAGTTCGATCCGGACCTGCGTTGCATTGCCATGCCCGTTTGGGATTTTACCGGCCGCTGCGTTGCCGCCATCGGGCTTTCCGGTCCGGTGTGGCGCATGACGCCGGATGTGATCGACAAGCGTATCCTCAAGCTCGAAGTGGCGGCGGAGCAACTCTCTCAGGCGCTGGGGTACCGGGAGCTGGAAACCGCGAACGCATAAAGAAGACGGCCCCAAGGCCGTCTCTGATTATCGCGTCCATTTTGTCTCTATTCGTCGTGCGCCGGAGCGGTTACCACGATGAAGGTCAGATCGCCAAGCCCGGTGTTTTCTATGGAGTGCCAGCTGCCTGGCGCGATGAAGGCGACGTCGTGCTTGCGCACCACGCGTTTTTCCCCGTCGATCTCCATCAGCCCCTCGCCTTCGAGGACGTGATAGACCTGCTCTTGCACCTTGTGGACGTGACGCTCGACATAGGCCATCGGCTGATAGGTGGAGATGCGGTAGTCGATATGCTGGGCAGCGGCGCTGTCGGGCGTCACGAGCCCCTTTGAGAGAGCGGACCCGAAGTGCCCCGGATATTGTCGCCAGGCCACTTCGGCGATGTGCCGGATAACGGATTTGCGTTCGCTCACATCACTGCTCCTTATGGCCGCCACGCTTTGCCGAAGACTGGCTCCTTTGCCGGCAGAGGCGGAAGCTCCCACGACCCCGTCGCCGGCGGCCGGATATCCGCGTCGACATGCACGTCGATCAGAGCGGGCTTGTTCAGCTGCACGGCTTCTTCAAGAACGCCGGCGAAGTCCTGGCTGCGGGTAACGGTATAGCCTTCGACGCCGCTCGCCCGCGCCCATGCCGCAAAATCGGGGTTATACTTTTCACCTGATGCGTTGTGATAGAAGGCTGTGCGGTATTCGCGGCCGCCGAGATATCCGTATTGAAGGTCACGGATCGCGCCCCAGGCAAAGTTGTTCCAGACTACAAAGACCACCGCGATGTCGTATTCAACGGCTGTGCACAGCACGTGCGGTACCATAGTGAAGCCGCCATCGCCGCTGATCGAGACCACGGGCCGGTCGGGCGCAGCAAGCTTGGCGCCAAGTGCCGATGAAGGCCCGAAGCCCATTCCGGAATAACCCCAGGTGTTGAGCATCGACTGCGGCCGGCGCGCCTGCCAGAATTGCATGTACCAATTGTGGTGCACGCCGGAATCGAGCGTCAGGATCGCGTCCTCCGGCAGCACCTTCAGACAGTCTTCGACAATCCGGTAAGGTGAGATAGGCGAGACGTGGCTGTTCCAGTTAGGCCTCAGATAATCCTCCCACTCCTTGCGCCAGCCCGCGATATCGGCGAGCCATGGGGCAAGGCGATTGGCACTGATTTCACGCCCCTCGAGTTCGCTCAGGACTTGCCCGAGGAACGCACGAGCATCGGCCAGAATCGGCAGGTCCGGCGTGTAGTTCCGGCCGAGCTCGGCATGATCGACGTCGACATGGATGAGTTTGGTGCGCGGGAAATTCCAGGAGTATCCAGGCTTCCAGCTTGAAGCCGACCGGTCGTCAAAGCGGCCGCCGATCGCCAGAACAAGATCGGCGTGCCGGCCCGCCTGGTTCGCCTGATACGCGCCGTTGCGGCCGATGAAACCGAGTGAGAGCGGGTCCGTCATGTCGAAACAGCCCATGCCGTTCGGGGAGCTGATCACGGGGATCGAAAGCTTGTGGACCAGCCGCGTGAGCTCGGCCGAGGCCTCGGAGAGAGTGACCCCGTGGCCGATGAAGATCACCGGCCGTTCGGCCGTGAGGAGCATGTCCGTCACCCGCTTCACGTCCTCCAGGCTCGCGCCGCTGCGGCGCTGGCCGAAGGCGTTGCCGCGCGGCTCGGGCGTGACCTCGGCCTCTTCCTGAAAGAGGTTGTAGGGGATATCCAGATTGACCGGGCCCGGCCGGCCCGTTGTCATCGTTGCCGCGGCCTGCCGCATCGCAAGCGGCAGCATCTCGACTCTGGTGGGCTGGAAGCTGCGCTTGACCACCGGCTTGATAACACTGTTGAAATCGGCGTGGTGATGAAGGTTCAGTTCCTGGAACGGCGCCCTGTTGAACTGATTGGTGGGCACGTTTGCCGTAATGGAATAGACGGCGGAGCTGTCGGTCTGGGCAACAGCCAGCGCCATGATCTGGTTTGCCGATCCAGGACCTGTAGAGGTCAGCGTTGCCGCCGGCTGGTGCGACACGCGGAAGAAGCCGTCGGCCATATGGACGGCGGTCTGCTCATGACGTGGCGAAATTAGTGCGATCTCGTGCCGACGTTCGTAAAGGCAGTCGAGAAGCCCCACATTGCCATGCCCGCATATGCCGAAGACATGGGTGATGCCCTCATTAATGAGAGATTCGGTGATGATCTCTCCGCCTTTCTTCAGTGCCATCTTGTGAGCTCCGTGCAGTTGGTTGTCGCCCAGCGTCAGATCAGGCCGCCATTCGGCTGAACAATCTGGCCATGGACCCAGGATGCGGCGTCGGAGGCGAGAAAGCCCACGACGGCGGCGACTTCGTCAGGGCGTCCGACGCGGCTGAAGGGGCTCATCGCCGCGGACCGTTCCACAGCGGCGGTGTCCTTGCCGGCGCGGAAGAGGTCGGTGTCGACGGGACCGGGTGCGACGCCATTCACGCGCACCTTGCGTGGCGCGAGTTCGCGGGCCATGGAGCGCAACAGGCATTCCACCGCGGCCTTGGTGGCCGAATAGGGACCAAGTCCGGGCGCCGCGTGGCGGACGAGGGAAGTGGTGAGGCCGATAATCGTGCCGCCGTCGCAGACATGGTTCGCTGCCGCGTGAAGAACGTTGAAGGCACCGACGATGTTGACCTCGACGAGACTGACAAACCGCTCATGCGGGAAACCGCCTACGGGAGCCGGGGGCACATTTATGCCGGCATTCGCGACGACGCAGGCCAGCGCGCCGCCGAACTCGGCTTCGGCATTCGTGAAAACATGCTCGATGTCCTCAGGCTTACGGATGTCGCATTCGTAGCAGGCAATCCTGTTCAGGCTTCCACCGGGAACTGGATCGGGCTTAGCTGAAGTGTAAGTGAGTGCGACGCTATAGCCGTCGCGGGCGAGCACCTCGACGATGGCCGCACCGATACCGCGTGAGCCGCCGAACACGATTGCAGTCTTGGAATTCATTTCATCCATTCCCGTTGCCTACTTTTGTTCTGTCAGAGTTCTGGCGCCGTCAGGATCTACCGCCGACGGAGATGACTGGATGCGATGCGGCCAACCGGGTCACGCGCTCAGGCCGAGTGGGGTAGGCAGCCCCCGATCCGGAGTGACCGGGGGCCGAAGCAGAGAACGTCATTTATTGAACTCGGTGGGAATGCCGAGATCGGCTATGATCCCGGCAAAGTCCTCTTTCACCTTCTTCAGATAGGCGGTGAGTTCAGCGTGTCCGCGATATTCCTTGGCCGCGATCAGTTTGGTGAGGGTTTCTCCGAACTGGGGTGTTTCCATTGCTTCATGGAAGGCCTCGTCGAGCTTGGCGACAATCGGTTCCGGTGTGCCGGCAGGCGCAACGATGATGCTGACGGCGTGGGCATCGAAATCGAAGCCGAGTTCAGGCAGCGTCGGTACATTCGGGAAGGCCGGCATACGGGCGTCCGAAATCACCGCCAGCAGGCGCATGTTCCCCGCTCGAACGTCCTCGACCCACTGCGTCGAACCGACTGCGGCGGCGACATGGCCGCCTAGCACGGCGGCAAGTGTGTCGCGCGCGCCAGGGTAGGGGACGTGGGTCCAGTCGAGGCCGGCTTCCTTGCCGACATACTGCATCGCCACATGCATGGTCGAACCTGCGCCCGAAGTGGCGTAGGTGATTTTTCCCGGGTTTGCCTTGGCATCCGCAATGAACTCTTCAAAGGTCTGCCAAGGTGAGTCGGCCTTGACAACGACGCCTGTCACGCCTGACGAGAACTGCATCACAGGCGCGAAATCCTCCTGCGTGTACTCCATTTTGCGCATGGTGAGCATGCGGCTCAGCGGCGTGTCGACGACCGAGGCCAGGGTGTAGCCATCGGGCGCTGCTTGGGCCAGAACGCCAAGCGAAACCGCGCCTGCCACGCCGGGCTTGTTGACGATGTTGATCGGCTGACCAAGCTTCTTCTCGACCAGCTCGGCGAGATGACGTGTCATGACGTCCATGTTGTCGCCGGGATTGTAACCGACGAGAATCGTGATTGGCTTGGTGGGAAAGTCCTGTGCAGCCACGTTGGGCGCCATTCCGAGAATGGCACCGAGCGCGAGGCCGCAGATCGCGCCCAAAGCTTTGAGATTGAATTTCATTTTTAACTCCTCCTTCTGATGGCAGCCCCAACCTTCATTCGGCTGAAGGGGCGGCCCCCCTCCCTGGGGTAGCGTTCCGGCCGGGCCTGATCGGTTCCGGCTCGGAAATGTTCAGATCGCGCGCCCGACCTCGAAGCCGTCCCAGACGGCTTTCATGATGTTCTTTGGTCCGTCGCAATCGCCGATCGAATAAACTTCGCCGGGAAAGCTCTGAACGAGCTGGACGTAGAGCTCTGGTTCGGCTTTGACGCCGACGGCCATAACCACTGTGTCGCAATCGATCTCCTCGCGGGTGCCATCAGCATGGCTGACCACCACCGACCCCTCCCGCACCTCTTCGAGAGCTGTATCGGTGAGGATCGGCACCTGATGGAATGCAAGCAGATCGAGCAGCATGTTACGATTGGCGCGCGCCACGGGAATTGCCACCGGGAGCGACAGCCGTTCGACTAACGTGACGCGCTTGCCCTTCCTGGCGAGCCACAGGGCTAGCTCGCAACCGTTCTCTCCGGCGCCCACGACAATGACGTTCTCGCCTGTCTCGTACCTGCCCAGCAGAACGCCCGTGCTCGGCACGACATGCGGAAGATCGGCGCCCGGCAGTTTCGGCATGAGGTCCGTCGAGCCGCTGGCCACCACCACCACATCCGGCGCTTCGGCCTCGACAACAGCAGGCGTAACGGCAGTGCTGGCCCTGACGGGGATCCCGAGATTGGAGAGCTGTCGCTGATACCAGGTGTTGAGCCGCCCAACGTCTTTTTTATCGTCCGGCACCGATGCGTCGCGCAGATGGCCGCCGAGTTCGGTCTCCTTCTCGTAAAGAATGACTTCGTGCCCCCTGGCGGCAGCGACACGTGCTGCCTCCATGCCCGCGGCGCCGCCGCCTGCAACGAGCACTTTCTTCTTGACGAGCGCAGGTGTGGGGGTGTGGGTACGCTCGCGTCCGCACGCAGCGTTTACGGTGCAAGAGTTCAGATCGCGGCCATGGATGACCTCCGTGCAGGCCTGGTGACAGCCGATACAGGGGCGGATGTCTTCCACATGGCCCGCACGCACCTTATTAGGCCAATAGGGATCTGCGAGCAGGCCCTTGCCGATTGCGACGATATCGGCCTCGCCGGACGCAATGGCGCGTTCCGCCATGTCCGGGATGTCGAGGCGGCCGACGGTCATGACGGGTATCGAGACCACCTTCTTAACCATGGCCGACATGGACAGCATGCAGCCATGGTCCTGATAGATCGGTGGATGCGTCCAATAATGGCCCGCGAACGCGCCCGCATCGACGGCAAGCCCGTCGAATCCGGCCTCCTCGAGAAGCCTTGCCATTTCGAGCCCCTCATCGATGTCGCGGCCCACTTCCGCGAAGGTCTCACCCGGCAGGCCGGCATCGTGCAAAGATTTCATGTAGTGCTTGAGTCCATAGCGATAAGTGACGGGGAAATCTTCGCCGACGTGGCTCTTGATCTCGCGCAGGATTTCGAACGGAAAGGTCAGACGGGCACGCAGATTGCCGCCATATTTGTCGTCGCGCTTGTTCCAGTAGGAGCAGGTGAACTGATCGAGCAAGAAGCCGCCATGACCGTGTAATTCGACACCATCGCAGCCGGCGCGGGCGACGATTTCGGCGGCGCGGCCATATGCCTTCACCAGCGCTTCGACCTCTTCGGTTTTGAGCGCCCGGCAAGTAATCTTCGGGTCACCGAAATTCGGCACGGCGGAAGGCGCGACGGGACCGCCCCTGATGGTGCCTGGGCGCGCCTGGCTACCGAAGCCGGGAGAGAGCTGAACGAAAAACTTCGCGCCGAGCGAATGAACCGCCTCGGTCAGGTCCGCGAATGGACGAATGAACGCCTCCCGCACGGGACCGCGCTTGCGGCTGGAATGTTCGATCTCATCCTCGACCTTGAGCATGCCAGTGTGCAGCAGGCCGGCCCCACCCTTGGCGCGCTCTACGAAATAGTCGACGTAGCGCTGGGTAGGGAGACCGCTTTCGTCCTGCAGGGCGGGGAAGCCCATGGGCGCCATGGCGATCCGGTTCTTGAGGTGGACCTTGCCAATCGTAAGCGGCTCGAAAAGGTGAGGGTACTTTATCTGCATATGCAGTATTCCCTGATTTGAAGTTGGTGCATGGCGCATCGTTCCCTTGCGATTCTGGCTACTCGGCCCCGCGAAACTGACCCCGCGCACGGCGTCTAGCACGCAGATACGGGAGTACGTTCGAGATCAGGATAAGGAGCACCAGGAGAAGGATGGCGCCGGAGATCGGCCGCGTGACGAAGATGGAGAAATCGCCGTGCGAGATCAGCAGCGACTGGCGCAGATTCTGTTCGAGTATCGGCCCGAGCACGAAGGCAAGAACCATTGGTCCCGCGTCGTAGCGGAACTTCCGCATCAGGTAGCCGATGCCCCCGAACACGAGCATCACAAGAACGTCAAAGGTGGAGTTGTTCACCGAGTAGGCCCCGATGAGGCAGAACAGGAAGATGAGCTGGTAGAGCATCCAGCCGGGCGTCTTGAGGATCTGCACCCAGACGCCGATAAGCGGCAGGTTCAGAATGAGCAGCAAAAGATTTCCCACATACATGCTCACCACGAGGCCCCAGAATATCTGGGGATGGTTGCTGATGAACATCGGTCCCGGCTGAACGCCCTGGATGACGAGAGCCGCAAAGAGCATTGCCATGATCGGGCCCGTGGGCAGGCCGAGGGAGAGCAGGGGAACAAGCCCGCCCGTTGCCGCCGCGTTATTGGCGGTTTCGGGGCCGGCTACGCCTTCTATCGCGCCCTTTCCGAATTCTTCCGGGTGTTTGGAGATCCGGCGCTCGACGGCATAGGAGGTGAAGGTCGCGAGCACGCCGCCTCCGCCGGGAAGAATGCCGATGAAAAAGCCGATAACCGTGCCGCGCACGATCGGCCATTTTGCACGCGCCCAATCGGCCATCGTCGGCCAAAGGTTTTTCACCCGCGTTTCCGTCGTGCGCACATTCGGTTCCCGTCCTTCGAGGTTCTCGAGAACTTCGGCCACGCCAAACAGGCCCATGACCACGGGAACGATGCCGATGCCGTCGCTCAGTTCGTTGATGCCGAGTGTGAACCGGGGCAGCGCGGTGACGAGGTCAAGCCCCACCCCACCCAGGATAAACCCAACGAACGCCATCATCAGCGCCTTCAGCGTCGAGCCCTGGGAGAGGTGGGTAACAAGCACCAACCCAATGCAAATAATGGCGAAATATTCCGGTGGGCCAAATCTGAGCGCCATCGAGGCGAGCGGCTGTGCGACCAGCATGAGGACTAGCACGCTGACCGTGCCGGCAATGAACGATCCCCAAGCGGCAATGCCCAATGCGGCGCCTGCGCGGCCATTGCGCGCCATCTCATGGCCGTCGATGCAGGTGACGATCGAAGTCGCCTCGCCGGGGATGCGCACGAGGACGGAGGTGATCGTCCCGCCATATTGGGCCCCGTAATAGATGCCGGCGAGCATGATGATTGATGCCTCGGGCGACACATACATCGTGGCCGGCAGAAGCAATCCCATTGCACCAACAGGACCAATGCCGGGAATAACGCCGATCAGCGTGCCGATGACGACGCCAAGCGTGCAGAAAAGAAGGTTCTCTGGCTGGAAGGCAACGCCGAGCCCGAGGGCGATATTCGATAAGATGTCCATCTGGCGCTGCCTCCGTCAAAAGCCCCAAGGGCCGACCGGAAACTGGCTCTTCAGCAGAAACTGGAAGATCAGTTGGGTCAGTGCAGTGCTGATAAACGCGAGAAGGGTGATGAGAACGTAGCGTTTCGGCTGGACCAGCCAGAACAGCACGAACATGAGCGCAAATGTGCTGAGACCGTATCCGAGAAGCGGAAGAACAAGCGCGTAAAGGACGAGCGCGATGAAGCTCGGCAGTACCCTCGGAACCGCTGCGAGGGGAAGTGCCGCGTCATCCGCCGCTTCCGCACCCTGGAAGGTCGTGCGGGCGATGTGCGCCAGCGACAGGAAGCCGAGACAAAGCGCCGATACGAATGTCACGAATCCAGCACCGGGGTTAGCAGGAGTTCCCAGTCCAAGCCGCATCGACTCCGCCATCACCAGAGCGGCAAAAAACAGCCAGAACATCCCTCCGGCCTGTTCGTAGATTTTCATGATCCTCCCCCGATCGCGCGGCTGTCCATCAGCGACCACGCTGGATGCCGGCCAGGCCACTCCACCCCTCAAGTTTCAATATTAGAAATAGATTCCGATAATGTGAGAAGTCAACTCGAAATTCCGGTTGTCTTTCTGCGGGCCGACAACTAGCGTCGTCCAGACGTATCCAATCGTATACAGGCGCTGACGTTCTCATGACAAACCAGCAAGATGCGACTCACCACGGGCAAGCAGTCTATTTTCGCTTGCTGGACGAGATTCGCCGCGGCGACCTGTTGCCGGGCGCGCGACTGCGCGAGATGGAGCTGTCGGAGAGATTGCAAATCTCGCGCACACCCGTGCGAGAGGCGCTGCGGCGGCTTGAGGCGGATGGGCTCGTTGTCCATCAGCCGCGCCTTGGCGCCGTGGTGCGCAGGCTTGGCTATGCGGAAATCATGGAGCTTTACGAGATGCGCACTGTTCTCGAGGGAACGGCGGCGCGGCTTGCCGCGCGGGCGGCCTCGCAGGTGGAACTGGCCGAGCTGTGTGCCCTGAACGAAGAGTTTGCCGAGGTGCTCGACGACGAGGTGCAGGCGGCCGAGGTCAATCGCCAGTTTCACGCCACTCTGCTGGATGCCGCCAAGAACCGCTTCTTGCGCAAGTCCGTCAGCGCTCTGCAGAAGACAATGCTCATTCTCGGCCGCTCTACGCTTACCGATGCAGGGCGGGCGGAGGCAGCTTGCCGTGAGCACCAGCGCATCCTGGATGCCATACATGCGCGTGACGGAGCGGCGGCGGAAGCGGAGATGCGCGCGCATATCGAGGCGGCACAGCTCGTGCGCCTAAAGGCCCTTCGGGCGCTTGACCGCGATGAAGAAGAATCGCTCTGGATCGATGGGGAGGGGCTATGAACCGGCTGGCGCCGCCGCGCCATTCATGGGATGTCGTCGTCGTGGGCGGAGGGAACGCAGCCCTTTGCGCTTCTATCTGCGCTGCCGAAGAGGGTGCGCGCGTGCTCGTGCTCGAGGGGGCGCCCAAACCCTATCGCGGCGGGAATTCGCGCCATACCCGCAACTTCCGCTGCAAGCATGAAGGGCCTCTCTCTGTTCTCACCGGCACCTATGGCGAGGACGAATATTTCCAAGACCTGATGCTGGTGACAAAGGGCAAGACCGATGAAGATCTGGCGCGCTTCACGATCCGCGCCTCCCAGGAATGCCTGCCTTGGATGGAAGCGCATGGCGTTCGTTTCCAGCCCTCCCTGTCCGGCACCCTGTCCTTGAGCCGGACCAACGCCTTCTTCCTCGGCGGCGGCAAGGCGCTCGTCAACGCCTACTACAACACCGCCGAAGATCTGGGTGTGACCGTTCGTTATGAAGCCCAGGTCAGCCATATCGCCGTTGAGGCGGACAGATTCGAGCATGTCGAAGTGAGTTTCTCCGGCGGCCCGGTGGAGCGCATTTCCGCGCGTGCGGTGGTGCTTGCCTCGGGGGGCTTCCAGGCCGACCGGGAATGGCTGGTAAGCGCCTGGGGGCCGGCCGCCAGAAACTTTCTCATCCGCGGAACACCCTATAACCGCGGTGTGGTGCTTCGCGATATGCTGGACCAGGGATGTGAAAGCGTCGGCGATCCAACGCAGTGCCATGCAGTGGCCATTGACGGCCGCGCACCCCAATATGACGGCGGGATCGTTACGCGCCTCGACTGCGTGCCATTTTCGGTCGTGGTGAACCGGGATGCGGAGCGCTTCTATGATGAAGGCGAGGATGTCTGGCCCAAGCGCTACGCAATCTGGGGGCGCCTCGTCGCCGGACAGCCGGACCAGGTAGCCTACGCGATTATCGATTCCACATCCCTTGATCTCTTCATGCCATCGGTCTTTCGGCCGGTGGTGGGACAGACCATCGAGGAACTGGGTGAAAAGCTCGGCCTCGATCCTGCAAAACTCGCCAAAACCATCGGCGGTTTCAATGCCGCCTGCATGCCTGGCGCCTTCACCCCGACGGAACTGGACGGGCTATCGACGGAAGGCATTGATCCTCCCAAGACCAACTGGGCACAACCCGTCACGGAGCCGCCCTTCTATGGCTATCAACTGCGGCCAGGGGTCACCTTCACCTATCTCGGCCTCAAGGTCGACAAGACAGCGCGCGTTCAGACGCCCTCCGGCGTTCTATCAAATGTCTGGGCCGCCGGCGAAATCATGGCCGGATCGATCCTAGGGCAGGGCTACCTTGCCGGTTTCGGCATGACGATCGGGACCGTCTTTGGCCGCATCGCGGGACATGAAGCGGCTCGCCACGCTCTCAACGATCAGGAAATTGCAGATGTTGCTTGAACTCTCCCAAGACGACTCTGGTTCAACTGCCGAAGCCCGGCGGCAGATCGAGATATGCAACGCATGCCGCTATTGCGAAGGTTATTGTTCCGTGTTTCCGGCGATGACGCGCCAGAAGATGTTCTCCGACGGCGACATCACGCATCTGGCGAACCTCTGTCACAACTGCCGGGGCTGCTACTATGCCTGCCAGTACACCGAGCCGCATGAATTCGCGCTGAATCTTCCCGCAGCGCTGGCCGAAGTCCGTCAGGGAAGCTGGGAGCGGCTGGTCTGGCCGGCGCCATTTTCGCGCTTATTCCATACGCATGGCGTGGCAATTGCGGGGATGCTGGTCGCCGGCATCTCGGCCTTGTTTGCCTTGATTGCCGCCCTGCCGGAAGGTGCGGGCGACGGGTTCTACGCGCACCTGTCGCACAACGCGATGGTCGCGGTTTTCACCCCGGCATTCCTGCTGCCGCTTATTGCCGTCGCCATCGGTCTGTACCAGTACTGGCGGGACGTCGGTGCGGGGCCTATCACGCTGCGCGACATCCGCAATGCCCTTGCCAGCGCTGCGACACTGCGGAACCTCGACGGCGGACAGGGACAAGGCTGCAATTTCGAGCGCGAGGACCGCTACACCGACCTCAGGCGCTGGTTCCACCAGGCTGTGCTCTACGGCTTCCTTGCCTGCTTCGCGGCGACGGCGGTGGCAACGCTCATGCACTACTTCCTTGACTGGCAGGCGCCCTACGGCCTGTTCACGCCGCCCAAGCTCTTGGGCGTGCCCGGCGGCATCGCGCTGGTGATTGGCACCAGCGGGCTTGTTTGGCTTAAGATGCGCGCCGATCCCAAGCTTGGCGCAAGCCGGGTTTGGGGAGGCGAGATGGCATTCGTGCTGCTGCTCGGTCTCGTGGCGGCTTCCGGGCTGGCGCTATATGCAGCCACCGGCACCTTTGCGGTGCCCAGCCTTCTGGCGCTGCATCTGGGTTCGGTGCTGGCCTTGTTCCTGCTGCTACCCTACACGAAAATGGTTCATGGCTTCTTCCGCATCGCGGCGCTGCTTGCCGAGGAAACGAAGCGGAAGGGATGAGTGCCGGGCGGTTCCCCGCGGGCCGACTCCAGGCAACGCGCGACGAGTAGCCGACCTCCGACGTTGCACCGTTCCCAGCTCCTGCCGAATGGATGGCGGTTTTTTCATAGCGCTTACTGCAAACTCGATAACCCTCAAAGTTTAGGGCCAATTATCCTCCTGCAATCCGCGGGTACCCTCGTGCCGGCGGAAGCCGGGTTTCGGCTTTCCGAAGACCCCGGCCATTTTGAAGTGACAGTTGGAGGAGGAGGAACGAATGTTCGACTCGAGACAGCTCACACTGACTGGCCTTGCGCGGTCAGCAGGCCTGGCTGCAATACCCATGATGGCGATGATCGGCGCGACGTTCATGCCAGCGGTCGGAACTCAGGCATCGGAATATGTCACAGCCGCGGACCGTGCGCTGGTCGCCACGAACGCGGGCAAGCTGCTGGGCGCCGAGCGCAACGGCGTTTTCCAGTATCTCGGCACGCCTTACGCCACTGCCGAGCGGTTCATGATGCCGCAAAAGGTGGAGTCCTGGGAGGGGATCCGTCCGGCGGTGACCTATGGCAACAATTGTCTCATTCCGCCGATGAGCGAGGTCGCCAACGACGAACTTTTCAATCCGCATCGCTATCTTCCCATGAGCGAGAACTGTCAGTTCCTCAACATCTGGACACCCGGGGTGAACGACGGAGGCAATCGGCCCGTGATGGTCTGGCTGCACGGCGGCGGCTTCACCAATGGATCGGCGATCGAGCAGGTGGCCTATGACGGCGAAAATCTTGCAAAAAAGGGAGATGTCGTCGTCGTAACGCTGAATCACCGGCTGAACATTCTGGGCTTCCTCGATCTATCGGCATACGGGCCGGACTATGCGGATACGCCCAATCTCGGCCTGATGGATACTGTGGCCGCCCTTGAATGGGTGCGTGACAACATCGAGGCATTCGGCGGCGATCCGGACAACGTCACGATCTTCGGGCAGTCCGGCGGCGGCGGCAAGGTGCGTGCCCTGATGCGCATGCCGGCAGCGGACGGCCTGTTCCATAAAGCTATAGTCCAGAGCGGCGCCACCAATGTGGCGGGCATGCCGAAGGAAGCCGCGAGCCGTGTGGCCGAACTCACGCTTGGGAATTTGGGCTTAACCGCAGAGACGGCTGACAAGATTCGCGAGGTTTCATATGAAGACCTGCTCGCCGCTGGGACCCAGGCTTTCGAGACGCTGTCACAGGAGAATGCTTTTCCAGGCGTCACCGGTTGGCGGGCCGTCATCGACGGCGTCCAGGTCCTGCAGGACGAGAACGGCGGCGACGGCTGGGTCGACCAGGGACGCGACATCCCACTTCTGATCGGCAACGTGCTGAACGAAAGCGAGACGGTCATCCGCAACAAGCCTGCCGACCTTCTCGCTGACAACAAGAACCAATGGGCCGAGGAATACGCCCGGGAGAAGCTGAAGGAGCGATTTGGCGACAAGGCTGACGCAGTGGCCGAGGCCTTCCTCGCCGCATATCCCGACAAGACGCTGGCCGATGCCTACTTCGTAGATCTGCGCTCGCGCCCAGGTACCCTGCGCAATGCCAAGATGAAGGCGGAACAGGGTGGCGCGCCGGTCTACACCTACATGTTCAGCTGGGAATCCCCCGTGCTCGAAGGCATCGGCATGGCTTGGCACTGCGCGGAAATCCCGCATGTCTTCGCAAACGCCGAACTCGTCAATACGGCCACCGGCGGCGGACCGGACGCGATCGCAATGTCCGAGCGGGTAAGCGACGCCTGGATCGCCTTTGCCCGTACGGGCAACCCGAACCATGAGGGTCTTCCCGAATGGCCAGCCTACACGGTCGAGGGCGGAGCAACGATGATCTTCGACAATGTGAGCGAGGTCCGCTTCAATCACGATACCCCGCTGCTCGAAGCTGCGGGCGCGATCTGATCCTGTCTTCCAACCAAGCAACGAAGTGTGCCGGCGGCATTCCGCCGGCGCACCGAAGGAGGAACAGCCGAAACTTGCTGATCGGATATTGTCTTGGCCGGTGGAGAAGCGGCCTAGCCTGTCCGTCCCGATGGGACGGATCCCAAAGGAGGAGGAGAAAATGCACATGGTATCTAGCAAGGCATCCCCTTGCAGGAGATTGGCGTGGTGTGTGTTGGCCGGCAGTCTTCTAATGAGCACTGCCGTACCCGCCGCTCTTGCCGACCCGGTTGATGTGGTCGAGATCGCTGGCGGCAAAGTGAAGGGCGTCGAAACGGATGTGCCGGGCGTCCAGCTCTTCAAGGGCATTCCCTTCGCCGCCCAAACATCCGGGGCAAACCGGTGGATGCCGCCGCAGCCCGTCGAGCCATGGGAAGGGGTCATGGCCGCAGACAGATGGCCCGATCAGGTGGTTCAGGACATCAACCTCAATCCGGTTGGAAAGTTCTGGGGCGATGAGTTCTATTACGATCGTGAGTTCCTGCCCCCGGCCAGCGAAGGCAGTCTGAAGCTCAATCTCTATACCCCCGCCGCAAGCACAGACGACAACCTGCCCGTCTATGTCTGGATTCACGGCGGCGGCAACGATCACGGCTATGCCTCGGAGATCGAATTCTGGGCATCGAAACTGGCCGAAAAGGGGGTCATCGTCGTTCAGACGCAATACCGTGTCGGACCTCTTGGTTTCCTTGCGCTCGACGAACTGAGCAAGGAGAGCCCGAACGGCGCCTCCGGTAACTACGCCCTGCTCGACCTCGTCGCGACACTTCAATGGGTGCAAGACAACATACGAGGCTTTGGCGGCGACCCGAGCCGCGTGACGATAGGAGGTCAGTCGGCCGGCGGGCGAAACAGCGTCACCTTGCTCAAGAGCCCCTTGGCGAAGGGACTATTCCACCGTGCCGTCATCCAAAGCGGCTTTGGTGGCATCCTGCCTTTGGACTTCAAGACGCTGGAACAGGCAGAGACCGATAACGCTGCGGCGCTGGAGGAGATATTTGGGAAGCCGATGAACCTTGCTGATCTCCGAGCGCTACCGACGACTGAGTTCACCCAAAAGATGGTGGGAGATGATATTCTCTACAAAGCACTCGACCGAGCCATCGGCGAATACATCATCGACGGCTACTCGCTGACGCAGGAGTCGATCGACCTGCTGCGTCCGGGCGCGCTCAACGGCATCGATATCATGATCGGCGGAACTTCCGACGAACGCACCTCGCAACGAGGCGGCCCGGACCGCACCTTCGCGGATGAGGAATTCGATGCCGCCATGACCAAGATCTACGGCAACGACGACTACAAGGAGGTCTACGAGCCGTCCGATCCGCGAGAAGCGTACCGGATGTCGCTCCGGGCCGACACCGACTTCGAGTTCCAGAAGGCTCTCATTTCGGCCCAATACGCGAAGGCGCACAACAACGGCAATGTTTTCGCCTATTATTTCAATCAGGTGCCGCCGGGCCGGGACTCCGAGTTCTATGGCGCGTACCACTCGTCGGACCTGTGGTATTTCTTCAATTCGCTGCGGGAATGGCCGGGTCAGCGGCACTGGACCGATGCGGACTATCGCATGGCCGATACCATCTCGTCCTATCTTGCGAACTTTATCAAGACAGGCGATCCGAACGGCGAAGACCTGCCGGAGTGGCCCCAGCCGACGGATGGGCCGGCCTTCATGCGGTTCGCCGACGGCTATGCCCAAGCCGTGGAATCAACGCCGTATCCGAGCCGTGACGCCCTGAACCGCAAAGCAGTGTTCGACCGGTTCGAAGTAAGCGAGGGCGACCTTTCCCAGTGAAGAGACACGGTGCTTTGCGAGGATGAGGGTTCAACGCCCTCATCCTCCAAGCCTGCAAGGAGAAGACATATGAGTTTTCGACCGACCATATACCAGTTCAGTCGACAACTGGGTTTCGCTGTCGCGGCAGGCCTGTTGGCTGCCACGACAGCGGATGCTCAGACGGTGACCGCGCCCGCCGGCGACATCCACGGAACCAGCAGCGGCGAACTCCATATCTACCAGGGAATTCCTTATGCCGAGGCTCCCGTAGGCGATCTCCGCTGGGCCCCTCCGCAGCCGAAAGCTCCGTTCACCGAGCCATTCGAGGCGACGGGTTCGGGCAATGAATGCGTGCAGTTTGCCACCTTCTGGCGTCCGGACCGTCCTGCAAGCTGGACCGAAGACTGCCTGTCACTCACCGTCTATGTGCCGGCCGATCGGGGAGACAACCTGCCGGTCTTCGTTGGCTATCACGGAGGCGGATCGGTCAACGGCTCCAAGACCGACTGGGATCCGCGTGAGCTGGCGCAGGCCGGATCTGTTGTCGTGACGGCGAACTATCGCCTGGGGGCGATAGGGTATCTGGCGCTCGATGCGCTGAATGCCGAATCGAAGGACGGCCTGAGCAGCGGCAATTACGGCGACCTGGACAAGGTTCAGGCGCTTCGCTGGGTCAAGGAGAACATCTCGGCCTTCGGGGGTGATCCGAACCGCGTGACCATAGCGGGCCAATCGGCCGGCGCGCGCGGGGTCTGCTTCCTTCTCGCCTCGCCCGAGGCAGCAGGCCTGTTCCATGGAGCGGTGATGGAGAGCGGGCGCGAATGCCCGAGCACCTCGAACGCGGACCAGGTCGTGGCGGGCAGCAAATTTGTCGAGTCGATCGGCTGCGCGGATGCCGAGGATACACTCACTTGCCTTCGCTCCAAGTCGCCAGCCGAGGTGTTGACCGCGCAGGAAGATTCGGGGTTTGGTTTCCCGACGACCCATGGCGGTTATGCGCTGCCGAAGCCGCCGCTGGAAGCTTTCCGGTCAGGCGAATTCAACCGTGTCCCCGTCATCATCGGCAACACCCGCAACGAGACGCGCGTCTTTATCTATGAGGGCAACGACCTGCAGAAGCAGCCGGTTACGCGCGAGAAGTATGAATCGACGGTGCGGGAGCGCATGGGCGACAAGGCCGAAGTCGTTCTTGCGGCGTATAAGGAGGCGGAGGAAACCGCCCCCGGCATGGCGCTGGGCGACTTCGACACCGACCAGCGCTATATCTGCGGCACTCACAAGGCGATTGACGCCCTGGGCAAATGGACACCGACCTATGCCTACGAGTTCGCCGATGAGACCGCGCCGATCCGCTCCTATGCAAGCGTTCCCTCGTCCTTCGACCTTGGAGTCCCGCACAGCGCCGAACTGCCTTATCTGTGGGGCGAGGGCACGGTCCCGAACGGGCTTACCGCCGAGCAGCAGAAGCTGGCCGAACTGATGCGCGCTTATTGGGTCCGTCTCACGGATACTCGGGGCATGGCCGCATCCGAGCAGGCCGAGTGGCCGGCCTATACGCCGGAAAGCCGGCAGCGTATTGTCTTTTCCGCCGGTGGCCAGATCAGTGCTGTCCCCGAGGACCAGTATCTAGCGGACCATAACTGCGACCTCTTCGCCAAGTAGAAAGCGAGCTGCGGCCTCCTCACTGCGGTCGCAGCTCCGGTAGGGGACAGCTGATTTCGTGGAACTTGGCCGCGCGGCGTCTCAGGCGCACGGCGAATTCAGAATGAAGCGGGGGCGGACGAAAACTCTGTCGTCGATAGAGATAGATCGACCGCGCAGCGATCGGCAGCGGATAGGGCAGGACGGAAAGATACTCGTCCTGACCGTTCGAGACGATGTCGTGCCAGGAGGAGATCATCAGCCGGTCGCTGGAGCGGAGGATGGCGAAGGATGTCATCGCCGACTGGGTCTCGATCACCGAATGGCTGGGGAAGGTGACACCTTCGAAGATCCGCTCGCAGGCTCGGCGCAGTGGAGTACCTTCGATCGGCAGCAGCCAGTCGTGCCTCAGGAGGTCGGCGATCGTAACCTTGTCCACGCGGGTCAACGGATGGCCGGCCCGGCATGCGATGGCATAATTTGCGCTGAACAGCTCGTCCCCCACGATACCATGCGCTGCCATGTCGTCGCGCTTTGCACAAATCAGGTAATCGAGCTCACCGTTGCAGAGCTTTGCGAAAGCGACATCGAAGGAGTCGTCGACAAGTCGGACACGGACCGTGGGGCGATGCGACAGGTAGCATGACAGCGTCTTGGGGATCAGTGCCGTGCGTGCCAGGCCAAGGCAGCCCAGGGCGATGGTGCTGACATGGCTCTCGCCCAATGAGGCCAACTCGTCGACGGCATAGTCGAGTTCCTTGGCCGCGAGGCTGAGGCCCCTTGCAAATGCCTGTCCGGTTCGGTTCAGGACAAGGCGCTCCGCGTTGCGCACGAACAGATCGCATCCCAGGCACCGCCCGACTTCACGCAACCGCCGCAACAGAGAGGCCTGAGAAATTCCAAGCTTTTGTGCTGCCACATCGACGTCGCCAAGGCGGGCGAATGCTGCAACGGCAAGGATGTGGAGCCAAGAGATAGAACCGACTATACGACCCAGATCCGCCTCGGCGCGGTTCCCGAGCGGGCGAAGCACCGCAACCACGGTATCGTTGAGAAGCTCGAAAAACGTGGCTAGGCGGGCATGGACGACTTCCCCTTCCGGCGTCAGGCGGCTGCCGCGCGCGTCGCGCTCCATCAATCGGACGCGGAACATCTCCTCGACCTGGCGCAACGCATAGGTCATGGTCGATTGCGACATGTGGACTTCGTCGCCCGCCCGATTCAGGCTGCCCAACCGGCCGGCCGCTTCGAAGGCGCGGAAGTGCCGGATGCTGATGTGTTTCGTGCGCTCGAGAACCGATAGCGTCACCGGCGGAACCAACCCCGAATTTCTTCCTGGATCCGCATCATAGCATATTGGAAGGAATTCCAATCGGTCTCACAGTCTGACCGGAAATCCGCCATCGCGGTCTGCAAATGGCATTTTTCTGCGCTCCGGGGCTCACATACTTTAAGTATGCTCCGCTCCGGTGCTCTAAACACCATTTTCGCTCCGGCTGACAAATTTTCGGTCAGACTGTCAGGCAGGACCGGCCAAGTTTCGCTCGTCTCGGTCCGAGCCGATATCCAGGGTGCAATCGGTGTCAAGGATCATCGTCTCGCATCCGGCCGCGGAAACCGGCAGCCATTCGGGCAGGCCTGGGTGGTTCGGATCGCCGGTGCGGGCGAATGCAACCCATGCGTCCGCGACGCGGTCTGCCAGCCCGATCGCCTCCGGGCTGCCGGTGGTCCACTCGACACAGCGGTGGGCGTTGGCAAAGACGAAGGGCAATTCTGCATTGTGGAATACACCCGGCCGTCCACCAAGTGCCGGCGTGCGCCAGCGGAACCAGTAGAGATACGCAGGCGCCCGGCCTTGGCGCGCCTTGCGCCGGGCCTGGATCACAGCACATTGCCGCACGGTAGCGCCATAGGCGCGAGACCTCAGCTCGAACGGCGTAATGTCAGGATACTTGGCGCGAAACAGGCTCAATACGGCGGCACCTGTCTCACCGAAAGTGCGGGAAAACTCTTCGGCCACGGCCCGATCGGTAAGTCCTTCTGGATCGGGAACGCCGATCCCGTTTGCGAACTCGTGAAGCGTCGTGCCGACAAGCAGCGGCACCTCTGCGCTGAACTCGGGCGCCTCGGGATCGAAGGCATTGCTAGGAAGGTGGATGCCGTCGACCACGGGCTCCCACCGGACGCGGCGGTTTCGGCGGGCCGGGTTCTCGGGAATCGCGACACGCTGCAACACCGTCATTCCGAAGCGCATCAAGCGCTCCGACGGCATCTCCAGTAACCGTCGTTCGGCATCCATCCCACCGATTTCGGCGCGAATGGCCGCGCGGATATGGTCCGCCTGCTTGGCCCCGCATTGGCGGAGCGCGATGTTGCTCTGAACGACAGCGCGGTGGAACAGGCCACGCGCCGCGGGCATTCCCATCAGCGTCGTCACCTTCGCACCGCCGCCGGATTGCCCGAAGATCGTCACGCAGCCCGGATCGCCGCCGAACGCCTCGATATTGTCGCGAACCCATTCAAGCGCCAGGACGATGTCGAGCATCCCCACATTGCCTGAACCGGCGTAATTTTCTCCCAAGGGGAGGGCCGGCATGTAGCCAAAGATATTGAGCCGGTGATTGACGCTGACGATGATCACCTCGCCGCGCCGGCTGAGTTCCTCTCCATGGGTCGCCGGGAGCTCCCCGCTCGAGCCGAAAGCGAAATGGCCACCGTGAAGCCAGACCATTACCGGAAGCCGCGCTTCACGGTCGAGTGTCGGCGCCCAGATGTTGAGGTTGAGGCAGTTCTCGCTCTGCACGCCATCGCGCCACTGCAGAAGGAAACCCTCCTCCTGGTATGCGTGGGTCATCTCCTCGGCCCCGGCGCGGGGCGGCTGCGGACATATGGGCCCGAAGATCAGGCAGGGCCGCGCACCAACCCAGGACGCCTGCGGTTGTGGAGGGAGAAACCGGTTCATCCCTCCAGTATCGGCGCCATAGGGGATTCCGAGAAAGGTATAGATATCCTCGGCAAGGTATCCCGATACGCGGCCCGACCGTGTCTCGGCCTCGGCCACGCCGGGGCCGGAAAAAATGCGCTTCTGGGTTATCACCGTTCTCACCCGCCCTCGAATTGAAGAATGTCGAGGCCGCGATTGCGGTCGCACAGATAGACGATGCCCGAAGCGTCGGCGTAGACGTCGTTGCTCATCGGTGCCGGATAGCCGTCGGGCGGCTGCGGAAGAAAATGGCCGATTTCACGCGGTTGGGCCGGGTTCGATGTGTCGACCGCGCGCAGCCCCCCGCTGAACCAGGTCACGAACAGCGTGTCGCTGTGCATGGTCTCATTGTACTGATGCGCGCCGAAAGTAAGGCCGGAAAGGGCATGGGGGCTCGCGCGCTCCTGAAGATGAAACACCGAGATCGGCCGGATGTCGGCCGGGTCCTCCACGTCGAGGAACCACAGCCCCGCATGGGGTTCTCCGGGGGCAAAATCATGTTCTTCGTCAACCGCCACCGCGACCTGGCGTCCGTTATGCCGCGCCCGGATCGGCATAACGGTGTGCGTGGGGCACGGAAAGGGCGGATGGTAATTGTAACTCCCTAGTGTCCGCGGGCGCGTTATGTCGGAGCAGTCGATCATATACACGCCGGCCTTCATGCAGGCGGCCCAGAGCCGATCCCCAAATCGCAGCGCATGGTGCAAGCGGTGGCCATAGCCTTGCCAGGAAGGCGTCTCGCCGCCCGCGACATGCTGGCCCGGCATCCACCATCGGCTGACCTCCTTCGGCCGGGAAGGGTCGGCAAGGTCGTAGATGACGAGGATGTTGCCGATATATCCTTCCATTTCGGTCGAGAGGTAAAGATATCTCTCGTCCACATCGAAACGGTGGGCACCGAACCCATGCGTGCGTATATACGCGATCTCGCGTGGGCGGACCTTGTCGGAAACGTCGTAGATTTTGCAGCCGCCAAGATCGTAGGGCCGGGATGTGTAGCAACGCGCGCTGGCGACAATCATGGCGGATAACCCGGTGCGCACTGCGATCTCGGCGTCCGTCGCGCCAGGATCGGCTTCGATCGCCGCGCCCGCCCGCCGCGTCTGGTGGCGGGCAGCCTGTTCGACGTTGACGAACATCAGGTCGCCGATCACTCGCACCTTGTGCGTATGCGACCGGTTGTCGGGCAGCATGATCGTGTGGACGAGTTTCGGTCGCCTGGGATCCCGGACATCGATGATGCTGGTTCCGTGCGGAGCATTCATGTGGCCGACAAAGGCGTAGCCGTTCCCAACCGTCACCTGCCCACCGCCCGGGATATCCAGCCTGGCCAAATGCTTGAAGTTCTTGGGTTGTGTTTGGTTTGGCATGATAGCTCAATAGGGATTGATGGTTTCCTTGGCGGCGGGCCCGTCGCGAAGTACCCGCCGCATCTTCCGCCCCTTCCACCACTGCAGTGCGAGGGACAGCGCAAGCAGCCCCCACAGAGTGTTGCCTATGGACGATGAGAAGAGAATTTGAAGATCGCCCTGACCCAACCGGAGCGAGCGCAGGAGGTATTGCTCGAAAAGCGGCCCCAGGAGGACGCCGATCAGTACGGCGATGACGTTGTATCCGGTGCGGCGGCAGATGTAGCCGATGACGCCGAAAACGAGCGCGACATAGATGTCGAAGACGTAGCCCCGGTTGGCGAGCGAGGCGACGACGGTCAGCGACAGGATCAGCGGAACGAGCACGCGCGTCGGTATAAGAACGATGGTGCCCACATAGCGCGCGAGCGGCAGCACAAGGAAGACCATCACGATGTAGGCTGCGAGCATCGAGAAGAAGATGCCGTAAGCTGTTTCGGGGCGATCCGTGAAGAGGCGCGGGCCCAGAAGGATGCCGTTGTACTGAAGCACCACAGCCATGACCGCTGCTGTCGTGCCGCCGGGCACACCGATCGCGAGCAGCGGGACCAGCGTCCCTGAGGTCACGCCGTTGTTTGAGCTTTCAGCCGCGATCAGCCCCGCCGGGCTGCCGCGGCCGAAACTTTGCGGATCGGCAGAGAACAGACGCGCCTGCGCGTAGGCGACGAACGAGGCGATCGAGGCCCCGGCGCCCGGAACGATGCCGATCAAGAGGCCGATGAAGGAGGTCCACGCCAGAATCCACCATTGCCGGATACATTGACGAATTCCCTCGAATGTCCCGGTCCACCCCGAGACCTTCTGACGAGCCTCCTGCGAACTCAAGGCGATCGTTTCCCGCTCGAACATCACCATGGCTTCGGAGATGGCGAGGAGGCCGATAAGCGCGGGGACCAGCGGCACCCCCTCGTACAACTCGATGAACCCGAACGTGGCACGGGGTGTGCCGTAGATGAAGTCCGTCCCGACCACTCCCATAAGGAGGCCGAAGAAGCCGGCGATCAGCCCCTTGACGAGGTCGTCGGTGGCGATCATTGCGATCAGGCAAAGGCCGAAGACCATGATCACAACCATGTCTACGCTGTGCAGGTAAAGGCCCATCCTGGAAAGGAGGGGCAGGAAGGCGATGGCCAGGATGGTCGTGAAAAGACCGCCGGCAACCGATGCGAATGCAGAGATCGCGAGAGCCTCTTGCGAGCGTCCCTGCTTCGTCATGGCGAAGCCGTCAAGGCAGGTTGCCGCGTGTCCCCCCGTGCCGGGCATGTTGATCAGAATTGCCGGGATGCCGGCACCCATGTGCGATGCGCAATAGACGGAGACCATGAATGCCATGGACGTGTCGATGTCCATGACCAGGGTAAGGGGCAGCAGGATGAGCAGTGTGTTTTGGGCGCTGAACCCCGGAATGGCGCCCACGAGAATGCCCAGGACGACCGCAGGAACGATGATCCAAAGGTGGGTGAAGGATGCAATAAACAGCGTTCCGTAGTTCTCCCAGCCAGACAGCATCACATGCCTCCGCCGACCAGCAGAGGCGCAAGCAGGTTTTCAACCGGGCCGTAGGGCATTCTCTTGTCGAGGACAGCGATGAACAGAACGTAGACCAGCGCGGCCGTTCCGGCCGGAAGTAGCGCCAGGACGGCGGGGCTGCGCACATCGAGAATCCAGAGGCCGGCAAGTAGAGCGAAGAACAGCGACAGCGTTACGCCGAGCCACCCGATCAGCATCGCGAAACCGGCAAACACAGCGAAGAGGAGGAGGCGCCGCCGCTGATCCGGGGACCAGGCGGTGATAGTGCCCAGGCGCATCGAAGCCTCTCCCTTCGTGGCAGCAATCACCGTAGAGGTGATCTTGAGCACGATAAGGCCAAGAAGGGGAACGCCGATGAGAATCCCGTTGATGCGGGCTTCCCACTTCAGGCCCCACGTGTCCCAAAAGAAATAGAGCGCGAAGAGCCCCGCGAAGACAGGGATCAGCAGATCGGCACCCAACGCCCGTCTCTGGGCGCTGGGGCTCGTCTCGCGCGATTGGCGGCTATCCATATGCGCTCTCGGCCATCAGCTGGCCACCTAACCGGCGGTCAGCTGATCCCCATATTTCGTGGCCAGTTCGACCATGCTCTGCGCAAGCGCCATGCAAGTGGACTGATCGCGAAAACGAACGCCGTCCCAAGGTGTCACCCCGCTCTGAACGATCTCTTCCTTGAACCTGGGATCGTCGAATACGGCCGCCGAGGTATCCTGGAGCACCTTGTAGTCGTCCGGGTTGGCATCGGCCCAGCTGCGGTGAACCGCCCAGGAGCGGGTCGAGTAAAGGCTGGGAATATCGGTCCCAAAGACTTCGTTGATCAGCGGCACGTCACCGCGGGTCTCGGCCAGCACGAACTCTTCGCGGTCGAAGACCCCGAGGATACGCGCCCCTTCGATATACCCTGCAGTGCCACCGCCGCCGCATTCGGCCTCCCCATTCAACACCGCCACCACCTGGGGATTGCCCCCGCCATAGGGAACGATGTTGAACTGCGCCCCTGTGGCTTCGGCCAAGGCCAGAAGCCCGATCGTGCCCGGGTGCGGCAATCGGCTGACGGCGACGCTCACTGGCCGCTTCATGGCCGTCTCGACAACCTCTTCAACCGACGTGAATGGGCTTTCACCCGAAACCCATATGCCGCAGGGGTCCGTATCGATCCCGCAGAAGTAATAAATGTCCTCGGGGAATCTGAAATCGGGCTTCTGCAACGCGTACATGATCATCTCCGCGCTCACATTGCCGAAGAGCAAATTGCTGCCGTCCATTTCACGTTGCTTGAAGTACAGTTCATAGCCCACTTGCCCGGCCGCGCCGGGGCTGAACTGACGCTCGAAATTTTGTCCGATCTTGTCCTTCCAGCTATTGATGAAGGCGCGGGACAGGCCATCCGCCCCTCCGCCCTCTCGGGTGGGAACGATGACGTCGAAGGTCCTGCTGGGATAGTTGGCTGCGATACCTTGGCCGGCCGCGCCACCGATCGCCGATGCGGCAACAAAGCTCCCAGCGATCTTGAAGAAGCCCCTGCGATTCATGAAAGCAGCTTCATCTGGCATCTTGAATCCTCCCTTCGTGCTCTTTTTTCTGTGCACCCCGCAACGATATGGTGCTCGAGCGTCTCACGGTTATCGATTCTCTGGCCGGGGCACTGGAATTCGTTCTTCCGCGAGGGGATATTCAATCGCAATCGAATTATTTCTATATCGATGCTTCGGCCACGCATTCTATCTCAGGAGAATCGCTATCTCAGGAGAATCGCTTCAGGTTAGCGGGGGCTTTGAGTGATGAGTTCTGCGAGATAATTCTGGTCGAGAGGTGGCGAGTTTTCTTCGCACCTTGAGGCTATGCTTGTCCTTGGGATTTCTCACCAGGTTCATGGCCATGTGTTTCCGGTTCTGAGGCGGGCGAGACTATAGTGGAAGACGACGTCGAGCACCCAATGGGGTCTGTTCTCGATGCGGCCATGATCGTTCGTCTGCGTCGGCGCCGGCGGCTCTTATCTCGAAGGCCAGGGACTGACCATCGGACCGGAATACTCCAGCGAGACCGCTCTTCGGACACTGGCTGAACTTGCAAGCCGGCCGGGCTCTGCGGAGTTGGGGCGGACGACACTGCGGGCGCATTTGCTGCACGGCTGCGACTTCGACCGCTACGTTCTGGAGGATGGTGCTGTCACGCCATCCTTTCTTCGGACAGACTGATGACGATGGGTGTCGGGTCCTTCTGGCAGATCGTGATCAAGGCCTTGTCATCATCGCCGCCGTGGTCATCGACTAGTTCCAGCAGCATATGGAAGCGCGCATCACCCTGCAGCACTAGAGCATGTCCTGTGATCGATGAATCGATTGTGATGTGACGGCGACATTTTGTTCTGATTCAACCTCCATTTTGACGGAGGTGGATGATGCGCATGAAGCCTTCATCGTCGGGCTGATCGAAGAGCGCAAGGACATCACGCTGAACGAGATGGTGGAACGGTTGGTCGCCGAGCAGTCGGTGCGGATCAGCCGCAGCGCCTTGAGCGCCTGGCTTCGCGGCCGCGGTTGGACTTTCAAAAAAAGTCCGCACAAGCACTGGAGCAGGATCGCCCCGACATCCTGAAGCGGAGGCAGGCCTGGTTCGACGGCCAGCTCGATCTCGATCCCGCGAAGCTCGTGTTCATCGACGAGACCGGACTGTCGACCAAGATGGCCCGACTTCGCGGACGTGCGCCACGCGGCGAGCGCTGCCGGGCCGGCGTGCCGCATGGCCATTGGAAGACCACCACCTTTACCGGCGCGCTGCGGCTGACGGGCATGACCGCCCCGTTCGTCTACGACGGCGCCATGAACGGCAACGTCTTCCTGGCATATATCGAGCAGGTGCTGGTCCCGACCCTGTCGGAGGGCGACATCGTCGTGATGGACAACCTGCCCGCCCACAAGGCCGTCGGCGTTCGCGGCGCGATCGAGGCGGCAGGCGCCAGCCTGCTCTACCTGCCGCCCTACAGTCCCGACTTCAATCCAATCGAAAATGCTTTCTCCAAGCTCAAGGCCCTCATGCGCGCCAAAGCCGAGAGAACCATCAAGGCTTTGTGGGATGCCGTCGGTCCTATCATCGACCTCTTCACGCCGGCCGAATGCGCCAACTACTTCAGGGCCGCAGGATATGACCCGGATTAAACAGGACGTGCTCTAG
>NZ_WQNH01000059.1 GCF_009812055.1 Chelativorans xinjiangensis | reverse complement strand
GCCGCCCTCGACCGCCTCACCACGACGATGACGCCCGAACAGATCGAGGAGGCGCAGGCGCGAGCCAGGAACTGGAAGCCGGCCGGGGTCGCGGAGGGGAATTAGTTTTACAGTTGCGCCCCGTCGCGCCCCCCTCTGCCCTGCCGGGCATCTCCCCCACAAGGGGGGAGATCGACTGTCACGACCCGCTTTCGGCAATCGCAAAGGAGAGAGCCGGCCGCGATGCAAGCTGATCTCCCCCCTTGTGGGGGAGATGCCCGGCAGGGCAGAGGGGGGCGCGACGGGGCGCAACGGGAAACGCAACTGTAGTGCGAGGGCGACATGACTCATCTGGAATCGAGAGGCCTGGCGATGACTGCAGCACTCCGCACTCTTTCCGCTGGAGGGGCCCTCCTTCTCCTCCTGTCCGGCTGCTACGCTACGGAGCCGCGTGCGGTGCCGGTGGCGGGGGGTGGGGATGTCATGACCAGCACCTGCCGGAGCACGCTTTTCACGCTCACCGAGGCCGAGTGCCGCAAGCAGGTGCTCTCCAAGTGCAAGCCGGGTGCCTCCGTCCTCAACGTCGAGACCTCCTCGCGGCTGGCCTATACGCCGCAAGGCTATATGGAGCAGACGTTCTGGACGTATTTCATCAAGGGGTGCCGGTAGGCCGGCGGGCTCGCTTCGCCGCTGAGACCTTAAGGGCGGGAAATCCCCCTATTTGAGGGGAATGTAACCGAGAGTAGCAAAAAATGATGGGGTGGTTGGGCTGCGGTGCAATACCCCAGGTTGAAGAGTCCCGTTCTTTTCGATACTGCGCGCGCATTAGTGTTTGTTATATTTTTATTGTGGGGGTCATATGGACCGTCGGATTGCGGAGACCGGTGAAGCCCGGCGGTCGCTCAGAGCCTTCCATTTCCTAAGCAAGATCAGGCCCAAGGGCCCCGCTCTACGGCGGCCGGTCGCCTGTCTTGCGGCACTCAACCTTCTGTTGTCCTCTCTCGTCGGACCGCTGGCGCCGGCCTATGCGCAGGTGATCACCGATCCCACCGCGCCGATCCAGTTCCGGCCCGGCATCGCCTCATCGGGTAACGGCACGCCGACGGTCAATATCGTCACGCCGTCGAAGGGCGGTGTCAGCCACAACAAGTTCCGCGAATACAACATCGACACGCGCGGGCTGATCCTCAACAACTCCGGGCTCGGCGGCACCTCGGTGATCGGCGGCAAGGTAGCGCCCAATCCGAACCTTAAGCCGGGCGGCGAGGCGAGGATCATCGTCAACGAGGTGACCGGCACCAAGCGCTCCAGCCTCAACGGCGTGACCGAGGTGTTCGGCCGGAAGGCGGACGTGATCGTCGCCAACCCGAACGGGATCGGCTGCGTGGGCTGCGGGTTCATCAACACCGGCACCGCCACGCTCACCACCGGCCGCCCCATCGTCGACTATGACGCCGGCACGGTCGGCTTCGAGACCCGCAAGGGCGACATCACGATCTCCGGGGCAGGGGTCTCGGCGCCGGGCGGCCAGATGGCCGACCGCCTCAACCTTATCGGCCGCACGGTCAACCTCGACGGCCTGGCCGAGGCGAAGGAGAAGGTGGATATCAGCGCCGGTGCCACGCGCATCGACCCGGCGACGGGGACCGCCAGCCGGCTTGCCGATGCCGCACCCGAAGGGGGCGATGCGATCGTCTCCAGCGCCTCCGGCATTATCCGCGCAGCCTCGATCGACGTGCTTTCTTCCGATCTCGATACCGGGGTCGTCCTTTCCGGCAACCTGCAGGCGCTGGGGTCGTACGACGAGGACGGCAAGCTCGTCCCCGGAGACCTGAAGATCGTCTCAGCCGGGAGCTTGAGCCTCGTCTCGGGCGAGGCCTCGGGCGCTGTCCATGTCGAGGCGGCGCGTGCCTTCGAATTGGCGCGCGACCTGTCGGCCACCGGCAAGATCGCAATCACCGCCGGGGACATCACGCTTCTTAAGAGCGCCGGCGTTCACGCCGGAGAAGGCCTGGAAATCGTCGCGCACGAGGACATCGTCTCCGGCGCGACGCTCAAATCCGGCGGCACGCTGCGCGCGGCGGCTGGCGGCAGCGCCTCCTTCTCCGGCCTGATCGCCGCCCATGACGGGCTCGATTTTTCGGCCGGCGATAGCCTGAAGACCGACAAGGCGACGCTGATCGCGCCGACGATCGATCTCGGCGCGGAGACGATCGACGTGACCGGCACCTGGATCATTCCAGGCGAGGGGGCGAAGATCGCCGGCGTCGATGTCACGCTCGGCAAGGACACCGCGTTCGATCCGGAAATCGGCATCGACGTGGAGGCCACGCGGCGGCTGACCATCGGCACGCTCCTCGACACGGCCGACTATCCGGCCCTGTCGCTGGCCTTCCGCGACCTCGCCATCGCCGAGGGTGGCGCCTTCGCCAGCGACAGCCATGCGATCGAGGCCGGTGCGCTCGACAATGCCGGCGTGCTTCTGGCGCGCGGCGATGCCGCCGTGAATGCCGAAACCCTCACCAATGCCGAGACCGGCGTCATCGAAGCCGTCGGCATCGACATCCGCACCAGCGGCGACCTTACCAATCTCGGCCGGATCCTGTCGGAAAGGACGCTCGCCCTCCTGGCCGAGGGCAACGTCTTCAACGACGGCACCATCGGCACCGACGGCGTGCTCACCCTCAAGGCGCTTTCCTATACGGCCGACGCGCCGGCGGCGCAGCTCGTTGCGGCGAAGGCCGATCTCGTCCTCGGCAAGGACGTCGGCAACAGCGGTGCCATCCTCAGCACCGGCACGCTCGACATCGAGGCCGGCGGCAAGCTTTCCAATGCCGGCGACATCCGCTCCGGCGGGGCACTCAACCTGACGGTCGCCGATCTCCTCAACATGGGCGAGGATGCGCGGATCGACAGCAACACGGCGCTGACCGTCCACGCCAGCGGCGGCATCGACAACCGGGGCGGCGGCATCCTTGCCACCGATAGCCTCGACCTCGTGGCCGGCGCCCTTTTTGCCAATTCCGGTCTGCTCTACAGCGAAAAAGGCGTGTCGGTTGTCGCAGGCGGCTTCGACAACAAAGCCGCCGGCCGGTTGCACGCCGGCACGGTGCACATCGATCTCAAGGGCGAGGATCTCTCCAACCTCGGGCAGATCGTCAGCGGCGGGACGCTCGACGTGGTCAAGGCCGGCGACGTCCTGAACGGCGGCATCGTCCAGGCGGGTAAGACCCTGCGCCTTGAGGCAGTTTCCTATACGGCCGACGCACCCGAGGCGGAGCTGGTCGCCGCGCGGGCCGACCTCATCCTCGACGGCGCGCTGAGGAACGCCGGGCTGATCGCGGCGGCGGAGAAGCTCAGCCTCGATGTCGGGGACGATGCGCGCAACACGGCCGCCGGCGAGATCGCCGCCAATGTGCTGGAAGCCAGCATTGCCGGGGAACTCACCAATCTCGGTTCGCTTCTATCGGAAAAGACCCTCAAGGTCGCCGTTATCGGCCTCTTCTCCAACTCCGGCACCATCCGTGCCGGCGCCGATATCAACCTTACGGCCGCCGATCTGGTGAATAGCGGTTCAGGAGCCGTTATCGACAGCAAGGCCGCCCTGATCGTGCGGTCGGCGGGCGGGATCGACAATCTTTCAGGCGGCCTGTTCGCCACGGGCGACCTCGACCTCGCGGCCGCCGCGAGGCTCACCAATTCCGGCCTGCTCTACAGCGAAGAGGGCGTATTACTGCTGGCGAACGGGTTCGACAACCGGGCCGGCGGCGCGCTGCATGCGGGCACCATGCGCATCGAGCTCAAGGGCGGGGATCTCTCCAATCTCGGGCAGATCGTCAGCGGCGGCACGCTCGATGTGTTGAGGGCCGGCGATGTCCTGAACGACGGCATCGTCCAGGCCGGCGGCACGCTCCGTCTGCAAGCGCGCTCCTATACGGCCGGCGGGGCAGAAGCCGAGCTGGTGGCGGCGAAGGCCGACCTCATTCTCGGCGGCGGGCTCAGGAACGCCGGGCTGATCGCGGCCGCCGGCGATCTCGGCCTCGATGTCGGACAGAACCTGCGCAACGAGGCTACAGGCGAGATCGTGGCGCAGGCGCTGGAAGCCAAAGTCGCCGGCGACCTTGCCAATCTCGGTGCGCTCCTTTCCGAAGGGGCGCTGAAGGCCACGGTGGGCGGCCTCCTTTCCAACCGCGGCGACATCCGCGCCAGTGGCGCGCTTAACCTCACCGCCGCCGGGGCGCTCGACAATTCGGGGCTCCTGGAGAGCGGCAACCGCGCAACGCTCACCGCCCGTACGCTCGACAATCGGGCCGGCGGCAGGATCCATGTCGGGACGATCCAGACGACGGCGGAGGGCATTGTCCATGCGGGCCGGCTCACCATCCGCCTTTCCGGTGGGCTCGCCAATCTCGGCGAGATCGTCTCGGCCAACGCCCTGGACATTGCGAGCGGCCAAAACGTCGACAACGACGGCAGCATCGAAGCCGCCGGCGATCTGCGGCTTGCGGCGCATGCCTATGTGCCGGGCTCGCCGGCGGCGCGGCTTGCGGCCCACAACCTTGACCTCATCCTCGGCTCCTCGCTCGTCAATGACGGGCAGCTCGCCGTCGCCGGGCGCCTCGGGCTCGATATCGCCGGCGATCTCCTCAACACCGAGACCGGCCAGATCGAGGCCGCAGTGATCGAGGCGGCGGTCGTGCAAAACCTCACCAATCTCGGATCGATCGTCTCCAGCGGCACGCTGCACGCCGTCGTCGGCGGGCTTTTGACCAACGAGGGGACCTTCCGCGCCGGCAGCGACATGGCTCTCGAGGCGCACCGGCTGATCAACCGCGGCGAGGACGCGCTGATCGGCGCCGACGGCAACCTCGGCATCAAGACCGCCGGCAACCTCGACAATCTGCTGGGCCGCATCCTGGCCGAAGGCACGCTCGCCATCGAGGCGGGAGGCACCCTCACCAACGCCTCGGCGCGCATCGAGTCGGGCGGCGACATGCAGATCCTCGCGCGGACGCTGATCAATACGGCACATGAGGAGGGTCCCCGACAGATCGTCGATTATCGCAATTGGGGCGACCCGACGATGGACTATCTGGCGGCGCGCACCTCTCCGCCGGCCCGCTACTGGGGAACGGCGACGGTCGTCAGGGACGAGTTCGTCGGGGAGATTGAGGTTGGAACGCCCGGCGTCATTCGTTCGGGCGCCGATATGCTGCTTTCCGGCGAGGACCTTCAAAACCTCGAAGGGCGCATTCTCGCGGTGGGCGATCTTTCCATCGATATGGCGCGCGTGCTGAACGACGCCACGGTGCACGAGGTCGACCATTTGCGCCACATCTGGGGTGGCGAGCGCCTTTTCCAGGACGACAACAGGTTCACCGCGCCCAACGGCGTTAGCGATGACTGGGTTGCGAAACCCTATCAGGACGGCGTCTTCAAGAACGAATATCTCGCCGCGCGCGCGAGCGATGGCGACGAGACGATCATCATCGTCAAGGACGCCTCTCCTATCAGTGTGCGCTACCAAGGAAAGTCAAAATACAAGGACGGGGTGATCAACGGCGGTCGGTTCAAGGTCTTCGAATACGCCGACGCTGCGGCCCTACTCGATCTGGAGCTGCTCGGCATCGATCCAAACGATATTCCCGATGTGATCATGATCGGGAACAGGATCGCTGATTTGGGCGAGGGGCCTTACAGCAACCACCGGCTGGAAGAACGCGGCACGGTGGAAGTATTGCACGGCTCCCTGATTAAGGCCGGCAGCGCGCTCCTGATTTCCAGCGACGAGACGACCAATCGCGGCACCGTGGAAGGCAGCCTCGTTTCCATCGAGGGCGGCACGCTCCACAACGGCATCGGCGCGATCGACGGTGTCGACGGCTCCAGCTTCGGCCGTTTCGACCGCGCCGGCGTTGCGCCGGGCGTGGGCACCGGCATCGCCGGTCTCGATCCCACCCGAAAGGGCGTGGCGGCCCACGGCGGCTCCGGCCTCGGCCTTGTCGGCGGCGGGGCAGGCGTCGTCGACTTCGTGCTCGACGACGTGGCGGTGCCGCCGCTCGACCTCGGCGCCTTCAACGAGCGCAATCTGGTGGGCCTCGACCCGGACGCGTTCGGCAATCTGCAGCGCTTCACCGGCTCGCTCGAGGCGGCAAGGCTGCTGGCCAGCGCCGGCAACATCACCGGTTCTCAGCTTTCCTACTACTCCGATCCGGTGCGCGAGGCCCGGGCGCTGGCCGAAGCGGCGCTGAGGGCCACGGGCACGCATCTGGTGGTCGACCCGTCGCTTTCGGCGGAAGAACAGCGCACCGAACTCTACCGCAACGCCGCCGCCTTCGCCGAGCGCACGGGTGCCCAATACGGCGTGGCGCTGACGGAGGCACAGCGCGCCGCGCTCACCGAGCCCGTCGTCTGGCACGAGACGCGGATTATCGACGGCAAGCCGGTGCTGGTGCCGCGGCTCTACCTGCCGTCCTCAGACGCGCTTCTGCGCGGGCCGCGCGGCCCCGGCCTGATCGCGGCCGACGATCTGCTGGTCGATCTTTCCGGCCGGCTAACCAACACCGGCACGCTGGCGGCTGAAGGCCTCGCCTCGATCTCCGCCTCGTCCATCATCAACCAGCGCATGGCGGACCTCGACATGCGCGAGCGCGCCTATGCGGGCGGGCGTGGCGACACCGGCTTCATCACCGCCGGCACGCTTTTGATGACGACCGACGGCGACCTCGTCAACCGCGGCGGCACGATCGCCTCGGCCGGTTCGCTCGACCTGCGGGTGGGCGGCTCGCTTTTGAACGAGACGCAGCGCTACCGGCGCGCCGTCGACGGCTTCGACCTGTGCCTGGGCGCGGCGTGCGGGGGCGACGCGGTGGATTGGAACATCGCCAAGATCACCGCCGGCCGGGACCTGACGGTGATCGCCGGCGAGGACCTGATCAACCGCGGCGGCGAGCTCGGCTCCGTCACCGACATGCTTCTGGCCGCCCGCGGCAATGTCGAATTCGAGACATTGAAAGATTCCTTCCTGTCGAAGGACTTCCACCAGCGCGGGTTCCTGTCGGGCTTCGACATCGTCGAGCACACCATCACCACGGCGGAAGCCAAGGCGCAGTCGCTCGTGGGCGACGTGTCCATCCTCGCCGGCTATGGCGTGTGCGACGGCGGCGCCTTGTGCGCAGGCGACAACAAGTCCGACGCGGTGCTGAACGGGGCGCTGGTGTCGGCCTATGGCGACGTGGCGCTCAAGGCCACCGGCGGCATCGAGATGGGCGCGGTGTCGCAGGAGGTGCACAACACCTACAAGGAGTGGGGCTTCAAGGGGCTCGGCTGGGGCAAGGTCAAGCAGCGGTGGAACGACATCTCGACCTCCGTCACGCGCATCTCCGGCGACAACGTCACGCTGGACGCGTCCTTCGGCGATGGCTCGGGAGGCCCGATCACCGGCACGGGCACGAAGATCCAGGCGGCCGGCGACCTCTTGATGCTGACGGACACCGACATCCGCTTTAAGGCCGCCCAGGACGCGCGCTACTTCACCGAAAAGGGCTTTTACATCGGCCTCACCTTCCCCGGCTCGGCGGGCATCGATGCGGCTTACCGAGGCACGCCGGGAGAGAAGGTCGATCCTCTGGAAGGGCTTGCTTCGGTGTCGCCGCTGACGGCAACGCTCATGCGTCTTTCCCAGTCCGAGAACGGGATCGCGGCCGGGCTTGCGGCGCTCTATGTCGGGGTGGGCGGCCTTAACGGCATCAAGGCCGGTCCCGAAGCGATGGTGAAGAACGCCCTCGGCGACCTGTCACCGCAATCTCTGCTGGGGTCGATCGGCATCACCATCTCGTCGTGGAAGAACGAGCAGCGCTGGTCGGAAAGCCAGATGGCGGAGCTGGTGGCCGGTGGCGACGTGGTCATGAAGGCCGGGCTCGACGTCGTCCTCGATGAGGGCACGCAGCTGATCGCGGGCGAGGACGTCGCCATCGACGCCGGGCGCGACATCATCCTGGCCGCGCTCGAGGACTATGCCGCGACCCGGGCGAAGAGCTTCGGGCTTTCCATCCAGCCCTTCGCGCTGAAGGTGGAGGGCAGCTACGCCAAGGCCACCGGCGACAGCGCGAGCCACACCAATGCCCGCATCGTCGCCGGCGGCACGGCGGACCTCGATGCCGGCCGCGACATTGCCCTTCTGGGTGGCGTCGTGGCGGGAGAGCGGGTGGAGGCGTCTGCCGGGCGCGACCTTGTCATCCACTCGGTGCGGGATGCCTCGACCTATCGTGAGAAGAGCCTCGGCGCCTCGCTTTCGCTCAGTCCGTCGGGCCTGCTCGGCGGCTCCTTCTCCTATGGCCGCACGACGGGCGACTATGCCAATGTATCGGAGCAGAGCGGCATCGTGGCGGGCGAGGGCGGCTTCGCGGTGGAGGCCGGGGGCAGGGTCGACCTGAAGGCGGGGCTGATCGTCTCGTCGGCCGATGCCGGGCTCAATTCGCTGAGGGCGGCGGAGCTCACCTTCTCCGATCTGGAAAACCGTTCCGAGGCGAAGACGGCGAGCTACGGCCTGTCGCTGTCGCCGGGCGGCCTGCCGGTGCCGCAGGTCGGCATGCCGGCCGAGGAGAGCGAGCGCGGCACGGCACGCTCGACGGTCTCGCCGGGCGCGCTCACCCTGACCGACCAGCGCCAGGACACCGCCGCGCTCAACCGCGATCCGGACAACACCAACGTCGCGGTCGGACGCTACGACATTTCCGCGCTGAAGCAGAAGCAGCAGGACGCGGCGCTCCTCAGCCAGGCCCTGAACATGGCGGTGGGCGACATCGCCCAGGTTGCCGGCTTCGCGGAGGGCTCGCCGGAGAAGGTGGCGTTGCACGCGGTGGCCGGCGCCGTCGGCGCGGCGGTGGCCGGCGGCGACGTCGCCCTCGGCGCGCTGGCCGGCGGCGCGGGGGAACTCGCCAACGCCATCCTCGTCGATGTGCTGGCGGAGCATCCGAGCCTGAGCGAAGAGCAGAAGCAGGCGGTGCAGCAGTGGGGCGCTGCACTGGTCGGCGCGGCCCTCGGCGGCGATCTCGGCGCGGCGACGGCGCTCGATGCGTACAAATACAATTACCTCACGCATGAGCAGATCGCGGCCTTCGATGAGGCGATGAAGGCCTGCGGCGGCGATGGCGCGTGCAAGCAGGCGGTCACGGAGGCATATCAGGACCTTTCGGCCGACAATGACGAGGCGCTGCGCGCCTGTGCGTCTTGGGACTGCCGGGCCGCCCATATGGCCGAGATCGAGCGGGCGCAAGAATTGGCGAATGAGGTCCTGCACAGCCCGTATGCCGAGGCCGAGCCACGCTATGTGATCATGTTGCAGAAGCTGCAATCGCGGAGCTGGGTCAGCCAGTCGGCCGAAATCGCCGCGCAGCAGGCGATGGCGATGGACCTCGCGCGCGATGAGTGCGGATCGGATTCCGCCTGTGTCGAGCGCGTCGCCAACGACGCCTTCAGCGCTTGGGCCGAACGCGTTTCTATCGATGGCAGGGACGTCAAAGTGAACATCGGTGTGAGGGGGCGGATGGTGACCGTTCAGTCGTCTGCACCGACATTGTTCAGGTGGACAAAGCCAAAAGCGGCAAGAGCCATCGCGCAGGTCCAACCCCAACTGACTGTAATGTGCAGTGCGGGGCAACGGCCAATGCCGGCGGGCAAATCGATCATGGTCCATGCTCGGTTTTTCCACGGGACATTCATTTGTGTGAAGCCCGGAGAATCCGCGGTCAATGTCATGCTGAACGAAACAGACAAGCTGCTGGAAGGCGTCTGAACATCGGATCGCTCCCTGCGCACGTTCCGCCAGTACACATCACCCAACATCCCCAAAAACCTCCGGATGCCTCTCCGAGAAAGCCTCCAGCTCCGCGATCACCGCATCGATATGCCCCGCCATCGCGGCGCGGGCCGCTACGGGGTTCCCCACCTCCAGGGCTTCGACGACGGCCACGTGCTCGGCATAGGTGACGGCGTGGCGGCGGGGGGAGGCGATGAGGCGGCGGGCGCGGTCCAGCGAAAGGCGCACGCTCTCGACGGTGGCGCGCAGCCGCGGGTAGGAGAGGGCGCTCACCATCAGGTCGTGGAGGGAAAGGTCGAGCGTGTGGAAGCCCTCGCGGTCGTCGGCGTCCACGGCCGCCTTCTGGTAGCGCAGATTGCGCCGCAGTTCGGCGAGCAGCGCCGGGTCGCGGCGGCGCGCCAGCGTTTCGGCAACTTCCGCTTCCAGTGCACGGCGCATGAAGAGGTTCTCTTCCACGTCCTTGAGCCGGATCAGCGAAACGCTCGAGCCGCTTTGCGGGCGGATGTCCACCAGGCCTTCGCGCTGCAGCCGGTGGAGCGCCTCCGAAATGGGAAAACGCGAGACGCCGAAGCGGGCGGTCAGCTCCGCCTTGTCGAGCGGCTGGCCGGGCCTGAGCTCCAGCGTGACGATCGCCTGGCGCAGCGCGTTGGCGACACGCTCGCCTGCGCCGCCCCTTCTCTCTCTACCCATTTGGGCTGAGCCCATTCGGGAAATTTTGGCGCTTGATGTCATGCTAGCATGTTAGTAGGATTTCCAGAGCTTGAAAATCGTGGAATTGATCTGTCGCCTCCGTGGCGGGTAGCCTCGGCGAGCGGGCGGGGAGGGAGCCTCCCGCCGGAGCGCGCGGCGGCAGCGGCGCTGCCGGCAATTCCGCGGACACCAAACGTCGTCGTTTAAAGGGAGGAGTCTCAAGGTGAAAAAGACCGTTACTTATCCGCTTGCCGCCGCCGCCTTTGCCGGTGTCTCGGTGCTGGCGCTGCCGGCCGCGGCCGAGACCGTGCTCAAATGGGCGCATGTCTACGAGGCGAACGAGCCCTACCACACCTGCGCCGTCGAGGCGTCGGACAGATTGAAGGAGGCGACCGACGGGCGCTACTCCATCGAGGTCTTCCCGGCATCCTCGCTCGGCAAGGAGGTCGACATCAACGAGGGCCTCGGCCTCGGCACCGTCGACATCATCTATACAGGCCAGCTCTTCGCCGGCCGCGCCTACGGGCCGGTCGCCATCGGCGGCGCACCATATATGTTCCGCGACTACGACCACTGGGACAAGTTCCGCAATTCCGAGCTTTTCGCGGAGCTTGCGCAGGGTTACGAGGAGGCCTCCGGCAACCACATCACCTCGCTCACCTATTACGGCGAGCGGCACGTGACCTCGAACAAGCCGATCGAGACGCCGGAAGACATGGCGGGGCTGAAGATCCGCGTGCCCAACGCACCGCTCTACATGATGTTCCCCAAGGCCGTCGGCGCCAACCCCACGCCCATCGCCTTCGCGGAAGTCTATCTCGCCCTCCAGCAGGGCACGGTCGACGCGCAGGAGAACCCGCTGCCCACCATCCAGGCCAAGAAGTTCTACGAGGTGCAGGAGCAGATCACGCTCACCGGCCACATCACGGACGCGCTTCTCACCATCGTCGGCGGGCCTGTGTGGAATTCGCTGGAGGAAGCCGACCGCGAGGCCTTCGAAAGCGTGCTGGACGAGACGGCCGATTGCGCCACCGGGCAGATCATCCAGGCGGAAAAGGATCTGGTGCAGTGGTTCGGCGACCAGGGCGTCGAGGTCAACGAAGTCGACCGCACGCCCTTCCGCGAGGCGACGATGAAGCTGCACAACGGCGAGGATGCCACCTGGGACCAGGACGTCTATGACCGCCTGCAGGCGATCGAGTAGCACGTTGCAATCCGCCGAAAGCCCCGCGCCACGGCGGCGCGGGGTCAACGCCAAGGCTGCGTCCTGAGGCTTTCCCATGTCCAACAACAACAGCGGCAGTGATGCTGCACCCGCTTCCGACCCACCCGCTTCCGACCAGGACGACCTGTCAGACGTGCGGCTCGACGACGGCCTCGTTCTCATCGTCTTCTGGGTTCTTGCCGTCGTCGTCTTTCTTCAGTTCTTCACGCGCTATGTGCTCAACGATTCCCTTGCCTGGACGGAGGAGATCGCCCGCTATCTGCTGATCGGCGTCACCTTCCTCGGTGCCGTCATGGCGGTGCGCAAGGAGAGCCACATCGCCGTCGAGCTCGCCTATCGCTACCTGCCTCGGTACGCCCGCTTCACGCTGCAGATCGCCGTCGATCTGATAGCGCTCGTCTTCTATGGGGTCACCGCCTGGCTGTGCAGCCAGATGGCGCAGAACACGCAGCAGAAGATGGTCTCCCTCGACGTGCCGAAATCCGTCGTCTACTGGATCGTGGCCGCCTGCTTCGCCGCCATGACCGTCTATGCCCTCGTGGTGCTTGCGCGGCATCTGAAAAGCCGCACCAGCCGGCTGATCGATCCCGAGATCCACAGCCCGACCGCCCTGAACCTGTGACCCGTCCATGCTCCTGACGCTGCTTTTCGTTCTCCTCTTCCTGATGATCGCCATGGGCGTTCCCGTGGGCATCGCGCTTGCCGGCGCCTCGGCGGTCTTCATCTTCCTGGACGGGCGCATTCCCGACGTGGTCGTCATCCACCGCATGGTGAACGGCGTGGATTCCTTCCCGCTTCTCGCCGTGCCCTTCTTCATCCTCGCCGGCAACCTGATGAACACGGCCGGCATCACCGAGCGCATCTTCGATTTTGCAAAGGCGCTTGTCGGCTGGATGCGCGGCGGGCTGGGCCACGTGAACATCGGCGCCTCTGTCATCTTTGCGGGGATGTCGGGCGCGGCGGTGGCCGATGCCGGCGGCCTCGGCGCCATAGAGATCAAGGCCATGCGCGACGCCAAATACGATCCCGGCTTTTCCGTCGGCATCACGGCCGCCTCGTCGACCATCGGGCCGATCATTCCGCCCTCGCTGCCGATGGTCATTTATGGCGTGGTAGCCGGCGCCTCCATCGGCCAGCTCTTCGCCGCCGGTCTCATCCCCGGCCTCTTGATGTCTCTTGCGCTGATGGCGATGGTTGCCTGGTACGCGCACAAGAGGGGCTATCCGCGCGACCAGGCATTCCGCGTCGCCGTTCTGAGGGCGACCTTCGCCCGCGCCTTCCTGTCGCTGATGACGCCGGTCATCATCGTCGGCGGCATTCTTTCCGGCGCCTTCACGCCGACGGAAGCGGCCATTGCGGCCTGCGCCTGGGCGCTGTTCCTTGGCTTTGTCGTCTATCGCACGCTGCCGTTGAAGCACTTCCTGCGCGTCTCCTTCGACACGATCGAAACGACCGCCGTGGTGCTCTTCATCGTTGCCGCCGCGTCCATCTTCGCCTGGATCCTCACCTCCAACCGCGTGCCAGAGCATTTCGCCTCGCTCATCCTCGCCGTTTCGGAAAACCCGATCGTCGTGCTTCTGCTCATCAACCTGATTCTGCTCGTCGTCGGCTGCTTCATGGAGACGGTGGCAGCCATCACCATCCTCGTGCCGATCCTTCTGCCGATCGCGGTGAAAATGGGTGTGGACCCCGTGCACTTCGGCGTCATCATTGTCCTGAACCTGATGATAGGGCTCTTGACGCCGCCGATCGGCATGGTGCTCTACGTGCTTTCGCGTGTCTCGAAGGTGCCGTTCGAGCGTTGCGTGGCCGCCACCATGCCTTTTCTGGTGCCGCTTCTCTTGGTGCTCTTGCTGGTCACCTTCGTGCCGGCCCTCACCATGTGGTTGCCGACGCTGATCTACCGTTAAACACCAATGGGCGGATGGTGGTCCGCCGGAGGCGTATCATGAACAATCAAAACGGGCGGCCGGCCTTTCTGCGGCTTGCCGAAACGGACAACATCGCGGTGGCCGCGCGGAAAATCGAGGAAGGCACGCCTCTGATCGGCGGTGCGCGCGCCGCAAGCCGCATCTCCTTCGGCCACAAGGTGGCGTTGGAGCCGGTGGCGCGCGGCGGGGCGGTCCGCAAGTTCGGCCAGATCATCGGTTTTGCCAAGGTGTCCATCGCCGCCGGCGACTGGGTGCACGAACACAATGTGGAGATGGGCGATTTCGAGCGCGACTACCGCTTCTGCGAGGATGCGCGGCCGATCAACGTCCTGCCGCCCGAGGAGCAGGCGACCTTCGAAGGCTATCGCCGCCCCGATGGCCGCGTCGGCACGCGCAACTATATCGGCATTCTGACCAGCGTGAACTGCTCCGCCTCGGTCGCCCGGTTCATCGCCGAGGCCGCCATGCGCAATGGCCTTCTCGACGATTTCCCCGAAATCGACGGCGTCGTCTCCTTCACCCACGGCACGGGCTGCGGGCTGGCGTCGGCGGGCGAGGGCTTCGATCTTCTGAAGCGCACGCAGTGGGGCTACGCCGCCCATCCCAATCTCGGCGGCGTGCTGATGGTGGGGCTCGGCTGCGAGGTGTTCCAGATCGCCCGCCTGAAGGAACTCTACGGCCTTGAGGAAAGCGACACCTTCCGCTCGATGACCATTCAGGAATCGGGCGGCACGCGGCGCACCATCGAGGCCGGGCTGGCGCGCGTCAAGGAGATGCTGCCGGCCGTAGGCAGGCACAGGCGCGAGACGGTGCCGGCCTCCGAGATCATGCTGGCGCTGCAGTGCGGCGGCTCGGACGGCTATTCCGGCATCACCGCCAATCCTGCGCTCGGCGTGGCCGCCGATATCCTGGTCAAGAACGGCGGCACCGCGGTCCTCGGCGAAACGCCGGAGATCTATGGCGCCGAACATCTCCTGACCCGCCGCGCCATCCGGCGCGAGGTGGGCGAGAAGCTCATCGAGCGCATCCACTGGTGGGAGGAATACACCGCCCGCAACAAGGGCGAGATGAACAACAATCCCTCGCCGGGAAACAAGGCCGGCGGCCTCACCACCATCCTGGAAAAGTCGCTGGGGGCGGCGGCCAAGGGCGGCTCGACGCCGCTCAACGCCGTCTACGAATACGCCGAGCAGGTGAAGGAGAAGGGCTTCGTCTTCATGGACACGCCGGGCTACGACCCGGTCTCCGTGACGGGGCAGGTGGCCGGCGGCTGCAACGTGGTGTGCTTCACCACCGGCCGCGGCTCGGCCTATGGCTGCAAGCCGTCCCCCTCCATCAAGCTCGCCACCAACTCCGCCATGTACGAGCGCATGGAGGAAGACATGGACATCAACTGCGGCGACATCCTCGACGGCGTGAGCCTGGAGGAGAAGGGGCGCCAGATCTTCGAGGAAGTGCTGGCCGTGGCATCCGGCAAGCGCAGCAAGTCCGAAAAGCTCGGCTACGGCGACAACGAGTTCGTGCCCTGGCAGATCGGGGCGGTGATGTAGGGATCGCGATCTGCGTATAGGTTGACGCAAGCTTTCCGGATTGCCCGTCGCCCGTCGCGCGCCCCCTCTGCCTGTCTGCGCGAAGCTTCGCTTCGGCGAAGGCAGGCCGGGCATCTCCGGGAGATCGGCCACCGCCTCCAAACGCGCCTCATCCCGGCCGCGCGATGACCTGTGCGTACTGCGTGCCCATCCCCACCCCACCCGCGCGGGCGTCATCCCGGAAAGCCGAAGGCTTGTCCGGGACCCATTCCGGAATGTGGACTGGTCACGGAATGGGTCCCGGACAACCTCCGCTTTGCTCCGGTTTCCGGGATGACGCGCGCGGGTGGGGTGGGGATGACGCCACGTTGGAGAGGCGGCGGGCGCCCTTCACCTCAGCCGGCGAGGCATCGCCTGCGCGGGGATAAAATGTGGCGACAAACTTTTCTCTTCCCCGCCAACCCATTGGTTTCACTCACTGCAGAAAAAATTCTCCAACTTTTTCGCGGGAATCTTCGCCCCCCTGCCCAGCCCGCCCGTACAATCCTTGCCATCGCTCTCGCGGGAACCGGGTCCGGACCGGGGATCAGGGAGGGCGGCGGAGACCTCTCCCTCCAGGGTCGGTACCCGGAGGCCTGAGGGCCCGCGACAGGCCGGCGGTGCCGGGAGCGCTGGGTGTAATACAGCGTTGCCGGCATTGCGGAGAAGCCGCCAGGGCTTTTGTTCGGCCCGGCTCACCCCAATTGGGTGCGGCCGGGAAGGAGAAAGGCCCGAGTGACCGGCCGACCGTCGGGACAGACTCCGGCGGGGCGCGTTGGACGCGCCTTAAAAAAAAATTGAGTGGCTCGGACAACGCGCCCCGCTTCCCACGTTCTTTGACATAGCCCGGCTTCAGGTGAAGCGCGGCAACGGATAGGCACGTCCTTCGTCAGGGAAGGCACAACGCTCAGGACTCCCCTCCCCAATTCACAACGCCGATTGCAACCGCCTGCCACTGGCGCGGCGCTTGCGACCCCCTTTCGCAGACCTTGCGATAGGGGCGATGACCCAGCCCTCAGATCACCTGGCCGTCGGTATCGAAGAGATGGCAGGTGGCGGGGTCGACGAAGGTGTCGATGGACGAACCCACCTGGATCTCGCGCTGGCCTTCCAGCGAGACGGTAAGGCTCTGGCCGTCGGCCAGCGTCGTATAGAGAAGAGTCTGGCCGCCGAGATTTTCGACCAGGTCGACCTTCACCGTTGCGAAGGGAATGCGGTCCTCGCCGCCGGCAATGGTGATGTGCTCGGGGCGGACGCCGAACTCAACCTTTCCGTCGGCCGCGCCCTTGGCGGAGTGTGGCAGGACGACCTTCTCGCTGCCGATGCGGATGGCGGCGGAGCTTCTATCGGCGCCTTCGATGCCGGCGTCGAGGAAGTTCATCTTCGGGCTGCCGATGAAGCCGGCGACGAAGCGGTTGGCGGGATTGTTGTAGAGGTCGAGGGGAGCGCCGGCCTGCTCGACGTGGCCGAGACGCAGGACGACGATCTTGTCGGCCATCGTCATCGCCTCCACCTGGTCGTGGGTGACGTAGATCATCGTGTTGCCGAGGTCGCGGTGCAGCTTGGCGATCTCGACGCGCATCTGCACGCGCAATTCGGCATCGAGGTTGGAGAGCGGCTCGTCGAAGAGGAAGATGCGCGGCTCGCGCACGATGGCGCGGCCGATGGCCACGCGCTGGCGCTGGCCGCCGGAAAGCTGCTTCGGCTTGCGGTCGAGCAAGGGCTCGATCTGCAGGATCTCGGCGGCGCGGCGCACGCGGGGCGTGACCTCGGCCTTCTTCATCCCCGCCGTCTCCAGCCCGAAGGCAAGGTTCTTGTAGACACTCATATGCGGGTAGAGCGCGTAGGACTGGAACACCATGGCGATGCCGCGCTTGGCCGCCGGCACCTCGTTCATCAGTTCCTCGTCGATCCTGAGTTCACCGCCGGAAATCGGCTCCAGCCCGGCGATCATGCGCAAAAGGGTCGATTTCCCGCAGCCGGACGGGCCGACGAAGACGGTGAATTCGCCCGGATCGATGGTGAGGTCGATGCCGTGGATCACCTCGACGGAGCCGAAGTGCTTGCGGACCTTGGAAAGCGAGACTGAGGTGGACATGCGGATTTCTTCTCCTGTCAGGCCGAACGGGGCTGCGGCCGGCCGGGAATCCAGCCCTCGTAGAGGGGATGGCCGGGGCCGAGCGGAAAGCGGACGTCCTGGCGGGTGCGCGCGGAATGGTAGAAGGCGGCCACCAGCTCGAGCGCGCTGCGCGCGTCCGCCGTGGTGACCGGCAGCGGTGTTCCTTGCGTGAGTGCCCGGTGGAAATCGCGCATCTGGCCGGCAAAGCGCGGCGGCACCGGCGTCCAATCGGCCAGGAGCGCATCGATCTCGGCCTTGACCTTGTCGTCGCGCGGCACGATGCGCCACGGGTCGTTGCCGAGCGCGTAAGGAAAGTGGCTCGATTCGAAGGTGACGTTCTCGAAGGCGAGATGCAGGCGCGAAAGTTCCTCGCGCGAGCCGAGCGTCGCGGTCATCGAGGCCAGCGCGCCGCTTTCCAGCTCCAGGCTGGCGGAGACGCAGTCTTCCACCTCGATGGCGTGCACGCGCGTTGCCACCCTGCCGAAGAGGCCGGCCGGCCGGCCCATCAGCCACATCAGCATGTCGTGGATGTGGATGGCATGGGTCATCAGGACGCCGCCCAGTTCGGTTGCCCATTTGCCGCGCCAGGGCACGGCGTAGTATTCGGGCAAGCGCTGCCAGAAGGTCTCGGCGGTGCCTACGTAAGGCATGCCGGCGACGCCGGAGTCGATGATCTTCTTGGCCTTCTGCACGCCGTCGCCGTAGCGGTACTGGAAGATGGGCATGAGCTTGCCCTTGGCGTTGCGCTCGGCGGCGATGACTTCATCGACCTCTTTGAGCGAGCCGACCAGCGGCTTTTCGCAGATGACGTGCTTGCCGGCGGCAAGGGCGGCCAGGATCTGGGCGTAGTGAACGGACGGCGGCGTGCAGACGTCGATGATGTCGACATCGTCCATGGCCAGGAGATCGTCGAAGATGGTCGTCTTGCGCGGAATGCCGAACTCCTCGGCAAAAGCGTCGAGGCGTGCATTGTCGAGGTCGCAGACGGCGACCACCCGGTAGCGCTCGGGGTCGGCCAGATAGCCCTCGGTGATATGGGCGCGGCCGATCCCGCATCCCACGATGGCGACTGTCAGGGTTTCGGGCATCTGTTATCCTTCGGTTGCGGTACGCTCGGCGAGCGCCTGCGCCTTCAGCGCCAGTTCCATGGCGAGGTAGCAGCGCGCCTGCGGCATGGCGGTCTCGGTGCGGTTTTGGATGTCCTCCAGGAAGGCGCGGCCGAAGGGCAGGCCGACCTCGCGGCAGTCGATGTGCCGTACGCCGTTCTCGTTGACGATGAAGAGGTGGTTGCTTCCCTCGCGGCCGGCGACGTCGATGTTCTTGCGCACCTCGATATAGCCTTCCGTGCCGAGGATGGTGAGGCGGCCGTCGCCCCAGGTCGGCAGCGTCAGTGGCGAAAACCAGTCGACGCGCACATAGCCGGTGGCGCTTTCGCTCCTCAAGTGCATGTCGCCGAAGTCCTGCAGCCCCGGCGCGTCCTTGTTCGCCCGGTTGGCGATGGTGGCCGAAAGCACCTCGGCGCTGTCGGACTTGGTGAAGAACAGGAACTGCTCGGCCTGGTGCGAGGCGATGTCGGTGAGGATGCCGCCATAGCGCGGGCGCTCGAAGAACCAGCCGGGCCGCTGCGGCTTGCGCAGCGAGTGCGGCCCGAGGCCGACCGTGTGGATGACCGTGCCGATGGCGCCGGCCTCCACCAGTTCACCCGCCTTCACGGTGGCCGGGCTCTCGAAGTGCTCGGAATAAAGGATCGAGAAGATACGGCCGGTGCTGGCCTGAACGCGCTTCACCGCCTCGAGCTGCTCGAGGCTCGTGACGCCCGGCTTGTCGAGGAGGACGTCCTTGCCGTGCTCCATCGCCGCTATGGCGATGCCGGCGCGCTCGTCGGGGATCGCGGCGCTGGTGATGAGCGCGATGGAGGTATCTTCCAGGATCGCCGCCCGGTCGGCGACGCGGCGGGCATCGGGGTAGCGCTCGGCGAACGCGGCGGCCAGATCGTCTTCGCGCGAATGGAAGGAGACAAGCTCGGCGCCGGCGCGCAGGAGCATGTCGACCTGGCCATAGATGTGGCCGTGGTTGAGGCCGATAGCGGCAAAGCGGATGGTCATCGGGCGGAGTCCTGTATTGGCGGAAAGACGAAGGGAGACCGTTGCGCCGAAGGCCTCTTCCGCGCGTCATCCCGGCCAAGGGAGCGCACGCTCCCGCAGAGCCGGGATCCATTCCGTGACGCGTCCACGTTCCGGAATGGGTCCCGGACAGCCTCCGCTGCGCTCCGGCTTCCGGGATGACGCGCGGAGGGGAAGGTACGCGAAGGAGTGCCAACCGTGGCAAACATGCTTGTTCTCATCCAAAAACGCCCGCTCTACCGCTTGATCCCCGTGGTGGCGATGCCTTCGATCAGGAGCCTCTGGAAGAAGAGGAAGAAGAAGAACACCGGAACCAGCGACAGCATGGACATGGCGAACAGCCCCGACCAGTCCGACAGGCCGGTCGAGTCCACGAAGGAACGCAGGCCGAGCTGGACGGTATAGGTGCGCATGTCGGTGAGGTAAATCAGCGGGCCGAAGAAGTCATCCCAGGTCCAGATGAAGGTGAAGATGGCCGCCGTGGCAAGCACCGGGAGCGACAGGGGCAGCATGATGCGCCAGTAGATGCGCCAGGCGCTGCAGCCGTCCATCATCGCAGCCTCGTCGAGTTCGCGCGGAATGCCGCGGAAGAACTGCACCATAAGGAAGATGAAGAAGGCGTCCGCCGCCAGGAACTTCGGCACGACAAGCGGCAGCATCGTGCCGACCCAGCCGAGGTTGAGGAACAGGACATACTGGGGAATGAGGGTGACGTGATAGGGCAGCATGAGCGTGCCCAGCATGATCGCGAACCAGAAATTGCGGCCCCAGAACTTGAGCCGCGCGAAGGCGAAAGCGGCGAGCGAGCAGGCCAGCACGTTGCCGATCACCGACAGGATCGAGATGACGAAGGAGTTCCAGAAGAACGTGCCGAAATCGACGCGCAGGCCGAACCAGCCGCGCGGATATGCATCGAGCGACACCGAGGAGGGGATGAGCGAGGTGGCGCTGAAGATCTCCTCCTCGGGCCGGAACGAGGCCGAGAGCATCCACAGGAGCGGATAGAGCATGAGGATGGACGCGCCGATGAGGAGCACATGCAGAACCACCGACACCCAGGCCCGGCGCTTTTCGAGCCCCACGGTTTCGTTTGGGCGGACGTCGTCCGTGACGGCGATGTCAGTCATCGTAGTGCACCCAGTAGCGCGCGGTAAGGAAGGAGAAGGCCGTGAACAGCGCGACGATCACCAGGAGAATCCAGGCCAGCGCCGAGGCATAGCCCATGCGGAAGAAGCCGAAGGCCTCCTGGTAGAGATAGAGCGTATAAAAGAGCGTCGAGTTGATCGGCCCGCCGGTGCCGCCGGAGATGATGAAGGCCGGCGTGAAGGCCTTGAAGGCCTCGATGGTCTGCACGACCGCGTTGAAGAAGACGACCGGGGTGAGGAGCGGCAGGGTGATCTTCCAGAACTGGCGCCACTTGGAGGCGCCGTCGAGGCTCGCCGCCTCGTACATGTCCTGCGGGATCTGCCTGAGACCCGCCAGGAAGATAATCATCGGCGAGCCGAACTGCCAGACCGAAAGCACGACGAGGGTGTAGAGCGAATAGTCCGGGTTGGAGATCCAGCTCGGGCCCTCAATGCCGAAATTGGCGAGGAACGAGTTGACGAGGCCGTTGCCGGCGAAGAGCTGGCGCCAGAGAACCGCGATGGCGACCGAGGTGCCGAGCAGCGACGGCAGATAGAAGATGGCGCGGTACCAGGGCAGGCCCTTCATGCCGCGGTTCAAGGCCATGGCGACCAGGAGCGCGAAGGCGAGTTTCAGGGGCACCGAGAAAAGGACGTAGAAGAACGTCACCTGTATGGAGGCGACAAAGCGCGGGTCGGCCGTGGCGATGCGCACGTAGTTGGCCGCACCGATCCAGCGCGGCGCGGTCAGAAGGTCGAAATTGGTGAAAGAAAGGTAGAGCGACACCAGCGCCGGGCCCGCGGTCAGGCCGAAGAAGCCGATGAACCACGGTAGAAGGAACATATAGCCGGCGCCGTTGCGGGACAAGGCGCGAGCGAACCTGCCGCGGGTGGGCATATAAGGGGATGCGGGAGAGGCGATGGTGGTCATCTGAGGTGTCTTCGCACTCGGTAAAGGGATGTTCTGCGCCTTGTCCGCACTCTCCCGCCTGCCATTCGCGAAGGAAGGGAGAACGCCGTGGGCGGGGTGTGGCGTTGGCGCTGAATCAAGAGGCGCTTGGCATCCCGCCCTCGCCCCTGAGTTCGTCGAAGGGCGACAAGCTCAGGATGAGGGCTCCTGTTTGCATCCATCCAGCAACGCCGAAGCCTGCAGTGGCGTTGGCCTGCCTTCACCCTCATCCTGAGCTTGTCGCCCTTCGACGAACTCAGGGGCGAGGGTGAAGGCAGGCGCATGCGGTTCCACTCCGATCGCTCTACCCGCGCGACAGGATCGACTCGGCCTCGGCGACGAACGCCTCCGCCCCCGATTGCGGCGTGTGCTGGCCGAAGGAGACCTCCTGGCTGACGCGGAGCAGCATCTTGTCGATCTCGCCCGCGCCGAGCGGCGGCGGGGGCGGCAGGGGACCGGCGAGATCGCCGAGGCCGCCGATGAACTCCACCGCTGCGCGGCCCGTGTCGTCGAGCTTCGGCGCCAGGGTTTCACGCACCACCGAGGATTCGGGCACGCCCCGCTCCACATCGAGGATTTCCGCCGCCGCCGGGTCGGTGACGAAGAATGAGATGTAGGCGGCCGCCGCCTCGGGGTTCTCGCACTGTGCGGAGACCGAGAAGAACATGGACGGCTTGCGGTAGTGCCCGCCGCCGACGCCCGGTTCGATGCGCGGATAGGGGTGCATCGTGATCGGGTCCTTGTTGAGCGTCTGGTAGCCGACGAGCTGGTTGGAGTGGGCGTAGGAGACGGCCGCGTGGCCGAGCGAAACCATGCCCGTCTCGATCTGGTTCTTGTCCAGCGCTTGCAGGTCGGCCGGCACACAGGCCTTGGATTCGCGCATGGCCGCCCACAGCTCGAACCATTCGCGCACGTCCTGGGCATCGAAGGCGAGCTCTCCGTTCTCCGTGTAGAGCGCCTTGCCGCGCTGGCGCACGAAATTCTCGAAGAAGGGCTCGACGCCCGAGCCGTCCGACAGGCCGTAGAAATTCTGGCGCTTGCCGGCCTGGGTGATCTCCTCGCCGATGCGCTTCATCTCGTCGAAGGTGAGCGAATTGTCGGGGATCTCGATGCCCGCTTCCTCGAAGGCCGCCATATTGATCATCATGGCCGAGGAGTTGGCGCCGAGGCTGATGCCGTAGAGCGAGCCGTCGACGGAGCCGCCGTCAAGCGCGGCCTGGTCGAAGTCCGAGACGTTGAGCGTGTCCGGCACGTAGCTTTCCAACTGCGCCAAGGCGCCGCGGCGGGCGTATTCGAAGATGTAGCGGTAGTCCATCTGGATGATGTCAGGCGCGTTGCGGCCTGCGACCTGGGTGGCCAGCCGTGGCCAGTAGTCGTCCCAGCCGACGGTCTCGCCGTCGATGGTGACGCCCGGAGTTTCCTCCATGTAGAGGTTGGAGACCTCGAACGTCCGCTCGGCGCGCGGTTGCGAGCCCCACCACATCAATCTCAGCCGGGTTTCCTGCCCGAAGGCCGTGCCCGGAAGCCCCAAGGCCGACGCAGACAGCGCAGCTGCGCCGCCGGCGAGCACGCCGCGCCTGTTGATCCTGAATGTCATCGGTTTTCCTCCCACTTGACACAACGCATGCGCCCTCGGGGACACATGCGCATCGCTTTTCAAGAGCTGGTAAATAACCAGATGGTTACAAGCGTGTACCATCCCCGCAGGCCTGTCAAGGCGCTCTTGAAGCGTAAAGGCCATCGGTAGGGCCGGCAACCCTTTGCGCCCCGCTAATCCGCCCGGTCGCTCAGGCCTTCGACCAGTTCCATGGGCCAGATGCGGCGCGCGGTGCCGAGCGGATACTGTTCCTTGTAGGCGGGCATCGTGGCGAGCAGGGCTTCGGCGAGCGCTTCGCCCAGGGCGTGCAGGTCAAGGCGGAAGCAGGTGAGCGGCGGGGTGAGGAACTTCGCCTGCGGGCTTTCGCGGAAGCCGATGATGGCGATGTCGCGGCCCGGCGCGAGGCCGGCGTCGTAAAGGCCGCGGTAAAAGCCGACGGCGGTCGTCTCGTTGACGAGCAGGATAGCCGTCGGGCGGTCGCTCATGGCGACGATCTTTCGCGCCATGGCGTAGCCGCCGGCCTCGTTGGGCGGCGAGCGCAGGAGGCGATGGGGCGGCAGCGGGAGCCCGTGGGCGGCCAGCGTGCTTTGCGCGGTCTCGACGAAGATATGGCCCAGATTGGCGTCGTCGGCCGGTGCGGCGATGGCGATGTCGCGGTGGCCGTGGGCGACAAGCCGGTCGATGCCGATGCGGGCCAGGCCCTCGAAGTCGAGGTCGATCCAGGGATGGCCGGCGTCCGACTGGCTGCGCCCTAGCGCGATGAAGGGGATGTGGCGCTCGGCCAGGAAATCGATGCGCGGGTCGTTTCTCCGTGTCGCCGAGATGATGAGGGCGTCGGCAAAGCCGCGCGCCACCGTGCGGCGAAGATAGGCGTCGGGGTCTTCGCGCGAGGAGCACAGGAGGACGACGAGGTCGAGATTGTGGCGAGCGAAGACCGCCTGCACGCCGTCGAAGACGCTCATGAAGAAGGTGTCGCCGTCGCCGGTGATTTCCGAGCCGCTCTGCATCATGAAGCCGACGACGCCGGTGGAGCCCTTGCGCAGGGAGCGGCCGGCCTGGTTGGGCGCGTAGCCGAGTTCGAGGGCGGCTTCCAGCACGCGCCGGCGGGTTTCGGCGTTGACGTCGGGACGGCCGTTGAGGGCGCGCGAGACGGTGCCGATGGAAATGTCCAGATGCTGGGCGAGACGCCTGATGCCGACCATGGGTGTTGCCTGTGTTGTTTCCTGTTGCACTTGCTTGGAGAGAACGGCGCCCCTGTCGCGCCCCCCCTCTGTCCTGCCGGACATCTCCCCCACAAGGGGGGAGATTGTGCTGGCCGCTTGCTCTGGCGCCCTTCCTACAACGTGGTGATTAGCGAAAGTCGCCGCGACGGCCGATCTCCCCCCTCGTGGGCAGGGGAATCGCATATCAGTATTTTCTTTATTGCCAAGAAGGTTTGGATGGATTCTTGAGAGGCTTTCCGA
>NZ_WQNH01000058.1 GCF_009812055.1 Chelativorans xinjiangensis | reverse complement strand
ACGACGTCAATAACGACGTCGTTAACGACCTGAACTTACCGGTTCACACCACCTCTCATAAGGCGGTCCTATTCGGCCGGTTACGATGCAATAAAATCAATGACTTGACTTTGCAGGTTCAAATCGGGGGTCCTCTACCCCGCAACCAAATACACACGCTGGAAAGGGCCGACGATCGTTCGCGGAGGATGGTGTCGCGCAGAGCTGAGCGTTGGAGAAAGTCGTGAGAGGGGTTTTGTCCGGTCCGGATTGCTGACAGAAGCGGCGCTTTTGGAATCCAGACCGATTCATGCCGAAAGCCGCCCTCTACGCTCACTATTCCTCCGACGTTTAGAACCCGCAGTCGAGCGACGACCAGCTTCAGCTTTGCCGTCAACTGCCGGAGCGGGAAGGGTGGCAGGTTGCGGACCGCTACTTCGACGAGGCGGTCTCCGGCGCGAGCATTCGTGGGCGTGCAGGAAACAACCGTCTTCTGGCCGATGCCCGTGGAGGCTGTTTCAATGTCGTTTGCGCGGAGGCCTTTGATCGAATCTCACGCGATCAGGAAGACATCGCGCATATGCATAAGGTTCTGCGCTTCGCGAGGGCGTGGCGAGAACGGTGGCGAATCGCCAACCGTTGAGATTGATCAGCCGATGGGAGAGGAAAGAGGCGCCAACGCTTGCTGTAAAGCGGGATACTCAATCAACGCGAGCGCGTCCGCGCCCACTGGTGAGCGCAACATCGATCTTCGCTCTTCATGAGTTCCAACCGTTCGCGTCCAGCCTCTTCATCCCACCCAACTACCACCCAAGCACTGCAACTACAGCTCACAGTTGTAGCGCGTGTGGACAAGAATGGGCGAAGTCCATGGCCTGGTCTCGATGCCTCTGCGCTTTTCGCCGATCCATTTGACTGCGGCGGCAAGTTCGGCAGAGAAGTCATGCGAGATCACATAGTCCATCGTGCCATCTTCAAGCAGCTTCTTCGAACGTGGTGTGAGCTCATGACCCACAAAGATCGTATCGTGGGCGCACCCAGCCTTCTCCAGTGCCATGGCAATACCGCGGTTCGCTCCAGCAACATTATAGACTGCGGCGGGGGTGCCGTTGCTTTCAATGTAGCGCATGATGTGCTCGTACGTTGTCTCGGGCACATCATCCGAAACGACACGGTCATCCACCCGGAGGTGTGAAAACTCGGAGCGCAGAACCCTGCGGAACCCCATCTCACGCTCCTGCTGGCAACGAAAGGAAACGCTCGTTGCGAGCAGCACACGGTGGCGTTCCTTGTGCATGGCAGTCCCGATCAGTTGGCCCGCGACACTTCCTGCCGCGTATTGATCATTCCCGATGTAGGCGCTGCGCCGCGAGCTGGGCAAGTCGGTGGTAAGACAAACCACCGGCACACCCATGCTTTCCAGCCTTCTGATGGCGCTGTTGAATGCGGGATGCTCCCTGGCGATGACGACGACGCCATCGGATGATGCGCCGTCAGCAAGCATGGATGCGGCGAAAGCGGCCGCATCGAGCAGGCTGGTCGTGATATAGGAGCCCCTCACGCTAGCTCCAGGAACCGAGCGATTCACATATTCAACCGCTCTCGCGATGGCCGTGTTGAATGTCTCGCCGGACTCGCAGAACAGACGGATGTTGAGTGCCGAAGCCTCGTTGCCGCGGTCGCTGGCCAGCTTGTTCAGAGCCTCCTTGACCTTGTTACGGGTCTTTTCGCGGACGCCTTGCCGATTGTTCAGAACGCGATCGACTGTGGCAGGTCCGACGCCCGCGACTTCCGCGATCTCACGGATCGTCGGGCCTTTCCAATTGGCTTCATCATCGTCGTTTCGCATAGATCTTCCAGCGTGATGGAAATAACATCAAGAGTGTCTCATAATCCACAGATACAAACAACACTCTCGCAAGGATGCCGCAAATTCAGACACGGTGATGTAGATCACATCAGAAATAGGCAATTGTGGCGCTTTTCTGATGTGATTGGCAGCAATAGGGTGTCCCGGACGTGCTGTAGCGAATGGCACGGACTGCAAAGCAGAGGGAGGAAACTCATGCAGGTTGCAAAGAAAGTCGCTGCTGCGACGCTTTTGGCCACTGTGGCCATGACCGGGGCTGCTATGGCTCAGGAGGAGAACTATCGCTTTGTGATGGTGTCCCACATCGGCTCGAACGATGCGAACATGGGATGGCTCACGGAGTCGCTCAAGACGTTCGAAGAGAAGTATCCGAACGTAAAGACCGAATACATCTCGACCAACAACTACTCAGTCCAGGAGCACGTGCGCCTGCTGGAGCAGGCTATCGCAACCAATCCTGATGGCATTGCTGTTCCGATCGTGGACTCCGATGCCTTCGAAGGCCCACTGCGTCGCGCCATCGAAGCCGGCATTCCGGTCGTCGCCTTCAACATCCCTGATGGCCGTCCCGAGGGCGAGCGCATTCCCTACCTGACCTATGTCGGCGGCGACGAATATCTCACCGGCCTGCATCTGGGGCAGTACGCTCTGGCACAGGCCGAGGCCGGCAACATTCCCGCACCAACGGGGGTCGTCTGCGCCAGCCATGATGCCGCACATCAGGGCCTGAAGGCGCGTTGTGCTGGCATGAACGCAGCGATGGAAGGCACTGGCGCCAAGTTCGAGGAACTGTTCATCGGTGCGGAACCGGCTGCGGCCCGCAACACGCTGCAGTCCTTCCTGCAGGCCAATCCCGACACCAACTACATCTTCACCGTTGCCGGCTGGTCCTCGCCATGGGCCTGGGATGTCGCCAACGACATGGGCCTGAGCCCCGATGTCGACAACGAGGGCGTCACCATCCTTACCGTGGATGAAGCCCCGGTCTCGATCGAAGGCATCCGCGCCGGCCACCTTCTGGCGGCCAACAGCCAGGGCTTCTGGCTGCAAGGCTATGCGCCGATGGAATGGCTCTACTGGAACAAGACCCTGGGCTATGAGCCCAAGGCGGACATCCTGACCGGCCCGGTCATCATCAACGCTGAAAACGCCGACAAGTGGGCCGAACTGGTCCGCAGCGTCTTCGGCGATGAAGAATACGACAACCAGAACACCTGGTAATTCGGCTCCTCCACTGGGGCGGGTGGCACAGGGTTGCCGCTCGCCCCTCTTTTTCCCTGCCTCGCGCCAACCACCAATGCGGGCTGGCCTCGTTTCGGGGACATCTTTTCGAGAACGCACCATGAACCTGTCGTGAGAAGGCTGAATGCAATGACCTTTTTGAGGCAACTTGCCAAGAGCGCCGGGTTCGGGTCGGTCGTTGGCGTCGGTGTGATGCTGATCGCGTTCACGCTGATCGACTTCTCAGGCTGGTGGACTGCCCGGACGCTGTCCAACGTCATCCACTTCACCTCGATCCTTGGCCTGATCGCAATCGGGCAGGCACTTGTCATTATCTCGAAAGAGATCGACCTGTCAGTTGGCTCGGTCTACGGCTTGGCCGGTATCGCCTTCATCACCCTCGAACCTTCACTCGGTGTGCCCGGTTCGATGGCGGCTGCGCTTGCAATCGCAGCGCTTTGCGGGTTGGCACAAGGTATCTTGGTCGTGTGGGGCGGTCTTCCCTCCATGATCGTGACCCTCGGTGGGCTCTTCACGTTCCGCGGTGTTATCTATGTCTGGACAGGCGGATCGGTGCGCAACTTCTCGACTGACGCGCGCGAACACTGGTTGACGCGGCTGTTCGGCGGCGAGTTTTTGGGTTTCGAAAATGCGCTGCTGTGGATGCTGCTCATGCTGGCGGTCCTGAGCGTCGTCCTGAAGTTGACCCGATTTGGCAACCATCTTCTGGCAACCGGAGGATCGGCAGAAAGCGCTGAGTCCCGTGGTGTGCGCATCGACCGGGTCAAGATTGCGACTTTCGTGATCTGCTCGCTGATGGCCGGCTTCGCGGGCATCATCACCCTTGCAGACCGGCCACAAACCCACGTGACCATCGGCGATCTTCTCGAACTTGAAGCGATTTCGGCAGCCGTGATCGGCGGATGCCTGCTGTCCGGGGGACGCGGCTCGCTGATCGGTGCAGTTCTCGGGGCCTTCATCGTCACCAGCTTTCGCTACGAACTGATCGCGCTGGGCGCACCTTCATCGTGGTTCATCACCTTCGTTGGCATCGTTCTGATCGTTGCCGTCATCTTCAACCAGAAACTCGCCCGCTGGGCCGGTCACAACGTGTAACGCGGGAGGAATAGGCGATGCCTGACGCAAAGCCCCTGATCCAGGTCAAGAACCTGAACCTCTATTTCGGAAACTTCCACGCACTGAAGAACGTCTCGGTCGATTTTCACGCGGGCGAACTAGTGGGTCTGGTTGGAGACAATGGCGCCGGAAAGACGACGCTGATCCGCGTCCTTTGCGGCATCCACAAACCCACGGACGGCGAGGTCTATTTCGACGGCAAGCTGGTAAAGGAGTTCCACCCCAAGCTCGCCATCGACCAGGGAATCGAGACGATCCAGCAATCCGTCGGGCTATGCGACAACCTCTCGATTGCACGAAATTTCTATCTCGGCCGGGAACCCGTCCGGAAGGTCCTCGGCATACCCCTTCTCGACTTCGCGAAGATGCGCGGCGAAGCGACAAAGGTCATCCGCGCCTTCGGGTTGCGTGACAATGTCTCCGCCGATGATGAGGTCGAGCGCCTCTCGGGCGGTGAACGCCAATCGGTCAAGATCGGGCGCGCGGTCGAGTTCAAGAACCGCGTCGTCATCATGGACGAGCCGACCAATCACCTTTCGGTACGCGAGCGCGAGCACGTCAACGAGCTGGCGCTGCAACTGCGCAACCAAGGTCTTCTGGTGATCTACATCACCCACGACATCTTCCAGGTCCACAAGCTCGCCGACCGGATCGTCATCATGGAGAACGGCGAGAAGATCGAAGACGCCTCGACCGACAAGATGTCTGCCGAAGCGCTCGAAGAGGTCATCCGACAAGGCGGTCGCGTCGTCGAAAAGATGGAGTCGTGACCATGTCCCTGGCAGCTCTGAAACCCATCATCCGCAAGCATTCGGAGATCGGGATCTTTCTCGTCGCCGTGTTCCTGGTCCTGTTCTTCGTCGCGACCTCGGAGGGGCGCTGGAACAACGCCTACAATATCAGCACGATCCTTCAGGTCACGGCCACGCTGGGGCTCATGACCCTCGGTGTCGCGCTGGTCATCGGGACCGGTGAGATCGATATCTCGGTCGGCTCCACCTTCGGCATGGCCGCGTTGATCTATCTGTTTCTGGCCGTCCGGGTCGACCCGGCGATGGCTGCTTTCGCGGCTGTCGCGGCTGGAGCGGCCATCGGGGCTTTCAACGGGCTTCTTGTTACGAGAACAGGTACGCCATCGCTGATCGTTACTTTGGGATCGCTGATGATCTTTCGTGGCCTCGCGATTGCGCTGACGAGCGGTTTCGCTTTTTCTGTTCCCTACAAGGACCGAGGCGCGCTTTCCTACTTCATTCTCGGTGGCGACAATCTCTTCCGCATCGGGACGTTCCCTGGTGTCAATACAGGCTTTCTCTGGTTGATCGCTGGACTGGTCATCCTGTCTATCGCATTGAAACTCATGCCGTTCGGCAATCACCTATTGGCCGCTGGCGGTTCCGCCGCCAGCGCCCATTCGCGAGGCGTTCGGGTGGATCGCGTCAAGCTCAGGGCGTTCATCATCTGCGGTGTTCTTGCGGGACTCGCGGGCGTGCTGGAAGCGGGCAAACTGGGTTCCGCCGACGGGTCCATGGGGCGCATGATGGAACTCCAGGCCACTGCGTCCTGTGTGCTTGGCGGGTGTCTGCTCGCGGGTGGCCGCATCTCACTTGTCGGCGCGCTGATGGGCACCTTCGTTCTGTCCTCGATCCAGTCCTACCTGGTCGTGAGGGCCATCCCCCCGCAGTGGTTCATAGTCCTTTTGGGGCTCATCGTCGTGCTTGCAGCTCTCGGCGACCGCAAGCTGCGGCAATGGGCGCTCAAGCGGTAAAACGGAGTTATTTCATGACTGTTCGAATAGCCGTGATCGGTGCAGGCCTCATGGGAGCCGATCACGCAAGGATCGTGGCCGAGGACCTCCCCGGGGCGACCTTGCAGGTGGTCTGCGACATGGATGCCGGTCGGGCGCGATCGGTTGCCGCCGAGTACGGTGCGCAGGATATCTCCTCGGATCCCGAGGGCACCGTTGCCCGCAATGACGTTGACGCGGTGATCGTCGCCAGCCCGGATTTCACGCATGCACCCCTGAGCCTCGCCTGTGTTGAGGCCGGCAAGCCGGTCCTGTGCGAAAAGCCTCTGTCGCAATCTTCGGCCGAATGCCTTCCGGTGATTGACGCCGAGATGAAGACGGGTCGACGCTGGCTCCAACTTGGCTTCATGCGTCGCTACGACCGGTCCTATGTCGAAGCCAAAGCGGCGCTTGCCGATGGCGTGCTGGGCCGCGCCCTGATGATGCATAACTTCCACCGCAATGTGGAAACACCGGCATCTGACTTTACGGGCGCTAAGGCGATCACCAACTCGGCTCCCCACGAGTTCGATGTGGCGCGCCATGTCCTCGATACGGAGTTCAGCACGATCTCGGCATTCCAGCCGAAGCGGTCGGATGACCTGGTCGCGCCGGTCGTCATGGTGCTGGAAACCAGGGACGGGCAACTCGTCAATATCGAGATCAACAACAACGCAGCCTATGGTTACGACGTGCGCGGAGAACTGGTGGGCGAAACGGGCTCCATTGCCCTGAACGCCCCGGTCTACTCCCGCCTTGATGTCGGCCTGCGGCAATCCACGCATTATGCCGCGGATTGGCGTCCCCGCTACGGCGAGGCCTACCGTGCCCAGAACAGATCCTTCCTGAAATTCGTCGCCACCGGCGCTTTCCCCAACACCGCTTCCGATAGCTGGGACGGCTATGCCGCCGCCCTGGTCGCCGAAGCAGGTGTTCGCTCGCTACGCGAAGGCCGGAAGATTTCCATCGAGATGATTGAGAAGCCGGCGTTCTACGCCCGCTCCAAGGAAGCAGCAGAATGAAACTCGGGTTCGTATCGGACAGTCTCGGCGGCCTGTCCTTTGGAGAAATGCTCGACAATGCCCAGCGTCTCGGCGTGAGCGGCGTGGAGGTGAATACCGGCGGCTGGTCGACTGCACCGCATTTTGATCTCTCCGCCATGAAATCCAGTGCCGGGGAACGCAAGGCCTTCCTCAAGGCGTTCGCCGACCGCGGATTGGAGGTCATCAGCCTTAACGCCAACGGCAACCCGCTTCATCCCACGGATCGGGCGCAAGGCGAGTGCCTGAAGGACACGATCCGGGTCGCGGGCGAAATGGGGATCAAGACGGTTTGCGCAATGTCCGGCCTGCCCGCCGGCAGCGCCAATGACGAGATGCCAAACTGGGTCGTCTCGTCCTGGCCGCCCGAAACGCAAGACATCCTTCGCTACCAGTGGGAAGATAAGCTCTTGCCCTTCTGGGCCGAAATCGTCGCCATGGCCAAGGAGGCGGGCGTCGAGAGGATCGCCTTGGAACTGCATGGCAGCCAGTGCGTCTACAACGTCCCGTCCTTGCTAAAGCTGCGCAAGGCGGTGGGTCCCGTCATCGGGGCCAACCTCGACCCTTCGCATCTCTTCTGGATGGGTGCCGATCCGCTGGTGGCGGCCGACGCCTTGGGTGGTGCAGTCTACCACGTGCATGCCAAGGACACGATGCTGAACGCTCCTGTGCAAGTCACTACGAGCTTGCTCGAAAACGGCAGCCTCATGAACATCCCCGCGCGCAGTTGGAGCTACATCACCCTCGGCTTCGGCCATGGTGAGGAATGGTGGCGGCAATTCTGCTACCGGCTGAAGATGGCCGGATACGACGGCTGGCTGTCCATCGAGCACGAGGATGTGCTGCTGAACTCGCTGGAAGGGCTCGAGAAGTCGGTGGCGCTGCTCAAGAGCGTGATGCCGGTTGCGCCGTCCGACTTCAAGCCGCAGGATATCTGAGCCATGAGCGGGCCTTTCCAACTTGCAGCCTGCGCGGAAATGCTCTGCCGCGATCAACCCATCGAATGGCATGCCGCCCGCCTCACCGAGATGGGGCTTGGCGTCGGTCTTTGGAACTGGACGGATCATGACCTGAGCAAGCTCGGGAGATCAGGTGCTTCCTTCACCATCAGGAACGGGCATAAGCGTCTGGCGATTGCGTGCCCCCTGTACCGCAACCAATTCCAGCCAAGATAATCCAATTTGAGCAAGCGGTTAACCAAGATGGGCCAGCTTCACCGCTGTTTGCGTTAGCAAGAAATTAGCGCACAGGCTCAAATCACTTCGGGGGAGAGCGCCTCGAGCAAAATCAGATGCGGTTGATGCCGACCTCAGATCGGTAGCCCGAGTTGCTTTCGCAGGCTCTTGTCGAACGCGGATGCCGGGACGAAACGGCGCAGGAAACTGACCTGGCGTGCCATTTTTCCCGCCGTATAGCGCCTCTTCGGTTCTGGATCGGTCGCTGCTTTCAAGACCGTCTCGGCCACCACTTCGGGAGCATCGCCTCTTTCCATCGCTTTCCGCGCGGCTGCAGTCATGCCAGCGCGCGCAGAGTCATAGATATCAAGCAACTGATCCGGCTTCGCGAGATTCTCTTCGAATGACGTACGGGTATAGGCGGGCTCGACCAATGCCACGCGAATTCCGAACGGACGCAGTTCGTGGTCGAGCGATTCGGAATAGCCTTCAACGGCATGTTTGGTCGACGAATACAGCGCGAAATAGGGAGCCGGGATGAAGCCCTGCACCGAGCTCAAGTTGACGATTCTGCCTTTCCCTTGGCGGCGCATTATCGGCAACACCGCGTTGGTCACGCGAAGGGCGCCGAACACGTTCACATCGAACAGCGCCTGGGCTTGAGCCATCGAGGACTCCTCCGCGCCGCCAAACAGACCCATGCCGGCATTGTTGACGAGCAGGTCGATGCGGCCGGCCTCGGCCAGTACGTCATCGACCAGCTTCGCAACGGACGCGTCATCGGTGACGTCGCAGGTCAGCATGGTGACACCGTCGGATCGTTCGGCGACCGCGCGACGGCTGGTTCCGAATACGCGATAGCCCGCGTTCTGCAAGGCTTTGGCCGTTGCGTGCCCGATGCCGGAGGATGCTCCCGTCACTATAGCGACGCCAGGATTGGTTTTGTTCATGGAAGTCATTTCTTTCTTTGTGCTGGTTAGGTTTTGGGATGCCGCGTCCGCTTGTCAGCCGCGCGTTCCGGTGGGTCGGGAAAACAGGGGTTAGAGGCAGCGCTTCAATTGCCGGCACCTCCGGTGCTCGCGCCGGCCTCGTCATCCGTCCAGCGCAGGAACAGCGCGCTCGCATTGACCCCGCCGAAGCCGAAGCCATTGGCGATCGCGTAGTCCATCGCCATCGGCCGGGCTCGGTCTGCAACGAAGTCGATCCCGTCGCCGGCTGGATCAGGCGCTGTCAGATTGAGGGTCGGCGGTGCCACCTGATCCCTGAGCGCCAGGATTGCGAAGATGGCTCCAAGCCCGCCGGCGGCTCCGAGCAGGTGTCCGGTCGCCGACTTGGTTGCGCTGACGGCTATGGCGGAATCTGTGCCGAAGACGCTTCTGATCGCCTCGATTTCCCCAAGATCGCCGATTGGCGTGGAGGTCGCGTGCGCATTGAGGTGGCGAACATCGCGCGCCGAAATGCCGGCCTGGGCAATCGCGATCTCCATGGCCCGACGCGCCCCTTCACCGTCCTCGGGACCGGAGGTGACGTGATGCGCATCCGCCGTCGTGCCGTAGCCGACCAGTTCGGCAAGCGGTTTCGCGCCGCGGGCAAGCGCATGGCCCAGTTCCTCGATGACTAGGACACCGGCTCCCTCGCCCATGACGAAGCCGTCCCGCGACGTGTCGAAGGGGCGCGAGGCTTGAGCCGGCGTTTCATTGAAGCCGGTGGAAAGGGAACGAGCCGCGGCAAAGCCACCGAGACTGACGATGTTCATGCATGCTTCAGTTCCACCGCACACGGCAATGTCGGCTTCATCGGCGCGGATGAGACGGGCCGCATCCCCGATCGCCTGGATTCCGGCCGCGCACGCAGTTACCGGCGCGCCCAGCGGTCCCTTGAAACCGCAGCGGATCGAGATGTGGCCCGCCGCGAGGTTCACCAGGAAGGACGGCACCGTGAAAGGCGACAGGCGGCGGACGCCGCGGGTGTCGACCGTGCGCACCGCCTCGGTAATGGCGGGAAACCCGCCGATGCCGGATGCGATGATCGTGGCAGTGCGCAGGCGATCCGCTTCTGAGACGGGTGCCCACCCTGCCTGGGCGAGTGCCTCCTGTGCAGCCGCAAGCCCGAAGAGGATGAAGCGGTCTACCTTGCGCTGATCCTTCGGCGCCATGACGGCATCCTGATCGAAGCCGGCCTCAGGGTCTTCGCCCACAGAAGGCACCACACCACCGATCTTGGCCGGCAGGTCTCCCACTACATCCTCGGCAAGCCTCCGGATACCCGAGCGACCGGCCAGGAGGCGCGACCAGGACGTTTCGACATCTGCAGCAAGGGGCGTGATGGCGCCCATGCCCGTGACAACAATCCGTCGCATCTATTCTCCTATCAAATTGGGTGTGCCTACAGCGCTGCCCACGCCGTTCAAGCGGCGACGGTTTCGCGAACCTGTTCCGTTGCCGCATCCAGAAAGGCTTGGGCGAGGTCGGGGTCGTTGACAACGCGCGATAGCACCACCGCACCGACCATGGTCGAGAGAATGGCCATGGCCTTGCCGCTGGGCTCCTCGCCCTCGCCAATCAAGTGACCAAGATTTTCGAGATAATCCCTGATTCCGGCTTCGAAAGACGCTTTTACGTCAGCACTCTGTCTGGCGGCATCCGAGCCGAGCGCCACGATCGGGCAGCCGTCCATCCTTTCCTGGCGATGGTCCATGCTGAGGTAGAATGCGAGCACTGCGCCAAGAGGATTCTCAGGATTCGCCTCGGTCGCGTCCGCCCATCGGTGCGTGGCGCTTTCCATCGCCCGTCTGGACGCTTGCGCCACCAGGTCCTCCTTTGACGCGAACTGTTTGTAAAATGCGCCTTGGGTCAGTCCGGCGCCCTTCATCAGATCCTTGAGGCCGATGCCGTCAAAGCCGTGCTCCCGGAAAAGGCGGCTTGCCACACTGATCACGGTCTCGCGGTTTTCCGCGGCCTGTTTGCGACTCACACGCATCGTCAATCTCCATTTTTAGATTGCATTCGTAATCTATAGCTTATATAGAGTGTGAACGCAATCTATTTTGATGTGAGGCTATGGGCATGAAAATGAGACCCGTTATTGTGCTGGGGAGCATCCTGATCGCGGTGTCAGGAGCGGCGGCATTCGCCACATTTGCCATTCCCGCGCGGGAAGCCTCTGCCGTGAGCGACCCGAGGCAGGAACCGCCGTTCGTCAGGCTGGTGACGGCAGCGCCGGTGGCCGGATCCGAACGCGGCTTCACAGGCGTCATAGAGGCGAGGGTGGAGGGCAATCTCGGTTTTCGCGTCCCCGGCAAGATCGTGGAACGGCTCGTGGACGTCGGCCAGGAGGTCAAAGCCGGTCAACCGCTGATGCGGATCGACGATACAGACCTTCGCCTCGCGCTCACGGCGAAGCGCAATGCCGTTGCCGCAGCCCGTGCAATAGTCGTTCAGACGAAACCGGATGAACGGCGATACGCCAAGTTGCTCGACGATGGATGGGTTCCCCGGCAGCGCTACGAGCAGGCGAAGGCCGCGTTGGATACGGCCCAGGCGCAACTCGCCGCCGCCGAAGCCGAAGCACGGGTCGCCGAGAACGAGGCGACCTACACAGTCCTGGTGGCGAATGCGGATGGAACGGTGGTCGAAACGCTTGGCGAGCCGGGCCAGGTCGTCTCCGCCGGCCAGCCGGTGGTTCGCATCGCCCAGGCCGGCCCCCGCGAAGCGGTGGTCGCGCTTCCCGAAACGGTCCGGCCGGCGATCGGCTCGGTGGCCGAGGCCAGCGTGTATGGGGGCGATGAGCGCCGCTATAAGGCGCATCTCCGGCAATTGTCGGACTCCGCCGATGCCCAGACACGTACCTATGAGGCCCGCTATGTGCTCGACGGTGAGGCTGCGGCAGCACCGCTTGGCGCGACGGTAACCATTCGGCTTGCAAGCCAGGCGAGCGAGCGGCAAGTCCAGGTGCCGCTGGGAGCCGTGCTCGATGACGGCGAGAAGACCGGCGTCTGGGTCTTGGACAGCGCCACCTCGACCGTCAACTTTCAGCCCGTCCAGCTTGTTCGTGTGACCAGCGAAACCGCGGTGGTCGCCGGACTGAACTCCAGCGATCCGATCGTTTCGCTCGGCGCTCACCTCCTGCAAGAGGGCGCTCGCGTCAGGACTGCATCTGAAAGCAGGGGTAAGTGATGAACCTCAATCTTTCCGCGATCGCCGTTCGCGAACGCGCCGTCACCCTGTTCTTCATCCTCCTGCTGGTGGCCGCCGGCGCCTATGCGTTCCTCATGCTCGGGCGGGCGGAGGACCCCAACTTCACCATCAAGACCCTGACGGTCACCACGGCCTGGCCGGGCGCGACGGCGCGCGAGATGCAGGATCTGGTCGCCGAACCGTTGGAGAAGCGGCTTCAGGAGCTGACCTGGTACGACCGGGTGGAGACGACCACACGTCCAGGCTATGCGTATATGACGGTCACGCTGAAGGACAGCACACCGCCATCTGTCGTGCAGGAGGAGTTCTATCAGGCCCGCAAGAAGCTCGGGGATGAAGCCCGCAATCTGCCGCCCGGCGTCTACGGCCCGTTCGTCAATGACGAATATTCGGACGTGAGCTTCGCCCTTTATGCGCTGAAGGCCAAGGGCATGCCGATGCGTGAGCTGGCCAGGCAGGCCGAGGCGATCCGACAGGACCTCCTGCACGTGCCCGGCGTCAAGAAGATCAATATTCTCGGTGAACGTCCCGAACAGATATTCGTCGAGTTCTCCTACGCCAAACTGACGACCCTCGGCGTCTCGGCACAGGATATCGTTGCCGCACTGCAGCGGCAGAACACCGTCACACCGGCAGGCTCGGTCGACACAAAGGGGCCGCAGGTCTTCATCCGGGTCGACGGCGCTTATGACAGCGTTCAGGCGATCGCCGACACGCCGATTGTCGCTGCCGGGCGGACGCTAAAGCTGTCCGACATCGCCGAGGTCCGCCGCGGCTATGAGGATCCTCCCACCTACCTCATCCGACGCCAGGGCGAGCCCACCATCATGCTCGCGGCGGTCATGCAGGAGGGCTGGGACGGTCTCGCGCTCGGCAAGGCGCTGGAGGACAGGACCGCGGCCATCGCACAGACACTGCCACTTGGGATGACGCTCGACAAGGTGAGTGACCAGGCCGTCAACATCACCTCGGCGGTCGATGAATTCATGATGAAGTTCGCGATGGCGCTTGGCGTCGTGCTGCTGGTAAGCCTGCTCAGCCTCGGCTGGCGCGTCGGCATCGTCGTGGCGGCGGCCGTCCCCCTGACGCTCGCCGTCGTGTTCCTCATCATGCTGGAAACCGGCCGCTTCTTCGACCGCATCACGCTCGGCGCCCTTATCCTGGCGCTCGGCCTTCTCGTGGACGACGCAATCATCGCCATCGAGGTGATGGTGGTGAAGATGGAAGAAGGCATGGACCGCATCAGGGCGGCGGCCTATGCGTGGAGCCACACCGCGGCGCCGATGCTGTCGGGAACGCTCGTGACGATCGCCGGCTTCCTGCCGGTGGGTTTCGCGCGCTCGACGGCCGGCGAGTACGCAGGCAACATCTTCTGGGTTGTGGGGTTCGCCCTCATCGTCTCGTGGATCGTTGCGGTGATCTTCACGCCCTATCTCGGCGTTAAGATGCTGCCCGAGATCAAACCGGTCGAAGGCGGCCACCACGCGATCTACGACACGCCGAACTATCGGCGCCTGCGACGGCTCATCACCTTTGCCGTGCGGCACAAGTTCGTGACCAGCGGCATCGTCGGCATCGCCTTCGCGTTTTCCGTCGTCGGTATGGGGGGCGTCAAACAACAGTTCTTCCCAACATCCGACCGCCCCGAAGTGCTGGTGGAGGTTCGCCTGCCGGAGGGCACCAGCATCGAAACGACGATTGCCGCTGTCGAGAAGCTCGAAGGCTGGCTGGACGACCAGCCCGAGGCCGTGATCGTCACGAGCTATGTCGGCCAGGGCGCTCCCCGCTTCTTCTTCGCGATGGCGCCGGAGCTGCCCGATTCCGCCTTCGCCAAGATCGTCGTTCTGACACCGGACGCGAAGGCGCGTGATGCGTTGAAGCAGCGGCTTCGAGAGGCTGTGTCACAGGGAGTTGCGCCCGAGGCCTATGTGCGCGTCACCCAGCTTGTGTTCGGACCCTATACGCCGTTCCCGGTCGAGTTCCGGGTCATGGGCCCCGATCCCGAGCAACTGTACAGCATCTCCGAGAAGGCCCTCGACATCATGCGGGGCGTCCCGGATGTGCGGCAGGTCAATCGCGACTGGGGCAACCGCACGCCCGTGCTCCGCTTCGTCCCGGATCAGGACCGGTTGAACCTCATCGGTCTCTCACCGGCCGAGGTCGCCCAGCAGCTCCAGTTCCTCCTCACCGGCATTCCCGTCACGCAGGTTCGCGAGGACATCCGCAATGTCCCCGTCGTGGCGCGCAGCGCCGGCGGGGAGCGGCTGGATCCGGCGCGTCTGGCGGATTTCTCGCTGACGAGCCGGGATGGGCGGCAGATTCCGCTCGACCAGATCGGCCATTCGGAAATTCGTCTGGAAGAGCCGATCCTGAAACGCCGCGATCGCACGCCCGTCATCACGATCCGCTCGGACATCAACGAGGCGACCCAGCCTCCGGAGGTTTCCAAGGAGATCATGACGGCCCTTCAGCCACTGATCGCTTCCCTTCCGGCCGGCTATCGCATCGAACTGGGCGGATCGATCGAGGAGGCCGAAAAGGCCAACACCGCGCTGGCCAAGGTCTTCCCGGTCATGATCGCCGCAATGCTGATCGTCATCATGCTGCAGGTGCGGTCCTTCTCGACGATGACGATGGTCATGCTGACGGCACCGCTTGGCCTTGTCGGCGTCGTGCCGGCGCTGCTCATCTTCAACCAGCCCTTCGGCTTTAACGCCATCCTGGGGCTGATAGGGCTCGCCGGCATCCTGATGCGCAACACGCTGATCCTGACGGAGCAGATCAAGGAGAACCGAGCTGCCGGTCTTGACGACTATCACGCCGTCATCGAGGCCACGGTGCAACGTGCAAGACCCGTGATCCTGACCGCACTTGCCGCCGTGCTGGCCTTCATCCCCCTCACGCACTCCGTCTTCTGGGGATCGATGGCCTATACGCTGATCGGCGGCACGGCGGTCGGCACGGTGCTGATCCTGCTCTTCCTTCCCGCGCTCTACGCCGCGTGGTTCCGGATCAAGCCGACCACAGACGAGGTCCATGAGGACGCAGCGGAGGAATTGGAAATGCAAATAGCAATGGCTGCCGAATAGGGCTCGCCCGTAAACGCGAGCCCGGCAGATCCAATTCATCATTCCGGAGGCATTCATGAATCGCCCAGTCCGAACGCGAGCTGATCCTGACGAGGTGCGTGCGCGCATCCTGGAGGTGGCGGAGGAACAGTTTCGCCGCATCGGCTACCATAAGACATCGATGGCCGACATTGCCTCCGAACTCGGCATGAGCCGCGCGAACGTCTACCGTTTCTTTCCCTCCAGGGATGCGATCAACGAGGCCATCTGCAGGCGTGTCGTGAACGAGGTTGCCGACATCGCCTTTGCGATCGCTCGTACGGACGCGCCGGCCTTGGAGAGACTCGACAGGCTCCTGACCGCCATTCACCGGCACAACAAGACGAAACTGGTTAAGGAAAAGCGCATGCACGACATGATTGTCGCCGCCATGCAGGAGAACTGGGCGATCATCAAGGCGCATCTCGATCGTATAATGATGATCTTCGAGGCGATCATCCGAGAGGGCATCGAAGCGGGCGAATTCAAGGTCGAAGATCCCGCCGAGGCGGCGCGTGCGATCAAGACCGCATTCATGCCGTTCTTCCATCCGATCCTGATCGAGCACTGCGTGCAACACTGCGAAGACACCGAAGCGGGCCTGCGCGCGCAGATTCGCTTTATCCTGAAAGCTCTCGGCAAATCGGACCAACGAGTCTGATGCGCATCCGCCAGCACTTGGCACCGCGCTGGCGGCGTCAGCTTTTTGGCATCCCGGATGGTCTCAGCTGACGTTTCTGTGCGGCGATACGGAAGGGCGCATTGGCGGCGCCGTAGCCGCGGTATTCGCCGCGGCGTTCCACGATCTCGAAAAAGAAACCCTCGCCGTAGTTGGTGCTGTAAAGCTGGAAATATTCGCCGCCTTCATCCCGGTCATACAGGATATTATGCGACCGCAGCCGTTGAGACAGAGCCGCATCAATGCCGAATCGCGCCTCGAGGTCGTCGTAGTAATTGGGCGAGATCTCAAGCGGGCGGAAGCCGAGCTTTCGCATTGCCGCCGCGCTTGCAAAGATGTCGCGGCTGGCGAAGGCGAGGTGCTGCACGGACGAACCGAAGCTTTCTGCGATGAAGTGGCCCGCCAGCGTCCTGCGGCTCTCGGCACCGTTGAGCGTGAGTCGGAGCGTACCATTCTCGCTTTCTATGACCTGGCTGCGCACCAGCCCGCCGGGGTCGACCACGTCCACCATCGGGGATTTCCGGGTGCGGAAGATCGCCGTGTAGAACAGGATCCAGGTCAACATCTCCTCATAATTCATCGTCTGCGCGATGTGATCGACCGCAACAAGGCCTGCGTCGACCGTCGTCTTGCGCTTCGGCAGCGGCGCGAACTCGATATCCCAGACGCGTGAGAGTTCGCTGCGGCTGTCGATGAAATAGATCACGCCGCCGCCGACACCGCGGATTGCAGGAATGGCCAGCTCGCCCGGCCCGCGCTTCTGCTCGAAGGGTTCCGCCCCGAGCGCGCGGGCGCGCGCCACAGTCGCCTGCGCGTCCTCGACACGGATGCCAAGCGCATAGGCATTCGTGCCGTGGACGAGATAGGAGGAATGGGCGAAGCCCTCGTGCTCCGTGTTGATGACGATGTTGATGCCGGACGCGGCGGGCCCCTGCCGCCAGAGCACCACATCCTTGTTGCGGTGCTTTGCCTGTGGCGCAAAGCCCATGGTCGAAAGCAGCTGGCCCAGCTCGCCCGCTTCCTCGTCATTGGCAGCGAATTCAACGAATTCCACCCCCTCCACCGGGATCCGGTCGGGCATGTCGGGCACGTCGATCGCAATCGTACCAGGTTCGGCGCGGCGGACCTGGTCCATCAGGTTCACCAGCGCCCGCCTGCCATCCACCGCGATCGACTTGGGCGAACCGCCGCGGAACTGGTCGTTGAAGATTTCGAGCGAGAGTGGGCCGTCATAGCCGGTGGCCGCCACGGCACGCATGAAATCGACCACGGGCAGGTCGCCCTGGCCCGGCATGTTGCGGTAGTGCCGGCTCCAAGAGAGCAGGTCCATCTCCATATATGGCGCATCCGCGAGCTGCACGATGAAGATGCGGTCGCCGGGGATGGCACGGATCGTCTCGACATCGAGCTTGCGCGCCAGTGTGTGGAAGGAATCGAGGATAAGGCCGATATTGGGGTGGTCGGCTCGTCTCACGATCTCCCATGCGTCGCGATGATCGTTGATGTGGCGCCCCCAGGCGAGCGCCTCGTAACCTACCCTCAAGCCCCGCTTCGCAGCGCGCTCGCCAAGTTCATGGAAATCGGCTGCGGCACGGTCGATGCCGCCAAGGGCGGCCGGCGATACGTTGGAGCAGATGAGCATCAGGTCGGTGCCGAGCTCGGCCATCAGGTCGAATTTGCGCTCGGCCCGGTCGAACGCGCGTGTGCGCTGCGGCTCTGGCAGGCCCTCGAAATCGCGGAAGGGCTGGAACAGCGTGATCTCCAGGCCGTGATCGCGGATCATGCGGCCCACTTCGGCCGGCGTCCCGTCGAAGGCGAGGAAATCGTTCTCGAAGATTTCCACGCCGTCGAAACCGGCGGCGGCGATCGCCGCCAGCTTCTCGCGCAGGTCGCCGCTGATCGATACGGTCGCGATGGACGTCTTCATGTCTCATGCTCCCGGATCATGTCAATCAACGCCTTCACTGCGAGCACATAGCCGCGCGGCCCAAGCCCGGCCAGCACGGCGGTGGCGACGGTCGAGACGAGCGAGCGGTGATAGATCTCCTCGCGCCGATGGATGTTCGAGATGTGGAACTCGATGATGGGCCCGGGAAACATCTTCAGCGCGTCGAGCAGCGGGATCGACCTGAAGCTCAGGCCTGCCGGATTGACGAGGATGCCCGCGCCTTCGTCGATCGCCCCATGGATCCAGTCGACAAGCTGATGCTCGGCATTCGACTGATGGAACCGCACCGGCGTGTCGCCCCCCGCCTCGCGGCACATCGCCTCGACCTCGGCGAGCGTCGTGGTGCCGTAGATTTCCGGCTCGCGTTTTCCGAGACGGTTGAGGTTCGGTCCGTTGAGGATGAAAATCGGCTTTACGGTCATTGGCGTCTCCTTTCTGCGTTCAGCCGCCATATCCGAGCAGCCTCGGCAGCCAAAGCACGAGATCGGGGAAAAAGGTGATGAGGCCGAGTGAACCCACCATGGCCCACAGGAATGGAAGCACGTCGCGCACGATCTTGCGCAACGGCACATTGGCGATCCGAGTCATGACGAAGAGAAGCAGGCCGTAGGGTGGGGTAATGAGGCCAAGCATGATGTTGACGACGACCATGACGCCGAAATGGACCATGTCGATCCCGAGCGCCTGCGCCGTCGGGATGAGCACCGGCACCACGACCAGAAGAATGGTTGTGCCTTCCAGCAGGCAACCGAGCAGCAAGAGCACGATGTTGACAATGATCAGGAAGCCGGTTGGGGAAAGGTCGCGGGCAGTCAGGAAAGCGCTCAGCGCCTGCGGGATATTCTCCACTGTGACGACATAGTTGAAGACCAATGCGCCGGCAATCAGCATGCCGATGGATGCCGATGTGCGCGCGCTCGACAGCACCGAGCGGTAGAAGGCGCCGAAGCTCACACTGCGATAGAGGATGGTCGACACGAGAAGCGCGTAAGCCGCGGCGACAGCTGCTGCCTCCGTCGGCGTGGTAACGCCGGAATAGATGCCGCCGAGCAGGACGACGGGCATCATCAGCGTCGGCAGCGCGCGCCACGTGATGCCCGGCAGGGCCCGCAGCGGCGTGGGCGGCTCGACCGGAAATCCCTTTCTGCGCGCATCGAACGAGACGATGACCATTTGCGACAGGGCCATCAGCAGTCCCGGCACGACGCCGGCGAGGAACAGGTATCCGATCGATGCATCGGAGACGAGCGCGTAGATGATCATGGGGATCGAGGGCGGGATGATGGGCCCGATCACCGCTGTCGCCGCCGTAAGTGCTGCGGCATAGCTCGGCGGATACTTCTGATCCTTCGTCATGAGCTGCTGCATCATCTTGCCGGTTCCGGCGGCATCCGCGATCGCGGAGCCGGACATGCCCGCGAAGATGATCGACTGGAGGATGTTGACGTGAGCCAGCCCGCCACGGAACCGGCCGACCACCGCGTTGCAGAAAGCCATGAGCCGGTCCGTCATAGAGCCGATATTCATCAGCTCCGCGGCGAGGATAAACAGCGGCACGGCGAGGATGATGTAATTGAAATACATGCCGTTCAGCAGCTGCTCGGCGGCGGTTCCCATGTCGAGGCCCGCAAGCATCAGGTAGAGAATGGAGCCGGCGATCATGGCATGGCCGATCGGCAGGCCCAGGAAGGCGAGCGCGGTGATTGTCACGAGCGACAGGGAGAACGGGCTGGCGAAGCTCATACGCCGGAGCCTGCCTTCAAGGAGTCGAGATCATCGAGAGCTCGGCCGGTGAGCGCCTTCCAGGACAGCCAGATGTAGCGGGCGATCACGGCCAGAACGAAGACGATGTAGATGGAGAAGACCCAGTCGAAGCGCAGCTTGAGATAGGAGCTTTTCTCGACCTTCATGAAGGTGACGTAGTCGATAACCGCCGGAAAGGAGTATCCGTAGAGGAACAACAGAGCCGCAGCCGAAAGCAGGAACATGATCCGGCGAAGCCGCGGCCCCGCGGAGGCGAAGAGCAGATCGAAGCGCACCTCCTCCTCCTCACGCACGACGAGGGCCGCGCCGAAGAGGACGATCCAGATCCAGAGGATGGAGCTGAGTTCATTGGTCCATCCGACGGGCAGGTTGAGCACGTACCGGAACAGGACCTGCAGCAAGAAAGCGAGGAACATCACGCCAAGCATGAGCGCGAGAAGGTTTTCCGCACGGCGGTAGAGCCAGAGACCGACCCTTGATTTCGATGGCATGCGGTTCATTCCTGCTGAACGCGTGGAACCAGCCCGCCACGGACCATGCCCGCAGCGGGCTGGACACTCAGAGCGCGTTGATCTTCTCGACCATGCCTTCCGGCCAGTCCTTGGCCAGGTCGGAGGCGAGGTACTTCTGCTGCACATGCTCGCGGAAGGCCTCCCGGTCAGGCTCATAGATCTTCAAGCCTTTCTCCTTGAAGGAGTCGGCCAGCTCGGCCTCGCGCGTGAGATGTTTTTCCGTAGAGAAGTCGATGGCCGCATCCGCTGCCGCCTGGAAGCGGGCCTGGGTGTCCGCATCCATTTCGTCCCAAACCTTCTTCGAGACGGTCAGCAGGTCGAAGCCGACGAGGTGCGAGGTCAGGACGATCTGCGACATCACCTCGTAAAACTTCATGTTCTCGACATTCGGCAGCGGATTATCCTGCCCGTCGATCGCGCCGGTCTGCAGGCCCGTATAGACCTCGGCGTAAGCCATCGGCGTGGGGTTGGCGCCAAGCGCCTCGCCAAGGAACTGCCATGCATCTCCGGGGGGCATGCGCAGCTTAATGCCCGCCAGATCGGCGGGAGTGCGGATGTCCTTTTCCGGCTTGAGTCCAACCTGGCGAACGCCGAAATAGGTCGGCCCCAGAATCTTTATGCCAAGTTGATCCTCGGCCATTTTCTTCAACTCGGCGCCGGGCTCGCTGTTGAAGAAGGTCTTCACATGGGCCGCGTCACGGAACAGGTAGCCGGCAGTCACGATTGACCAGGCCGGGATCTGCTTGGAGATGTCCTGCGGCGCAATGTTGCCCATTTCGAGATTGCCGCGCTGCAGCGCGACGAGCTCGGTACCCTGCTTGAAGAGGTTGCCGCCGTAGTAGCCTTCAAAAGTGAAGTCGTCGGCGATCGCGTCGGCGAACTTCTGCATCATCTCCGCGCGGATATCCTGTTCCGAGAACACGGCAGAGAAGCGGAGCTTCGGCTTGTCCTGCGCCAGTGCCGGAAAGGCGGCGGATGCAGCGAGAACGCTGGTTCCGATGATGAACTGGCGGCGACTGATGGTGATGTTCATGCTTTCCTCCCTTTTGCGATGGTTGGTCCTACGGCCCTCGCGGGCCTCGCTTGCGGTTGAGTACGCTGCATCATTGTGATGTTGCGGGCTTGAGCTGCTCGGTGAAGAAGTCGAAGGTTCGGCCCATCGCCTCCAAGGCAGAGCGCCGCGTCAGCGCCTCTTCCGGGGCGACGAAGCTGTGGTCGACCCCGTCCACATAGTGGGTCTGCACCGCCACGCCGGCATCCTTCAGCCTGGCTTCGAACTGCGACTGCGATATCGGAACGATCTGATCGTCCGTTCCGTGCGCAAGCAGGAAGGGCGGATCTTTTTCGTCCACATGGCTGATCGGACTTGCGGCCTTGACGAGATAATTCGCGCAGTAGCCGGGCGTGCAGCCAAGGAAACGGGTAGGCACATTCGCCGAAAGGGAGGGCTCGGGCGCCTCTCCGGAACCGAAGTCGAATATCCCGTACCAGATCGCGGCAGCCGAGACACAGGTCGAGGTCTCGGATGTGCCTTTTGCGAAGAGTTCAAGATCGCTCTCGTCGCAGCTCACCGCAGCCAGGGCTGCCAGTTGGCCGCCTGCCGAACTTCCCCAAATTCCGATGCGTTCCGGATCGATGCCATACTCGTCCGCGTTGTCCCTCAGGAACCGGATCGCGGCCCTGACGTCGTTGATTCCCGCGGGAAAGGGCGCTTCTCCACTGAGGCGATACTCTGCCGATGCGACGACGAATCCGCGGGCGGCGAGATTTGCCAGCACCCCGGGAAAATCGGTGAACACGCCGGCGGTCCTCTTGTGGCTCCGTTCCCACCCGCCACCGTGAATGTAGAGGATGGCAGGCCGCGGCTCTGCCGCGTTCGGATCCCGGTAGAGATCGAGCGTCAGCGGCCGGTACCCAACCTGGGTGTCGTAGGTAACGTCGGCAAGCGCGACGACGCCGCCGGGAAACTGGACGGAGCGCTCCGGAAAAGCATCCCCGGCCGGCGGTTTTGGCGCGGTTGGGAAATCGAGGTCCTGACTTGCACCCTGCGCCGGCAGCGTGGCCAGAAAAACAGCCCCCAGAGCTGCTATGGGGAATAGCTTCATGCGATTTTCTCCTCCTCCTCCTCAATTCCAGAGCGAACACCGAGTGCGCTCGTCATCTCGATCGCCTTCGACTGCCCTGCGCGGCCATTTCCGTCGCCTTGGCTCATGCCGCTGCCTCGAAATGCCTGGCCATGGCGGTTATGTCCGTCGTCCGTCCCGTGAAAAGCTCGAAGGCGCGGACTGCCTGCCCGATCGCCATACCCATCCCCGGAAGAACCTTGCACCCTAGGCGGCGGGCATGACGTAGAAGCTCCGTCTCTCTCGGGAAATAGACGATCTCGGCCACCCAGTGGTGGGATGCCAGGAGGTCACCCGGAAAGGGCATCCCGGGATATTGCGCCATTCCTACAGGTGTCGCGTTGACCAGCCCATCGGCGGCCGCGACGGCTTCCTGGACGTTCGTTTCCGCACGGACCGAACCACCGATGGCGATATTCAGGCGCTCTGCCAGGCGTTCCGCCCGTCCGGGTTGGGAATCGACGATCGCGAGCTCCCTCACACCCAGCTTGATAAGAGCATAGGCGACAGCAGCCCCCGCGCCACCAGCCCCGAACTGGACCACACGGTCGAGGGGAACACCCGCCATGTCCCGCCTGAAGCTTTCCGCGAAACCCCAGCAGTCGGTGTTGTGACCGAAGCGCAGCCCGTCCTTCAGCACCACCGTGTTGACGGCGCCGACCACACGCGCCGCATCCGACAACTTGTCGAGCAGCGGCAGGATCTCCTGCTTAAACGGAAAGGTGACGTTGAACCCGGAGAACCCGAAATATTCGGCGAAGCGGACGAGCTCCGAGATCGAGGGCGCCGGATCGCCTATCAGATCGGCGTCAATCAGCCGGTAGATGTAAGCGATGCCCTGAGCACGCCCCTCCGCTTCGTGCATGGCAGGGGTGCGTGAAAGCTGGATGCCGCGGCCAATGAGGCCGACCAGCACGCTGCTACGTGGTGATACCAGCGTTTGCGCAGGTTCAGCGCTGACCGCCACTGGCTTCAAACCTGATCCTCCCTCACGGCTTCGCCGTTCCTCCTTGTAGGCGCGCGCCACACAATGCAATTTGAACTATCCGGTTAATTCAGTCAAGAACTTTGAACGAGCTGGTTAATTCGTATAAGAACCATGGGAGCAAGGAGGCTGCTGCATGGGCGAGTTGGACCTGGAACTACAGAAGAGCATCAGCCGTGGTGGCTGGAAGCAGGATCCCGCCGGCGTGCAGTTGAACATCCTCGCCGTCGCGACGTCAGAGTTCGCAGCCAACGGCCTGTCGGGGGCGCGCATGGACGAGATCGCGGCCAAGACGCGCACTTCGAAGCGCATGATCTACTACTACTTCGGCGACAAGGAGGGGCTCTACCGCCGCGTACTCGAGGAGGCGTACCGGAAAGTACGCGAGGGCGAGCGCGATCTCGATCTTGACCATCTGTCGCCGGTGGAGGCGCTCACACGTCTCGCGGAGTTCACCTTCGACCATCACAGCAGCAACCCCAACTTCATCCGTCTGGTGATGATCGAGAACATCCATCACGGTGCCTACATCAGGCAGTCGGAACTAATCGGCCGCCTGAACGCGGGTGCCATCGAGAAGCTGGAGACGATCTGCCGGCGCGGCAAGAAGGCGGGCGTTTTCCGCGAAGACGTTGATCCGCTCGAACTCCACTGGCAGATAAGCGCGCTCAGCTTCTTCAATGTGTCCAACCGCGCAACCTTCTCCCTTATTTTCGGAGACCGACTTTACAGCGCCGGAGGGCAGGAAACCTTACGCCAGCACGTGGTGAAAACGGTCCTGCGCTTTGCCGTCAAAGCAGACCAGGCGCCCTGATCCAGCAAGGTCTGCTCAACTTGCGCCACTGCGATGGTAAGCCTGAGCGATCGCATCGGGTCAACAGGTTGAAGAGCGGGCGTAAATGGCGGCTTATGGCGCGAAGCCTGTCATACAGATATCGCAAGCAAATGTCGGTATCGGTGGTTGCGAGCCCCCGCAACCACCTAAAATCAAAAACTCAAGTGAACTCAAAGGGTTGCTGGAATTTCGTTTTGGCGGATTTGCCCGCCGCAAACAGTGACCTGCCACTGAACTTTCATCCAGCGGCGATTAGAGCTTCGGCCGTTTCTGTTACGCCACGGGGCGCGGGGTGAGCAACCGGCGGAGGGCGCGGAGCCTTCGACTTGCGCAGCGCTGGAGCCGGTTGCGGCGAGGATCTCGGCGTAGGCCGCCGGGCCCGCCGCTTGCGGACCGCCAAACCTTCCTCGCGATAGAGCCGATAGATGCGATTGATCCCCGATGGCTCGCCCTCACGTCGGAGCAGGATGAACAACCGCCGATAGCCGAAGCGCCGACGTTCATTGGCAAGCTCACGCAACCGCCCGCGCAACTCCGCCTCCGGCGGACGGCAAGAGCGATAGCGGATCGTCTTGCGATCGGCTCCGACGATCAGACAGGCCCGCCGCTCCGACAGGCCCATGGCGGACCTCAGATGCGCGACGGCGTCGCGTTTTGCAGCAGGCCCTACCATTTTTTGCAAGAACCTCTCGAAGTGCAGAGGCTTCGAGCATCTGATCGGCAAGGAGCTTCTTCAGCTTCGCGTTCTCGTCTTCCAGAGCCTTCAGCCGCCTGGCGTCCGAGACGTCCATGCCGCCATATTTGGCCTTCCAATTGTAAAAGGTCGCATCGGAAATGCCGTGCTTGCGGCACAGATCCGCCACCTTCGCACCGGATTCCTGCTCACGCAAAACTGCAATGATCTGCTCGTCCGAAAACCGCTTTCTCTTCATCTGTCCGTCCTTCAAACGTGGCCGGACGCTAATCCAAACTGGAGGAAATTACCCGTGGCAGGTCAACAGACCCAAAGAAAATCAATCACTTAGAATTTAGGTTCAAATCACCTCGCAACCAACTGCAATCGTGGTCTAGTCACCTGGAACTGAAGTTCATTTCATTATAGGATTGTGCTCGCGACTGAAGAAGGAGCGAGTCGATGGCCAATGCGACTG